>DVJY01000050.1 GCA_018716485.1 Candidatus Scybalocola faecipullorum
AGACTCCGGTATTCCGACAGATAATGCATAAGGAACTCGAAGGTGTCGTTGCTTATCTTCGCTGAACGGTATTCCGCATTCTTGGCGCGGGCATCGTTATCGTTATCATCCCGAAAGTACACCTTGAGGTTGGGAAATATCGAAATTGATGAAATTTGCTCCGATTATAGCGAAGGATGGCACCGGCTTAGACTTGCTTATCGGTGAATTAGTCTGGAATTTTGCTGACTTCGCCACTGTTCAGGGAACGATGCGCGTCGGCGGCAACCGAAAAGGCGTTTTAACTCGCGACCGCCGTCCGAAATTGGCCGCCCATGTGCTGCGCCGGCGCTGGAAGGCTGTCCCGAATACGAACTACAAACCATGATGATAAACCGCCTGACGCCAAAGTCATAAAAAAACTGCCGCATCAATGATAATTCATCAATGCGGCAGTTTTAACAGAATAATGCCAAAATTCATATTTAAACTTCTACTCTTTCTCTGATGCCGGACACGCTATTTCCACCAATTTTTCAATCATTTCATGCAGCAGCGACGCTTCCTTTGTATCTGCCGCTTTATAATAAACTTCCTTGCCCACGCGGCGGCTGACAATCAGTTTTGCCGCTTTAAGCTGTTTTAAATGATGCGACACTGCCGGACTGCTCATCTCTACCATTGAAGAGATATTGACCACACATTCTTCGCAATGGCACAAAAGCCAGAATATGCGAATACGATTGCCGTCGCTCATCTGTTTAAATATATCTGCTGCCTCCTGAAACTCCTGCACTTGGGGGATACGCCCATGTTTTTCCATACTCTGTCCGTGATTGTGCGGTAATTCTTTTACTGCCATAATCGATCGCCCTTTCCATAAATTCACAGCTTTTTATGATTATAATATTAACCGAAAAAAAAATCAATTTTCCTATTGACTTTATCTGTTGGCGGGTATATATTTAAATCATCAATTAAACATTCATTTAATTGTTCATAAATAAAAATTATTAATAAAGGAGAAGAAAAGTGATGAAAAAAACGTATAAGATTGATGTGGATTGTGCCAACTGCGCCAACAAAATGGAAGATGCAGCCAAAAAGACAGAGGGCGTTAAAGATGCCACAGTTAATTTCATGACATTGAAGATGATCGTTGAATTTGCTGATGGTCATGACCCAAAGACAGTGATGCAGGCAGTCCGCAAAAACTGCAAAAAAGTGGAAGATGACTGTGAAATCTTTCTTTAAAAAATAAAGCGGAGCAAATCCGCTTTATTTTCATTAATATATGAATAAATAAGCATATATTTAATAAAACTTTTTAAAGGTGATCGGTTATGAATAAAAAGCAGAAAAAAATGTTGATCCGTATTATCATCGCAGCCCTTTTATTAATTGGGCTGAACTTTATCCCTGTTTCGGGCATTTTAAAATTTATTTTATATTTAATTCCTTACCTGATCATTGGCTATGATATATTGCTCAAAGCCCTCAAGGGGATTAAAAACCGACAGGTATTTGATGAAAATTTTCTTATGGCCATCGCTACTGTGGGCGCCATCGCACTGGCGCTTTATGAGCAGAGCGGCGACTATATTGAAGCCATTGCCGTTATGCTCTTTTATCAGATCGGCGAATTATTCCAAAGCTATGCTGTCGGCAAAAGCCGCAGAAATATCAGCGATCTGATGGATATCCGTCCGGACTATGCCAATATCGAGCATGACGGAAAACTTGAAAAGGTTGATCCTGATGAAGTTGCCATCGGCACGATGATCATTGTTCAGCCCGGTGAAAAAGTGCCGATTGACGGTATTGTTACCGAAGGCGCTTCCACTTTAAATACAAGTGCGCTGACAGGAGAAAGCCTTCCCCGTGAAGTTAAAAGCGGCGACGAAATTATCAGCGGCTGTATTAATATGACCGGCGTACTGAAAATTCAGACAACCAAGGAATTTGGCGAATCTACAGTTTCCAAAATTCTTGACCTTGTGGAAAATGCCAGTTCACGCAAATCCAAATCCGAAGATTTTATCTCCAAATTCGCCCGCATTTATACGCCGGCTGTATGCTTTGCCGCACTGGCGCTGGCTATTCTTCCGCCAATCGTGCGTATGCTGTTTATGGGAATCCCTGCCGCCTGGGGCACATGGATTTACCGGGCATTGACATTCCTCGTCATCAGCTGCCCGTGCGCCCTTGTCATCAGCATTCCTCTCAGTTTTTTTGCAGGTATCGGCGGCGCCAGCAAATCCGGAGTACTCGTCAAAGGCTCCAATTATCTTGAAACATTGTCACAGACCAAAATTGTCGTCTTTGACAAAACCGGAACACTGACTCAGGGCGTATTTGAAGTTGACGGTATTCACCACAACCAAATAGAAGGCGCCAAACTTTTGGAATATGCCGCTCTTGCAGAAAGCGCTTCTTCACATCCGATCAGCAAAAGTCTGCAAAAAGCACACGGCAGAGAAATTGACCGTTCCCGCGTCAGCGATATTCGGGAAATCAGCGGCAATGGCATCACCGCCTGTGTAGACGGTCATCAGATTGCCGCAGGCAATGACAAACTGATGGAACATTTAGGTATTTCATATATCAGCTGTCACAGCGCCGGTACTATTATTCACATGGCCATTGACGGAAAATACGCGGGACATATTGTCATTTCGGATATTGTGAAGCCAAACTCCAAAGCCGCCATTGAGGCCCTGAAAAAGTCCGGCATTAAAAAGACAGTGATGCTGACCGGTGATATTGCCAAAGCTGCCGACCATGTGGCTTCACAACTCCATATTGACACCGTATACAGTCAGCTGCTTCCGGCAGATAAAGTTGCAAAAGTGGAAGAATTATTAAATACAAAGTCCGGCAATGATAAACTTGCCTTTGTCGGCGACGGTATCAATGACGCCCCAGTGCTTCGCCGGGCAGATATAGGTATCGCCATGGGCGCTATGGGTTCCGATGCTGCCATTGAAGCCGCAGATGTTGTTCTTATGGATGATGATCCGATGCAAATATCCAAAGCCATTAAAATATCTAAAAAATGTCTCCGCATTGTATATGAAAATATTGTATTTGCCATCGGCATCAAGTTGATCTGCCTGTTTCTCGGCGCCATAGGCATTGCCAACATGTGGCTGGCCATCTTCGCAGATGTCGGCGTCATGATCATTGCCGTCTTAAATGCCATCCGGGCACTATTTGTAAAGAAGCTTTAATCTTTAGGGACCGTTTATCCGACTGTGTGGACGGTCCCTATATAATTTTCTTCAAATTGCCATCCGCTCTCAACCGACTGGCTTGTAAACTTTACTTTCTGATTGCCTGACAGTCCCTGCCCCATAATCAGCACATACTGTCCATCTTCATAGGTCAGACTGTCCACACGGCTTAAATACTGGACTTCTTCAGGAATATCCTCCCACGGAAGTTCCAGTGTTTCAAAATTTTTGCCGCCATCTTCCGTATAATATGTCACAAGCCACGGATCTTCTGCTGATACCCGCTCCACGGTCAATATGCCTATCTGTGTATCTGCAAATGCAATGCCGCCAAGCATTTGTCCGTCCACGGTAGGAAGTTCCAATTCTTCCCACGTCTGACCGCCGTCATGGGTCCAATAGAGAAACAGCGCTTCTCCCGTACCCATAGACCAGTCTGTTCCCAATGCCGCATACCCGTTTTCATCATCAAGGAAACGAATAATCCGCCGTGTCACCGTTCTTGGCATTTCTCTGTCAAAGGTAATTTCTCTCCATGTACTGCCGCTGTCTTCCGTGATTTTTAATGTAGGTATCTTTCCGTAAAAAAACATATATGTTCCGCTGCCGTCAGCATAAAAGCTGTCCTGCGCCAAAATATTGCCCATATGATAAGTTTCCAGCGTTTCCTGAAGCTGCGCCTCGCTCAGTCCTGCCGAAATCCATGTTTCGCCGCAGTCTCCCGTCAAATACAATTCACCGTTTTGAATTCTATAGTCACTTTGCATCGTTGTTTCCGGATTTCCCGAAAGACTTTCTTCATCTGCTGCCTGGCATAAATAACGAATCTGCTGTCCGGTCGCTCCTGTACCATCTGTCAGTGAAATAATAACGCTTGAACTTCCGTCACTGACACCGCCCAAGCCCTGCTGATAATCCTCATAGGACAGCAAAGGAAACTGACCGCTGCTGTCGGCTTCTATGACAGGTGTTCCCGCCTCCAGCTGAATATCAGGCTGGAAAACCAAAGTAAAATGCTCAAAATCCAGCAACTGCATCTGCGAAGCCAGCGGCAGTGTTTTTATTTGTGCATCAATATAATCCAGTGCACTGTTCGGCTGCTCATATGTGGGCAAAATCGTCGTCACACTGCTGCCGCATACAATTTCGTGTTTTGAGTCATTATAATTATAAGTATATGTTTGTGTATAATTTCCCTGATCATCAAAAGCATCCAGTGTCATCTTAAAATTTTCTACAAACCCGTCTTTTGTCAGCCATGCTTCAAAATAAGCAATATATGCCGAATCCGGTACTTCAGTAGCCGTCCTGATCTGCTGTGTGATGGCTGCAATACCATTTTTTTCAAGACAAACTTCTTTAAGGGCAAACCGCTTTGCGCCCTCACTTAAGGATTCTGCCCGATGGATCATAAACCATGCAGTAGCTGCTGCTGCCAAAACAATAACAGCTGCTGCCGCCGTAATCAATATCTTTTTATGCTTATGCATGGTCATCACACGCCTCCTTTATTCACGCGATTCAGAAGGATAGGCGCTGTTTTATCCATACTGACCCTGCATAATGTCAGTGTGCCGCCTTCTTTGACCAAATCTGTTCCGCTGTCAATTTCACAATCTTTATTCATCACAAGTGTCCACTTCGGTTCTTCTCTGGGAAAGACAAGTGCCAATGTACCATACTGCATACATTGATCATAACTGTAAAATTCCTCCCCTTCAGGTGTCGTTAAATAGATGCCCCCTTCGGTGCCATCCATTACATTCAATGCATATTCATTATCATCTGTATACCATTGACCGAGAACGGCATTTTGTACATAGTAGTATGAAATGCCGCCGCTCCGATCTCCATAAGTAACGACATACTGATGCAGCCCATGATCATCCGACGAAACATAAGTCACAGCACAAGCATCACCTGTAAGCCACTGCAGCTTCATCTCGTCGACTGAAAACGGAAAACTTTCCGCCGGTTTTACAAACCATAATCTTCTGTTTCTGTATACAGTCACTTTGCCATCAGAAGTATTTTCTTTCAGCACCATAGCTGTACTCATATCCGGAGATATGCTGACAATGGAACGAACAGAGTGGGACGTCAGTGCCCCGAATAGAATGTCAAAACCAAATGCCGCAATCATCACAGCGATAAATAGAGGATGTTTCCACAGTTTTCTCAGTCTTCTCAGACACAATCCACCGAGATAAAGCAGTATAAGCACACAACCGTTAAATCCCCAAAACATCCAGTCCCATATGTATTCTGCGTCATACCGTTTGCCCGCTGCAACGTACCAAAGCTGAGCCGCCAATAAAACTGCCGCTGCAGCAAACAATAAAGTACCGATAACTGTCCATTTTCCAATATGAATAGTTTTTAATTTCTGCATGCATACATTTTTTATATGTGTCTTAATCGGTGGAATCTCTGCCGGTTCTGCTGCTTTTAAAGTCTCTTTCTCTACTTTTTCTCCGCTCAGCAATTCTTCCACAGATACTTCCAATATTTCACTCAATTTTAAAAGTATACTGATATCCGGCATCCCTTGTCCGGTTTCCCATTTCGATATAGCTTTATTGGTCACGCCCAATTTTGCGGCGAGTTCCTTTTGTGTAAGTCTCTTTTCCTTTCGGCAGGCAGCAATCAGCTGACCTGTTTTTTCTGAATCCATCAAGTCACTTCCCTTCTTGTTCTGATGAGACTATCTTACATCAGTTTCACGTGAAACCGCAATACACGAACTGTTTCACTGCAGTCTACGAAGCGTAGACCAAGTAAAATCATACAAATTGTCAGAAATACTCTTGACATATGTATGAAATCGGATATAATAAATGTATGAAATCGGACAAAAAAAGGGGATGAATTCATGCACTATTTAAAAGCTGAGCACTATACTTATCTGGCTGGCGAAATCAACGCACTCTATCATGATGCTGCTGTCAAAATGGGTATTTCAGACAGTGTTCAGAATATTTTATATGTTATCTGCGAAAAAGGGGATCAGTGTCTGCAAAGTGATATCAGTAAATTAACCGGCATCAGCCGCCAGACAATTAATTCTGCAATCCGTAAACTGGAAAAAGATGAAATCATATATCTTAAACCGGGAAAAGGAAGAAATACGGTTGTTTGTTTAACAGAAAAAGGCAAGTCTTTTGCCGCAGAAAAAATTTACCCGCTATTTGAAATTGAAAATAAAATCTGGAACGAATGGACAGACGATGAACAGCATCAATATTTAATGCTTACGCAGAAATATCGTGATGCCTTAAAAAAGTATTTATCAATGATTCAATAGTTCGTTCCATCGATTAAGGAGAGAACTAAGATGAACAGAGAAAATAAAAGAAAACAATATGAGAAAGGATATTATAAAACTCATAGCTGCCAAGACAGCTTTACTTGCAAAGTATGCGGACGGCCGGTCGTGTCTGCCGGAGCTGGCAGCGGCCATCGCAATCACTGCCCCAACTGCCTCTCCAGTCTTCATTTAGATATCGAACCGGGTGACAGGGAAGCAGACTGCGGCGGTATTATGGATCCTGTCGGCGTATGGGTACGAAAAAACGGTGAATGGGCAATTATCCATCGCTGCCGAAGGTGCGGTCACTTAAGTTCAAACAGAACTGCAGCAGATGATAATCCTATGAAATTAATGTCTATTGCCATGAAGCCCCTGTCACAGCCGCCGTTTCCATTGGAACGCATTGAAGAAATGACCGCGCTTATGGGCGGAGACGGCTGTTTATACAGCAGATCATAAATATATGTTATGTAAACTTTTGAAGGATATACTATGATACGGATTTATCAAAAAAAGGATCTGAATGATTTGATGCAAATATGGCTGAATGCCAACATGGAAGCGCACAGTTTTATTCCAAAAGAATATTGGATCAGTCATTACGACATGGTTAAAACCATGCTGCCTCAGGCCCAATTATATGTTTATGAAGATGATGCCCATCTGATCAACGGTTTCATCGGTCTGATGAATCACTACATCGCAGGCATATTTGTAAAAAAAGAAGCCCGATCCAAAGGCATCGGAACACAGTTATTAAACTATGTCAAAAATATCAAACCTGCTCTGAGTTTAAATGTTTATCAAAAAAATACCCGCGCCATTGCTTTTTATCAGCGAGAACATTTTATTATTCAGTCTGAAAATATTGACACCGACACCAATGAAAAAGAATTGACGATGGTGTGGGAAAATAAAATCTCTACACCGTCGTTTCACGTGAAACAGAAATAAAAAATGCGTGCCTCGCCGACACGCATTTTTTATTTACGATTTTTCCTGTTCATTGTCTTCTTCACTGTCTGATGCTTGTTCCTTTTCTTCTTTGACAATCAACACTTCATCAATACTTTTGTTGGATACTTTCCGGACGTAAATTTTATAGTTCTCCACCTCTATGTCAAATGTCTCACCGTCCTTAGGTATCCTGTTAATATATGAATAAATAAAACCATTTAATGTATCATAATTATCGTCAAGATTGATTGGAATACCTGTCTCATCTTTTAACTCATACAGATCTACATTGCCATGGATAATCCATCGGTTTTCCCCATCTTCTGTAATAACCTGTTCCTCATGGGTATCATATTCATCATAAATGTTGCCCACAATGACTTCCAGAAGGTCTTCCAATGTTACAATGCCGCTGAACTCTCCAAATTCATCGATGACGACTGCAAAATGAATTTTATTCTTCTGCATATCCTTTAATACAACATCCGCCGATACATTTTCCGGAACAAAATATGCCGGTCTTACCATGTCAGACAACTTGATCTGTGGATATTTTCTCAGATTAATAAAGAAATCCTTTGCATGCAGCATGCCGATAATATCATTCTTATTTTTATCATAGACCGGAAATCTGGAACGACCGCTTTCTTCTATGACTTTTTCTACTTCACCCAATTCCGAATGTACACTGATACATATACATTCTGTGCTGTGTGTCATAATATTTTTCACTGACATATCATCGAGTCTGAATACATTTTGAATCCACTGCTTTTCGCTCTCGTCTAATATACCTTTCTCTTCTCCAAGATCGACCAGCAGACGAATTTCATCTTCCGTTACCTCTTCTTCCTGTGCTTCTGTTTTTAAATGCAGCAGACGAAGCATCAGATTGGTCGATAATGACAAGAATGCAATGACCGGTTTCATAATGAATGCAATTGTGCGAATGATACCGCATGCCAGTTTAGCTACCTGATAAGATTTCTGCATTGCAATACGTTTTGGTACAAGTTCACCGAAAATCAGTGTAAAATAAGAAAGGATAATCGTTACGATAACAACGGAAATTGTATGCAGCGCTGCCAAACTCAGCCCTGTAAAACCAATACCGTAATAGATCCAGTTTACAAGATAATCCGCGAAGTTCTCAGCAGCAAAGGCACTTCCCAAAAATCCTGCCAATGTAATACCGATCTGAATCGTTGACAAAAATCCTGACGGCTCTTCCGCCATTTTTAATAAGCTTTTTGCTGTTTTATTGCCTTCTTCCGCCTGTTTGCGCAGCATAGGAACATTCAGTGAAATGACGGCAATCTCAGCCGATGCAAAAAATGCGTTTACAAGAATTAATATAACCTGTAACAATATTTGTTGGGGAATCGAATCCAATAAAAACCACTCCTCTTTCTCTAATTATGTTTTTTGATTCTCCATCCGGGAATAATAATCCCAATATAATAAAAAGAAGCTGTTATCCGCTGAAGAATTGCAATATTTCCGGAAATGCCTGCCGCTGCCCTCAGAGTCACCTCCGTATTCCGGACTCACGGTATAAAAAAAGAGACTTTAATCTGAATATCAGAAATAAAAGTCTCGTTATTTCATATACAACCGGTTGCTGCCAACGTCCTGACGATTATATCGCATAACTAAGATGCCAACTACTCCCTTTTATCGCTCCTATCTTATAATAAACCGAAAAAAAAGTCAAGTAGTTTCTACACAGTCATAAATTCTACACAGCCCTGCATCCATATGTTTCCTTTAAACCGGCGTCCGATTGCCGGTTCACCAAACAAATCTTTTTTATTGATACAAACATCAAAAATAAGATCATTGCACTCCAATTTCAGCAGGCAAAGTTCCTCACCGGTGTAACTGTTGACCGTATCTTCAAAATCAATAATTGTCCCCAACACGGAATATTCATCACAGGCAATACCAAATGGCATAAAATAGGATTCTACAATACTAAGAACATCTTCCTTACGCGCCCGTTTAGAAACCGCAGAAAACAAATCCAAATCTTCCAATGTCAGATTCTCTATCGCCTCCTGATCTCCCTGCTTTGCCGCATTAATCAGACTGTTTCTGGTCTTTTGATCTGAATTGCGACGCCGTACATCTTCTTCATCCTTATATATAGGAAGAAGAATTTTTCCTGACAATGATAAAGCAGATAAAATCACCGGTTTTATCGCATGATCATGCCTCACTTTGTGCACATGATCGACATAATCTACCATATTTAATAAATAAAACGCTAAAGAAACACCCAAATTTACATTGTCACTGATGCCCACATAGGACGTTCTGTCTGCATGCTTTTCTACTGAAATTTCCTCAATGACAGAAACTTCATCACCCTTAATATAAGGAAAATAATACTCGTATGAAAACTCCCCATGCTCATCATACTCTCCCCGAAGTGTAATACCTACACGTTCAGCAAAGTCTTTAGATTTTTCTCCGACGGCGGAATCTACGCCGTTATCTGTCACATATTCATACTTTGGTTCATCGGCTACTGATTTTAAAATCTTCTTCAGTTCAGCCTTATCTATTCCGCTAAAACCTATCGCCCGCAAATAATCGTGCATAGTTTCCTCCTTACTTCAAAACATTAGTCGCGTTACATTATATAACAGATATAGTCCTTTTTCAACCATATCACAAATAAATCCTGCAGTTTTCCACAACTTTATCAGGCTTTTCCACATGAGGCAGCGCCCGTGTATGCTCAATCACTGACACTTCGATTGCCGGATTAATAGTCACATATGCTTCGGCAATTTCCTCCGCATGAAAACTCTGCGCACCGCTGATAATAAAAATACTGTGATCACATGCTCTCAACGCTCTCTCGATCCCTGCCTCTGTAAAATAGCTCCGAATGCTGGCATATAAAAATCTTGATGAAGCGCCGCCTAAATGCGCTGACTCGTGATAAGCATCAATATCTGACTTCCGTATATGGTCTTTATCATATATATATTCATATTCAAACTTTCTGCTGACAGCTAAAGATGAAAAAATGATATTATATGCCAATGTACCAATTACAGGCATAGACATCGCAAATTTCAGTGCTTTGCTTCCTGTATCCGGTGTCTTATACGACGCTCGCACCGACGCCGGATTAATAAACAGAAGTTTATGATATAATGAAGTATCCATATGACAAGCCATAATCGCCAAAGAAGATGCTTTGTTGCTCGTCATAATATCTGTCTTGCCTTTAATAACATCTTTTACAAAATCGTTGAGAAGCTGTACATATAAATAATTAGTGTATGTCATCTTTGGCTTGTCCGAATGGCCGCAGCCCAAAAGATCGATAGCATAAACTGTATGTCTTTTTGACAAATCATCAACAACGTATTTCCATTCGTAATTTGAGGATGCACAATTCAAATCATGAACCAGAAGCAGCGGTGTTCCCTCTCCTTTTTTCATATAATATATATTTCCAAAACGCCATTTATAAAAATGCCCGTTTTCCGAATTCAATACTTGTTTAACTGTAGAATAAAAAAAGATTGCTTTATTTAAAATCCATGTCATCCCGATTGCTGCCAGAGAAACTAATGTCGTCTTGACAATTTTTTTCTTTTTCATAAATCAATCCCCCTGTCATTTTATTTCTAATATGGATATGATTTTATTATATGATAATATTTATGATTATACAAATATTTTTTGATAGCTATTTTTTTTAAAATGTAGTAGAATAAAGAGATACTAATTGCCTTATCCATGCGCAAAACATTTATGTATATTTATTATGTATACTTTTTATGTAATTTCTTCTACATTTTTTATGAAAGGATGTCTATAGTTTATGAAGCAAAAAGTCATTAATCTGCTTTCACAGTATATTAACGAACTGACACCACAGGAAATTGATTCTATTATTGAAATTCCTCCAAAATCGGAAATGGGCGATTTTGCTTTTCCTTGTTTCCGTCTTGCCAAAACATTCAGAAAGGCTCCGCCTCTGATTGCTCAGGAGTTAAAAGAACGTATTCAAACACCTGATTTCTTGAATAGAATCGAAGTTCAAGGTGGATATCTCAATTTTTTTGTGGACAAATCTTCGTTTGCAAAGCAAATTGTTGATAACTATTTTAATTCTGCAAATTACGGCGGTTCTAATGAAGGTGATGGCAAAACAATATGCATTGATTATTCATCACCTAACGTTGCCAAAAATTTTCACGTTGGACATTTAAGAACAACCATTATTGGTAATTCTTTATATAAAATATTTGCAAAGCTGGGATATCATGTCGTTAGAATTAATCATTTGGGAGATTGGGGTACTCAGTTTGGTAAATTAATTGTTGCCTATAAAAAATGGGGCAGCAAAGAAGCTGTGGAAAAAAATGGTATTTCCGAATTAATGAGTATTTATGTAAAATTCCACGAAGAAGCCGAAAAAGATGACACCTTAAACGATGAAGCCCGCGCATGGTTTACTAAAATGGAGCATGGCGATGAAGAAGCTTTAAGTATCTGGAAATGGTTCAGAGAAATCAGTTTAAAAGAATTTCTTCGTGTTTACGATATGCTCCACATTGAATTTGACTCCTATGCGGGCGAAAGCTTCTACAACGATATAATGGCTGCGGTTATTGAAGAACTGAAGGAAAAAAATTTGATTACCGTCAGCGATGGTGCCCAAATTGTCAATCTTGATGAATATAATATGCCTCCATGTTTGATCACAAAAAAGGATGGAAGTTCTTTATATGCTACGAGAGATATTACTGCTGCTCTGTACCGTAAAAATACTTATAATTTTTCAAAATGTCTTTATGTTACAGGCCTTGAACAAAAACTCCATTTTGCTCAGTGGTTTACAGTGATCGGCATGATGGGCTATGATTGGAATAAAGATCTTGTACATGTCCCATATGGTCTTGTCAGCTTAAAAGGCGGAAAATTATCTACACGAAAAGGAAATATTATTTATGCGGAAGATATTTTAAAGGAATCCATTCAAAAGATCAGAAATATTATTTCTGAAAAGAATCCTGATCTTCCTGATAAAGAGACCGTGGCGCAGCAAGTTGGTATTGGTGCTATCATTTTCAACGATCTTTATAATCAACGAATTAAAGACGTCGTTTTTGATTGGGACAAGATTTTAAATTTTGATGGTGAAACCGGTCCTTATGTTCAATATACGTACGCGCGTGCTGCCAGTGTTCTGAGAAAAATTGGTGATATTCCTAAAGTTATCGACTATAAATTATTAACCGATGAAGCCTCAATTGCTCTTTTGAAGGAAATCTCAAGATATGCCGATGTTGTCAAAGATGCAGCTGAAAAATATGAGCCATTTATCATCTCTCGTTACGCCATCGCAGTTGCTCAGGCTTTTAATAAGTTTTATCATGATTGCCAGATTAACGTTGACGACGAAACACTCAAATATACAAGAGCAAATATCGTTTACATTACAAAAGAAATTCTTAAAGATGCTTTAAGTCTTCTTGGTATTTCCTGCCCTGAACAGATGTAATTTAATTGTTTCTAACTGGTAATGATAAATGTTTCATGTGAAACATTTATCATTACCAAATCTAATTCAGATTTTTCCACTTTAATATCATATATTTTTATATTTTAGAGTATTATCATTAATTTTCTCCCACTTCTCTCATTTTTTTCAACAACTCAACTAATCGAATGTACTCGCATTTTATTTTATTAACTATCACCAATTTTATTTAATGTTTCATGTGAAACATTTACGTCCATTTTTGTTTTATAGATAGATATATAAAACAAAAGATGCTATAATACTTATCAGATACAGAAAAGAGGTATACTATGAGCAGAATAATTTCTATAGCTAATCAAAAAGGCGGCGTGGGCAAGACCACAACAACAATTAATTTATCCGCCTGTCTTGCCGAAAAAAATAAAAAAGTCCTTGTTGTAGACATTGATCCTCAGGGAAACTCAAGCAGCGGGCTTGGACTTGATAAAGACAATCTTGAAAATACAATTTATGAGCTTTTATTAGGTGAATGTAATCTTGATGATTGTATTACTTCCAGCGTAGTTGAGAATTTAGATGTACTACCTTCAAATATAAATCTCTCCGGTGCTGAGATTGAATTAATATCTATTGAAAATAAAGAATATTTATTAAAAAATATTCTTGATCCATTGAGGAATCGTTATGATTTCATCATTATAGATTGCCCTCCGTCATTGAATTTATTGACCGTGAACGCAATGACTGCGTCGGATACTGTATTAGTGCCAATTCAATGTGAATATTACGCATTGGAAGGATTAACTCAATTAATACATACTATTGATTTAATTAAAGATCGTTTAAATCCAAAACTTGAAATAGAAGGTATAGTATTTACAATGTATGATGCCAGAACAAATCTGTCTACTCAAGTCGTAGAAAATGTCAAAGAAAACCTTGATAGACGTATATATAAAACAATTATTCCTAGAAATGTGCGGCTTGCCGAAGCTCCAAGCTATGGTATGCCAATTATTATGTATGATGCTAAATCTACTGGTGCAGAATCATATAGATTTTTAGCTGAGGAAGTCATAGAAAGGGAGACTGAAGGAGAATGGCTGTAAAGAGAAAAGGCGGGCTTGGCAAAGGATTAGATTCATTAATTCCGAGTCATAAGCCAGACACTAACGAAAACACAAATATGCATGAAAAAGTTGTTGAAAAAATAGTAGAAGTTCCGGTCGAAAAAGTCGTGGAAAAAATAGTGGAAGTTCCGGTTGAAAAGGTTGTCGAAAAAGTCGTGGAAAAGTCCGCAGAAGTTATGGTAAAAGTTGATGAGATTGAACCTAACCAGATGCAGCCGCGTAAAAATTTCAACGAAGATGCTTTGCACGAATTGGCCGAATCAATTAAACAGGTTGGTGTAATACAGCCTTTAATTCTTCAAAAGGAAAATTCATATTATCGGATTATCGCAGGAGAAAGACGATGGAGAGCCGCGCGGATTGCAGGATTGACTGAAATCCCAGCGATTATTAAAGAATATACTCCTGTTGAAGTCATTGAAATTGCTCTTATTGAAAATATACAGCGCGAGGATTTAAATCCAATAGAAGAAGCTCAGGCCTTTCAAAGATTAATACAAGAATTTGGCCTAAAGCAAGATGAAGCAGCTGAGAAAGTTGCAAAAAGTCGTACTGCAATTACTAATTCATTGCGTCTTCTAAAACTCGATGAACGTGTTCAACAGATGATTATCGACGGTATGATTTCCAGCGGTCATGGCCGAACTTTGTTAGGACTTCCTGACAAAGATCTGCAATATGAAATTGCTATGAAAATATTTGACAATTCTATGAGTGTTCGCGACACAGAACGACTTGTTAAAACACTGACTTCTCAGAAAGCCGAAAATCAAAATACTCAACAAGCCATAGATCATCAACTTGCTTACAAAAATATTGAAGAAAAAATCAAATCAATTATGGGAACCAAGGTAAGTATTAAATCTAAATCAAACAATAAAGGAAAAATCGAAATAGAATATTATTCTATCGATGACTTTGAAAGAATTATTGATCTTTTAGAATCTTTGGAATCCACAATCGGATAGAGAAACAGGGAGAATGTTTCACATGAAACATTCTCCCTGTTTTATATTAACATTTTATAGGTTCTTTTGCCGGCTTTCCTGCTTTTCTAGGATAAACTTTAGGCGTTAATTCTACTTTGTTTATATGCACTAAAGTTCTTTCAATATCAGTCTGAGGAAGTACAAAAGATTTGACTTCTATCAAATTGCCGCCCATTACACGGACTGCTTTTTGTGATTCGTTTACTTCCTGATCAATTTTTCCAGACTTATAAGCAATGAAACTTCCTCCAACCTTAACAAATGGCAGACAGTATTCTGAAAGTGTCGATAAATTTGCTACCGCTCTGGAAACACAAAAATCAAATTGCTCCCTATACGCCTTTTGGCGTCCAAACTCTTCTGCTCTTCCATGAAACGCATCTATATTTTTCAACTCAAGTTCACTAATAACATCATTTAAAAATACAATTCTCTTATTCAATGAATCCAAAAGCACAACATTTAAATCTGGAAAAACAATTTTTAAAGGTATTCCCGGAAAACCTGCTCCTGTACCCAAATCAATTAAAGTTTTCCCCATGACTGCTTCTTTAGTCTCATTTTGTCCACCAAAAAGAGCAATTAAAGCCAAACTATCCACAAAATGCTTATCTACAACTTCCTTAAACTCCGTAATTGCAGTAAGATTCATAACTTTATTACGTTCCACGAGCAACTCATAATATTTTAAAAGCTGAGAACACTGTTGATCACTGATTTCTATTTTCGCCTTTTTAAGACGTTCTATTAAATATTCTTTATTATTCATTTATCTGCTCCACTTATAAAATGATCAATTTTTATGATGTCTCATCTGTTCCAAATAAATTAAAAGTACAGAAATATCCGCCGGAGAAACACCTGAAATTCGCGACGCCTGCCCAACTGATGATGGTTTTATAGCATCTAATTTTTGCTTTGCCTCAGTCCGTAAGCCACTGATAGACATATAGTCTATATTCTCAGACAATTTTTTATTTTCAAGTTTTTTAAACTGTTCCACCTGCTTCAGCTGCCGAACAATATATCCTTCATACTTTATATTTATGTCAACCTGTTCAATAACTTCTTCCGGCAGCACCTCCCTTTCCTGATCTATCGGTTCCAGTATATGATAATTTAATTCAGGTCGTCTTATAAGTTCTGCTAATGAAACCGCCGTTTTCAACGGTGTACTTCCATACTTCTCCAGCAATTCCTGGACCTGCCTGCTGCCGCCGATATGCACACTGTGCACACGCTCGATTTCTTTATTTATCATCTCTTCTTTTTCCAAAAGATGTTTATATCTTTCCTCATCAATCAGTCCGATATCATAACCGATTTTTGTCAGGCGCAGATCTGCATTGTCCTGACGAAGAAGCAGACGATATTCAGCTCGGGAAGTCATCATTCGATATGGCTCTTTTGTTTCTTTTGTCACCAGATCATCAATCAGCACGCCGATATATGCCTCTGAACGTTTTAAAACCAACGGTTCCCTGCCAAGCAGCTTCATCGCCGCATTAATGCCGGCAATCAATCCTTGAGCCGCTGCCTCTTCATACCCTGAGCTTCCGTTAAACTGTCCGCCGCTGAATAATCCGCTGACTTTCTTAAATTCCAATGATGATTTCAGCTGAGTAGCTGGAATACAGTCATACTCTATCGCATAGGCATTTCTGACAATTTTTGCATGCTCCAGCCCGGCAACCGAACGGTACATACGGTACTGAACATCCTCCGGAAGAGAACTGGACATACCTCCAATGTACATTTCGTTTGTATAATTTCCCTCCGGTTCAATAAATACTTGATGTCTGTCTTTATCGGAAAATTTTACAACTTTGTCCTCGATTGACGGACAATATCTCGGACCTGTGCCTTCGATAACACCTGCATAAAGCGGAGAACGATCCAGATTTTCTTTGATAATCTCATGGGTCGACGGGTTTGTGTAAGTCAGCCAGCATGAAACCTGCGGTTTTTGAATAGTCTCCGGATCTGTGGTAAATGAAAAGGGGACAATCCTCTCATCGCCCTTTTGCTCCTCCATTTTTGAAAAATCTATCGTCCTTTTATCAATTCGTGCCGGCGTACCTGTTTTAAATCTTACAAGCTCTATTCCCAGCTTTTTAAGTGACTCCGACAACTGATTAGCTGCCTGAAGGCCGTTTGGCCCTGTATAGGTAATAGACTCACCACATAAGCATCTTGCTTTTAAATAAGTACCTGTGGCCAAAACGACAGCACGGCACGGATATATACCTCCGGTATGAGTTACAACACCGCTGACCTGTCCGTTTTCCGTTAATATATCCACAATCTCTGCCTGCTTAACCGTAAGATTTTCCTGATTTTCCAGTATCTTCCTCATTTCATGACTATAATCCGATTTATCCGCCTGAGCGCGCAGCGAATGTACTGCAGGACCTTTAGATTTATTAAGCATCTTTGACTGTATGAATGTCTTGTCGATCACCCTGCCCATCTGTCCGCCAAGAGCGTCAATCTCTCGTACAAGATGTCCTTTTGAACTTCCTCCGATATTCGGATTACATGGCATCAATGCGATACTTTCTATGCTTACTGTAAATACAATCGTTTTCAGCCCAAGTCTTGCCCCAGCCAGCGCCGCTTCACATCCCGCATGTCCCGCACCGATAACCGCAATATCATAGGCTTCATATGTGTATGCCATAATTTCCTCCATTTTCCTTATTTTCCCATACAAAAATCGCTGAATATTTTATCCACTAAATCTTCTCCGACAGCCTCCCCGATTACACTGCCCAGCTGTTCATAAGCATTCATCAAATCTATTGAAAAGAAATCTTCCGGCATACCTTCCTCAATGCTGTTCATCACAAGCTGCAGACTTTCCAACGCCTGAGCAATCGCTGTTTTCTGCCGGACATTTGTTATATAAATTTCATCGTTAAATGTTACATTGCCTTGAAAAAACATATCTTTTAATAAAACTTCAAACTGGTCAATACCAGTCTCCTCTTTTGCAGAAATTTCCAAGATTGGATGCTCTTTCATCAAACGACGGACAGTATCAGCATCTGTCACTGCTGCCAAATCCGTTTTATTAATCAGAACAATCACTTTCTTATCTTTGATCAGATTGATAATCTCATAATCGTTTTCATCCAGTGGTGTCGAACCATCCACCACATAAATTACCAAATCCGCATCTTCAGCAAAATTTTTTGCCTTATCAACACCGATTTTTTCAACAATATCCTGTGTATCCCGTATACCTGCCGTATCCGCTATATTCAGTGGCACACCGTGGATATTAATAAATTCTTCCAGTGTGTCTCTCGTCGTTCCTGCAATATCCGTAACAATTGCCCGTTCATCACCGACCAAAATGTTCAGCAGCGATGATTTTCCTGCATTTGGTTTTCCGACAATCACAGTCTTGATTCCTTCTCTGAGCATACGTCCATTATCCGCAGAATCAAGCAATTTTTTCAGCGCTCTCATATCCTTTTGAACATTCTCTTTCAGCTGTTCGGAAAATCCTTCTGTACTCATATGCTCCGGATCATCAAGCGCTGCTTCAATAAATGCAATACTGCTGATTATATCTTCTCTGATTTCCGCAATCTTTAGCCTTATGTTTCCTTTCAGCTGCCGCACAGAACTGGACAGGGCCATTTCACTTTTCGCGTTAATCACTTCAATAACTGCCTCTGCCTGTGTCAGATCAATGCGCCCGTTTAAAAAGGCTCTTTTTGTAAATTCTCCTGGTTCTGCCGGTCTTGCCCCGTATTTAACGACGGTCTCCAGAATTTTTTTCATAACGACTACACCGCCATGACAGTCGATTTCCACAATATCCTCTGTCGTATAGCTGTGAGGCGCCTTCATAACAAGTACGATAACCTCATCTATAAGCTGATCTCCATCATAAATATATCCATAGTGAATCGTATGTGACAAAACATCTTTTAAGCGTTTCTTTCCACCCGGGCTTTTATAAACTCTGTCGGCAATTTCAACAGCATCACTGCCGCTCATTCTGACTTTCCCAATTCCGGAATTGGTCATACCCGTAGATATTGCAGCTATTGTATCACTTACCATGATTATCTTTCCTTTCCGCAGTTTCCTTCCTGAGAGTTTTCTTTCATATCATAAATATACATACTTATACGATGAAAGAAAACCCCCATCTTAATGCAAAGAAGGGGGTTTGGGTTTCATTGACTAACGGCTCTCTGCCTGAGCGCCGCCTTTTTTGTATTCCCTGTTATGACGCTTTAATGTCACCACGACTTTACGATAAGGCTCCTCACCTTCACTGTGTGTCTCCACATATTTATCGTTCTGAAGCGCAGAATGAATAATACGGCGTTCATAAGGATTCATAGGTTCTAAAGATACAGATCTCCGGCTTCTTTTAACTTTATAGGCAATATTTTTTGCCAATGTTTCCAGAGTTTCTTTTCTCCGATCTCTATAATTTTCTGTATCTGCTTTCACCCGAATATAGGCATCGCTCTCTTTATTGACAACAAGACTAATGATGTACTGCAGTGAGTCCAGTGTTTGTCCACGTTTTCCGATCAAAATGCCCATCTCATCACCGCTGAAATTAATATCCATTGTCCTGTTATCTGCATCATAATTAATTTCAGACTTTACTTCAAGATTCATCGCATCAAATAAATGCTCCAAAAACTCATAAGTGTAATCAACTAAATCAAATTTTTTGCGTACACGAATCACTGCCTGTGTTTTTCCTATAAAACCAAGAAAACCGGCGCTGCCTTTTTCAATAACTTCATACTCAATTTTATCGCTGGTTGTCTGCAATTTAATTAAAGCTTCTGTAATTGCATCATCAACGGTTTTGGCACTGATTTCAATATAGTCGCTCATTATTGAAAACCTCCCAACCATGATTACTTTTTGTTTTTGTTTTTAGTATTATAACTGCTATTGCTCAACATATTGGCGATTTGAGCAATATTCGCATTTTCACTTTCTCCTTTTTTACCCTTCTTCTTAGCCTTACCGTCACTGACAGCCGATATCTGCTTCTGATCTGCAGGTTTACTAATATTTTTCTTCTCAGCTGTTGTTTTTGCAGATGGACTATTAATCTTGTCTGTTGAAGTATTTGCAATATCTTTAATAGATTTGCGCTTTGTTTGAGTATCTTCATATTTTTTTGTACTCATCTTCGCATACTCTTCAAACTTAGACGGCTTGTCGCCCCGCTTTTCAGCTTTTTTCTTTGCCTTAGCTTTATTTTCTTCGATAATCTTATCAATACCTTTCCGATCGATCACTTTATTTGCAATAACCATCGTCACTGTTCTGAATACCGCACTTGCAATCCAGTAGATACCTACACCAACTTGGAATGAAAATGCAATAAATACTGAAAACAACGGCATCGTCACTGTCATAATCTTCATAGAACTTGCCATAGGATTATCTCTGTCCATTTGCTGCGGCTGAGATGCCTGAGAAATTTTTACACTGGCATACTGAGAAACACCGGCTAATATAGGTACTAATGCTCCCGGCCACCATCCGCCTGCAAGCGGTGTATTTGCTATGTTCAGACCGCCAATAAAAGAATTGACTCTTTCAATTTCCGGAGTTACAGCTGCAATAGCGCTGGTAACATCAGGATATGCCGCAAAAGCATCTGATACTGTCGGAAAATCTGTAAATCTTAAATTATACAGAAAATCAATAAGCTTATTAATATTTGCAAAATCAAAATTCGAAACTCTGACCACATTCAGCTGTTCAATTAAACCCTGAACAATCGTACCACCGTCTGGCACCCGGCTGATTGGCTCAGCAATCTGCATATACAGCGAGTTAATCGAATCAACATACGCCGGAACCGCATAAATCACCTGATACAGCGCAAATAAGATTGGAAGCTGAATAACCATGTAAAGACATCCGCCCGTCGGGCTTGTCCCATATTTTTTATAAACCGCTGATGTTTCAGCCTGCATTCTCCTTACGGAAACTTCGTCTCTCTTTCCTTTATACTTCTCCTGAATTTTCTGAAGCTCAGGATTCATAATTGACATCATCTTTGATGATTTCTGCTGCTTAATTGTCAACGGAAGCAAAATAAGGTTGACAATCAATGTAAAAAGAATAATTGCCAAACCGATATTAGGTATGCCAATCCACTCTAAAAATTTATAAATGTAATTAATAATAAAACCAAGAGCAGTGGCAAAAGGCCCTAAAATACCGCCGACCTTTGTCAATACGAGAAACTCCACTGTGCTACCTCCTTAATTACGGCACAGGGTCATACCCGCCTTTCGCAAACGGATGACACCTTAGTATTCTTTTTATAGATAAGAACCCTCCCTTAAAAGGTCCATATTTTTCAATAGCTTCGATTGCATACTGAGAACATGTGGGTATATAAATACAGTGAAATCTTTTCATCGGTGATATATATTTACGATAAAAACGTATCATTCCTATTAAAAATTTTTTTAATATATTCATATTTATCCCATCTTTTCCAATATTTGATGCAGCCCGGCCAAATGCAGTAATGCATTTTCAATTTCATGAAAACCGGCTTCTTTTGCAGTAACTCTTGCAATAACAATAATATCCAAGCCATCAAAAAAACTTTTCTCGTTCAGTCTGTAGCTTTCTCTGACCAAACGAGTCACTCTGTGTCTGATCACACTATTACCAACTTTTTTACTGACAGATATCCCCAAACGATTTCTTTTTGTTCCATTTTTTAAAACATACATCACCAGATATCTGTTCGCATATGATCTGCCTTTTCTGTAAACAAGGCTGAAGTCCTTGTTTTTTTTTAATGATTCTGAAAAATTCATACTATCCTTTTCCTTCACCCGGGGACTTTATTAAATGCTTAAATCTGCAGTATACGCCTCCGACCGTTTCCAAACTTCAGGTTTCTTCATATAATAAATATATCTATTAAAATAAAAGTCTGATCAGTGCTCATCGAAATTAAAAATAATAGGGAAACGTATGGCTCTGAGGGTAATAAAGCATTTAATTTCCTATAAAGAAAAAGGTCACATATATGCGACCTAAGCTGATAATCTCTTTCTTCCTTTAGCTCTTCTTGCAGCTAAAACTTTTCTGCCGTTAGCTGTTCTCATTCTTTTTCTAAAGCCATGCTCTTTTGCTCTCTGTCTTTTTTTAGGCTGAAATGTCATTTTCATAAAGCTACACCTCCTTCTTAAATATACGCACTGTATCGAATCCTGTAGTTTCCGGGCACGATAATTCGTGCTATTTTAGTAGCTAAAATATCTACTATATTATATTAGTTCGTTTCAACTACGTCAAGTCATTTTTTCTAAAATTTTGACTCAACCTTCAATTTTAAAGTTACCCACAAAAAAGTTATCCACAAACCCAGACTTTACATAACTTTATCCACAATTTGTGGATAACTTGTGGATAAGCAGTTGAAAATCTGTTTATAACTTTCATCTCTCCAACAAAATTCTACAAAAAATATTGATATTACAAGGCTTTCTAAGGATGTTGATATTTTGGATATCTTTTTTTCACTTATCCCCTATTTGTGGATAAGCAACATATTATGTCAAGTATTATTGTTACCTTATCCTCAATATATTTAAACTGCAACATCCGAAGATTTCGGCTCATTTTTTAGATTTTGTATTTTATTTGCATTGTAAAAAAATCTTTTTTGTTATAGAATATAATAATAAACTTATAATTAGGGGTATTGTGATGATAAATATAATTAAAGAAAAATGGGACGAAATTCTCGAACTAATGAAAATTGAACATGACATATCCGAAGCTGCTTTTAATACATGGGTCAAGGCTCTTTATGTCCACTCTGTCCGTGGAAGTAAGGTTTATGTGACAATCAAGGATGAACTGGCCACCGGTATTGACTATGTAATTAAAAAATACAAAATACCTCTACAAGTTGCCATGTGCGAGGTACTCGACTGCCAGCTCGATGTGGATATTGTGGCTCCCGATGCCATCGTTGAGATGACGCAGGATACAAAGCCTGTTCAGGCGAAAGCCAACCTTACAAATACAAATCTGAATCCACGCTACACCTTTGAAACATTCGTTGTAGGAAAAAACAACGAACTGGCACACGCCACCGCACTTGCTGTAGCAGAAGATCCGGGCATTTACGGCAACCCGCTGTTTATTTACGGCGGCGTCGGTCTTGGAAAAACTCACCTGATGCATTCAATCGCACACTATGTGCTTTCCCGCCGCCCTAATCAGCATATTTTATATGTAACTTCCGAAGAGTTTACAAACGAACTGATCACGGCCATCCGAACCAACCGAAACGAAGAATTCAGGAACAAATACAGAAATCTGGATATGCTCTTAATTGACGATATCCAGTTTATTGTTGGACGTGAAAGTACACAGGAAGAATTTTTCCATACATTCAACACTTTATATTCCGCTAAAAAGCAGATTGTCATATCTTCAGATAAACCTCCGAAAGATATAGAAAATCTGGAAGATCGACTGATTTCACGATTTAAAGTCGGTCTGACAGTTGATATCCAGCCGCCGAACTATGAAACCCGTATGGCTATTCTTAGTAAATACGCTGAACTTGATAATATTGATATTGATCAGGAGTGTATGCATTATGTTGCTGATAATATCAAATCCAACATCCGAGAGCTGGAAGGGGCCTTAAATCAGATTCATAATCTTTCAAGGCTCAAAAATAAACCTATTACAATGGCACTTGTCAGAGAGGCTCTTGAAAATATTATCACTCCCGATCTGAACAAGCCAGTCACAGCTGAATCCATTATCAATATCGTTGCGGAGCATTTTAACATTTCCCCTACAGATATTGTAGGCCATAAACGAAGCAGAGACATCGCGTACCCGCGCCAGATCTGTATGTACTTATGTCGGCATATGACAGACAACTCCCTGCAGGCCATCGGAAATGCCCTCGGAAAGAAAGATCATACGACAATCATCCACGGTATGGAAAAAATTGAAAAAGATATGAAAACGGATGAATCTTTAAAAAATACGATTGATATATTAATAAAGAAGATTAACCCTTCTAAATAATTTTTTTTGACGTTTTTTTATCAACAATTTATACACTCATTATAAACAAATTTATCCACAATGCTGCGTGGACTATGATTATATGTGTTTTATTTGTGGATAACCTGTTGAAATCATGTGAACAAAATCTGAATAACTTTTCCGGCTCCAAATGGCCAGTTTTGCGGTGTGGACAAATCCCCTGTCATACACATGTTTTTATGAGGTTATTCACATAGTTTTCCTCGTCCGAAATCCTTGATTTTTCTGACAAAATATGACTTATCAACATATCCACGCCCCCTACTACGACGACTACGGAAGTGTATATATTTATATATCTATATGCTCATTTCCAAAAGTTATGCACATTAATCAACATAAAGGAGTCTTTCATAATGAAAATTATATGCAATAAATCAGAACTTCTTCAGGGTGTCAATACAGTCTTAAAAGCTGTACCCGGAAAAACAACTATGCCTATCCTTGAATGTATTCTCATCGATTCAACGGATGGATCAATTAAAATGACAGCAAATGATATGGAACTCGGTATCGAAACAACAATCTGCGGTGATGTTATTGAACATGGAAAGATTGCTTTGGAAGCCAAGCTTTTTTCTGAAATTGTCAGAAAACTTCCAGACAGTGAAGTTTCTATTGAAACAGATAGTAATTTTAAAGCAAAAATCCTTTGTGAAAAGGCAAAATTCAATATTTCCGGAAAACCGGGAGATGATTTTGCCTACCTTCCTCAGATTGAACATACCAACGGTGTCACCCTATCCCAATTTTCTTTAAAAGAAATTATAAGACAGACCATTTTTTCGATTGCTGATAATGACAGCAATAAATTAATGACTGGTGAACTTTTTGAAGTCAATGGAAGTGAACTGAAGGTTGTTTCTCTTGACGGACACAGAATTTCTATAAGAAAAATAGAATTAAAAGATAACTATGATCCGATTAAAGTCGTTGTTCCGGGGAAAACTCTCAATGAAGTCAGCAAAATTTTGAGCGGCGGCGCAGAAGATGATGTTCATCTTTTCTTTACAGACAGACATATTGTTTTTGAATTTGATCAAACAACCGTTGTCAGTCGCCTGATTGAAGGTCAGTATTTCAGAATTGAACAGATGCTGTCCAGTGATTACGAGACTAAAATCACAATTAATAAAAAAGAACTTCAAAGCTGCATAGAAAGAGCGTCATTGCTTGTCAAAGAAAATGATAAAAAACCGATTATTATCCATATCGGAGACGGATCTTTAGAATTAAAAATTGATTCTATGATCGGATCAATGAATGAAGATATCGATATTCATAAAGAAGGCAGGGACCTGACAATCGGTTTCAATCCGAGATTTATTCTGGATGCCCTGCGTGTTATAGATGATGAAGCAATCGATATTTATCTTGTCAATCCAAAAGCGCCGTGCTTTATCAGGGACGAGCAGCAGCAGTATATTTACCTCATTCTTCCAGTGAATATTAATGCAGGATAATGCAATAAGAGTGATAAAAAAATTATCAAAAAGTTAACATAATATTATAAGGAGAGATGAACGTATGGATGAGATTAAGCTGCGCGATGAATATATAAAACTTGGACAGGCTTTAAAAGCAGCAGGCTATGTCGGTTCCGGCGTGGATGCCAAGATGGTTATATTAAATGGTGAAGTAACTGTCAATGGAGAGGTATGTCTGCAGCGCGGTAAAAAGCTTTATGATAAAGATGTGGTTGGATTTGACGGCCATCAGGTTAAAATCGTTAAATAGTTGGTGAAATTTGTGGTCATAAAATCGATTGAACTTAAAAATTTCAGAAATTACGAAAGCCTTTTGATAGAACCGTCAACGGGAACAAATATTTTTTTCGGAGATAATGCTCAGGGTAAAACGAATATTTTGGAAGCTGTCTATGTCGGTGCGACATCAAAATCGCACCGGCAAAGCAAAGACAGGGAGATGATACGGTTTGGGCAGGAGGATGCACATATATGTCTGAAAATTGAACGGGACCATGTTTTACATAAGATAGATATGCATTTAAAAAAGAATAAGACAAAAGGAATTGCCGTAGACAGTATGGTTATCAGAAAGTACTCTCAGCTGTTTGGGGTGGTCAATGTTGTTCTTTTTTCACCGGAGGATCTGGGAATTATTAAAAACGGTCCGGGAGAACGCAGAAGGTTTATAGATATGGAACTGTGTCAGCTTAATAAATTGTATATGCATCATCTGACAAAATATACGAAGATATTGAATCAAAGAAATAATCTTTTAAAACAGATTGGTTTTGACAGCAGTTTGACGGATACATTGGATGTGTGGGATATGCAGCTGGCTTCTTACGGCAGTTTTTTGATCCGTGAACGCCGTAAGTTTATCAAAATGCTTAATGAGTTGATCGGAGAAATTCACGGCAAACTCAGCGGCGGCAGAGAAGTGCTGAAAATTGAGTATGAGCCAAGTGTTTCTGAAAATGACTTTGAAAATAAATTAACTTCAAAAAGAAATTATGATATAAAAACAAAGACGACATCATTGGGGCCTCACAGAGATGATATCAGTTTTTTTATTCATGAAATTGATATTCGCAGGTTTGGCTCACAGGGGCAGCAGCGAACGGCCGCATTATCGCTGAAACTGGCGGAAATTGAACTTGTACGCCGCGTAACCGGCGACCAGCCGGTGCTTCTGCTTGATGACGTTTTATCAGAGCTTGACAGTAACAGGCAGAACTATCTTTTGGAAAGTATCAAAGATATTCAGACGATGATTACCTGTACGGGCCTTGATGAATTTGTAAACCACCGTTTTGAAATTGACAGAGTCTATAAGGTTTCAAATGGTACAGTTGAGTGCAGCAGTAAATCGGATGGAATATAGGAGGAACATTATGAGTGAAGAATACGGTGCAAGTCAGATTCAGATTCTTGAAGGACTTGAGGCAGTCAGAAAAAGACCGGGTATGTATATCGGCAGTACTTCGGAACGCGGGCTGCATCATCTCGTCTATGAGATTGTTGATAATTCGGTGGATGAAGCGCTGGCCGGATACTGTACAACCATTCATGTGACGATTAATCAGGATAATTCAGTCACCGTCAGAGATAATGGCCGGGGTATTCCAGTGGATATTCAGAAAAAGGCAGGAAAATCAGCATTAGAGGTTGTATTTACGATTCTTCATGCCGGGGGAAAATTCGGCGGCGGCGGATATAAGGTTTCCGGAGGTCTTCATGGCGTTGGCGCATCTGTAGTGAATGCCCTCTCTGAATGGCTGGAGGTTTTGGTATATAAAGACGGAAAAATTTACAATCAGAGATATGAACGCGGAAAACCTCTGTATGAGGTCAGAGAAATCGGAGATACACAAGAGCATGGCACAGAAGTCTCTTTTCTTCCCGATAAAGATATTTTTGAAGTGACAGAATTTGATTACAGTGTACTGGAAGAGCGGCTGAGAGAAACGGCATTTTTAACAAAAGCACTCAGAATAGAGCTTGATGACTGCCGTGAAGGTATGGAAAAGAAAAAAGTATTCCATTACGAAGGCGGTATTAAGGAATATGTCCAGTATTTAAATAAAAATAAAGATGTTCTTTATGATCAGATTATTTACTGTGAAGGCACAAAAGACGGCGTTAATGTTGAAGTTGCATTTCAGCATAATGACGCGTATACGGAAAATATTTACAGTTTTGTTAATAATATTACGACGCCGGAGGGCGGCACACATTTGACGGGCTTTAGAAATGCGCTGACAAAAACGTTTAATGATTATGCACGGAAAAATAAGCTGCTCAAAGATAATGAACCAAGCCTTATGGGTGAAGACATCAGAGAAGGCATGGCTGCTATTATCAGTGTTAAAATTACAGAGCCTCAGTTTGAAGGTCAGACGAAACAAAAACTTGGAAACAGCGAAGCAAGAGGGGCTGTGGATTCTGTAGTCAGCGAGAAACTGATGATCTTTTTGGAGCAGAATCCAAATGTAGGCAAAACGATTATTGAAAAAGCGCTGATGGCACAAAGAGCGAGAGATGCGGCCAGAAAAGCAAGAGATCTGACGCGCCGCAAGTCTGCACTGGATACGATGGCTCTTCCGGGAAAATTGGCAGACTGTACGGATAAAAATCCGGAAAATTGCGAGATTTACATTGTTGAGGGAGATTCCGCCGGCGGTTCTGCAAAATCCGCACGTTCCCGTTCAACACAGGCCATTCTTCCTCTGCGCGGAAAAATTTTGAATGTGGAAAAGGCGCGGCTTGATAAAATTCTTGTAAATAACGAAATTAAAGCAATGATTACAGCTTTCGGTACAGGAATTCATGAAGATTTTGATATTACGAAGCTCAGATACCATAAAATTATTATTATGACTGATGCCGATGTTGACGGTGCTCATATCAGTACGCTATTATTAACATTTTTATACCGTTTTATGCCTCAGTTGATTGAGGATGGCTATGTTTATCTGGCACAGCCGCCTTTATTTAAAATCGAAAAAAATAAGCGTGTCTGGTATGCTTATTCTGAAGATGAACTCAAAGAAATTATTTCAGAAATCGGCCGTGACCAAAACAATAAAATACAGCGCTACAAAGGTCTCGGAGAGATGGACCCTGAGCAGCTGTGGGAGACGACGATGGATCCGGAAAAGAGGATTCTTTTAAAAGTGACTATGGATGATGCTCAGAGAGCAAGTATCGATGAAACATTTAACATTCTTATGGGTGAGAAAGTAGAGCCACGAAGAGAATTTATCGAACAGAACGCAAAGTTCAGTACACTTGATCTTTAACAGACGCAGCAAGACATAGGTTATCATTACGGAGGAATAAAAATGGACGATAAAAGTAATATCTTCGATAAGGTTCATGACGTCGATCTGAAGAAAAAGATGGAAAAGTTCTATATCGATTACGCAATGAGCGTTATCGTGCAGAGAGCGCTCCCTGATGTCAGAGATGGTCTGAAGCCGGTGCAGAGAAGAATTCTGTATGCAATGATCGAACTGAATAACGGTCCGGACAAGCCGCACAGAAAATGTGCCCGTATTGTCGGTGATACGATGGGTAAATACCATCCTCACGGTGATTCGTCGATATATGGAGCACTTGTTAATTTAGCTCAGGAATGGTCTACAAGGTATCCGCTTGTAGATGGACACGGCAACTTCGGTTCCGTTGACGGCGACGGCGCAGCGGCTATGCGTTACACAGAAGCGAGACTCAGCAAGATATCCATGGAGATGCTTGCTGATATTAATAAAAATACGGTGGATTTTGAGCCGAACTTTGATGAGACAGAGAAGGAGCCGATTGTACTTCCGGCAAGATTTCCAAATCTGCTTGTAAATGGTACGACCGGCATTGCTGTCGGTATGGCGACCAATATACCGCCGCACAATTTAAGAGAGACGATTGACGGTGTATTAAAGATTATTGACAACAGAATTGAAAATGACAGAGAAACGTCTATTGAGGAACTTTTAAGTATCATTAAAGGGCCGGATTTTCCAACAGGCGCGACCATCCTCGGACGTTCCGGCATAGAGCAGGCTTACAGAACAGGACGCGGAAAGATTAAAGTCCGCGCTGTGTCTGAAATAGAGCCCCTTGGCGCCAATCGACAGAAAATTGTTGTTACGGAAATTCCGTATCTTGTCAATAAAGCAAGACTTATTGAAAAAATTGCCGAACTTGTGCGGGATAAAAGAATTGACGGAATTTCAGATCTCAGAGATGAGTCTGACCGTCAGGGCATGCGCATTGTCATTGAATTAAAGAAAGATGCCAATGCCAATGTAGTTTTAAATCTTTTATATAAACATACGCAGCTTCAGGACTCATTCGGCGTAATCATGCTGGCGCTTGTTGATAATGTGCCAATGGTGCTTAACTTAAAACAGATGCTGGAATATTATTTAAAGCATCAGGAAGAAGTTGTCACACGAAGAACAAAATATGATTTAAATAAAGCAGAAGAGCGCGCCCACATTTTACAGGGTCTGCTGATTGCCTTAGATCATATCGATGAAGTCATCCAAATTATCAGAAGTTCCAAAAACGTAGCAGAGGCAAAAGAACGTCTTATTGCCCAGTTCGGATTGACAGATGTACAGGCACAGGCGATTGTAGATATGCGTCTGCGTGCGCTTACAGGCCTGGAACGGGAGAAAATTGAAAATGAATATCAGGATCTGATGTCAAAAATTGCCGAATACAAAGCTATTCTTGCGGATGAAAAATTACTGCTTGGTGTGATCAAGAAGGAAATTACAATAATCAGGGATAAGTACGGAGATGACAGACGGACATCGATCGGCATTGATGATGACGAGATTACCGTTGAAGACCTGATCAAAAAAGAAAATACGGTTATTACGATGACAAAAATCGGTTATATTAAACGTATGACTGTCGATAATTTCAGAAGTCAGAATAGAGGCGGCAAAGGCATCAAAGGTATGGCGACGATTGAAGATGATTATATCGAAGATATGCTGATGATGTCTACTCATGATTATGTGATGTTCTTTACAAATAAGGGCAAGGTATATCGGATTAAAGCTTATGAAATTCCTGAATCTTCGAGAACTGCCAGAGGTACAGCGATCATTAATCTGCTTTCTTTGGAGCCGGGCGAAAAAATCACGGCGATGATTCCATTTGCTAAATATGAAGAAGATAAGTCTCTTTTCATGGCAACGAAAAAAGGCATGGTTAAGAAAACTTCAGTGATGGATTATCAGAACATCCGAAAATCTGGTTTACTTGCAATTACATTGAGAGATGATGATGAACTTATTGAAGTAAAATGTACAAAGAAAGAAAATGATATTTTCCTTGTGACAAAATATGGACAATGCATTCGATTTAAAGAAACTGATGTGAGAAATACCGGAAGGACATCAATGGGCGTTATTGGAATGAATTTGGATGACGGCGATGAAATTGTCGGCATGCAGATTGATACACAAGGATCAGCGCTTTTGATTGTCTCTGAAAACGGACTTGGCAAGAGAACAGAGATTTCAGAGTTTGCGGTTCAGCACAGAGGCGGCAAAGGGGTAAAATGTTATAAGATTACAGAGAAGACAGGCAATGTTCTCGGTGTGAAGGCCGTGAATGAAGATAAGGAGATAATGCTGATTACAACAGGAGGTATTATTATAAGAATGCCGGTTAATACCATTTCTGTACTCGGCAGGATTACTTCAGGTGTCAAACTGATAGATATGGAAGATGACATTAAAGTGGCTGGTATCGCAAAAGTACGCGAAGAGATTGAGGAAGAACAAAGTGAGGCTGCCAAGGAAACATCTGAAAACTCAGAAGAAACATTAGAATAATCAGTAAAAAGAAACCGGTCTCGGAGTGAGACCGGTTTCTTATTGGTGAGTTGTTTTATGGACATACTGTGTTTTGTACTTTGAGTACATAATTTTCTGAGCTCTGTAGAGCCCGTAATAGCCTGAAAGCATATAGCTGACAGCGATAGTGACTAAATAATAGGGCATACCTTCGAAACCGAATAATTCAAAGGATATGAGCAGTGACGTGATCGGACAGTTTGTGACTCCGCAGAACAGTCCGACCATACCGCACGCTGCGGCCAGTGTGGACGGCATACCGAGTAAAGAGGCTGAGGCACATCCGAAAGCTGCGCCGATGCAGAAAGAGGGTACGATTTCTCCGCCTTTAAATCCAGCGGCAATCGTTAATGTTGTAAAAATAATTTTTAATAAAAATGCTTCAAATCCGACTCTGTATCCGTCTTCAAAAATGGAGGAAATCAGAGATATGCCAGAGCCCAGATATACATCCGTTTGAAAAAGACCTACAAGCCCCATAATAAAGCATCCTCCGGTAAAAATGCGGATATAAGGATTTTCAAAAAATTTGTGATAAAGAACTTCCGAATAATGAAGGCAGATACAAAAAAGTATGCTGATTCCTCCGATGACTGCGCCGAAAAGGATCATTTTTCCAAAACCTAAAATAGTAATTTCAGGGATAAAGGATACAGGAAAATATTCCGGGGGTATGTGAAAGGCAAGGCCGATAAAATGCGCTGTAAATGAGGCAATGACGCATGGAACGAGCGCTGAGTAATGCATAATGCCTACACTGATCACCTCCAGTGAAAAAACGGCAGCTGCCATCGGTGTGCCGAATAAAGCAGAAAATCCGGCGCTCATGCCGCACATGGTAATAATGTGACGATCATCCGAATTAAGATGAAACAGCTTTCCAAGGGTATTTCCAAGACATCCGCCAAGTTGTATGGCAGCGCCTTCACGTCCGGCGGAACCTCCGCAAAGCTGAGTAAGTGCTGTAGATATAAAAATCATTGGAGCCATACGGAAAGGAATATCTGTAGAGTTTCTTATTGAAGCGATGATCAGATTGGTTCCAAGATCATCTTTATTTTGAAAATTTTTATATAGGAAAACAATAATAAGTCCGGCAGCAGGCAGTCCAATAGCAATCATGGGATAAAGATCTCTGAGCGCATTAGCTTTCAGTAAAACAAAAGCAAAAAAAGTACATGTGCCTCCGACAATAATACCGACAGCCAAGGAAATGACGGTCCACCGTATTAATGTCCAAAGTGAAAAAATGCTGTTGAAAAAATAACGTTTGATTTTAAACTTAAACATAATTATCCTCCGTGAATTGCGTTAAAATTATTATAGCTGTTTTTAGATTTAAAGACAAGGAAATAGTCACGGCAGAGAATATGGTAGATGAAACAATATGAATATGATAAAATATAACAAAATGTTTATGAATCCTTGTTGCCGCATAGGCGGACAGATGGTTCAGAAAGGCAGGAATTGAGATGAGAGAAATCCGGTGTACAGAGATTGTTGATACGATTCGTGAAATGTGTATGGAGGCAGCTTGTTTTTTATCTGATGATATGAAAGAAGCTATGAATCAGGCTGTCAAAGAGGAAGTATCGTCGTTGGGAAAACAGGTGCTGGATTCATTAAATGAAAATCTGGAAATTGCAGAAAAAGAAATGATACCGATTTGTCAGGATACAGGGATGGCAGTCATATTTTTAGAAATAGGACAGGATGTTCATATTACGGGCGGTTTCTTGGAAGATGCAGTCAATGAAGGCGTAAGACGGGGATATATTGACGGATACTTGAGAAAATCAGTGGTGAGAGATCCTTTAGACAGAGTTAATACAAAGGATAACACTCCGGCAATCATTCATTATTCGATTGTACCCGGCGATCAGATAAAAATAACATTAACCCCAAAGGGATTCGGAAGTGAGAATATGAGCAGAATTATGATGCTGAAACCTGCAGACGGCATTGAAGGTGTAAAAAAAGCAATTATCGAGACAGTAGATGCTGCAGGTCCAAATGCATGTCCTCCGGTTGTTGTCGGGGTCGGTATAGGCGGTGACTTTGAGAAGTGCGCTATTATGGCAAAACATGCATTAACCCGTCCTGCAGGACAGCATTCGGAGATTGGTTATGTTAAACAGATGGAAACGGAACTTTTGGAGAAAATTAATAAACTGGGCATCGGACCGGGAGGACTGGGAGGAAAAGTTACTGCTTTGGCCGTAAATATTGAAACATATCCGACACATATCGCAGGTTTGCCTTTGGCAGTCAATATGTGCTGTCATGTGAACAGGCATTCAGTTAGAATTATTTGAGGGACAGACAGGAGTAAGGAGGAAAAAATGATTCAGCATATAAAGGCGCCTTTAACGAAAGATGAAATCAGTAAGCTTCACGCGGGAGATTATGTATATATTACAGGAACGATTTATGTAGCCAGAGATGCGGCACATCAAAGAATTTATGAAGCTATGAACGCAAATAAAGAAATAGCTATACCTTTAGAAAACAATATAATTTATTATATGGGGCCTTCGCCGGCAAAAGAGGGACAGGTTATCGGATCTGCCGGACCGACAACAAGCAGTAGGATGGATAAATACACACCAATGCTTCTTGATCACGGTCTTAAAGGTATGATAGGCAAGGGAAAAAGATCTAAAGAGGTCATTGATGCAATTATTAAAAATGGATGTGTCTATTTTGCGGCTGTGGGAGGCGCCGGAGCGCTTTTATCCAAGGCTATCAAAAAATCAAAAGTAATTGCATATGAAGACCTTGGGGCAGAGGCAATAAGAAAAATTGAGGTTGAGTCATTTCCGGCAGTTGTTATCATAGATTCTGAAGGAAATAATCTTTATGAGTATGCAGTAAAAGAGTATAGGACAATAGATTTATAAACTTAACTTATAAATAATAAGAAGATTAGAGAATATATAGTGTATATATCAAGGATTTATACCTATATATAGTAGATTATAAAAAGTCTTATAAAATCGAAAAAATGTGTTGACAAAGCAGTTTGTGTCGGATATAATAATTGATGCACTGACCAAGTGCGTTAAAATTTAATCTTTTTTGAAAGTTCGGAGAAATACTCAAGAGGCCGAAGAGGCGCCCCTGCTAAGGGTGTAGGTCGCTAACGCGGCGCGAGGGTTCAAATCCCTCTTTCTCCGCTCAAAAAAATAAAAAAGATTAAAAAAAGTGGTTGACAAAAAGTGACAACCATGGTATTATGGATAAGCTGCTTCGGAAACAATCCGATGAAGCGAAAAATAAAATAAAAAAGTTGTTGACAAAGACTTGAAGATGTGATAAACTAAATAAGTTGTCACTGATGAAAGAAAAAAGACAACAACACAACATTGATAACTGAATAATAAGATAATCCCGAAAATTCCAAGAGAATTTTTAAGAACAAAAACCAAAGTAAAACGGGAATGATAACGAAAGCTAGTTGTCGTTCTGGATAGGATTGAGAAGTCTTAACGGGTGACGCTTTCACTGAATTTGCGAAAGGTCTCGTTAAGTAAAAACTACAACATGAGAGTTTGATCCTGGCT
>DVJY01000051.1 GCA_018716485.1 Candidatus Scybalocola faecipullorum
TACATTCTGATCACTTTTTTGTCATCGACTTTTGCCCGAGTCCGGCCACTTTTGCGAAGGGGAACTCCTTGTTGCTTGAGGAGTTTCACAATGGTCGTCTTACTGCAGTTAAATTCGGCACCCAACTCATAGCTTGCCTTGCCAGACTGATAAGCTGTGACGATCTTTTGTATTTCCTCAGGAGTAAAAATCCTTTGGTATGGCTGCTGGAGATTTTCTACCTTCTTTTTATCACTATAATAGCCTGAATTTTCGCTCTTGTCATTTTTTAGGTTTTGTGAGATAATACCAGTATCGGACGCAGATAGACGTCCGGCATGATTGGATAATTTGAACTCGAGAATCCTTTGGTAATTCTTCGAGGTGATTTCCATGAGTGCCATCGGCGGTAACTCGGGCCGCTGACATTGATGGAAACATAGCTCAGCTGGGAGAGCGCTCGCCCGACTAGCGGGAGGTCATGGGTTCGAGCCCCATTGTTTCCATGATTTATTGTGTGGGGCATTAGCGCAGTTGGGAGCGCGCCACATTCGCATTGTGGAGGCCACGGGTTCAAGTCCCGTATGCTCCATAAAAATGAGCCGTATCGATCTGATGATTGATACGGCTTATTTTTGTATGATACACCCGGAGAGTGACCGCCGTGCCGGCACGAGAGGGCCTTCGACAATCCGACGGGCAGCGGACAGTTTACAGCAGCGGACAGATATCGTCATAAATTGCGCGCAGCAGCGCCTCGCCCTGACGGCATTCTGCAGCAACGGAGATGACGGCCGACTGATCCGGCAGTATGATGGAAAGCTGGGAATATTTGCCATCGGCCCGGAAAGAATTATATTCACCGCGCCAAAAAAGATAGCCATACGGATCAGGACCCTGCTGGCGTGTGCTTTCTTTAATCCATTCTTTGGAGAGCAGCTGCCGGCCGTTCCAGTATCCTTGATTTAAATAAAACAGGCCGAATGTGTGCAGTTCGGATAAAGTTAAAAACAGACCGCCGGCGCCAAAGGTATTGCCCAGCGGATCACTTTCCCATGTCGGCCGTTTAATGCCTAAATGGGAAAAAAGCCTCGGTGTCAGATAGGAAACAAGGTCACATCCGCAACGCCGCGAAACGAGAATACCTGCCAAATACGGGCCTACATTACTGTATACAAAATGCGCATCCGGCGCGTACTCAAACGGCATTGCAAGGGTCATTTTCACCCAGTCGTCTTCCTTATACAAAGGTCTTTGAGCGCCCATAAGATGCGGGGAAGCCTGACCCAGCCGCATGGTCAGCAGATCCCGGACACATGCCGCTTCAAGATGATGATCAATGACCGGCGGCAGATCATCATGGAACGCTTCGGTTAATTTTTCATCAAGAGAGAGCAGCCCTTCCTGAATGGCAAAGCCGACAGCGCAGGAGGTGAAGCTTTTGGTCGCAGAATAAATATTTCTTCGGCATTCTTCATCACACTGCCAAGATGCAATAAGCTGATTATTTTGAGAAATTTTAATGCCGAGGACGCCGATGCTTTCGGCAAACTCAGTGAACTTGGAAATATCCAGCCGGGCAGCCGGCTTTTTTGAATCAATGGTTTGAGGATTCATGAAAACTACCACCTTTTTATAGCATTGGCTTTATTATAGCACCCAAAGGTATTGCAGACAATAGGTCAGGCAGACTCAGGTGATAATGAATTGCTGGACTTTACTGAGATGAAAATGGTATACTAAAAGCACATGGATATTTACTGCCAAAGATTGTTGGAGGAGGAAAGACAATGCAGCAAAGATATATCGCTTCATGGGATTCTATCCGGACACACCAAGTGCCGGCATGGTATCATGACTGCAAACTGGGTATTTTTATTCATTGGGGACTTTATTCTGTGCCGGCATTTGCGCCGATGACCGGCGAACTGGGTACGGTTGAGATGGATGAGCGTTGGTTTTGCAATAACCCTTATGCGGAATGGTATTTCAACTCGATTAATGTCAAAAAGGGTCCTTCTTATGAGTATCATTTAAAAAAGTACGGCGCTGATTTTAAATACGAGGATTTTACGTCGCTGTGGAAAGCACAGCAGTGGGATCCGAAAGCTTGGGCAAAGCTGTTTAAAGAAGCCGGCGCAGGCTATGTGGTGCTGACATCAAAGCACCATGACGGGTATTGTCTGTTTGACAGTCAGTATACAGATTACAGCGCGGCTGTATCCGGACCGAAGCGGGATATTGTCGGGGAACTGTCAGATGCGGTGAGAAACGAAGGCATGAAGATGGGACTGTATTATTCCGGGATGATTGACTGGCATTTTTATCCTGTGCCTCAATATATTCAGAGTGAACTGATTGGCTGCCCGACCTTTGAGTATGCAGATTATGCATTTAAACAGTCAAAGGAACTGATTGACAAATACCATCCGTCAGTTTTTTGGAACGACATCGGCTGGCCATATGTGGGAGAGCCGCAGCTGCCGTATCTTTTGGCTTATTACTATAATGTCTGCCAAGACGGTGTGGTAGATGACCGGTTCAACGGACTGCACTGTGATTTTACGACGAAAGAATATCAGACCGGAACAATGGACAGAGAGAAAAAATGGGAAATGTGCCGGGGACTGGGTTTATCGTTTGGATATAATGGGGCGGAGGATGAAAGTTATGTACTCAGCGCCGGACGGCTGATCGGACTTTTGGCAGAAACCGTGGCCAATAACGGCAATCTGCTCATTAATATCGGGCCGAAAGCCGACGGAACAATCCCGGAGATTCAAGTACAGAGGTTAAAGGATTTAGGCGCATGGCTGAAAATCAACGGAGAAGCTATTTACGGGACAAGGTGCAGCGAGCGGACATCCATTGTCAGTGACAGCCTTGCCGTTCATTTCACATCAAAGGACGGCAGTCTTTATGCAATTGCGGACGGTAAGCAAGACGGCGGATTTTCATTTGCTGTGGATAATGTCAGTGCGGCGCCGGTGCCGCTGGATGCACGGACAGATTATGAATGGCAAAGAAGCGGTGACCGTGTGGTGATTAATATACGAAACTATACAGAAAATGACGGGGCAGTTGTATTTAAGTTTGAAAATCAAAAGTAAAAAACAGCAGACGGCATGATGATTTGACTCAACATGCCGTCTGCTTTCTTATACGGTAAGCTTTTTGGGTAAGTATTTTAAGGATTGCACTGTCCGCAGGGACTGTAGCCCTGACTGATCAGCGTATCGCGGCTGCCGTAATAGTTTTCTTTATTTTCTTCTTTGATCTGAGTCACGCTGGCACAATCCGGCAAATGAAATTTTTTGGAATTTGTATTTAAAATGTAATCCGGTTCAAGCGCACTGTCATCAGAGGTTTGGGAATTGCTGTCTATATGGCTGTCCCCGGTTTTATAATCAATCTCAATGCCGGGCTGGGTATTGTATACATACACATTAAAGCTGACGCCTTCGCCCTGATCTTCCACAGATTCGGCCATCATATGGACGCCGGAGGCCACCAGATTATCACCCTCAAATACCGGAGTGACCCGGTACATGACATGATTGTCCGTATCTTTGACATAGTCGGCCACTTCATTTTCAAAGGGCAGCATGCCTTCCGTATTCATGTAGCGGGTGCCGGTGATGAGATTGCGCTCGTTATCATTTTCAGCGGTGAGCTGATATCCGATCAGATGGCAGCGGTTGTAAAGATATTTGCCGTCAACATTGCTGTACTGTTTATTGATCCATCCGGTAGGCTTAACATCAGAAATATCACCGCGGGCTTCATCAGGCATAATGTCTGTACCGACGCAGGCTTCTGTTGTGCCGCAGCGGTCCAGATCGTCCAAAGGACTGTAATATTCAAAAGATGTTGTTGTCAGTTCATCTTCGGAAAATGTAGGTTCATTATGATTGACAGCCACATAAGGTTCACCGCTGTAATCAGGAATGTCCTCTATCTGAATATCGTCCTGAATAGAATCTGATTCTGATGCGGCCGGCGTGCTTTCGGTTTCATCGGAAGCAGCATCTGTTTCACTGACTGCAGTTTCCGGCTTAACGGCCTGAAGGTCGGAAATATCTGAACATGCGGCCAATGATAAGGTGAGCACAGCAATACAATATAAAAGAAATATTTTTTTCAGTTTTTTCATCAATGTCAGTCCTTTCATTAATCATTTACAGCTTTTTTTCAAAGCCGTGCAGCCAGTCGGATTTCAAAAAATAAATTAAAAATGTGACGGAACTGAGCGCCCATGTGATCGGGTAAGCCCAGAAAACAATATGGATATCGTGAACGATATGTATAGCGATTGTAATGTATGTAACTCTGATAATACACCAGCAGGCCAACATGACGAACATCGGTACAAGCGACTTGCCGGCGCCTCTTAAAATTCCGGCCATACAGTGGGAAAATGCAAGCAGGAAATAAAAAAGTGTAACGGTATGTGCCTGAGCAGTACCGAAAGCAACAACTTCTTCCGTACCGTTAAATGCCGCGATTAAATACGGCGCCAGAACGTAGATGCACAGACCGATCAGTTCTGCCAGAGATACAGAACAGACAACGCCAAACAAAGCGCCCCTTTTGGCACGGTCATAGGCTTTGGCTCCCAGATTCTGGCTGATAAAAGTTGTCAGCGCCAGTGCAAAACAAGTGATCGGCAAAAATCCGAAGCCTTCGACTTTCGTGTATGAGCCGCAGCCGGCCACAGCCATTTCACCGAAAGTATTAATATTGGACTGAACAACCACATTGGCGAAGGCAATAATTGAATTTTGAAGGCCGGCGGGAAGCCCGTTGGTGATGACTTGTTTAAGCATCCCGGAATCAATAGATATTTCTTTTAAACTTACATGAAACGGTTCCGGAAGCTTTAAAAGCTGTCTCATACATAATATGGCGCTGATGAACTGGGAAATGATGGTCGCAAGCGCTGCGGAACCAACGCCCCAGTGAAATCCGGCAACAAAAACAAGGTCGAGCACCACATTGACGATGGATGAAATAATTAAAAAGATTAAAGGGTGTTTGCTGTCGCCCATGGACTGCAGGATGCCCACAAGGAAATTGTACATAACAAAAGCAATGGAACCGCAGAAATAGATTCTGAAATAACTGATGGAATTGGGAAGTATATTTTCCGGGGTTCCCATAAGAAGGAGAATTCTCGGCGCGGCAATGAGGCCGATGGCTGTCAGGACAACACCGGAAATCAGACCGAGGGCGATAATCGTTCGGATGGTTTTTTTCATCATTTCATAATTTTTCGCGCCAAAATATTTAGCAACGACGACGCCGGCGCCTACGGCAAGGCCATTAAAAAAGCCGACCATCAAAAAAATCAGATTACCTGATGAACTGACGGCGGCCAGCGCATTGCTGCCAAGGAAATTACCGACGATTAAAGAATCGGCTGTGTTGTAAAGCTGCTGAAACAAGTTTCCGAAAAACAACGGAATTGCAAAGGAAATGATGCGCTGCCAAATAGGGCCGCTGGTCATCAGTGATGTAGAAGTTTGTGTGTTCATGTTGATTGCCTCCTGATTTATCCTGTAGAATAGTATAAGAAAAGATGCCGATAATTGCAAGTCATGTGAAAAAAATTTGCAATTTATAAAAAAATGAGAAAAAACGGGAAATTTCTGCTATAGTAGTGTTATCATGAAAACATCGAGGAGGGAACATCATGCGGAAATTATATTATGACGGAAAAATTGTAACAATGGATGGCCAAAAAATATGCGATGCCCTTGGCGTTGAAGATGGAAAGATTGTTTTTGCAGGTACAGCCGCAGACGCCGGACTTCAGGCATGGGATGAAAAAGAATGCCTGAACGGGCGTCTTGTTCTGCCGGCTTTTACTGATACACATATGCATGTGCTGCATTATGCCATGCTTCAGGAAGAACTCAATCTGTACGGAGCAGATACCCTTGAAAAGATGATCGCAATGGGCAAAGAAAAAGTACAGTCGGGTGCTTCCTATGTATTTGGTATGGGCTGGAATCAGGAAGTGTTTGAAAATCCGGTATTCCCACAGAAAGAGGATATGGATAAAATTTCAGGAGACATTCCGGTCATTATGCTGCGCACGTGCGGGCATATTGCAGTCGTTAATTCCAAGGCCTTGGAAATGATCCGCAACATGGATATTGCCCCGGATGTGATGGCAAATGTCAACTTTGAAAAAGGCTGGCTTAAAGAAAGCGCTATGCGGCTGTATATGTCGCTGATTCCGAAAAGAGATGCGGCTTATATTCAAAAATTATTTTTATCTGCGCAGAAAAAGCTGAATCGATACGGCATTGCGGCGGTTCATTCGGATGATATGGCGTCAATTCCGGGAACAACATGGCGGGATGTGGTTGAGGCAATGACAAAGCTGGATCAGGAAAATCAAATGACCGTTCATCTGCGTGAACAGTGTCTTGTTTTTGATGCAAATGGTGAATTTGAAAATTTTGTGCGGGAAACAAAAGAACTGAGAGCACATCCGGGGAAATATTTTGAAATCGGCCCGCGAAAGCTTCTTCAGGACGGGTCTCTTGGTGCAAAATCAGCCTGCATGATCCATGGCTACGCGGATGACCCGGATAATCACGGCATACCGACCTATACAGATGATGAATTGTACCAGCAGATTAAAGAAGCTGACCGGCAGCAGATGGATGTGGCCGTACACGCCATCGGCGATCTGGCGGTGCAGAAAGTGATCGATGCTTTAGAAAAGGTTATCGGTGAATCTGATCGGCCAAGCCACATGCATGGTATTGTGCATGCCCAGTTTGTGACAGAAGAAGACATGGCGCGTATGGCAGCTCTTGGCATACAGGCGTACATACAGCCGATATTTATTAACAGCGATCTGGCCATTCTTGATCAGCGGGTTCTGCCGGAGTATCAGTCTGAAGGATATGCGTGGAAATCTCTTCAGGAGGCCGGCATTTTAACAAGCGGCGGTTCGGACTGCCCGGTAGAATTTTTTGATCCGCTTAAAAATATTTATACGGCTGTGGCAAGGAAAAGTCTTTCGGGCGGCGGCGCATTTGCACCGAATGAAGCATTGAGTGTATATGACGCTGTCCGGTTATTTACATCCTCCGCAGCAAAAGCCGGCGGACATGCACATGATCATGGTATGATCAAAGAAAATTACGCAGCAGATTTTGTTGTCATTGACAAAGATATTTTTGAGACAGATCCGGAGGAAATCAAAGAGGCGAACGTCATAAAGACGGTGGTTGGAGGACATACAGTTTACCAAGTATGACAATATGCCCTGAAATAATGGGATATTTAGAAAAAAAGATACATTTAATTTTAAAAAAGGACAACCTGAATTGGAGAGGATTGTCCTTTTTGTGCTATTTGCAGAAAAATATCAAATAATTTTGTCGATTATGACGGCAGAAGACACTCGACAAAAACCGTGAAATAATGTTATACTGGATTGAGTTTAATAATTTAATGCGTAGAAGCAGTAAAGGAAGAAAGCTATGATTAAAATTATCGTTTGTATGAAACAGGTTCCGGCGGGAACAAAGGTAGAAATTGATCCCGAGACCGGAGCAATGAAGCGTCTTGGCAGTGAAACACGGACCAATCCATATGATTTGTTTGCACTGGAAACGGCCCTTTTGCTGAAAGAAAAGCTGGGCGGTACAGTCACTGTTTTGACGATGGGGCCGCGCCAGGCGGAAGAAATGATGCGTGATGCCTATACAATGGGCGCAGATGATGCGGTTATTTTGTCAGATAAAAAATTTGCCGGCGCCGATGTATTGTCGACTTCTTACACATTGGCTCAGGGCATTACACTTCTCGGAGGCGCCGATCTTATTTTATGCGGGCGTCAGACGACTGACGGCGATACGGCGCAAGTGGGGCCGGCCATTGCAGAGCATTTGAATTTGCCCCATGCAGCATGGGTTTCGGAGATTATCAATGCCGATGATGAAAAAATTTGTGTAAAACAGGATCTTGCCAGTGTAACACAGATATCGGAAATACCGTATCCGTGTCTTATTACGGTAGAAAAAGATATATGTGTGCCAAGACTGCCGTCATATCTTTTGAAGAAAGCAACGCAGGGAAAACCTGTCCGCATACTGAGCCTTGAAGATCTTTTGGATCAGGATTTAAGCCGGTACGGACTGATCGGATCGCCGACATCTGTGGAGCGTATGTTTGCGCCGCCGGAAACGGAAAAGCAAGTTTATATCGATGGAGATGCCATTGAAAAAGCGGATCGGCTGTTTTCGATTTTGACATCAAAGAAAATAATATAAATTAAAGGAGTAATACAGCCATGGAATTTTTGAAATTTGACGCGCAAAAATGTACGCTTTGCGGGCTCTGTGTTGAAAAATGTCCTTTTGGCGCATTGACGATTGAAGGCAACGGGATTCAGGTGACGGATACATGCCGTATGTGCGGACTTTGCGTCAGATGCTGCCCTGAAAAGGCGATACGCTTTGAGCAGCGTGCCAATGCTGTGGATAAAGATGAATGGAGAGATTTCCTCATTTTTGCGGAACAGGAACGGGGAGAAATCCATCCGGTCACTTATGAGCTGATCGGGGAGGCATTGAAAATGGCCTCTAAAGTGAACTATTACGTTAATGTATTGATGATTGGCGGCCTAGGGACGGCCCTAAATGCCAAAAAGCTGCTTGAATACGGTGTACATAAAGTTTATGTGTATGAACATGAAGGATTTTCAGGATTTCGTGCCGACTGCTATGCCGATGCGGCGGCCGACTGTATTTCTGCGGTTAAGCCAAGTTCTGTGCTTATCGGTGCGACAGCGCTGGGACGTTCGCTGGCGCCAAGACTGGCGACCCGTTTCCACACAGGACTGACTGCAGATTGTACGACACTGGATATTAAGCCGAATACAGATATGGTTCAGATCCGGCCTGCATTCGGCGGAAATATTATGGCGCAGATTGCTATTGCCAAGTCAAGGCCCCAGTTTGCCACAGTTCGGTATAAAGTCATGGACCGCGCCCAAAAAACAGATCATCCGGAAGGAGAAGTTGTAATCTGTCCGGTGTCAGAGGCTATGGTCCGTTCTAAAATCAGGATTATCTCTGCAGAAGTGCTTGACCGAAAGAAAAGTTTGGAGGAGGAGGATGTCATTGTCGTCGCAGGGCGCGGTGTGCGGACAGAAAAAGACGTGGAAATGTGCAGGGCGCTTGCAGAGGCACTTGGCGGACAGCTGGCATTTACCCGTCCGATGGTCGAAAACGGATTTGGGGATAACGCGCACCAGATCGGCCTTTCAGGAAGAACTGTCCGGCCGAAGCTGATCATTACCTGCGGTGTTTCCGGAGCGATACAGTTTACATCGTGTATGAACAGTTCGGAGTGTATTGTTGCAATTAATACGGATCCTCAGGCTCAGATATTTAAGGCGGCACATTATTGTATTGTTGATGATTTATATCAGGTGGTGCCTCGGCTGACTGAACTGGTGCGCCGTCAGAAGGAGGATTAAAACATGGCTTATCCATATAAGAAAATGACAGAGAGTGATTTTGATTTTATTCGCTCGGTGACTGCAAATGACCGCGTTTGGGTCGGCGAAGATATTGATCATGAATTTTATAAAGATGAAATGCCTGAGTACGGTGTTTATCCGCCGGAACTTTATGTGGAAGTGCTCAATAAAGAAGAAGTCTCGGCCATCATGGCATATGCTTACAAAGAAAATATTCCCGTTGTGTGCAGAGGCGCCGGTACAGGTCTGGCCGGCGGCGCAACGTGTAAATACGGCGGTATTATGCTGTCGGTGATGCGGATGAATAAAATTTTTCCGGTAGATCATAAAAATCAGACGATTACCGTGGAGCCGGGAGCGCTTCTTATTGATGTTCAGGCGGCTGCGGCTGCAGAAGGACTTTTTTATCCGCCGGATCCGGGTGAAAAAACTGCATCAATCGGAGGCAATGTAATTACCAATGCCGGAGGTATGAAAGCTGTGCGCTACGGACTGACGAGAGATTTTGTGCGCTGCATTGAGGCGGTAATGCCGGACGGTTCAATCATGAATTTTTCATCGAACGTTGTTAAAAATACGACCGGCTATGATGTGAAAGATCTGATTATCGGTTCGGAAGGCACACTGTGTATTTTAACTCAGGTGACGTTAAAGCTTCTGCCGGCACCGACATGCACATGTACCCTTGTGATGCCGTTTAGGAGTCTGGAAGAATGTGCGGACATGGTGCCGAAAGTATTGGAACTGCCTTTTGTGCCGACAGCCATTGAGTTTTTGGAGCGCGAACTGATTGATATTGTTGAACGCACACTCCATAAATATTTTCCGGTTAAACAAGGCGAGGCTGTCCTGATTGTTATGTACGATGCTTCCAGCAGGCAGGAATTGGACAGTGCAGTGACAGCTGCTGCAGAGGCGGCGCTGGCCAACGGCGCGCTAGACTGCTGTATTGCCGGGACACCTGAGCGGGCGGCGTCCGTGTGGGAAGTACGCGGCGGCATCCTTGAAGGCATGAAAGCAGATTCGGTTGCTCAGGAGGAATGCGATGTTGTTGTGCCGAGGGCAAGAATAGCTGAATATGTCAAGGCGGCAAAGAAAATCGCGCTGGCTCACGGTATACGCGTGGAACCGTGCGGACACTGCGGCGACGGCAATATCCATACAGAAATGCTGCGCGGACCGGAAATGAGCGATGAAGCGTGGAAAGCAGCGACCCATGCGTCATTGACAGAATTGTATGCACTGTCAAAAGAACTGGGCGGACAGCTTTCCGGAGAGCATGGCATCGGAAACGGCCGTCTTGAGTTTTTGAAAGAATTTGTCGGACCGAGAATGATCGCGCTTTATAAAGCAATCAAACTGGCGTTTGATGACAAATTGATTCTTAATCCGGGCAAGGTAATTGAGTTTAATGAATCAATATCAGAATGAAAATGAGGGAAGAATTATGGGAAAGAAAAAATCATTGCTTGTAGATAAAAGCAGAATGCCTTTGGCGATGGGGATTGCCTTTGTGGCATTTACAACCCAGTTTGGCGGCGGATTTGCCTCCGGCGCGCAGATTTATCAATATTTTATCAATTACGGCGTATGGTGTCTTATTATGCCGATTTTGACACAAGGTCTGTATTCACTGTTTTTCTGGTATGGCATGCGTTATGCATATAAACATAAAACCTATGATTACCGCAGCTTTTCGGATAGTCTGTATGGCAAAACAAGAGTCGTCATGTCAAATCTTTATGAAATATGTTATTTGATCATGATCGGCACAGCATCAGCCGCTGCTTTTGCCACAGGCGGCTCAACGATAGAAACACTGTTTGGTATTCCATATTGGCTGTGTACAGTCATCGTTGCCGCATTTATCTTCGTTATTGCCCTTTTCGGAACTTCTGTTGTCCGCAAATGTGCGTCCACATTAAGTGTGTTAATTATTATCGGTCTTATACTCGTGCTCGTTCCGAATATTATCGCACAGTGGGATTCGATCACGGAATCAATAGGCCGTATGGCTTCCGGAGAGATGACCGTGTTGTCTGAGAAAAACGGTCATTTCGGCCCGGCACTGTATTCGGCAGTATTATACTTTTTCTTCCAGCTGGCTTCTGTTTCTGTTATGTACCAGCATATGGAACCGGTGACAGATGTTAAGCAGATCAATCGTTCTGCAATCGGTATGTTTGTGTGTAACTTCTTTGCCATGGAATTATCCATTTTCGGGCTGCTGGCAGTTGCATTTGTCGCTGATCTTGCGACCGCTTCCGTACCGATGCTCATTCTCGTGGAACAGGGCGTCGGCGCTAAAATATTAACACCGATCATATCGATATTGATCATTCTCGGTGCCATTTCAACAGCCGTTAATATGATCTCTGGCATTGTAACCCGCTGCGTTAACGCCGTAGAACGGAGAATGAAAACAGACAGCGACCGCAAAAAGGGCCATCTGGCAAGAAACGCTGTATTTACACTGATCTTTACATTCCTCGCATTCGCCATTGCCCAGTTCGGATTGATGACAGTCGTCAGCAAAGGATATGCATACCTTGGCTATGCGGCATTCATCACATTATTCATACCATTCGTCATTCACGCGATTGCCACCAAAGGAAAAGAAATATAAAAAATGCGCCGGAAGGCGCATTTTTTATGCAGACCGACCAAAGCGTCGGGCTGAAACACGATGGCGCCGGGAGGCGCATTTTTTATGCAGACCGACCGAAGTGTCGGGCTGAAACACGATGGCGCCGGGAGGCGCATTTTATTTGCGAATGTAATGTCCTGATTTTCCGCCGTCTTTTTCCAGAAGACAAAGATCCGTGATCACCATGCCGCGGTCTACAGCTTTGCACATGTCATAGATGGTCAGTGCGGCAGCGGAAGCTGCATGGAGCGCTTCCATTTCAATACCGGTTTTCCCTGTTGTTTTGACAGTGACGATAATCTGAATCGAAGAATTTTTTTCATCCGGCCTGAATTCGATGTCTGTGCCGGTCAAAAGCAGAGGATGACACATTGGTATGATATCCGATGTTTTTTTTGCAGCCATAATGCCGGCAACTTGGGCAACGGCAAGGACATCGCCTTTTTTTGCTTGTCCGCTCATAATCATTTGAAAAGTTTCCGGCTGCATATGAATTGTTGCAGAGGCGATACCATAGCGCTGTGTGTCCGGCTTCGATGAAATATCGACCATGCGGGCATGGCCTTGAAGATTGATATGCGTAAGTTCCATAGTTTCCGTCCCTTCTGTGACGGCCTTTTGCCGTCTATGTTCAATTTCAATATCGTGCAGGATAAAGTTATTATAAACGCCCGAACAGCGGCAGACAAGCAAATAGCTGCATAAATTTAAATTTTTCAAAAAATTTAAAAAATTCCCTTGACTTTTCATAGCCTTTTGCATATAATAAAAAAGTCGAAAACAACAAGGCCTGTTGGTCAAGCGGCTAAGACGCCGCCCTCTCACGGCGGAAACAGGGGTTCGATTCCCCTACAGGCTATTTATAAAGGAGCAGATGAAGTAATCGAAAAATCGAGTTTCGGTTGCTTTTTTTGTTGCAGTTTTACGGTTAATTAAGGGTATGTCAGCGGCCTGAGAGGGCAGGAGTTGACGAATGTGAAAAATTTGTGTATATTACTGTTAAATCATTAAGCTTTTGTCGAGACAAAAATGTGCTGACTTTCGTATCAACAACTAAAGAAAAGAGAGGACAAGTTTGGAAGTAAACTTCCAAATCTACCATTATTGACGCAGCAAGTGCGTCAGGAAAGAGGAAAAGATGGAGAATGAGCCTTTAAAACTATATACCCATGTGATGATTGATATTCACGGGGAAAATATACGCTTTGGCACAGATCAAAACTTTCACATCGGCATCAGTTTGTTCGATTTTATTGAACATATGACTTCTCATCCGTATTTTAGCCAGAAAATCGAAGGTAAATTTCAGGAACTGCTGAAGGATATGCCGGCCGGACAGATGATCGAACTGCAAAATACATATCGGGCGCTGATCGATGCGGCGGCGGAAGCAGAAGATAAGGAGCATTATGATCCGGCGGTGATGGATTATATGGCCCGCTACAAATGTATTGCCGGTCTCGGCATTATATTTGATCAAAGCGGTATGCCATGGTTTGATTATCTGATTACAGAATTTGAAGATTGTCTGTACTTGGAACTCAGGGAACTGATGCTGCGAAAATGCAAAATAAAAAAATGCAAAAACTGCGGCAGGTATTTTGTGCCTAAAAAAAGCAATATTGATTATTGTCAGCGTATATATACAGAAGACGGAAAAACATGTGCTCAGGTTGGTTATGCTCAGACATTTGCCAAAAGTGTTAAAAGCGACGAACTTTTGCTGGCGTATACAAGAGCTTATAAAGCACACTATGCACGGATGAGCAAACCGCGCAAAAAAGCCGCCAATATGAGCAGAGAGGCATTTGACGCATGGTATGCTGAGGCAAAACAGAAACTGGACCAGGCAAGAAACGGAACATTAGATTCGGAAATTTTTATGAGGTGGCTCAAAGAATAAAAAAATAGTTGACAAATAAAACAGACTGTGCTATCGTTTATGACAAATAAAAATAAGTAGTTCTATAGCGGATAATTTAATTATTCGCTATATTTTTACAATTGTGTTAGCACTCAACAACAATGACTGCTAACAAAGAAAGGAGAATCATTATGATTGTAAGACCTATTCACAATATATTACTGCTCCCGGACGTTACATATTATTTTAAAAAAGATTTCCTTGTCAACTGGAGTGATTCTCCGGTCGAATCAGGGCAGGATATATTGTTTTTGCTGCTTCAGGAAGACAAAAAAGCTCAGAAGCTTGCGCCGGAGGATTTTTATCCGATCGGTATCAGCGCCTGTATAGAGAGTATTGACGATGAAGATAATGTTCAAGTGAGAACGATGGAACGCGTCGATATTTCGGACATTGAGATTAAAGATGGGAAGATGACTGCTGATGCGGCGATTCGGGGAGAAATCGACGATTTCCCCCGGGAGGATGAGAAACTGCTTTTTGATCAGCTTCGCCGGGCTCTGCTCAAATTTGTTCAGGGATATCAGTGGGGTGTATGGGCAAGAAGTTATATTCTGCAGAGAAAAAGCATGAACGATCTGGCGTGTTCGCTGACGGATTATTTAAACCTTACTGCAGAAGAAAAATATCAGATTCTTGCGCAGGATTCACGCAGACAGCAGTGTGAGATGATTGCTCAGGCTATTTATGAATTTATAGAAATTTCCAACGTATCTGCTGAAGCGCAGAATGCGCAGAAGGACGATCAGGAGCAGCTTTACAGAGAGATTGCCATTAAAAAACAGATTGATTATCTGCAGAGAGAATTGGATGAGATGCATCCGGAGAATGTTTCTGACGTCCGCCGGTTTGAAAAGAAAATTAATGATTCCGGCATGAATGAAGAAGCATATAAAGAGGCGATGAAAGTTTTAAACCGGATGAAGCAGGAAGGCAATGAGAGCCACGAATATGGCATGCTCTACGACTACCTTGATTTTATGACCAGTCTTTCATGGAAACAGCCGTCTTCATCACCGATCGATCTTGAAAAAGCACAGAAAGTTCTTGATGAAGATCATCACGGTTTAAAGAAGGTGAAAGAACGTATTATTCAGCAGATTGCAGTGATGGACCTGAACAAGAAGCAATCCGGCTCAATCCTTCTTTTTGTCGGTGCGCCGGGTACAGGCAAGACGAGCATCGGCCAGAGCATTGCCCGTGCGCTTGACAGAGCCTATGTAAGAATCAGCCTTGGCGGTGTCCGTGATGAAGCGGAAATCAGAGGCCATCGAAGAACGTATATCGGCGCGATGCCGGGCAGAATTATGGAGGGAATCAAGCGCAGCGGTTCCTCCAACCCGGTCGTTGTTCTTGATGAAGTCGATAAACTGTCCCGTGACTACAGCGGCGATCCCTCCAGTGCATTGCTGGAAGTTTTAGATCCGGAACAAAACTTTTCATTTACAGATCACTATCTGAATGTACCTTATGATCTGTCCAATGTGCTGTTTGTTTGCACAGCTAATTCCACCGATACAATACCGGAGCCGCTTTTAAACCGTATGGAAGTTATTTCTTTTCAAGGCTATACAGCACTTGAAAAATTCCAGATCGGGAAAAAACATCTGCTTCCAAAGGCGATGGAAGCCACAGGTATAAAAAAAGATATGCTTAAAGTGACCGATGCGGCTATGCGGCGTATGATTGATGAATATACGATGGAGTCCGGTGTACGCAGTCTGAAAAAGCTGATCGATACACTGTGCCGGTCCGCAGCAGTTAAGCTTGTAAAAAAGGAACAGACTACTCTGACGGTAACAAAAGATAATCTTTCAGAATTCCTTGGACATCAGCATATTTATCATGATAAAAAGCTGAAAACAAAGATACCGGGTGTTGTTACCGGACTGGCATGGACCAGTGCCGGCGGAGAGATATTGTTTATTGAAAGCAAGCTGATGGAAGGCAAAGGCGAACTTATTATCACCGGCCAGCTTGGCGATGTTATGAAAGAATCTGTGCGCATTGCTTTAAGCCTTGTCCGTTCGATGTATCCTCAGGCGGCAAAGAAACTGGCTAAAAACGATCTGCATATTCATGTGCCTGCCGGTGCAGTGCCCAAAGACGGTCCGTCTGCCGGAATCACCCTTGTGACAGCCTTAGCTTCGCTGATCACAGGAAAAGCAGTCGATACAGAGTATGCGATGACCGGTGAAGTTTCTCTCAGAGGCGGCGTGATGCCGATCGGCGGCCTGCCTGAAAAACTGATGGCCGCTCAGAGAGCCGGTATTACAAAGGTATTCATTCCATATGATAATATTGAGGATCTGGAAGAAGTTGCCGATGAAGTGAAAGAAAAACTGGAGATTATCCCGGTGCGGAAAGTTACAGAAGTATTGAACCGGGTTTTGGCTTAATTGCCGATGAGCAATAGATTTTTTATGGGAGGCGTACAGATGAAAAATATTCTTGTCATTCAGGGAGGCGGCAGAGCAAAAGGAAATACAGCACAGCTCATTGAACATTTTGCCAACGGAGTGCGGGATAGCGGACATACAGTAGAGGTGATTTCACTGCTTAAAAATGAAGTGAAGGGTTGTCTTGGCTGTAATGCCTGCCGCTATGGAAAACCTTGTATACAAAAAGATGCCTTTAATGATTTAGTACCTAAAATTAAGGCGGCAGATTGTATTGTATTTGCGTCTCCGCTGTATTTTTGGACGATTTCATCGAGGCTGAAGGCTTTTATCGAGCGTTTTTACTGTATCGCCCAAGAAGATGACCAGCCGCCGCTGGGAAGATACGAGAAGTATCCCAAAAAGGACTGTGCGCTGCTTATGACTTCAGCGGATGATTATTTCTGGACTTTTGAGCAGGCAGTTTCTTACTATCAATTTGCAGTGGTTAATTATATCGGATTTCATGATAAGGGTATGCTTCTTGCCGGCGGATGCGGCGATACAAACGGAAAACCGGGAATTGATAAGACCTCCCATTTGAAAGAAGCTTATAAATTTGGCAGGCGTATGTATTAGTACGCCTGCCAAACGGCTATTGGTGCCGGATATCCATATAGATCCGATATATCCAAAATAAAAGAAATACTATCACCCCTATGCCGATCACTGAAATGAGAGGCTCTAAGATAAAAACTTTAAAAATGATAAATATAGCGGCGCCTATAAAGTACAGTGCAAATAATGCAAGGCATATTTGAGCTATTTTAGCAAATAATTTGTTTTTTAAAAGTGTACAGTGGAGTAAAAGAAAAAGTGCGGTCAAACTTGCGCATATGTAAAAAATAGTTTCAAGCAGTGTATGCCGATGCGACCATAAAAAATAGCCGGCAGCAGCTAAGAAAATAAGCAGGCAGAATAAAGTTCCTTTTTTGTTCATTGAATCACCCCTTTGAATCACTTTTTGATTTTATTATAAACGATAGAGCGCAGATGCGCAAGAAAAGACCATTGACAGCCGTTATTTTATCATATATAATTATACATACCGAACGCATGTATTAATAAGAGGTGGATCAAAGATGGCAAGAAATAAGTACCCGGAAGTCACGGTAGAAAGGATTCTTGATGTTGCCCAGCGTCTTTTTTTAAAAAAAGGATATGACAACACGACAATCCAAGATATCGTTGATGAATTGGATGGTTTGTCCAAAGGCGCGGTCTATCATCATTTTAAATCGAAAGAGGAGATTATGGATGCGGTAGGCGACCGGATGTTTACGTTAAATAATCCGTTTGAGGCTGTTAAAAAGCGTTCTGATCTGAACGGCCTGCAGAAACTGCAGGAGGCAATCCGCATCAATCAGTCGGATGATGCTCGAACAGATATGACTGTACAGGCTATTCCGTTGACAAGAAATCCGCGGCTTTTGGTAGAGATGATAGAGTCTAACCGCCGTATTTTAACGCCGTACTACCGGGAACTTTTGGAAGAGGGCAATAAAGATGGCTCCATTCATACAGAGTATGCCAGAGAAATCGCAGAATTAATGCCGCTTCTCACAAGTCTATGGCTCTTGCCGTCCGTCTTTCCGGCGAACAAAGAAGAGATGAAGCATAAGTTCCATTTTATTGGAGATATGTTGGAAAAGATGGGCGTGCCGCTGATGGATGAGTCTATTTATGCTTTGGTAGAGGCGTTCTTTGAAAAAATGCCGGATGGAAAATAAAGTTACCGAAAGGCAATTTTATTTTACCGAAATACATTCGTTCGTTCGGTATTAATTTTTTTACACAAATACATACCGACGTACGGTATTAAAAGGAAAAATTATGGAAGAGAAATCAATTATTGCTGCTGCGGCGGTGAAGAGCCTTTTGCGGGAAGTGGAAAATATGGAGGTGTAATACATGCAGAAGATTTTTACACGTAATTTTACTTTTTTAATTTTAGGTCAGATCAGTTCATTGTTTGGCAATTATACGTTGAAGTTTGCGCTGTCCATGTATGTTCTGGAACAAACCGGATCAGCTTCTGTTTTTGCAAGGCTGTTGTCACTGGCGCTGCTTCCGACAATTTTTCTATCGCCGTTTGGCGGCATTCTTGCAGATTGTGCGAACCGCCGAAATATTATGGTGGCATTGGATACACTATCGGGGATATCTGTACTGACTGCAGGAATCGCGATGAAATTCGGAAATGATATTTTCATTATCGGGGTATTATTAGTGGTGCTATCTGTATTGGGAGCTTTTGAATCACCGACAGTTCAGGCATGTATTCCGCAGATGCTGTCCGGGAACAATATTATCAGAGGCAATGCGGCGGTGAATCAGGCAGCATCAATCGCATCGCTGATTACACCGTTTTCAGGAAGTATTTTTTACAGCGCATTTGGAATCCGGCCGGTATTTACAGCTGCGGTAATCTGTTTTTTTGCAACTGCCATTTTAGAATGTTTTATTCGACTTGATTATAAAAAAACGGCGCATCAAACAAATATAAGGACGATTATTAAAGAAGATTTTTCGGCCGGCATGCATTTTTTAGCACATGAACAGCCCGGTATCCTGAAACTGCTTCTTTTGGCCGCATTAGTAAGCATGTTTGTTGCGGGAACTGCAGTTGTAGGATTTCCATACCTTGTGCGTACTGTACTTGGACTTTCTGCGCAGTATTATGGCATTGCAGAAAGTGCTATGGGTATTGCGTCAATTTTGGGCAGCCTGTGTACGGCGATAATGGCTAAAAAACTGCGAATACGCAGTCTGTTTGTTCTGTTTATCACTTTTGGAATATGTCTCATTCCGTGCGGCCTTGCTTTTATAATGCCGATCGGTATATTTGCGCGCTATTTTATATTGCTTACGATGTTCTGTCTCTGTCAGCTTGGCTGCAGCGTTTTCTCGACATATGCGATTTCTGTTATTCAGGAACGCACGCCGGATAAACTGATGGGCAAAGTGATGTCGTACGTTTTCACTTTTTCCATGTGCGCTCAGCCTATAGGGCAGATTGCTTATGGCGCATTATTCGATTATTTTAAAGATTGTGTGTTTTTAGTATTGATCCCAAGCGGATTAGCAATCTGTCTGACCGGTTTGCTTTCAAAAGGATTTTTTAAAAAATTTGAATGTCAGGAGGACTAGCCCATACTACTCCGGACTTATCCGGCGTGAGGCGGGATACAAAAAAGCAGCTGCAGTGAGAGCGCGGCCGATCACAGGAAAATTATTTTGAAAAATCAACCGGAACATTTTGCAATATATAAAAAAACAGGACAACCTGCTTTTGCTTGGATACCCTGCTTCTAAACTGACACTTATAAATTTTTAATGCCGGCGATGGGACTTGAACCCATACGTGGTTGCCCACAACAGATTTTGAGTCTGCCTCGTCTGCCATTCCGACACGCCGGCATGTCACATATACTGCAACTTGCGAAATTTATATTAGCATCTATTGTATGAATTGTCAAGACTATTTTTAAATTTTCTGTTATTTCTAAATTTTCCGGCACCGGTATCGGATGTAAGTAAAGGAAGCGCCATCATGTCACCTTTCTTCAGTATGGTCTATAATTATACAAAAAAGTGTGTTATGATGATAGACAGTGCAGAATGCTGTTTAATATAGATGTCGCGAAGATAAGAGGGGCTTGAAATTTTTCAGATATTCGTTATACTAACAAAATATATAATATATGGCAGAATACTGAAATCAAAATAGGGCGAACACAATGCCTGCCGCCGGCTTTAGGCAGCGGACAGTTCAACGGATGAAACGGAGCGTTTAGATGAAAAGTAAAGTTGTTTTAATGACATGTGATACATATGATGAAACACTGATTTATGAAAAGCTGCAAAAAGGTATTGAGATGCTTGGAGGTCTGTCACAGTTTGCAGCTTTGACGGAAAGCATTTTGCTCAAGCCTAATCTTGTGCGCAAAGCGGAAGTGGATCAGGCTGTAATGACCCATCCTGCAGTGATGGGCGCTGCAGCGAGAATATTTTCGGAAGCAGGATTTAAAGATATCCGGTGCGGAGATTCGTGCGGCATCGGAACAACAAAGCGAGTGATGGCAGGTTCCGGTATGGATACAGCCCTTGAAAAGTACGGCGTTTCTATCCGGGACTTTGACAGAGGCACTAAAGTTGATTTTAAAGACGGCATTCGGGCAGAACATTTTATTCTGTCGGATGAAGTCATTGAGGCAGATGCGCTGATTAATGTTTGTAAGATGAAGACGCATGCGCTTGAACGGATCACAGGCGCCGTGAAGAATTTATATGGCTGTGTTTACGGCATCAATAAGGCAAAAGGTCATACTGTATATCCGAGTGCGGACAGTTTTGCAAGGATGCTTGTGGATTTAAACCGATGTGTGCGTCCGCGGCTGCATATCATGGATGGCATTGTGGCTATGGAGGGCAACGGACCGACTTCGGGAGATCCGGTACCGATGAAGCTTTTGCTCATATCCGCGGATCCCGTGGCTCTTGACAGTGTTTACAGCCGCCTTATTTACCTTGACCCGATGATGGTTCCGACGGTATATCATGGAGAAAAGATGGGACTTGGCGTATGGCAGGAAGAGTATATTACACTTTTAACAGAAGAAGGAGTTATGTCCATGTCAGAGGCTGTAGCCCGTTTTGGGAAAAAGGACTTTAACGTTGACCGCAGGAAAGTAAAAAGTGACGGCTGGGTGCGCATGGAACGAGCTCTGAAGATTTTTCAAAAGAAACCTTATATCAGGAAAGAGCGGTGTGTCAGGTGCGGCATCTGTGTGGAAAGCTGTCCGGTAGAAGGCAAGGCGGTCAGTTTTAAAAATGGGGCGTCGGAGCCGCCGGTATATGACTATCGCCGATGTATTCGCTGCTTCTGCTGTCAGGAAATGTGTCCGCATAAGGCAATAGATGTAAAACGTTCTTTATTTTTTTAGCAGGGATGGACATTCATGAAATATAAGAAAAAAACGAAACGGGACCGAAGCCGGCGAAGAATCGCTCTGATTGCTGCAGCTGCAGTGTGCGTGCTGGCGTTTTTTTGCTTATGGCTGGGAATCTCGTCCTATATTAACGCTCAGAAGTGGTCGGATTACAATGAATATGCCAGAAATATTTTCTATGCGGCGCAGAGCGCGCTGGACGATATGACTGAAGATGAACAGGCGGAGCTGCGGCAGAGTATTGCCCGTCAATCTGCTCAGGAAGGAACAGAGGTTTATATTCAGGTCAAGGGCTCTGCAGACAGCAGCGGCGCAGGATTATTTGAACAGCTGACTGAAGGCTATATTTATGACACTTCCAAGCTGCTTGACAGTTCCGTCGGTGTTGAAATTGACTTTGCTTCAGGGCAGATCATTTCCGCTGCATTTGCAGATGACAGTATGATTTTAACCAATGAAGGTATTGACGGAAAAAATTATATTAACTACAAAGATAAAACAAGCAAAGACAGACGAAGCCTGTGCATCGGGTATTATGACAGAACAATGGCTCAGACACAGGAGGAAGAAAATGTTCTGATCGGAAATGTATCGCTTGTCAACGGCGATACTTTGGAAGCCGTTTGGCAGCTGCCGTCAGAATATAGAATGCGTATCGGACAGTACGCCTACCGTATTGTTATTGAAGACAGCGGCGGCGAACATTCCATAGAATTGATGCTGAACAGTTCCGGCGCAGGCCATTTGCTGCCGGCCAATGATATTTCCGAGGAAACGTCTGCGGAGGTTTCTTATGAAGTCCGCAGCGGCGGCATAAAAACAGACAGCGGCACGTTTTCCTTTCCGGCATACATTGACAGCAGTTATAATGCCCATTTGGTGCTTGATGCCATTGATACGGCAGCTGCACAGGTTTTGGAGGCTAAGGAAGATTCATCTTCCTACAAAGACACTTACAGCGGTATGAGACTGGCATCGGCAGCTTCTTTTGATATTTGTGATACGGTCCGTGTTTCGGTATGTGCAGTTTATGAAGATGGGAGCAGCGGTGAGTTTAAAACATCAGGCGAGGAAAATCTTCTGATGGGAGAGGGCAGCAGTCCGTCGGATTATACGATACAAAACGGAAGGCATTTGTATAATATCCGTTTTATAGAAAATGCGACGACAAGTTTTGACGAGAATAAATTTACACAGACGGAGTCTTTTGCATGGGGCAGCCAGAACTTCGGCATCGTCGGTGCCGGTCATGTGTTTAAAAATATGAAAAAAGAAACCGCTGCCTGTTTCGTACCAATTCAGACACTGCATTCCGGCTCTGTACTGACGGCGGAAGACGGCTGTGTCATGGAAGGACTGCGTCTGAATAATGCGTCGGCAGATGATGACTTCGGGCTTTTTAAAGTGAATTACGGCAGTATTGAACAGCTGACGATTAACGACCTGCAGATAGAAAGCAGCGGCAGACGGACCGGAGGGCTCTGCGGCACAAACAGCGGCACCATCAGTCAGGTGACAGTGACCGGAAGCAGGATTATCAGCGGTAGTTATGCGGGCGGTATTGCAGGATGTCAGTATCATGGGATGATTGCCGGATGCAGTTTTTCGGGGGGCGAAGTCGGCGCCCGGACTTATGCAGGCGGCATTGCCGGCGCAATATACAGCGGCGCATCACAAATTGTCGAATGCAGTACATCGGCGGCAGTATATGCCGGTGAAAGTTATTCCGGCGGTATATGCGGCTACAGCAGCGGAATTATGACTGATGTAGAAGTTAATATCGATATTGATTCAGAAGAGGGAAAGACACTGTTGGAGATAATTGCCGATAACGGGCACAGCGGCAATTACGCCGGCGGTATCGTTGGAATGAATGACGGTATTTTGGCGTCCACAAAGGAAATTGAAGTCAGTCCGGTTGTTGTCGGACGGAATTATGTCGGCGGTATTATCGGTTATAACGCAGAAGAGGCAGAGACAGGGCATTACAGCCTTAATGGAGGATATATCAAAGGCAGCAGCTGCGTGGGCGGCATTGTCGGATTTAATACATCAGTCAGTTTTATGGAGGCGTCGGATTATGTAAGAAGCGCGTCGCCGAATAAAATATATGGTGATTATTATGTCGGCGGAATAATCGGAGCTAATGTGATCATGCCTGATGCGGACACACGGATGATTGAATTTAAATTCCGCGTCAACAGCGAAAATGGAGAGATTACTGCCTACGGGGCTTACGCGGGAGGCGTGGTTGGCTATCAAATGTGCCTGAGAGACACGGATACGATTCTGTTTGAAGGCGAAACACCGGATATCGGAATGGTTTTAAGCACCGCAGATGCTTCGGTCCAGCTTGTGGCTGCTGTCGGGGAGAATCCGGCTTCTGATGTAAAATATTTGGCGGCAGCTGTTGAAAATGTTGAAAATATCAGCATTACATCGTCAAACACGGCAGTAAGGATGACTTCTGACGGAACGGTAAGACTTGGACGGATTTCTTCGGGGCTGTTTGCCGGAGGCATTCTCGGGGCGCAGCAGGAATATTCAAGATTGATTATTGACAGTGTTGCTGTACAAAATACTCAGATACATGTATCGGAAGCTATCCATATTGACGACGGGCTGTTTGCCGGAGGGGGAGCTTTCATGGGAAAGATTCCGCGAAGAACGACGCTTCTCAAATGTCAGGCTGAAAGTATGTTCATTGAACATTCCGGCAGTTACCTCGGCGTATTTGCAGAAATAAATGAAGGGCGGATTGAGCAGTGTATCAGCGGCGGTATTGAAAATGAAGAGAGAAACGGCATCGGAGGAATTGTCGGCCTTAATATAAGCCCGGATGAATTTCACGGTGTTATTTATGAATGTACGTTAGAAGGCCCGGTGAGCGGAAGAAATAATGTGGGCGGTATTGTGTCTTTAAACCGCGGCATTATTGAAGACTCAGTTATTGGCGGTCATGTGAGCGGAAGAAATAATGTGGGCGGTATTGCCGGCAAAAACGGAGGAACGGTCCAAAACTGTGAAATTCAGGAAAACGGACTCCTTGAAGAGGACAGAACGATTTCCGGAGCTGAAAATGTAGGCGGTTTTGTCGGGTATCAGCAGGGCGGAAGCGAAAGTCGTGTGTCTGGATTAACTCTGACTTCCGGCGTGCTTGTTAAAGGCAGCGGCACTGTAGGCGGCATTGCAGGCTGCGCTTCCGGCGAGGGCTTAATTCACGGCTGTGAAAGCCGGGGCATGATTGAGACGGAGAAAGGAAGTATCGGCGGCATCGCAGGCATTGTGACTGAGGGAGTATCAATCAGAAGCTGCAGCGTGGAAAATGCAAAGATAACAGCACCAAATGCAGATTACATTGGCGGGCTTGCCGGTCAAAATTTCGGAACGATTGAAGACTGTACTGTCGCAGGTAATATGACGCTGACGGGCACATGGTATGTGGGCGGCATTGCGGCATATAGCAGCGGGCGTATACGCAGATCCTCTGTTTCTGAAATACATTTGGTTCTCAAAGAAAATAAAGCGCAAAGCTGTGTGGGCGGTATTGCGGCTTTTAACAGCGGAAATATTGAAAATACAGCGACAGAGCAGGGAAGCGCCGGCCGGAGAAATGAAATTCATATCCAAAGCTGGGTCAATGACAGCTATGCAGGCGGTATTGCCGGTAAAAATTCCGGAAATATTACGAGTACAAACACATCAGTAAAAATGAATACGGCAGCGCACATTGAACTGACAAATCACGCGGCGGCTACTGTGGGCGGTGTTGCAGGAGAAAATACCGGACAGCTCAGATATTACAGATTTACAGGAGAAATTGAAGCGGATGGCAGCGCCGGGTATTACATCGGAGGTATTGTCGGAATTAATGGCAACGGTGTGTCGGCGGCGTTGGTCGAAGGCTGCGATGTCAGCGACAGCGACTTGGATAATGATCGTCTTACAAAAGAGAACCGGATGGATAGGACGGGCACTTATACGATCAGAATTGAAAATAATGCAGGTGTTGTCGGCGGCATTGCCGGCAGCAATGAACAAAATTCTGTCATTCGGGATTCAACACTTGTGCAGTGTTATATTGTCTCCGGCAGCGGCTCCGTGGGCGGTATCGCCGGATACAATAATGGTCTGGTTGAAGAATGCAAGGCTCATGAGACAGGCAGTGCAGACAGTATCCGCGTCAAAATTTATACAGAAGCAGGATTTCCTTCAGGAATCGTATCTGCCGTCGGATCGTCCGGCATAGCAAAAAACTGTACGACCGGCGACGACTGGTATTATACTGGCGCCGGTTACTGAACAGATAAACTAAAGGAGCATATATGAGACATTTATTAAAACCACTATCTTTTCTGCCGGCTCTGCTGATTATGTATATGATTTTTGGGTTTTCATCAGATCAGGGACCGGAATCATCGGCATTAAGTTATACAGTAAGCCGAAAAATCGTCGAAACAGTTGATGAAGTCGGAGATTTTCAATGGAGTGATGCACGCATTGAGCATTATACCCAAGTGATTCATCCAAAAGTGCGCAAAGCTGCGCACATGACCGAATATGCACTGCTGGCTGCTGCTGTGTCTTTCCCGCTGTATGTCTACGGGCTGCACGGTATCGGACTTATGATTATCGCCGGCGGTTTTTGTGTTGCTTTCGCCTGCATGGATGAATATCATCAAACTTTTGTCTCAGGCAGAAGCGGCCAGTTCACAGATGTATGTATTGACAGCATCGGTATTATCGCCGGCATCATATGTGTGCGGATTGTGGGATTTATCGGGCGAAAAACCATTTTTAAACCGAAGAAAAGAAGAAAACGGAAATCACGCTAGAAAACGGATTTCCGTTTTTTTGTGCGATGTACCCGCCAAGCGGTGCTGCGTGTCAGTGGCATGCGTTGCTTCAGGAAAATAGAATTGTGTTAGAATTTGATAATTTATGACAAGAAACATTGTATCTGTTTTGCTATACTTGTCGAAAAGGATTTTAACTTCGCAAATCATTACGCGCCGAAGCCGGTGCAAGCAGAAGGAATGGGGGATACAAAATGACAAAAGATATGACGAAAGGAAATCCTGTGAAACTTATTGTTGCTTTTTTTATACCGCTGATGCTCGGCAGTCTGTTCCAGCAGTTTTACAGTATGGTGGATGCGATTGTGGTCGGTAAATTTGTCGGCGTGAACGCCCTTGCCGGTGTGGGTGCGACAGGTTCTCTGAACTTTTTGATCATCGGTTTTACAAACGGTATATGCAGCGGATTTGCGATTATGTTCGGACAAAGCTTCGGCGCCAAAGATTTTTCGCTGATGCGCCGCTACATTGCCAATGCGATTTATCTTGCGGCGGCAGTGGCAGTTGTTTTGACTCCGCTGACGGTCATTTTATCGCGTCCGATTCTTCGGATGATGAATACGCCGGATGAAATTATTAACGATGCATGCATTTATATTCAGATTATTTTTGCCGGTTTAAGCGTGACGATGATGTATAATGCCGGTTCGGCGATTTTAAGAGCGCTGGGCGACAGCAGGACGCCGCTGTATGTGCTGTTTTTATCATCAGCGCTTAATATTGTACTTGACCTTGTATTTGTTATTGCTTTCCGTATGGGAGTTGCCGGCGTCGGTATTGCTACCGTTATAGCTCAGGCGGTATCGGGCATTGTCTGCTTTATTTATATGTTTAAGAAATATCCGGTGCTTAAATTTGTTAAACAGGAATGGTATGTGGATATCGGTCATATGAAACGGCTGCTTTCTGTGGGGCTGCCGATGGCGCTTCAATTTTCGATCACAGCTGTGGGAAGTATTATTATGCAGATTGCAGTCAATGGGCTTGGAGCTGCGTCAGTGGCTGCAATGACAGCGGCCAATAAAATTCATCTGATTTTCAGCTGTACATTGGAAACTGTAGGTATTGCAATGGCAACGTACTGCAGCCAAAATATGGGCGCCAGAAAATATAAAAGAATCCGTCAGGGTATTACCTCGGCAAATATTCTTGCCTGTGGGATAGCGGTTTTTGACTGCGCGATTCTGACATTGTTCGGACGTTATCTTGCATTATTGTTTTTGGACAGTTCAGAGACAGCAATTATGGCTGAGGCGCAGATGTATTTAAATGTAACTTCTCTTGCGTACCCGCTGCTGGCAATATTATTTGTACTCAGAAATTCTATACAGGGTATGGGATACGGGCTTTTGCCGATGATGGCGGGATTGTGCGAACTGATCGGCAGGATTATTGTTGCCTTTGGCCTTGTAGGAAAATATGGATTTTTCGGGGCGACATTGGCCAGTCCTGTGGCTTGGATCGCTGCAGATCTGCTGCTTGTCGGCGTGTATTACTATATTCGGCAGCACGTTCTTGTCAAATATGAACGTGCGAAAGTGGCGGGAGCTTAAATAAACGGTCAGACTATTTCAAAGACGACCGCATATATTAAATTAAATAAAGACGACAGCAGGTGACGCTGTGATCAGATTTTTTGAATGCTGCAATGCTGTTTTATGGGGGCCGGCCTCTCTTGTACTTTACATGGGGACCGGCCTGTATTTGTTGGTCCTGCTGAAAGGACATCCGATCATTAAAATCGGCAGTGCGCTGAAACTTTTAATACCCGCAGAGAGGCGTAAAGATTCCCGCAGCCATGGGGATATATCGCCGTTTCAATCTTTAATGACATCGCTGGCGGCATGTATCGGCACAGGAAATATTGCCGGTGTCGCCTGTGCGATGGTGCTTGGAGGTCCGGGCGCGCTGATATGGATGAACCTGTCGGCACTGACAGGACTTTCAACAATTTTTACAGAAAATTTACTGACAATGATTTACCGGAGAAAAGATGGGCGGGGTGAAATGGCCGGTGGGCCGATGTACGTTATGGAAGACGGTATCGGAGGAAGAACCGGCCGGAGTATGGCTGTTCTGTTTTCTGTATTTGCCATCGGAGCTTCCTTTGGTATTGGAAATATGACACAGTCAAACACTGCTGCTCAGGCTGTCAGGGAAGTCTGGCATCTTTCAGAAAAAACAACAGGGATACTTTTATGCGGACTGACGTTTGCGGTTATTGCTGGCGGCGTCCGCTGCATCGGAAAAATATGCGGACTGCTTGTTCCGCCTGCGTCTCTTTTTTATATTGGCGCCTGCATATTTGTCATTGCCGTAAATTCAGGCGATTTAAAAGACGGACTGGCAGAAATGTTTCGTATGGCATTCAGCGCCCGCGCAGTTTCCGGCGGTATTGGAGGCGCGGTGACAGCCTCCATGTTTTCGGCGATGAAATGGGGCATTGCCCGCGGTGTATTTTCCAATGAAGCCGGACTTGGATCATCGCCGATCGCTGCGGCGGCAGCTAAAACAGATCATCCGGTAAAACAGGCTTACATACAGATGACCGGCCCGGTGATTGATACAATGATTATGTGTACATTGACCGGTCTTGCAATTTCCGCTTCCGGTGTGCTGGGGGCAACAGACAGCAGTGGGCATATGATAACCGGAGCCGCACTGACAATCAAGGCATTTTCCACAGCGACAGGCCAATGGGCTGAGGCTGTTATAGCCATCTGTATTGCCGGATTTGCACTGCCTGCCATCATTGGATGGGGGTATTACGGTGAAAAAGCCGTCGCTTACCTGACGGGACGGCCGCAGATATTATGGCTCTATCGTATTTTGTACAGTCTTGCAGCCTATGCAGGTGCCGTGCGCCCTTTGGAATTGGTGTGGGGATTCTCAGATATGATGAATGGTCTTATGGCACTGCCGAATCTGATCTGCATTCTTCTTTTGAGCAGGCAGGCAAAAAACGTGTATTTCTCGCAAAATAGAGGTTGACCTTTCAGGACGAAAGTGATATGATATGAATATAAAATAGGAATCATTCCTATTTTAAACAAGAGAAAGGAAGGTATATATATGGCAAAAGAATTAAAGGGTACAAGAACAGAAGCAAATTTGATGGCTGCATTTGCAGGCGAATCGGAGGCCAGAAACAAATACACATTTTATGCAAGCAAAGCTAAAAAAGAAGGATATGAGCAGATTGCCGCTTTATTCCTTGAAACAGCAAACAACGAAAAGGAACATGCAAAGATCTGGTTTAAGCTGCTGCATGGGGGCATTCAGGATACAGCATCCAACCTTTTAGATGCGGCTGAAGGCGAAAATTATGAGTGGACAGACATGTATGCGACTTTTGCAAAAGAAGCGAGAGAAGAAGGATTTGACGATATTGCGCGCCTGTTTGACGGCGTGGCAGCAATTGAAAAGGAACATGAGGAAAGATACAGAAAATTGCTTGCCAATGTGGAGGGCGGTCTTGTATTTTCAAGAGACGGAGATATGATCTGGCAGTGCTCCAACTGCGGACATATTGTTGTAGGAAAACAGGCCCCGGAAGTATGTCCGGTATGTGCCCATCCAAAGGCATATTTTCAGATTAAAGCAGAAAATTATTAATCTGTAAAAGATCGGTAATTAAAGCCGCATTGACGACTTCAAGCCGTCGATGCGGCTTTAATGTGAATTGCCCGCAGTATAGCGGAGGATAGGGGAGTCAGATTCTCCTGTCTGATCTGCTGCCCGATGCCAATAGACGGGCGGCAAATTGTAATGAAAGAGAGGATTTGCTTACAATGGATTTTGAGGCATTAAAAATTAAAAATCTTTATAACATGGATGAAACAATCGCAAAGGACTTGTTTGAAGGCTTGGAATACCCGTGGGAAGCACTGCCGAAAATCGGGGATTTTATCAAAATGCTGGGCAGCACGCTTTCTGAGGAACTTTATGACAAAGTCGGCGAAGACGTATGGATTGCCAAAGATGCAAAGGTATTTCCGTCGGCATATATCCATGGACCGGCAATTATCGGACGCGGCGCCGAAGTGCGCCACTGTGCATTTATCCGGGGTAATGCCATTGTCGGAGAGGGCGCTGTTGTCGGCAATTCAACAGAACTGAAAAATGTAGTGCTGTTTAATAAAGTTCAGGTGCCGCATTATAATTACGTTGGAGATTCGATCCTCGGATTTAAAGCTCATATGGGTGCAGGTTCCATCACATCAAATGTTAAGTCTGACAAAACCCTTGTAGATGTTGTTGTTAACGGCGAAAGAATACATACGGGTCTTAAAAAGTTCGGGGCCATGCTTGGAGATAACGTTGAAATCGGATGCAATACAGTGATGAATCCGGGAACGGTGATCGGCCGTATGAGCAATGTTTACCCGACATCGATGGTCAGAGGATTTATCCCTGAAAAAAGCATTTATAAAAAGCGTGGGGAAGTTGTTAAAAAAGAAGGGATGACAGACTGATGAAAAAGATTTCCGCAGCGCATATGCTGCTGTTTATCACACTGGCAGTTTTTATGATATCGGGACTTCTTTTATCTGTGATTTCCAGTGCCGTGCATGTGCCTGTTTGGGTGAGTATGGCTGTTGGTTCCATAGTCATATTTATTCCGGGAATTTTATACTGTCTTGTGAAAAAACTTCCGCTGACGCAGGCCGCAGGATTCAAAAAGACACGGCCGGTGAATTTTCTTATGGCATTTATTGTTCTTGTATGCAGTTATCCGGTCATTGTTGTTTTGAATATGCTGTCCATGTTTTTTGTAGAGAATGCTGTCCAAAATTCGGTTGTTTCTTTGCTGATGACAACAAATCTGCCGGCTATGCTTCTTCTTATGGCCGTACTTCCGGCGCTCGGCGAGGAGTTCGTTTTCCGCGGCCTTCTTTACCATGCGTACCGCAGAACATCACCGCTGGCGGGCATTATTTTAAGCGCGCTGTTTTTTGCGCTGATGCATGGTAATTTTAATCAAATACCGTATGCATTTTTCCTTGGCATAGTAATGGCGCTGATGGTGGAAGCAACTGGTTCTATATGGATTTCGATTTTTATGCATTTTATGCTGAATGGATTTAATGCATTTATATCATGGCTGATGAAGCCGATATTATTCCGTCAGCTGATTGAAACAATTACAGGCTCACAGAATGCAGCTTCGGAAAATTTCAGTGACGCATTTGTGGCGATGGCCGGCAGTCAGAATGCCGCCGGTGTGCTTTTCATATATATTTTGATGGCAGTATTTTTTGCGGCGGCAGTGTTTTCGCTGATTTACGCTGTGTTTATGATCAATGGTAAGCCAATGCGGTGCCTGCTGCATCCGGTACAGTTTCAGAGTACCGAACAAAAGCAGCCGCTATTCGACTGGTGGATGGCGGCTTTTGTTGTCCTTGCGATTATGCGTGTTTTTGTTTTGTAGATGACTTTGTACAAATTGACGATAATATCGGAAAAGTTAACAGAAAAACATAGAAATGTTGCTGTTTTTCAAATAATTTTATCAAAAAAGCTAGACGAATGATTGGAAAAGTGAGAAAATATAAGTGTGTATGATTATTATTTAACAATCATACCGGCACAGTTGTGCAAGATAATTTTATACATTTGAAAGGAGTCATAAAATGATTTATTCACAGGAAGTAGAAAACATGTGTCCGGTAGCTCAGGGCGTAAATCATGGCGCTGCACCTATTCCAGAAGAAGCAAAATGGGTAAAAGCCAAAGAGATTAAAGATATTTCAGGACTGACACACGGTGTCGGCTGGTGCGCACCTCAGCAGGGTACATGCAAATTAACATTGAATGTTAAAGATGGTATTATTCAGGAAGCGCTTGTTGAGACCATCGGATGTTCAGGCATGACTCATTCAGCAGCAATGGCAGCTGAAATTTTACCGGGAAGAACAATTCTCGAAGCATTAAATACAGACCTTGTATGTGATGCGATCAACACAGCGATGAGAGAATTATTCCTGCAGATCGTTTACGGACGTTCACAGTCTGCATTTTCAGAAGACGGCCTTCCGATCGGCGCAGGTCTTGAAGATTTGGGTAAAGGTTTAAGAAGCCAGGTTGGTACAATGTATGGTACTTTAAAGAAAGGTCCTCGTTACCTTGAAATGGCAGAAGGCTATGTCACAGGAATCGCTTTAAATGAAGACGATGAAATCATCGGCTATCAGTATGTTAGCTTTGGCAAGATGATGGATTTCATCAAAAATGGCGATGATGCAAACACAGCACTTGAAAAAGCTAAAGGACAGTATGGTCGTGTTGCTGATGCAGCAAAGATTATCGACCCAAGACAGAACTAATTCGAGGAGGTAGAGGAAATGGCTTTATTTGAATCATATGAAAGAAGAATTGATAAAATCAATGCGGTTTTAAACAGCTATGGCATCGCTTCCATCGAAGAAGCAGAAAAAATTACAAAAGATGCCGGACTTGATGTTTATAATCAGGTGAAGAAAATTCAGCCGATCTGTTTTGAAAACGCATGTTGGGCATACACAGTAGGCGCAGCGATCGCAATCAAAAAAGGATGCCGCCGCGCAGCAGATGCAGCAGCAGCTATCGGCGAAGGCCTTCAGGCTTTCTGTATTCCGGGTTCTGTTGCTGATCAGCGTAAAGTTGGTTTAGGACACGGAAACTTAGGCAAGATGCTTCTTGAAGAAGAAACAGACTGCTTCTGCTTCCTTGCAGGTCATGAATCTTTTGCGGCAGCTGAAGGCGCTATCGGTATTGCTGAGAAAGCAAACAAAGTTCGTCAGAAACCGTTAAGAGTTATTTTAAATGGTTTGGGAAAAGATGCTGCTCAGATCATTTCCAGAATCAATGGTTTTACATATGTGGAGACAGAATATGACTACTTTACAGGCGAATTAAAAGAAGTCTTCAGAAAATCATATTCAGACGGTCTTCGTGCAAAAGTAAACTGCTACGGCGCTAACGATGTTCGTGAAGGCGTTGCGATCATGTGGAAAGAGGGCGTTGACGTATCTATTACAGGTAACTCAACAAACCCTACAAGATTCCAGCATCCGGTTGCAGGTACATATAAGAAAGAATGTGTTGAAGCAGGCAAGAAGTATTTCTCAGTAGCTTCAGGCGGCGGTACAGGCCGTACACTTCATCCGGACAACATGGCTGCAGGTCCTGCTTCCTATGGTATGACAGATACATTGGGACGTATGCACTCTGATGCTCAGTTTGCAGGTTCTTCATCAGTACCTGCTCATGTTGAGATGATGGGTCTGATCGGCATGGGCAACAACCCTATGGTTGGCGCTACAGTTGCAGTAGCTGTTTCTGTAGAAGAAGCTGCTAAGGCTGGTAAGTTCTAAAGTATAACTTTTTAAGTTCATATGTCAAACACTGAAAAGTGCCGTAGTTTCAAGGACCGCGGCACTTTTTTGTCATCTGGTGGCCGGACGGGGAAAGTGGCGAGAGATGTGCTGAAATACCCTCAAAATTGGAAGGTAGGAAACCGGTAGGTAACGAGTAGGTAACAGGCTGAAGGTAACAAAAAACGAGCATGAAAAAATACCGCAAGCGCAGTGTTTACGGTATTTTCTCAATATCGGATCTGAGCCATTCCAGATCACGAACAGTATAGACAGCCTCGGTTACATCGTTGATACGGTGGCCTGCAAGACGTTTCACCACCATAGGATCAATGCCTGCCTTCTTTGCCATTGTAATAAATGTCATACGAGGGTCGTGTGGCCGGTGTTCCGGGTTTAATTTCAGAGCTGCCATCACTTTATCAAAGCGGCCGGCATATTTGTCATAGGTGATCTTCATGCCACCTTTGGTAGCTGTCGGGTCGTTGAAGAGAGCATCGCTGCCGAGGGATACGGCATAGTCATAATTCCTTTTGACAAGAGACTGAATTTTGGTGTGTATAGGAACCATGCGATTCTTCCCGGCATCGGTCTTCATCCCAGCCACCATGTACCATTCATCCAGGTTGACATCGGCAAGCTGAAGCGTGGCTAATTCCTGCGGCCTCCATCCCATATAGCACTGAATGAGAATCCAGTCTACGAAGCGTATCTTATCCACATTATCCCAGAGAATTTTCATTTCGTCCGGCGGGAATATAATATGTCCACGGGTGGCAGCTTCTTTTTCCTTGATTATGTCCTCAGAAATGTCAAAGGTCCGGGCATAGTTCTTGTCCACAATCTCATACTCCAGGGCGTAGTCCAGCATCAAATTGAA
>DVJY01000052.1 GCA_018716485.1 Candidatus Scybalocola faecipullorum
AAGTTTGTGCAGTCGTAGTACAGGATTTTTTTGTTCCTGGGATGGACAAAGTTGGAATTCTGGTAGAGTTCACTCTGTATAAAATCGGATTCCTCAGCAAGGACGGAAAGGGCACGGTAAACATCCTGTAATGAGTATTTGGGCGGTTCCAACAGGGTCTTGCAGTACGCATAGCTTTCCCGTTTGCTGGAGGGATGGAGAATACGGGCATAGATCAGGTCTGTTAAAATGGCGTGGAGATCATACAGATATTTATGGCGGCCTTTGATGGAACGGCAGATCTTATCCAGGCGAAGTTCGGTAACAAGGGACTGGAGAAAGAGATATCCAACGTTAAAAAGGCGCTGCTCATTTGGGGCGATACGTGCTCCCTGAGAAAAATCTATAGAAACTTTCCCGTTTTTCTGATTATAGAGTTCTGTTTCTTTTCGTGCTTCGTTTTTGGCCCATGCCAGCATCATATCTTTGTCTCCGTCAAACTGAGCGATGAGATCGTTAAATTTTCCGAGTTTTTTATAGATACGGGAAGATGATTTTCCATCCTCTTTCCGAAACGATTGATAAATATATACATCTTTATTATTTTTACTGCCTGTAATAGCGATATACATGATAAAAAAACGCCTCTCTTTTCTTTTTATTATAACACACTATTACAAACAAGTACAGAGAAAAACATAAAATTTGACAAAAAAATGCAGGCTTTATGCGGCCTGCAAGGTATTTTTGATTTATTCAACTGTAAAACTCCCGTCAACATGCGCTCTTGCAGTTTTTTTAATACAGGTTTATAATAAATATGTCTTCCAGTTCCGGACGGAGTGCGGTTTTGCCCGTATAGCCGGTGTCTAAGCTCACTTAAAGAATATTTCTTAGAAACACGCGGCTGCTGGAGGATTTTTAATATTCTGCCGAAACATTCGATATTGGGGGAAATTTCATTGAGAAGTTTTTTAAAAGATATGACTGATTTTATATTTGTATCTGATCAGCCTCAAGAAGCTGATATTATTTTTATTCCGGGAGGCTCATACGGCGCAATCTGCTGCACTGCCGCCAATCTTTGGCAGCGCAATTTTGCGCCGTATATTCTCCCTTCCGGACGTTACAGTAAACTTACCGGGAAATTTTCAGGTCCTTCTGAAGAAGATTTTTTGCTGCCATTCACAAAGGATACAGCCAAAATGGCCTTTTCCACAGAATATGACTATTTCCACGCACTGCTTCACCAAGCGGGCATTCCCGAAAATGCCATTCTCAAGGAAAATCAGGCCACGTTCACTTACGAAAATGCACTTTTTTCCCGAAAAGTAACCGACCGTCTCGGGATGCGTATACGAAAGGCTATTTTATGTCCTCAGGCTTATCACGCAAGACGCTGCCTGCTGTACTATAAAGTGGCTTTCCCTGAAACACAATTTTTTGTCTGCCCGACAGTTACCCGGGATATTTCTCAGGACAACTGGTTTTTGGACGAAGAAAAAACAGAGGCAGTGCTTGGGGAAATCGAACGGTGCGGCTCTCAGTTTCATGAAATTATCCGACAACTTCGGTAGGCAGGAGACGGCAAAGCGCATAAACGACACCATTGCTGTCATTGTTTTTTGTCACTGTATCTGCCGCGGCCTTCACCGGATCTGCTGCATTTTCCATCGCTACGCCTAATCCCGCAAATTCCAGCATCGACTGATCATTATATCCATCGCCAAATGCAATCAGCGAATCTTTCGGCAAATGCAGTCTTTCCAAAAGCTGCGCCAACGCCTTCGCCTTATGAATACCGGGCGCCATAATTTCAAGAAAATACGGCTCAGATCGGTATACGCTCAGTATATTTTCAAATCGTTTCTGCAATTCTTTTTCAGCTTTTTCTAAAATATACTTATCACCGGCTATAATACATTTTTCCATTGGAAAGTTTACATAATTTTCAAAATTCTCTACTTCTTTTATATCCATATGGTTGATGGAAGCTTCTTTTATGACATAACAATCTTTGCTGTTCTCCGTCACAAGATGATCATCTTCATAGGTTAATAATGCTGCGCTATATTCCTTTGATGTCCCTGCCAACTCTAAAGCCATCTCTGCGCATATATTTTCCGAAAATATCGTCTCACCGGCAAAGCAGTCAAAAAGACATGCACCGTTAAAGGCTAATATATAACCGCCATACTTTGATAACTCAAGTTCTTCCGCTAAAGGCATCACACCGTATACTGGCCGTCCTGAGGCCAATACAATCCTGATACCTTGCTGCTGGACTTTCATTAAAAGATTTCGGGTCTCTTTTGTCAATTCTTTCTTTGAATTTGTCAGCGTCCCGTCCAAATCAAAAGCAAGCAGACGGCATGCTGTCATATCTTTTTTCCAAAGGTAAAAAATCAAATCCGTAATCTGTTCCAGAAGAATATCCGCATCTTTTAATTCTTCGGCTTTTCCATAACCATACAAACATCCCGCAAATGAAATACCATTATTTTTTGCCGCCTCTTTGTCATAAAATCGATCGCCAACCATAACTGCCCATTCAGGCTGTTCTCGTTCCAGCAGTACATTCAGTATCTCATCTTTAGTTTTTCCGACAGGTACAGGATACACCCTGTCAATCCATTCATATAGCCCTATTTTTTTCAAAGTTCCGCATATATGTTCCATACTGGAGTTATTTGAACAGACAACAACTGTATATCCATGCAGTTTCAGCCATTTAAGCAATTTAGCCGCACCATAATAAGCCTCGTGACATTCACTATACCTGTCTTTCATATAAATACTGACTTTCTTCCAAAATACACTTCCCATTTTTTCGGCATCGGCGCCAAAGAACCGCACATTCGTGTCTTCATCTTTGGCACCGAATGTATCCAGCACCTGTGCTTTTGTCACTGATGTAATACCCATATCTGCCAGCGCATCTAGGATGGCCGGCGCAGCGCATGTCTCTGTTTTATTTAAAGTCCCATCCATGTCAAAAATAATCAGTTTTTTATCCATCATTAGTATTCCATCTGACGGTAATATCTTCTTGTTGTCAACGGATGATTACGCTCTTTCTCAAGATGGCAGCTTAAACGTTCTGTAATTGCATACATAATCATTGGAGATACAATTTTTCTGTATTCCTGTTTTGTAAATGGCAGTTCAACTTCTTTTGTATCAAAAACATTGATCACTTCTGTAATATTTTTTGAAAAATTCATCACTCGATCCATCAACGGCCGTGTTTCATCTTCTCCGTAGAATAAAATTAAACTTGTATCTTTTTCTACCAATTCGAGAGTTCCATGGAAAAATTCTGCTGCGTGGATAGACTTTGTTTTGATCCACTGCATTTCTTCCAAAATGCACATAGCATAGTCATAAGCTTCACCCCACAGCATCCCCGAACCGATAACCATATGGTACGGTGTATCTTTATGTTCCGCAGCCATTTTGGCACATCTGTCCTCATAACTTTCTTTTGCTTTCAGCAAATAAGGAACGATGCCGGCATATTCTTCCATAAACTGATCATAGTCCGGAAACTGTCCTGCATTCTTTAAAAATCTTGCCAGCAGCGTGATCATATATGTATAGATCGCCTCACACAGACAATCATCTTCGGCAAAACTGAAAAACTTATAATCCGCATATTCACATACCGGCGTATTGTCGTTGGATACATAAACCATTGTTCTTGCTCCGGCTTCTTTGCAGAATTTTGCTGCCGCGACAATCTCTTTTGTATTTCCGCTGCGTGTAGAAAAAACACAAACCGAATCTTTTGTAAACTTTTTCGGCGGCGCTGCCATAAATTCAGCAGCAATCACACTGTGTGTTTCAATATCCGAACTTGTGTCCAGCCAGAATTTCATCGGAAGTGAATGGGCATATGTACCGCCGCATCCAATAAAAAATATGTTGGAATATCCTTGAGCACACACTTCATCAACAGCTGCCTCAATCTGCGGCCTTAATGCGATCGCATCACTGACAACTTTCTCGTAACGTGGAACATTAAAATTAAACATATGGTTTCCTCCTTTATTTTTTGTTTTGTTATAATACATCATAATACAAGTTTGACAAAAAATCAATACTTTTATCGGCTGTTATGATCTTTTTTCGGCTGTATATTTACAAGCAGCAATGCTGCAAATATCACCATACAGCCAATAAAAAAACGGGGTGTCACCGGATCATGGAGACAGATAATGGAGAAGACTGCTCCTGAAACAGATTCCATTGACAGAATCATTGCCGCTTTATTTTCAGCAACATATTTCTGTCCGAATGACTGCAGGATCATCCCCGCTGCCATACCTAAAACGCCGCTGTAAATAAGGCATATTTGTATATTCGGCAAAAGGATCTGCCTGTCCGGCACAGTTTCTGTGACCATACAGGCGATCACTGAAAAAATTGCTGCAAATACAAGCTGCATGCCGCCTAATATCAGCGGATCATGCCGTTTTGCAAAATGACCGTTCAGAGCAATATGCAAGGCGAATCCCACACTGGCTCCAAATGTAATAAAGTCACCGCTTTGGATATTTCCAAAACCGCTGCCGACAGAAATGATCCCGATACCGGCTAATGCCAAGACTGCTGCCGCCATATTTACCGCGCTCAAACGTGTCTTAAAAAGCAGTCTCATAAAGAATGGGACAATGACCACATACGCTCCCGTAATAAAAGCATTTTTCCCGGCTGTCGTATATTGACATCCGATAGACTGCAGCCATTTTGATATAAAAAGCGCGGCTCCCATCACCATTGCTTCTGTCAAAACACCTTTTTTTAAAAGTTCATGCCGTTTAATAAAAATCAGCGGCGCTGCGCCCAATGCGCCATAAATATAGCAGCCTGCCGTCAAAATAAGCGGATCTGTATGAACATTAAGGGCTATTTTTGTTACTACATAAGAATATCCCCATATAGTAACTGAACAGACCATAGCCCACGGCGCAAACGCGCGCACCAGATCGTATTTTGTTTTTACATGATTGCCGCGCATTTACTTCTCCTTATAATCCGAAATCGGAATTCCGAATCCGTATGCGCCTTTGATCCGGCATGTATACCGGGCACGCAGATTTCCCATACACATCGCCGATTCAATAATATGAGCCATCGCGTCAAGTCTGTTTTTTTCCGTAATAAAATTTCCCTGTGCATTTGCAAGCATATGATCTACTTTTTTCTTATAATCAATATAAGTTGTTATGAAGCCTGAAATCCATGAGTCGCCGCATCCTGTCGTATCTACAGCGCCGCCTTCCGCGTTATACGGTTCTTTTTTATAGACTTTATGTCCATCATAAACCCATGCGCCTTTTGTTCCCATTGTCATAACTGCCAGACAGCATCCAAACTGATCGACCGCATCCCGCATCATATTTAAATTTTCCACAGCAGACAGTTCATCTCTGCCGGAAAAAAGTATGTAGTCTGCAGACTGACTGATTTTTTTCACCTTCTCCTCAGTCCATACTGTAGAAAAATCGTAGATCACTGGTATGCCGGCTGCTTTAAGTTTTCCTAATTCATCATCAAAATAACTGTAGCAGCTTGTATGGACAATATCGAAATCTTTCAAATAGCGTATCAGTTCAGGTGTAAATACAAGCGGATCCGATTTAACAAGTCCGCCGTCATTTTCATCGCCAAGGATTCTTTCCCCGTCGATCAGGCGGCATGTGCATCTCCCGGTCTCCCCATGCTTGATCACACACTGGCTGACATCTACATGATTTTTTCTCAATGAATCCATGACAATATCCGCATAGCCGTCATCTGCCATGACACCCACATAGGCGCTTTGGTGGCCGAGCTGGCTGCAATAAACTGCTGCGTTGACACAGTTGCCTCCCGGATTAATGATCCCATCGATATAATTAATGTCTACAACATTGTCTCCGACACATGCAATTTTAATCATGATCCTTGTCCCTCCAATATTTCAGCCTTTAACGGCGCCGGAATTTAAGCCATTAACGAAGTATTTCTGCAGGCAAATGTATACGATGATCATTGGCAGCGCCGCCAGTGCCAGACCTGCGATCAAAATACTCCACTGTGTATTTGACGTAGACCTGATGGCAAAAATAGCCAGCGGTACTGTCTGAAGTTTACGTCCTTCTGTAAATACAAGAGCAAACGCAAAATCATTCCATATATAACGCGCGCTCATTACTGCCGTTGTTGCAATGACCGGCTTACTCATTTTCATTACGATATTAAAAAATGTATTGATGATCGAACTTCCGTCAATAAATGCAGCCTCTTCCACCTCTACAGGAAGATTAATCATAAATGACCACATCAAAAAGAATGAAAACGGAATTCGGTAAGCAACATACGGAATTAAAAGTCCCAGCCGCGTATCATAAAACCCTGTGATCGACAACATTTTATAGATTGGGATGAGAGAACACTGCGGCGCCAACATCATACCGGATAAAATAAGCATAAATACAAGATATTTATGTTTAAATTGAAAACGTATAATTGCATATGCCGCCAACCCCGAAATCAAAACAACAAGTATTGTTCCAATAACCGTGAAAAATAATGAGTTCAATACACTATCTTTAATATAGTTGACCCATACATAAATATAGTTGGAAATCTGCCACTCCGACGGTATGGCCCACGGGCTTGAAAAAAGATCACTATCCTTTTTGAAACCGCTGATAAACATCCACGCCAGCGGAAAAATTGTAATAATCATGTAGATAATACAAAGCACATGGATGACAGCACGTCTGATTTTAGATGCTTTACTCATGACTTGCCGCCTCCCTTCATCGTCTCTTTCACGTTATACAGCCGCAATTCTATGAATGAGAATATGAAAGTAATTGCAAATAACAGCACCCCAATGCTGCTGGCATACCCCATATTATCCATTCTAAATCCGGTCTCATACATTGTCGTGGCCAGCACTTCTGTTGATTTGCCCGGGCCGCCGCTTGTCATAACATAGACTTCATCAAATACCATAAAAGCACCAATGATGGTTACTGTTGTATTCATTAATATTGTGGATTTGATCATTGGAATGGTGATTTTGAAAAATGACTGCACACTGTTGGCGCCGTCGATTTTTGCGGATTCATAAATTTCTGTAGGTACATTCTGAAGCCCTACTGTATAAAGCATGACCATTTCACCTGTATACTGCCACTGTGAGACCATAATAATCGCCCACATGGCTGTTTTAGAATCGCCGAGCCAGTCATGCGCAAACGCTCCAAGCCCTATCTTCTCCAGTAAAGGATTAATAAAACCGATCGACGGACTATAGGCGATAACCCATAAAAGTCCGATCGCTGTTAAAGAAATAACCGCCGGAATAAAAATGATTACCCGGGTTGCTGTGGCAAAACGTCTGCTTGCAACAACATTCAGTATATGGGCGATCACAAGACCAAGTCCTACTTGAAAGATCAAAGAAACGACCGCATATTTGACATTGTTAAGGAAAGCATGCCACACTTCGCCGTCTGTAAAAAGTTTTTGATAATATTTCAGCCCGACAAAATCCATTGTTTTTGAGTAGGCTGTCCATTTAAAAAAACTGTAGTAAATATTTAAAAGCACCGGCAGAAAAATCAGAAATACAACAAGTATCACTGCCGGCAAAAGAAATAATGCCAATATTTTTTTATTTTTATATATTGCCATACAAAAGTCCCCCCATCTTCATCTCAGGGCCTTTACAGCTTATTTGTCAGGACCCGCCGTATATGCGGGTCCCAATATATGTCTGTATCGATTGCTTATTCTGAAGCTGCCTCCGCCGCTATATCTGACACGGACTGCATAATCTGTTCACTTGTCTGATTATCAAAAATTGTCTGGCAGCCGGAAAGATATGTATCTGCAACCGTCTGATTGATCGCACAGTCAAGCCATTCATGGATGCCCGGCGCGTTCAGGTTTTTCTCGATAATTTCAAGTGTTTCCGGAAGGCACTGCGCCTCATCAAGTTCTACATCTGTCGTCGGAAGGAAGCCAAGGTCGTAAACCATTTTCGACTGAACTTCATCACTTGTTAAATATTTAAGGAATGTAATTGCTTCATCCGGATGAGCCGATTCAGAGTTGACCATAAATACATCCGGCCCTCCTGTAATGTAGCCGGCCTCACCTGAAGCGCCTTCAATTTCAGGAAAATCAAAATATCCCCAATCCTCGCCAAGGGCATCTTCGTATCCTGTCAGATTCTGAACTTCCTCATAAACCATTCCGGCTGTACCTTCTTTAACCATGGCCTGTGACATTTCCCATGTACAGGAATTAATATCCGTATTTGTATATCCCTGATCATAGAGTTCTTTCATCATATCTAATGCTTCTGCATATCCCGGATCTGAAAATTCTGTATTCTCAAGCGTATAATTTGCATTCAGCACATCTTCCGGCACCAATTTTCCATTGAGTGTTGTCATAAAATGGCAGACAACCCAAGAATACTGATTGCCGACTGCCAACGGTGTTACGCCAATATCTTTAATCTTCTGGCATACATCAAGGAATTCATCCCATGTGGTCGGCAGTTCCGTGATTCCTGCCTGTTCAAACACGTTTTTATTATAAACAACCTCTTTTGAAGAATAATCCCAAGGGATCGCATAATAAGCGCCGTCTTTATTACAGCTTTCAAGCATTACCTGGTTGAAACTGTCTTTCCACTCAGAATCTTCATCAAGATATTTTGTAATATCCAAGGCATTGCCTGAACGGACATACTGCATAATACGCTCGCCGCTCCATGTAAAGAAAATATCCGGCGCATCGGCACTGCCCAGAAGCACTCTTGTTTTATCTTTGATTTCTTCATCACCGTAAGCTGTCATTTCAATTTTAATATTCGGATTTGCTTCCTCGAAATCCGCAATAATTTCTTCAAAATAAGCCATGCGCTGTTCTTCCGGGAACTTATGCACAAATTTAATAGTCACTGTACCATCAGACGAACTGCCTCCGCCGCCGCTATTGCCGCATCCGGCCAGAGCAGCTGCGCACATAACTGCACATAGTGACAATCCGCCTATTTTTTTCATCATCCGTTTCATAAATCCTTCCTCCTCACTATGTATCATCAATATTCAAGCCGTCTGTAATATCTGCGGATATCCAACGTATGCTTTCTGACTTCTGCAAGATTTTTATAGGCTCTGCTAAAAATATGCCACAACATCACAGGTGAGAGCAGCCAGCGGAATTCATCGCTGATGCCCGGGAATTCATAATTTTTCGTATCAAATACAAAAAGCTGATTTGTATGCTTTTGTGCAAATCGGATCACACGTTCATCCAGCGGACGTGTCGGCCCCTCCCCCATACCGACGGCAACAAGTACATTTTTCTCAACAAGTTCTATTGTCCCATGGAAAAATTCCGCCGAATTAACAGACTTTGTTCTCAGCCACTGGCATTCCTCAAGCACGCACATTGCCATCGAATAGGTCATCCCCCATGTCATGCCGGAACCGCACCATATTTGATATTCTTTATCTTTCTCATTAAACATTTCAGCATACTTTTTACCGTAATCGTCTGCTGCCCTGCCGACAGAAATGAATACATTCCCCAAATTTTTAAGTTCATCTGCAAATCTCGGATAGCTGTCAAATTCCCCTTTATTGTACATAATCTTTCCAACAATAAACATGGCGCATAAATCATGCGGCTCAGCATCCCCGTATGTAACGGAATAAGTTGCCTCTTTTGCCAGTGGTGACTGATCTTCACCGCATAAAGCAATGGTTGTCACATTTCTTTCCGCCAGCCATTTTGCCACAGCAACAGTTTCTTTCGTATCTCCGGACTTTGACGTTAAAATAGCTACTGTTTTGTCTGTGATCATTGCATTTCCCGTACACATTAATTCCGCAGGGATCTCTGTAAATACAGGAATTTTTGACATACTTTTCATCATATAACAATATGGCTCTAAAGCTGCCAGAGAACCGCCGGCAGAAGTAAACAAAATATTGTCAAATCCCTTTTCGCACACTTTATCCGCAATCTCTTCAAACTTTGTACGCAATGCATAAAGTGCGTCTGCCTTTTTAATGATTTCCTGTTCATTAAAATCAATCATCACCTGTTCCTCCCTTTCTTTTACATGCATTTTTATTTGTTTTTGCATGTTGTATTATGTTGTCTTATGTTGTCTTATGCTATTATTATAAGTATCATCACTTTAATTGTAAATAGGTAAATTAACAAAATATCTTCTCTTTAAATTAGTTATTATGCACAACCAACAGTGCTTGAAATACTTTTTATTTATATTATTTCATAGACTTTTTTATGTAGTTGTTATATAATGTTATATATAACTTTATAATTCATAAGGGAGAATGCGTATGATAAATACAATTAATCCAAAAAGTGTTGTTCCTTTATACAAGCAGATTGCAAACCTATTAGCACAGGATATTAAAGACGGAAAATATACTGCGGGAGACAAGCTGCCTTCAGAATTAATGCTAAAAGACTTGTTCGGTGTCAGCCGTATTACAATACGCGCAGCGATCGCCGAACTTATTGACGAGGGGCTTCTTGTCCGATCTCAGGGTAAAGGGACTTTTATCGCCCAGCAAAAATCTATGCTGTCTGCCAATGACCACCCGGGATTTACCGAGTCCTGCCGTCTCGCCGGGAGAAGCGCGTCAACACAGCTGCTTTCCATCGATTATACATACCCTTCACCGGGAGAATGCCAGTTTCTTCAGCTCAAAGAGACCGAAAAAATTATTATGACTAAACGACTGCGGTTTATAGAAAATTATCCGACTGTCATTGAGACGAATCATTATATACCGGATTTTTCATTTTTATTTAATGAAGATTTAAATGGCTCTTTATTTGCGATTCTTGCCAAATATGATATTTATGTTAAAGACAGCATAAGAACTTTAGAAATATGCAGCGCAACACGCGCTGAAGCAGATATGCTTGAAATAAAAAATAATACGCCTCTGCTTTTATTTAAAGACAAACAGTCCGATCAAAACGGCCGACCAATCTTCATATCAAAGCAGCTCTATACTACCGAAAGAATGGCCTTTTATTTATAGAAAACAGCGTGTCGAATAAGACACGCTGTTTTCACAGACCGACTTTTGTCGTTTTTTCTTTTCTTCATTACTTTACATCAGTTCCGCAGCCGCAATGCTCCCTGCTCTGCTGATAACTTTCACAACTTTTCCGTTCAGTCTGAAATTGACAGGATAATCCTTTTCTGTACAGTTTAATAAAATCACGATAATTTCCCCTTGCGGTGTTTTATACGCTGACATTTCAATATCGCCTGTATATTTTGAAAATGCAATGCGGACGCTTCCCGGCACAATATAATGAGAAAACATATAAAAAAATGTCTGGGTTGTTTGTCTCATCAGTTTCTTTGTCTTCCGGTCATATAAAAACGGCGCATGGCAGAAATTGCCCACATGATTCGGTCCGCCTTCTTCATCAAGAAGAATATTCCAATCGTGAAATGCTGTCATGCCATGATTCAGATCGCCGATCACTTCATGGGCCAGTCTGAAACCCTGCCGGCCGGCCATATTTTTATCGAATTTTGTATATTCAAGACAGCTTTCCGACAAAAGCAGCTGCTTGCCCGGGAATTTCTCCCTTACAAGGTCAAGTGCTTCAAAATGATCTCCGCTGTACCAGTGGAAGGCAATGCCTGCCACCATCGGGTCAGTGGTTTCATCAATAATGTCTCTGGCCCGTTCAAAAACACGTTCTTTATTATGATCCCATATGAAAATCTTTACATGATCCAAGCCTTTTTCCTTTAATGTCGGATACATAAAGTCTCTTAAAAATTCTTTTTCTTCCTCAGCCGAGTACACACAGGAATCCCATGTCTGAACAGCCTTCGGTTCATTCTGGAGGGAAATTCTTGAAACTTTAAAACCTCTGTTCTCAAATTCTGTAATATAGCGGCAAATATATTCTGCCCACCATTTTCTGTATTCTTTTTTCAATTTTCCGCCATGGCAGCGTTCACCGTTTGTTTTCATAAATTCCGGCGGAGACCATGGAGACAGCATCAGTGTCAGCGGTTTTCCTGCCGCCGCTGCCGCATCTTTAAGCATCGGCATAATATATTTTTCTGTCCGCTCAAAAGAAAAACTTTTCATTTCCCGATCATTTTCATCAGACACGGCTTCATACAGCCCTGTGGAAAAATCACAGCTGTCCATATGAATTCTGACAAGTGTATAATTCATTTTCTCTGGATTAAAATATGTGTCAATGACTTCCTTTTTCTGAATTTCATTCATCTGAGCATAGACATATCCCGCCGCATCTGTAATGGCGCCGCCAAAGCCTTCAAAAGTTTCATAAGCCATTTCCGGATAAAGATTAATAACTTCATTTTCCTCGCCGGCAATATCTTCCGCAAATAATGCCTGCTCGTCGATTATATTTTCATCACCGTCTTTAAAAACGGCTGTGTGCATTGATATTTCCATATCTTGATACCTTTCCTCTATAAAATATATCCTGTCAGCAAAAAGCTTGCCCCGATCCCCGCACCGGTGGCAACCAGTGCGCCAGCCAATGTCCACCTTGTCTTTTTCACTTTAGCAGCCAGAAAATACACTGACATTGTATAAAAAATGGTTTCCGTACTGGACAGCATCAGAGAGGAAAACAGGCCTGAAAACGAATCCGTCCCATACCTCTCGTAGACATCGATCAAAAGTCCAGTCGATGCCGATGAAGAAAACATTTTGACAATGGCCAGTGTAAACACTTCCGCTGCAATGTGCAGACGATCCAGCACCGGCGCCATCCACTGTCCGATCAGTTCAAAAAAGGATGATGCCCTTAAAACACCGACGGCCACGATCAATCCGATCAGTGTCGGCATAATATCTATCACAATTTTCAGGCCGTCTTTGGCGCCTTCAACAAATGTATCATACACATGGACTTTTTGGCATAATCCGTAAATTATCATAAACACGATAATCGCCGGAAGTATCGCTGATGAAATGAATGATACGATGTGTCCCATCTCATCACCGTCCCATCCGGCGCCTTAACCGCCGACGGTCTCTTGCAGACATGATAAGACAAAATACAGCGCCCGCTGCCGTAGAAACCATTGTCGCCGCAATCGCCGGCCCGGTGATCAGTGTCGGATTACTGCTGCCGTACTGGCTTCTGTAAGCAATAATACTCACAGGAATCAGCTGCAGCGATGATATGTTCATCACAAGAAATGTACACATCTCGCTGCTAGCTGTGCCTTTTTCAAAATGCGGCCGATGCTGTTTCGCTTTTTCTTCTTCCACACTGCCAAGCGCCTTCATTGCCTCCAATCCGGCAGGCGTCGCCGCCCATCCGAGGCCGAGAATGTTGGCCACAAAATTTGTCGATATGTACGCCCCCGCGGGATGATCCGGTTCGATTTCAGGAAACAGCCAATGAATCACCGGCCGCAGCCAGTGCGCCATTTTCTCAAGGAGTCCGGCTTTGCGGGCAATTTTTAAAACACCGGTCCACACAGCCATAATACCCAGCATTGTCAGACACAGATCGACCGCTTCTTTTGAAGCCTCCACAAAACCTTCTGAAACTTCTGCCATACGTCCTGTGCACATACCGGTAACAACGCCGATCAGAATCATGGCTGCCCATAAATAATTTAACATACAATCTCCCAATGGCTTTTATTGGTTAATGTATGCATCAGACCTGACGGATATGTCCTTAAACGGTAATCTGCTTGTCACCGATATAAAGATTCACCGGATGGCGTCCTGTCATATTTTCCACAACAATTTTCTGGATGTCTTCATCCCATGATTCTGTCACTTTCAGTGTCTCACCCTGATACTGGATCGTAAAACTGAGTGATTTCCAATTTTTCGGAAGCTTTGGTGTAATACGCAGGCCGTGATCTGAAAGGCGCAGGCCGCCAAATCCCATAACAACGCACTGCCAAATGCCGCCCATGGCCGCTGTGTGGATTCCGGCATCACTGGTGGTCATAATCTCGCCCATGTCGATTTCCCATGATTTTTTAAAGAGCGGGTATGCCATCGGATCCGATATGTCACTTGCCAAAACACAGTGGGTACAATAACTGAGCGAAGAATCATGGGTTGTTTTCGGCTCATAATATTCCCAGCATGCCTTCTTAATATCATACGGGAACAGATCATCAAGCATAAACAGGAGGATCAGCAGGTCGGCCTGTTTCGTAACCTGAATCTTACTCAGCTGAGTCTGATTATAATCGAGTAAAATCGTATCTACCTTTGTCTGTTTTTTATATTTTGTCAGATCAATCTGCGGATATGAAAGATAATCTCTGTCCTGTCCGATGACACCGTCTTCCCGCGGCTGATTCAGGAAAATAAGCGGTATTTGTTTTTCCCAAAGCGGTATATATTTCTCCAATGCCAGCGTATCTTTAAATTTTTCATACACTTCCGGTTTTTTGCAGCATTCCAGCGCTTTTTTCATATTCCAGCGTGCCAGATAGTTGGTCAGAGAATTGTCATTGCAGTGTTCTTTATATTCATCAGCACCAATGACATCATTAATATGATACATCTGATCTTCGTCAGACCATTCCAGACGGCTGCTCCAAAATCTTGCCGCATCAAGAATAATCTCGTAACCGTATTTATCCATAAAATCCTGATCGCCAGTCGTCAAATAATACTGCCATACGCCATAGGCTACATCGGCTGTAATATGCTGCTCGATCAGTCCTGACCATACTTTTGTCGGCCGTCCTGTCACAACATCAGCGCCCACATAAAGCGGCGTCACATCTCCATCCTCGATCCAAGCGCTTTCCCACGGGAACATAGCGCCGTCAAAATGATTCTCTTTGGCCTTTCTGCGCGCTCCCGGCAATGTGAGATAACGGTATTCTTCCAGCTTTCTGGCTGTCTGCGGCGCCGTGAAACTGTAGTAAGGAAGCAGGAATATCTCCGTATCCCAGAAACAGTGTCCCTTATAACCTTCGCCGGATAAGCCTTTGGCTCCGATATTCATACGGTGGTCATGTGCCGGAACAATAATTCTTAAATGGTACTGGGCAAAATCCATGGCAAGCGCATCCAGAGGATTGTCACTCTCGATTTCAATCGGAGCCGCATCCCAAACCTGATCTTTCCACGCCTGAACACTTTCATCAAACAGTGCATCAAATCCGATTTTTTCTGTCTCTTTCAGCGCCTCAAGACTCACTTCCTTGATCTGATCTTCTGCAGGCGCGTCAAAATCTCTCGTCGTATAGACATTGCACAGCTTCATCAAATGGACTGTCTCGTCCCGTTTAATTGTCCCTGTAATTTTTTCAATGATCTGACGTCTCGGCATCTGCAGACTTCTCTTAAAACTGCTGCCTGAAGCATCTGAAGCCTTTGAGACTTCATGCACCGCATTATGTACAAACGTAATGCCGCTTTCAATGGTCGTCTGCACAAGCTGCAAATATTTTTTGTCATAATATCTTTTATCGCCGTCCGAAAAATGCTGAGTCCCTGAATTTGTCATACGGCCGTTAATACCGCTCTCGACGGTCACTTCTGCTTCGTCTATGTCCTTGCCGCCTTCCAGACGAATATCTACTGTTATTCCATACACATGAAGCCGCTTAAGGCTGACAAAGCGTTTAAAAGTCATCGCATACCGGACGCCCTTCGGACTTTCCCATAAAATTTCACGTTTTAACATACCGGTTTTTAAATCAATCTCCCGGCTATAATGTAATATCGTTCCAGTTTCAAGAGAGAAACGTTCTCCGTTCAGGTCAATTTCCATCTGCGTACAGTCCGCCGCATTTGGAAGTTCGGAAACTTCCGCCATATCGAAACGGTTAAACGTTCCGGCCACAAAAAGTCCCCTCGTTGTCTGCGAATAATTTTCTTCTGCCGCGGCACGAAGACCAAGATATCCGTTGCCCTGACTCATCACTGCCTCGCATTTTCCGCAAAAACGAGGATCAAATCCGTTTTCCCCCAAAATATGCTTGTCGGCTTTTGTATAATCCATATAAGTTATCATACACCTCTGCTCCTTTGCCTCTTTTTCTTTACTTCATTATACCTGACTGCTAAAAAATGTCCATGCTCACCGGCAATAATTTAAATATTTCTTAAAATTGCGCAAAGAACATAGATTTCACAGTCGGAATGCGTTATGATAAATGTATATAAGCTTCCAATTCTACCATTATTGACGCAGCAAGTGCGTCAGGAAAGAGGAAAAGATGAAAGGGGAGGGTTTCATGTCAAATCATCATGTAATTATTACGATAGGCAGGCAATTCGGCAGCGGCGGTCATGAAATCGGGGTGAAACTGGCCAAAAAACTGAATATTCCTTTTCACGATAAGGATATGATCGATATGGCCGCAGAAAAATTAAATATCAGCCTCAAAGCTGCCAAAGAAGCGGATGAAGCAGATATCGACCGCTTTCTGGCTTACTATGCCATTACGCCGATCAGCTATTCTTCATCATATACAGCCGACGATTTTCCGCCGCCCATCAGTGACCGCATCTTTCGCGCAGAAACAGAAATCATCAAAAAATTTGCCGAAAGAAGTTCCTGTGTTATTGTGGGCCGCTGCGCTGATGACATTTTAAAAGATGAACCCGGTCTGATCAGCGTTTTTATCGCCGCAGACAAACGGGACCGCATCCGCCGTATCGCTGAGAAGTATCATCTCAGTGATCACAAAGCTTCCGAACGAATCAAAAAAGTAGAACGTGAACGCAGTTATTACTATGAACGCCATACCGGCAAAAGCTGGGGAGATGCCGCATCTTACCAGATTGTTTTAAATTCCGGACGGCTTGGCATCGACAAAACGATTGAACTGCTGGCCGGTGCTTATGCTGCCAGAAAGGCAAAACTTGAAGATTGACGGCGCTTTTAAATTCACTTCATAAAAAGGGGACCGCACTTGCAGTCCCCTTTTTGGATCATTCCTTATGTTCTAAAAGATATTGATAAACTTCCCTCTTGGACATGCCCCTGTCCGCCGCAACCGCTTTCATCGCTTCCTTGCGCGGTATACCCTGCTGTTCATACTGCCGCATATGTGCCTCAATGGGAATTTTTTCCCATGATTCTTTTTGTGCATCGTCCAATACTTTCTGAGAAATTCCCTCAATGACAAGCACATATTCCCCTTTAGCTTCATGCTCGCGGAAATAAGATGACGCTTCGGCCACAGACATCTGAGCTGCGGATTCATAACGTTTTGTCAGTTCTTTGCAGACAGTCAGCCGGCGCTGTGGAATATAATTTTCAAACAAAGTCAACGTTTTTGCCAGTCTGTGCGGCGCTTCATAAAATATGGTCGTCCGAGTTTCTGTTTTCAGCCGGTTTAAAACAATTTCCTGCTCCTTTTTATCTGTGGGCAGAAAGCCTTCAAAACAAAAGCGGCGTGTCGGCAGCCCGGACATGGTCAGCGCAGTAATGCACGCTGCCGGCCCCGGCAGTGATGTCACTTCTATACCGGCATCATAACAAAATTTTACAAGTTCTTCTCCGGGATCTGAAATCCCCGGAGTTCCCGCATCACTGACAAGGGCAATATTTTTTCCCTCCAAAAGCTGCCGCACAAGTTCATGCCCTTTTTCAATTTTATTAAATTCATGATAGCTTGTCATCGGTGTCTTTATATCAAAATGATTCAGCAGTTTGATCGTATGCCGCGTATCCTCTGCCGCGATAAGATCGACTTCCTTTAATGTCTGAATCACTCTAAATGTCATATCCTCCAAATTTCCAATCGGTGTTGCACATAAATATAACTTTCCACTCATCGGCGCATCGCTGTGAAGCCATTTTACCAAATGAACTTCTCTTCTCCTTTCAAAATTTTGTTCTCCCGCTATTTTATATCTGAAAAATCAAAACAAAAAATATAAAAAAACAGCGGATCTATAAGGGTAGCAGCATTTTCCCTTATCAATCCGCGGATAAAAAAATAATGCAGAAGATGGGAGTTGAACCCACACGCCCTTGCGAGCACTAGAACCTGAATCTAGCGCGTCTGCCTTTCCGCCACTTCTGCATGAGATTATATTAGCAGATTTGCTCTTAGAATGCAAGAGTTTTTTTGCAAATTTTTTAAACTTTTTGAACTTTATACAAAATTTATCCTCATAAGAAAATATATCTTTTGCTGCGGAACAGTTCAGTTTTCCATTCACTATGGCATACAGGTCTTAAAAGATCCGTATGCCATACTGTCATTAATAATCGCCCCGCACATGAAAACCGTGTTCTCCGACAACAGGAATATCCGCACACTGAATACGTTCAATTCCGATGTATTTGCTTTTATAGAGCGCTTCAATCATTTGCTCAATACTTTGAACATCTCCCTGAACTTCCATTTCCACATCGCCGCTCCACAAGTTTCTTACCCATCCGGTCAGCCCGTAATGGCCGGCAATCTGCTGGGCACGGTAGCGGAAGCCGACACACTGAACACGGCCTGAAAAAATATAATGTCTCCTTATTTTTTTCACCGCCGAATCACCCTTCTTTGGAATCATAGTATTTTAAAATTGCCTGCGTTCCCAGATGATCATCGCCCTCTGCTGCCAATTTTTCATACATTGATAAAACTTGTTCAAGCACTTCCAGACGCACATGTCTTGCCATGCTTTCTTCATCGGCCAGTTTCATATCTTTAATAAAATGTTTGATAAAAAATCCCGGCGCATAATCACCTTCAACTGCTCTTGAAATAACATTGCTCATCTGCGCGCTTGAGGCCGCCCCCGTAGAAATTGCCGCCAAAACATCCGGCACATTCAGTCCCGCATTTTTCGCATAGGTCATCGCCTCAGCCGCGCCCGCCACAGCGCCTGCAATCGCAATCTGATTGGCCATTTTAGCATGCTGTCCGCTGCCTGCGCCGCCCAAATAATGGATATTTTTTCCCATAGCTTCAAACAACGGCAGGCACGCATCAAAATCTTCCTTTCGGCCGCCGGCAAGAATCGTCAGTGTACCGGCCCTCGCGCCGCCATCGCCCCCGGTAACAGGCGCATCGATGGCATAAATTTCCTGTTTTTGAGCCGCCTCAAATATTTTTTCTGAAAGTCTCGGACTTGTTGTTGTCATATCAATAACATATGTCCCCGGCGCACAGCTTTTGAGTATACCCTCCTCGCCAAAGTACACCTCTTCCACATCTTTTGGAAAACCAACCATCGTAATGACTGCCTGTGCGCCGTCCCCACAAGCTGCAATGGTATCACACCACTTGGCGCCTGCTGCAACCACTGCATCTGCTTTTGCCTTTGTCCGGGTATACACTTGGACATCATAACCTGCTTTTAACAAATTTTTTGCCATAGCCTGTCCCATAATCCCAATACCTATAAATCCTACAGTTTTCATTGATTATACCTCCTTAACAAGCATCAAGCTCATTTGTATATAATGGCAGAGGAAACCAATTTTTATAAAGGTATCCTGCTTTTCTGCCGTAATTTCGATATATGCCTGCCTCAGAAAAAAATGCCTCCTCTGCTTCCAAAAGGGAAATATCCATAAATTCCGTTTTTTCATCGGATGGATTTCCCCATTTAAGTTTACATAAAGTTTCATCACTGCCGTTATGAATTCGGATCTCCAGTCTCCCTTCTTCCAAAGGCATATAACTGTTTTTCACTTTCATCATGGCGCTCAGAATTTTTTCAAAATTAAATATGCGCCACTGGTGTCCGCTTTCTACGATACAGTGTTCACTATAACGGCCGAAGATTTCATTTTTTTCCCGTTCATATGCCGCACATGAAATGGATACCGCCTCAGGACATTTCATTTCAAAATGGCGTTTCAGCACCGGCATATAAGCTTCCTGCGATGTCATCAGCCACTCTCTGATCCATGTTCCATCTGCGGAAGCACAGAGATACCCGGAAAATTCATCATCGATTTCCACAATCCACGTTTCCATATACCATGATTCCAAAACCTTAAAAAAATGTTCGCCCCGCTCCACATAAACCCTCTGTCTGCCGCAGAGCCGGAACACCTTTTCTATATCCTCATCCGAGGCATCTTTGACTGACTTAAACACAATATGATCCGGCCGAACGTCTTTCAGCTGATGCCGGATGTTTTCCGGTATAAATTTATAATTAAGCTCAATCTCTGTCGGCTGGAAGCCAAAATGCTGATATCTGTTTTTCAGCCCGCCAAGGACCAGAGCATCATAGCCCTGCGCCTGTGAATCCTCAATCGCCCAATCCATCAGCCGTTTCATATAATTTTTGCCTCTGGCATAGGGATGGACACTGACCGATCCCAGCTGGCCCACCTTCACAAGCGTATCTCCTATATGATATTCTGTTGGAAATACACCAACCACAGCTTTTATTCTGCCCTCCTCTTTAACGATATAATGATACCGGGCCGTATCCGCGTCATCGCCATACAGCTTGGGAAGCATTGCTTTAAAATCATGGGGATGGCTGCTCTGGCTGAAAACCATATTCAAAAAGTCAATAAGTTCCGCCATGTCTTCCAGCGCTGCTTTACAAAAATACTCCATTTTTTACTCCATTCCGATGCATCTGTCAATTTTTGATTTTTATGATTTATGACTGCGTATTTGTCACGATAAACGGCTGTATTGCTTTAGCCACATCGCTGACCGGCATCGTCTGAAGGATAATCTTTCCCGGGCCTGTAATTACTGTGTTAAATAAGCCCTCACCGCCGAAAAGGGCATTCTTCATACCCGGAACACTTTGAATATCCATCGTACATGTGGCGGACATCGCTGCAACATACCCTGTATCAACAATAATCTGCTGCCCCGGCTGGAGTTCATACTCTATTGCCGCCCCGTCAATTTCCAAAAAGGCCATACCATATCCTGAAAGCCGCTGCATGATAAAGCCCTCACCGCCAAATAAGCCGCTGCCGAATTTTTTTCGCAAAAACACAGAAAGTTCAACACTTCTTTCTGACGCAAGAAAACCTGTCTTCTGAACAATCAGATCATTGCCCGGCGTTATCTCCACCGGCATAATAGAGCCCGGAAAACTGGATGCAAATGCGATCAGTCCCTGCCCGTTCATCGCAGTATAAATATTTTGAAAAATAGCTTCTCCCGCGAACAGGCGTCCAAAGGCTTTGCCGATACTTCCGCCGCCGCTTGTCTCCATACGCATATTCGGAGACATCCAGCTCATTGATCCCCGTTCTGTCACCATGCTTTCACCAGCTTCTAAATGGCAAATAACTACCGGAAAATTTCCGCCTTTAATTTCATACTGCATACCACAACTCCTCCTTTAATTATAAAACTCCGCTTTCATCCAGTTTTTTAATACCACGCTGCATCCAGTTGCCGCGCAGATAATAGATAATAAATATTGCTGCAGATACGACCCATGAAATCGGGAAGCTAAGCATAACCGCCCTTGTATCATGCCACCGGGGCACAATCAGCGCAATCCATGCAATACGCAGAACGCATACGCCGACACATGTGATCAGCATCGGTATAAAAGCATCCCCGGTTCCCCGGATAGCACCCGAAAGGATTTCTGTAAACACATAAATAAAATATGCGGGCATCATAAAATGTACCATAAAAATACCGCCCTGCAGCACGGCCGTATCTGACGTAAATAATAAAAATATGTACGGGCACAAACAAATGAGTAATATACTGAGCCCGATGGCAATCGATAAACACATGGCAAGAGATACGCGGACACTTTTTTTCACACGTTCAAACTTCCTTGCCCCAAAATTCTGGCCTACAAACGTAGTTACCGCAACTCCGAATGCAGAAACAACGAGCCAGTAAATACCATCCATTTTCTCAAATACAGTCCATGACGCCACATTATCTGTGCCAAACGTATTCATACTTGTCTGTACCACGATATTGGCGGCGTTGTACATGACAGACTGCAGCCCTGCCGGTATGCCGATTCTGATAATCCGCGGCAGCATTACAGAGTCAAACCGCACTTTATGCCACATGACTCTGTAGGATTCTGTACTTCGCGACAGTACAAGGCATACAAGCACCGCGCTGAGGCATTGGGACATCACTGTCGCGATACCTGCGCCGGCAACGCCCCAATGGAAAACAACTACAAATAACAAGTCCAGAACAATATTGGTAAAACATGCGGCAATCAAAAAATAAAGCGGACGTTTTGCATCTCCTACTGCCCGCAGAATACCGGATCCGATATTGTAAATCGACGACGGTATCATCCCGAGAAAATAAATCCTGATATATGTGACCGAATAATCCATCACATCTTCCGGCGTCTGCATCAGCTGTAAAATCGGCCGCGCCGCAGCAATTCCGACGATCATCAGAATCGCGCCGCCCGTCAGAGCCAGCATAATCGCGGTATGAACACTCCGACTGACTTCTCTGTCACTGTGTCCGCCAAAAAACTGTGAAATAACTACTGTCGCACCCGAAGACAATCCGACAAAAAATCCGACAAGCAGATTGATCAGTACACTGGTCGTCCCGCCGACAGCAGCAAGTGCCTGTTTGCCGACAAAATTTCCGACAATCATGGCATCTGCCATATTGTAAAGCTGCTGAAAAAGACTTCCCAACATAATCGGAAAGAAAAAAAACAGAAGCTGTTTCCATATAACACCTTCAGTAATTCCGTTCCCCTTAAATGTTCTTTGTTTCTTCCCCATACTGTCCCCCTGATAATTTTAGAATAAAGCATCATTACTGTTCTTTTATCATTGTATCAGAGCCAAAATATGAAGTCAAACGAATTTATTCATGATCATTTTTCACAAAATACATGATATCGTTCTCACAATATGCATAAAAACTTTGTAAATATTTTCCGATATTTGTGAACACTTTTTTCATGTGCTGTGCTACTATAATACTCGTAACCCCCCCAATACATTATATAGTTTTTTGTTACACCCCATAAGAAACAAAAAATACCTTCTCCAAGGAAAAAGGCAGCGAACGGAAGCTGCCTTTTTTCGTTTCTGAAATTTATCACAATCGCACACATAAAAATAGCAGGCGGCAGAGTTTCGAATCACTCTGCCGCCTGCCGACGTTTTACAGGATACATCCGGATAGATTTCAAACATTTAGCTTTACTTTCTCTCTTTATATGATATTATAATAAAATGAATCAGATTTTTCTTTAAAAATAACATACGATTATAACACAAAACTATTAAAGGAGTCTTTCTGTATGAAAAGCAGCCCTCTTTCAGAATTCAAAGAATCTGCCTCTCACAGAGACGGCCTGATTCCTATGACCTATCACTGTGTAGACCATGAAAAAAATACAAACGGCTTTCCCATGCACTGGCATGAAGAATTTGAAATCGGGTATATCAGTGCCGGCTGCGGTATTTACCGCATTGACGGCGAAAACTACAATGTCACCGAAGGCGATCTCATTGTCATTGCACCCAAAACACTGCATTCCGGCGGCACACTCAACGCCTGGCGCATGTCCACCGACAGTTTTGTTTTCCATACAGGCTTTTTATGCTCATCGGTTCCGGACAGTACGACGATCAATTATTTCAATCCGATCATTGACGGCAAAATTATTTTTAAACCTGTCATTTCGCCGACGCATCCCGGATATAGCGAACTCAAAGACTGTTTTTTTCAACTGAAGCAATGTCATAAGCGCAAAGAGGCCTATTATGAAATTGAGCTGAAAGAATATCTCCTCCATTTTTTCTATCTGCTGTTCAAGTTTCATTGTATTATTGAACAGAAATCACCGACAGTCATCGATGACAATGAAGAAAAAACGCGGATGATTTTAACGTATATCTCTGAACATTTTGATGAAGATATCACCATTGACCTGCTGGCCGGACTGGCGGGCTTCTCGTCATGCCATTTTATGAATACGTTTAAAAAATACGTCGGCATTTCCTGCAACAAATATATTAATCATATCCGGCTGGACGCTGCTGCCAAACAACTGACAGAAACTAATGATTCTATTATGAATATTGCTGTCAGTGTGGGATATAATAACATTTCTTACTTTAACCGTGCTTTTAAAACTTATTTCGGCACGACCCCGAAAGCTTATCGGATGCAGTTTGCCAAATTTTAACTGCACTGCCAATCTGGCACTGCCAAACATTTCATAACTGGATGTTTTAAAGATATCAGATTTCGTCTAATATAGACTCTAACATCAGCGCCGGTACGCATCATCTGCTGCCGGCGCCATAGGAAATCAATGATTGACGAAATGAGGTTTATGACATGGCAGAAGTTTCTTCCCCTATACATCAGAAAAAAATTGCACTCATTAATGATTTTTCCGGATTTGGCCGCTGTTCAATCACTGTGGCACTGCCGGTGATCTCAGCGCTGAAAGTCCAGTGCTGTCCGGTGCCCACTTCCATATTTTCCAATCACACCGGATATAAAACTTACTTTTTTGATGATTATACATCTAAAATGCCTGCATATATCGAACAATGGAAAAAGCTTGGCTTGAAATTTGACGGCATTGCTTCCGGATTTTTAGGTTCTAAGGAACAGATTGAGATTGTCACGGATTTTTTCCGTGATTTTAAAACAAAGGGGACGGTTATTATTGTTGATCCTGTCATGGGCGACTATGGAAAACCTTATAAGACTTATACACCGCAGATGTGCCAGCAAATGAAAAAGCTGATCCGCCGCGCGGACATTATTACTCCAAATGTCACTGAGGCATGTATTTTGACCGATACTCCTTATAAAGAACATTTTACGATTCACGAATTGGAACTGACAGCAAAAAAACTGTGTGCCATGGGTCCTAAAAAGATTGCCATCAGCGGCATCGTTCAGGGCCGTTATATCGCCAATGCATGCTACGAAAAAAACAGCGGCATGAAAATACGCCGCAGTCAAAAGGTGGGGATTCAGCGTTCCGGCACCGGCGATATTTTTGCCGCGATTATCGCTGCCGATGCCGTCAATGGTGTCAGCTTTGATCAATCCGTCAAAAAAGCCTCAAACTTTATCAAGCGGTGTCTGCTAAGATCCATTGAACTGCAAATTCCCCGCACCGACGGCGTTTGCTTCGAGGAACTGCTGCACACACTGCATTAATTTTGCAGAAAGAAGGTTTTATAATGACTATTTTTTACAAAGTACGCAACAATCTTTATGTCAACCTTACAAACCGCTGTCCATGCGCCTGCACATTTTGCCTGAGACAAACAAGGGATCATATGGAAAATTCCGGGTCTCTGTGGCTTGATCATGAGCCGTCTTTTGAAGAGGTGCTCAATGATCTGAAAAACTTTCGGCTGTCAGACTATAATGAAGTTGTTTTCTGCGGCTTCGGCGAACCGACAGAGGCCCTTGATATTTTACTTGAAACGGCACGCTATATCAAATCCAGATTTTCAAATCCCATACGCATCAATACCAACGGCCTTGGCAATCTTATTAACGGAAGAGACATCGCGCCTCTGCTTTCCGGACTGATTGATACAGTTTCAATCAGCCTGAATACGCCGGATGCCCGGTCTTATCATCAGCTTGTCCGCAGCCGTTTCGGAGATATTTCTTTTCAGGCGATGCTTGATTTTGCCAAAGAATGCACCAAATATGTCCCGAATGTTGTCATGACAACCGTTGACACAACAATTTCAAAAGAAGAAGAGGCTCAGTGCGGCCGCATCTGTGAACAGCTTGGCGTCACTTACCGCATTCGCCCATGGGAAGACTGACATAAAAATCGTTTTTCAAACCGCTTCAGCAGCCATGTGATCGGTCTTGAGGTCAGCCCTACCAGCAGCGCTGCCGCAACGGTTCCCTCCCGAATGCCTTCAATTCTGCCCAGAAAAAGCCATGATGTCGCACCGGCAATAACAACCAGTGTGACATCGAAACCGATTTTCAGACTGCTGAATTTTACCGGAAATATGTGATTGAGGGCTAATACAACGCCTTCGCCCGCCAAAGTTACAGCTTTTGCCGTCACTTCAAAGCTGACGCCGGCAGCGACAAGTATAATCCCCGTCATGCAAAACAGACATTGCTGCCAGTAAGCATCATATTGAACCTCATTGATGGCCCATACGCCAAAATCCGTCAAATAGCCGAAAACAAAGGCAATAGGCAGCTGCATCAGCTGTATCAGCGGAAATTCTTTTCTCAGAATAAGAATCTGAATTAATATAAATACACAGTGCATAAGAATCGTCGCATTTCCGACACTTAAAGGCACAATCAGGCTCAGCACATATGGAAAGCTTGAAATCGGCGACGTTCCAAGATCCGCCTTAATTGAGAATGCTACCCCAAACGCCATAATCATCAATCCGAAACAAAGATATACATATCTTTTTATCCATTCTGAAACACTTCGTTTTTCCACTTTTTATGCTCCTCTCTTTGAAACAGAGGGCAGCTGCGCTAAAATAATCGCCGCAAACATCAGTACACAGCCTAATATTTCCCGTCCTGAAAGCACTTGTCCCAGAATAACCCAGCCGGCAAGTACGGAAAATACCGATTCAAGACTTAAAACAAGGGATGCCACCGTCGGATCAGCATCTTTTTGTGCAATGACCTGAAGCGTGTATGCAACGCCGCAGGAAAGCACGCCTGCATATAAAATCGGCAGCCATGCCGCTGTAATATCACTGACCGCCGGTTTTTCAAACAGCAGCATCGGCACTGCAGAAATAAGACCCGCTGTCAAAAATTGTATACAGGACATTTTTACTCCGTCTGTCTTTGGCGAAAAATAATCAATCAGCAAAATATGCACAGAAAATACCAGCGCACACAGCAGTACCAGCAAATCTCCTCTGCCAAGCTTCAGCGACCCGGACATACAGAGCAGATAAAGCCCTGCCACGGCAATAATGACACTGATCCATACGCGCACCCCTGCTTTTCTCCTAAAAAAAATACCGAGAACCGGTACGATAATAATATACATGGCCGTAATAAAACCAGCCTTGCCAACGGTCGTATATTGTATACCGATCTGCTGCAGTGCAGCAGCAGCTCCCAATGCAATTCCGCACAGGATACCTCCGATAAACATATATTTTTTATTTGTTCTTTCCACCTTTTTCTCCGTCCGGCTTCCTTTCATACGTTCCAGAATAAAAATACACGGAATCAATACCAGCCCTCCGATGACCATCCGGACGCAATTAAATGTAAACGGGCCCACATAGTTCATGCCGTCGCTCTGAGCGACAAAAGCGATACCCCATATGAACGCCGTCAGCAAAAGCATTGCCGTTCCCTTCAGTTCCTTTTTGCGCATCAGTTTCCCTCCTGTAAATATAACATCATGCATTGACATTATAGCACTAAGCCATCCGAACCGCAAATCAGACATCATTCGATGACATAAAAAAGCCGCTGCCTCACAGATTGACATGCATCCGTGCTGCAGCAGCTCCGATTTTTCCGCTCTTATTGATGTAGTGTCTTATGCGTTAAACATCAGCTTCTCACTGTTAAATGCTGATGCCACAAGTTTTGAAATCGCTGCCGTAAAAACAATCGTCGAAATAACATTAATAAGGAAATTCACAACTGTCAGTTCATTTGTAAAAATCTGCCCGATCCCAAGGGCGCTGCCATATACAGGTACCGCATATTCCCATGTCTTATGATCGCCCATAGAGAACATTGTCAATAATCCGGCGACAATCACTAAAATATATATCGGCGATACATAACTGGAAGCCTCTTTCACTGACTTTGCAAACACTGCCAGCAAACTGATCACTGCGACAAAAAAAGCAGCCAGTACAAGCATCATCACTGCAATCATCACAATCTGCAGCGGTGTCATGGATATATTGCTGTCAATCATCCCCTGCATTGTAATCGGCATCGCGACAACAAGCGCGATTATATAAATACACGATGACAGCATAGATAATGTTGTCAGCGACAGCAGCTTGCCCATCATGATCGACATACGGCTGACCGGTGTCAGCAAAAGACTTGCCATCGTTCCCCGTTCTTTTTCACCCGCAATTGTATCAACGCCAAGACTCATCGTGCCAGAGAAAAGCAGGACCACAATGATATATGGAATAAGCATACTAAGCATCTGTCCGGAAGCCCTCTGCTCATCATAAATCTCACTGGCGCTGTTATTGGCGTCTACTGTAAATACGTTGAGAACACTCAAATCGCCAAGACGCTCCGCAAGAAGCTTATTATACACCGTTGAATTAAGTATTGAAAGGAAGTTTTCTCTTACTGCTGAAGAATACTCTTCCGATGGATTATAAAAAGTATGGATATCCGGCGAACTTCCATTTTCTGTCTGCGTCATAAAATCTTCCGGAAAACTGACATATAGATCCAGTTCGCCAGTTCTGATCTGCTGTGTCAGACTGTCATCAGGAATACTGCTGCCGTCATTGATCAGCTGCACATCATTACTCTCAATAAAATCCGCAAAGTCCGCTTCCAGCGCATCGGGCATATGATTAATCATTACCGTGCCTCTGTGCTCCTGTATATCGTTAATCATATTATTGGTCATAAAGCCGACAAGGCTGTAAATACCGATCATCAAAATAACCGGAAGCAAAAATATGGAAAAAATCATCTTAGGTTCTTTAAAAACCCTTTTCATTTCCTTACAATAAACTGCTTTAAATCCGCTCATCCTGCCGCCTCCTGACTGTGTTTTTTGTAGTACTCAAAAAATGCTTCTTCCAGATCACCGGCTTTTGTCTCTTCCAGAAGCATATCCAGTGTACCGCAGGCAACAAGACGCCCGTCAATAATAATCGCGATTCTATCGCACAGTTTTTGTGCCTCCGACATAATATGTGTCGAGATGACAATTGTTTTACCTTCTGTTTTCAGTTTCTGAAGATAATCGATGACCGCTTTAGCCGTAATAATATCAAGTCCGGTCGTCGGCTCATCAAAAATTACAATTTCGGGATCATGGATCAGACTGACTGCAATAGAAACTTTCTGCTTCATACCTGAAGACAGTTCTTCAATCTTTTTGTCCTTAAACTCCGTGATTCCGAAATACTCAAAAAGTTCCTCACGGCGACGGCTGATCTGTTCCTCTGTCATTTCTCTGAGACGTCCGAAAAAAGAGAACATATAATCCGCCGAAAACTGAGGATCCATCTTGATTTCATTGGTCAGAAAACCAATCGTTCTCCGCACCTTTTCCGAATCTTTGACCGTATCCGCTCCATTGACAGTAATCTGGCCTTCTGTGGGTTTTAAAAGTGTTGCCATACAGCGCAGCGTCGTCGTCTTTCCTGCGCCGTTTGTCCCGAGAAGCCCGAAAATCTCGCCGTCATTGACCGTAAGCGACAGATTATCAACAGCTTTCTTTGTTGTCTCCTTTGTCTTCAGTTCTTTCTGCTGTTTCTTGTTCAGCTTAAAAACTTTGGACAAATGCTGAATCTGAATCATTCGTTTTACCTCCTGCAAATTAAATGCCAAAACGGCATTGTGAAACCTATGATTCAGTCTTTCCAGTTCCACTGCTCAAAGCATATCACGGCGTTAAAATTTTCACAACTAATATGTATAAAACTTTACATCTTCTTAAGAAATTTTACAAAGCCGGTTGGCAATATCCGCAAACTGATCCAGTGTCAGCGCCTCTCCGCGCACGGTCGGCAGAAGTCCTGCCTGAATAAGCACCGTCTGAATAAGTTCTTTATCCGCCTGAATTTCCGGTGAGTTATTTAACGCATTCACCAATGTTTTCCTTCGCTGATTAAATGCCGCACGGATCATCTTAAACATCAGCGTCTCATCTTCCACATATACCGGCGGTTTTTCATGCTTTGTCAACCGAATAACCGCTGAATCCACATTCGGTCTTGGCATAAAACAGTTGCATGGTACATTGGCAACAACATAAGGGTCGGCATAATACTGAACGGCCAGTGAAAGCGCCCCGTAATCTTTTGTCCCCGGGCCTGAACGCATCCTTGCCGCTACTTCTTTCTGCACCATCACTGTCATATTTTCCAACGGCACATGGCTTTCAAACAACCCCATAATAATCGGTGTTGTAATATAATACGGCAAATTGGCCACAACTTTAATCGGCTTTCCGCCGTTGCGCTCATCCACCAGCTTTTGAATATCCAATTTAAGGATGTCTTCATTAATAACGGTTACATTATCATAGTCCGCCAGCGTTTCTTCAAGAATCGGCAGAAGATTTTTGTCAATTTCCACAGCAACGACAGTTCCTGCTGATTCTGCCAAATACTGAGTCATCGTCCCGATCCCCGGTCCGATTTCCACAACCATATCCTCTTTTGTCACACCTGCGCCTGCAATGATTTTTTGAAGCACATGCGCATCAATCAAAAAGTTTTGTCCAAATTTTTTTTGAAAATTAAAATTGTATTTTTTTATAATTTCTATTGTTTTTTGTGGATTTGAAAGTTTTTCTGTCATCGGCATCATCATCCTTTAGCCGGTATAATTTCAATCCAGTAGCCGTCAGGGTCATTAATAAAGTAAATCCCCATGGCCTCATTGATAAAGCAGACACAGTCCATGGCCTGATGTTTGGTAAGAGACGCCTCATAATCATCCACAGTCAACGCCAAATGAAATTCATTGTCTCCCAGATTATATGACGGTTTGTCCCAATCTTTTAACCATGTCAGTTCAAGAAGATGCTCTGTTTCGCCATCCCCAAGATACACAATAATAAAACTGCCGTCTTCCGGTGTGATACGGTCAACTTCTTTTAATCCGAGCGCTTCCTCATAAAAATTTAAAGACTTTTCCAGATCAACCACATTCAGATTGTTGTGCGCAAATTTATATTTCATCTCTTTTCACCTCATATTAAATTTTTTCTGTTATCTGTATTATCATATCGTATCGCTATAAAACTTTCAAGTTCTTACAATATATTTACATGCCTTGCTTTTTATCTGAAATCTGATAAGATTATACATACATAGATGCTAAATTTAAAGGAGATATGATTTTGAAAAAGAAACTTTTCGCAGTGATACTTATAATAATGCTGCTGTGCGTAACTTTATTGAGCGGCTGTGCTTCTTTTGACCGGTCTGCTTATGTTCAGGCAGCATTGGATTCTTTATATAAAGGTGAACATACATTATTTTCGGAAATCACCAAAACTGATGTTTCTGTCCTTGAACAAAATTATGAAGAAGCGATAGATGCCGAAATGGAATCCTTCCTGACATACATGGGCATTGCAGATTATGCTTCCTATATCAGCGAAGAAACACGCAGTGATATCCGCCTTTTGATTCGAGATGTTTACAGCCATGCCAGTTATTCTGTCGGCTCTGAAGACGAGAACGGAACTGTCACTGTCCGTATACTTCCGATTGATCTTTATTCTGCAACGAATTCGGCATTAACAGCCTATATGGATGATTTTTTTGAGAAAAATGATGCTCATGAATTTTCTGAACTTACAGATGAAGAATTTTATACTCAATATATTACGGGTATCGTAGATATTTTAAGAAAATCTTTGGACGATATCACCTATACAAGTGAGGTCAGCATTCCTGTAGATATTGAAGTAACCGATCACAATGTCTACAGCATCTCTCAGCAGTCTCTGGATGATATCGACAGCCATATTATCAACTATAATTTTTAAAAATTATTCACATTCACAGCCGGGAAATCTTCAGACAGATTCCCGGCTCTTTTTCAGAATCCGCCGCTTGGTTATCGTCACCTTAGGCTTATTTCTCCAATTCTGTTTCTTCCGAAATCCACTGTTTCGCAAGCAGCAAACTGACTTTGACTGCTTTGGCAATCTGTTCGGCAGGCAGCCCCATATCGGCAAGCGACTGCGCCGCATCTTTTTTGGCTCTCATCTCACCAATCTCTACGCCTCGCTGCTCACCGACGGATATCCCCTCATTATAAATTTTATCCATCTCACTGCACATATATCTCACACCTTCCTTGCTTTCCTTTAACTCACGGAAACGTTCGGCTAAAACTTCACTGTACATCTCTCCCGAATTTTTGCAGTGCAGATCGTGCATCAGGCGCCCTAACTTTGTATCACCCTGTATCTTTGAATTTACATAAATCATATGTGCGCCGTCTGCAAAATCCTTCTGTGTCTCTCTGACCTTTCGGTCTATATGATATGCTGGAAGCCCATCCCCCAACGGATCATCCTTTGTAATAAATATCACATAACTGTCCGGCAGATTCTCATATAGCTTGCCTATATTCTATCTCAGCAGTTTGATGGATTTCAAGCCCCCTAAATGTCAATATTCCTTTAAATATTTTGATAATTTTTGTTTATTTTCACAAATTAATTGACAATTCCGACATGAAACTTCTATATTTGTGAAGTCCTTTCATATTACTAATTCTTTCTCCTACCCAACTTGGCGCTTTTTAAATCCAATCCCTGCAAGAGGCAGTAAAATCAATGCCAGTATCGCATACACGACGGCATTCATTGTAAACGAATCCAAAATCACCGAGCCGAACTGATAGGTAATATACTGTGCAAAGTTGGGCGTAAGTGACTGATAAGGCGTCAAAAATACGATCAGGTTATAGATACCCGCAGTTCCATTTGGAGAAAGGAACATTGGAATAAAAAGAACAGGTATGACAACGATCAATACAAAATACGGGGTTTTCATTTTAGAAGACAAGAAAAGCGTCAAACCGATCATTGCAATCAATACCAAATAAATTACACCCAAATTGATAAGCGTACCTTCCAAGAATGTAAACGGATAAGGAACGGCAGTCCCGTTAATTTGTAAGGGCAGATTCCACCCGTCAACGCCATATGCTGCAAGCGGTATGGCAAAAGCGGCGATAATGTGCAGCGTAAAAGCAAGCAAACCGAACAGAAGGGACGCTATGGTCTTTGCTGTTGTCAGCTTCGTCTTTCCGTACTTGGAGGATAACACCACCGCATCTGTTCCGGCCTGATACTCACCCGAAAAAACAGGACATAGGATAATACAAATCGCTAAAAGCGGGAAAATGAGCAATTCAAAACAACTTATGATAACTTCCCACCCCTCAAAGTAACCATATTGAAGCGGCGTTTCTACCTTGCTGTTCATGTGCAGCCAATATTCTTTTGCGGTTTCGGATAATTCACGGGACGGCTCATTTACGATACTCTCAATTTTGTCCTGCCTTGCCTGATAAAAGTCAGCTCCGTCAGAGGTATCTGCGGATAGCAAATTGTTATAGCCAACTGTTACATTAGGCTCTGCAAAGTTTGTTGCGATCATATTAAGCAGGCTTTCCCTATATGCAATGTCATTCCAATAAGCGTCATCAACTAAGAACTGTTCCTGACCGTCATAGCCCACATTATCGGGATTTTCAAAAAGCTGCTTTACTTCTTCTATTGTTTCCGTAACATATTCATTCGTCAGCAAAACAGAAATTCTTTCATACTGTTCCTTGTCGTATTTAATACCTTCAATGCCTCGAAGAACACCGTCCTGATTGTAGGTTTGATACTGTATGATCGGCAAAGCAAAGAACACAGCCGTCATAAGCAAGCTGACCAGCATAACCACAATCGTTGATTTTTTTCTTAATATTTTCAGGAATTCATACTTAACCAGCATTTTAATTTTCACTCCCTTCAACTTGTGCATCCTCTCCAAAATGGTAAAGGAACAAATCTTCAAGACTTGGCAAAACAGTCTTTGCGTCAGCGCTTGGCGCAGTATCACTTACGATCCGCAAGCGCACAGAATTATTGTTTTCGTGATGAAGATTGACAACCGCAAAGCGGCGGCTGTATTCCTCTGCGGTGCGTTCATCTGCAAAAAGCTCCCAAACCTTGCCCTCGATACCGTCTGTAACCGTTGCCATAGGCTCCTGCAAGATAAAACGGCCGTCTTTCATCATCAAAATCGTATCTGCAATATAAGAAACATCGGAGACAATGTGGGTGGATAAAATAACAATCTTTTCTTTCGCAAAGTCTGAAATAAGATTGCGAAAGCGTACCCGTTCTTTTGGATCAAGCCCTGCGGTCGGCTCATCAAGAATCAAAATGGAAGGCGAATTAAGTTCTGCCTGTGCAATTCCCAAACGCTGCTTCATACCGCCGGAAAAGGACTTGATTTTTTTATCTGCAACATCAGATAGATTTACCATATGAAGCAAAGCGTCTGTACGCTTTTTCGCCTTGTTTTTACTGAGTCCTTTTACAGCCGCCATATAAAGCATAAATTCACGGGCAGTAAAATCAGGATAAAATCCAAAATCCTGCGGCATATATCCCAAATGTTCATAATACTGTTCACCCAATGCTTCAATCTTTTTCCCGTTCAGCCTGATCATACCGGAGGTTGGCTTTAAAACGCCGCAAATCATTCTCATCAGCGTTGTTTTGCCTGCGCCGTTTGCGCCAAGCAAACCATATACCCCCGGCGTTAAACACACATTCACATCATCAACAGCATATTTTGTACCGTATCGTTTACTTAAATTTTGTAATCGCAGTTCCACACTACCTCTCCTTTCAATAAACTCGTTCCATCTCCATAGGCATAAAAAAATAGGCAGCCTATGCTTATAGCATAAACTGCCTGCCTTATGTCTGTCTTTTTCGTATCTTAAGCTGACCTTAATTTTGAGCCGGAAGTGAAATGATAAATTCCGTGCCTGCATTCACCCTGCTTTTAACGATAATATTTCCGCCGTGCAGCGTTACGATCTGTTTTGCGATCGCCAGTCCAAGACCGCTGCCCTCCGGTTTTTCTTTTGTATTTGTGCCTCTGTAATAACGTTCAAACAGCTCTGCCTGATCTGTTTCACTGATACCTGCGCCATTATCCTGAACAGATATTAAGATACGATTTTCAGCCGTTACAGTAACCGTTATCTTTACCTTTGTATTTTCCGGATTGTGTGTCAGTGCGTTAATCATCAAATTTTGAACGGCACGGCGGAACAAATCAGGATCAATACGGGCAATCAGCTCCGGCGTGTTGCTTTCAAAAGTAATATCACGGTCTGAAAATGCCGGATCGTTTACAATATCAATGACCCATTCCCTGACACAGCGTATAATACGCACATCCTTTGGATTATACGGTATGGCGCCGGATTCAAGCTGATAGGTCAATTTCAGATCATTGATCAGCTTTTCAGTATGATTTACATTCTTCAGTATGATCTTACCGTATTCCTGAATTTCCTGTGTTTCCTTCACGGAGTTGTCTGCAAGAAGCTCCGCATACCCTTTTATTGGAGAAAGCGGTGTTTTCAAATCATGTGTAATGTTCGTAATCCATTCCTTTCTTGTGCGCTCCGTTTCCTCCTGCACTTTATCTGCCTGCTTAAGCTCTCTATTCATTTTATTGAGCGAAGCATAAATCTCACTAAACACACCTTTTTCTTTTATCGGAATATAATCCCGTACAGACAGTCCGCGGATACCATCTGTAACCTTTGACAGTTTGCGTGAAAGCCAAACGCTGTATGCAAAAATAGAAGCTGCCAGAATACCAAATCCAGCTGCAATAAGGAATCTTGCTGCCGGAGAAAGGAGAGAAATCCGTGAACCGTTATAATACAGCATACTCTTTCCAATATCATACGGAAATCCCACAATATAGCTGCATTCTTCATCTGTGTCATCAAGGCTGTTTACGAATAGCGTATACCCATTCTCATACTCACTGGTACTGAGTGCCAGCAAATCGGCGGCGGTATATTTTGCAGGATAGCTTTCAGGCTTATTATGAGAAAAAATTTCTTCGCCATTTTCGTCAATAAACTGAATCCATAAGCCATATTCGTCCAACCGTTTAAGTCCGATTTCTTCCACTTGCAATTCTCCGTTTTCATAGGTTGTCCATACCGAAAAACTGTTTGTGAAATCCTGCGGAAATCGGGTAGTGCTAAGTCCCTCCGGCTCAGGAATAGAAAACATATAATAAAACAAGCCGATTGCCATTACGCAAAGCAGCAAAATCAATGTGATTGTAAAAATCACTGTTCTGATAAGCAGATGATGTTTTCTCTTACTTTTCATCCGGATTCACCAGCTTATAGCCCAAGCCTTTCATCGTAATAATATATTTTGGATCATTGGGATTATCCTCTATCTTTTCCCGCAAATGACGAATATGCACCATAACCGTATTGTCACAGCCGAAGCTGTCCTCGCCCCAAACCGTTTCATAAAGGCGCTCTCTGCTGATAACCCGTCCTTTATTTTCGGCTAAGTATTTAAGAATTTCAAACTCCCGTGCAGTAAGTTCGACTTTCTTATCACCCTTTATGACCTGACAGCCAGCCGGCCAAATCTTCAGTGCACCGATATGAACAGACTGCTCTTCTTCCGGCTTTTGCTTATATTCTATGCGGCGAAGCTGTGCTTTTACCCGGTATGCAACTTCTTTCGGACTGAAAGGCTTTGTAACATAATCGTCGCCTCCCACTGCCAGCCCGAGTATTTTATCCAGTTCATCATTTTTAGAGGACAAAAACAAAATAGGGCAATGTGAGAACTGACGAATTTGTTTACAGACCTCATACCCGTCAATATCAGGCAGCATAACATCTAATATAATTACATCGGGCTTATCTTCCCTGCAGGCGCTTACCGCTTCAAGGCCGCTGTCTGCTTTGATAATATGATTGAAGCCTTCTATATTCAGAGTTTTTTCCAGTAAATCTAAAATATCAGGCTCATCATCTACTACCATTATTTTATATTTATTCATCAGCGTTCCCCCTCTGACCATTCAAGCACCCGCTGTTTCATGCCTTCTATATCCAGCACGCCCAATGCGAACCCCTTTCGGACCAATTCATCGGGCACATACTCATCATATTTTTCAAAAACCGGAACTTCTTTTGGGTAGACAAGCTCCATCGGATCAAAATCTACGGCCGCTTCCTCTGCTGTGATCCGGTAAAATGCTTCTTCGCCGACTTTCATTGTAAACTGCATATAATAAGGTCTTGACGGATTTAATCCTTTAAGTCCCAGCCGCTTTTTACATCGGATTTTCAGAAAACGCTCCAGCGCAAGAAAGGCATAACTGCCAAGCCACGGAAACAGCGCCCACATATTTCCTCCCAGATGTACCAGCGGATGATCTGCCATGCCGGATTTTTTGAAACTGTCCCTGGCATCCTGAAGCCTGCACACTGCATGGCGCATCAGATACGGATAATTCTTCTGTTCTTTTAATACATGATACATCCGCTCTAAAATATGCGTGTGGATATCGCCTGCAACGTCACCGAAATAGGCCGGGATATTGCCTTTAACAAGGGTGACAAAGACCTGCCGTTTTTTATGATCGACTTTCTCCACAATCCATACCCGTCCGGCAATGGCAATCTTATCTCCCACAGGCGGCGGCTTAACAATGGTTCCCAGTTCCTCCGGGCCTGACCGCACCGAATATTCGATATTTTCCTGAAATACCGCATAAAACTTATAGTTATTGACAATCCGTTCACCGGAAAGTCCGATGATCAGGCCGCCGTTTTCTGTCCGGCTGATGTGATCGATCTCAAGCAAATGTCTCAGCAGAATCCTGTAATCCTCCTGTGATATTCTTTGAAAACAGGACAGCGTCAGTACCCGCGAAGCCAGCTCGCCGGGTGTCATCTCCCCGCAGGAGGCCAGTGTGCTCATTGTCTGATGGTACAGCAGGCTGTACGGCAGCCGTCCTGTTCTGGGCGGCTCCACAAAGCGTTCTTCAATATAAAGCTGCACCAGTGCAATGCCCTGAATCAAATACCATGGTATCATTGCCGGAAGCATGGCTCTCGGTTCCGGATGATTTTCCCTCATGACAAACCACATTTCAGACGGATTGCCCCGCCTTCCTGTTCTGCCCATACGCTGCAAAAAACCGGACACCGTAAACGGCGCGTCGATTTGGAAGGCTCTCTCCAATCTGCCGATATCAATGCCAAGTTCCAGTGTTGCCGTAGCGCATACGGACATCACAGAGTCGTCGTCCTTCATCTCTTCCTCTGCGCTCTCCCGATAAGAAGCGGAAAGATTCCCATGATGGATAAGAAACCGATCCGGTTCATGATTGGCTTCGCAATACTGCCTCAGACTCTGGCACACCGATTCACATTCCTCCCGGGAATTTGTGAAAACAAGACATTTCTTTCCCCGTGTATGCTCAAAAATATACGCCATGCCCGGATCCGCCGCTTTTGGCGCGCTGTCCGTGGGAGATTCCAAAACCGGCGTTTCCGGTATATCCGTCTTTCCTTCATCCGCCTGAGGCGCCGTATTGTAAAAATGTTCCATAGACAGACGCCATATTTCCTTTTCGCCCTCAAACCGGGGAATCACCGTCCTTCGGCCGCTGCCCGCCCCAAGGAAACGTCCTGCCGCCTGCGGACTGCCGATGGTCGCAGAAAGCCCGATCCGTCTCGGCTGACATCCCGCCAGCCGGCAGAGCCGCTCAATCAGGCAAAAAGTCTGCATACCCCGATCGCCGCGCAGCAGCGAGTGTACTTCATCAATCACAATAAACCGCAGATCACCAAACAGCGACGGAATTTCCATATGCTTGTTGATCATCAATGATTCCAGCGATTCCGGTGTGATCTGCAGTATGCCGGAAGGTTTGCGCATCAGCTTCCGCTTTTGTGTCTGCGGGGCATCTCCATGCCAGCGGGTCACGGCGATGCCGGCTTCCCCGCACAATTCGGTCAGCCTTGCGAACTGATCATTGATCAGCGCTTTCAGCGGAGCGATATATAACACACCCACACTGGCCGGCGGATTTTCGTCCAGCAGCGTTAAAATCGGAAAAAATGCCGCCTCTGTCTTGCCGGAGGCTGTTGAGGCTGTAATGAGCACATGATCTTCGGTGCCGAAAATCGCCTCGCCGGCAGCATTTTGTACGCCCCGAAGCATCTGCCACCCGGAGCGGTAAATATAGTCCTGAATAAATGGGGCATATCTGTTAAAAACATTCATATGGTAAACTCCACATAGTTTTTATCTGTCCGATCAGAAACCGCCTCTGATTTCGTATAAGTAAACTCGTCCGACTTTAAAAGCGATGCCATATCCATCGCCGGATTCTGATACAGTAAATCCAAAAGTTCTATAAAATCCCGGATCACCTCGCGGGGCGTAATGTTTTGATCCGCACCGATCCGGCCATACTCCAGCTTAATAAAATCCGCCAGATCGTTTGTACCCAGCTTCTTTTGATAACCGTAAAGATCCCCATGCATATCGGAAAGTTTTTCGCAAAGCACAAGCATTTCTTCAGGTGTCAGCGGCTCCAGATGAATAACCGGCGCCAGCAGATCTCTTGCGCCCGGCGCCGAAAATTTTCCCTCTGCCAGCCGGGAACGGAGCGCTTCATAACTGTATACGCCCCGCCGTTTATCTTCAATCGCCTGAGGCGTTGCGCCCATAATAATTCCCAAATACCTTGCCTTGCCCTGAAGGGTATCATTGTACATGGTCAGCAGTTTCTCGTAATTGTACTGACGGGTGATCGCATTTGGAATTTTATAAAGATTGACCAATTCATCAATCATAATAATCATCCCCGCATATCCCGCCATACGGAAAAATACGGCAAATATTTTCAGATAATCGTACCAGTCGTCATCGGTGATGATGATATTGATGCCAAGTGCTTCTTTTGCTTCCCGCTTCAGGGCATATTCCCCGCGGAACCAGCGGACAACTTTCATTTTCAGCTCATCATCGCCATCCACATAGGCGTGATAATACAAAGAAAGGAGCCGCGCAAATTCAAAGCCGTGCACAAGTTCACTGACCGCAGATGTCACTGCATAAATTTTCTGATCGACCAATTTTGTCAGTTGGGGATTGCCCGGCTCCAATCCTGTTTCCCCAACGGCCTCTGTCTGCACGCCGCTGATCCATCTGTCCAGCACAAGTGTCAGAGCGCCGCCCTCCGGCTTGGTTTTGGTGGAAAGGTTACCGATCAGCTCGCGGTACGTCGCAAGTCCCTGACCTCTTGTGCCCTGAAGCCGCCGTTCCGGAGAAAGATCGGCGTCGGCTACAATAAAGCCTTTGTCCATCACATAATTTCGGATGGTCTGGATCAAAAAACTTTTTCCGGAGCCGTATCTGCCGACGATGAACCGGAAAGATGCGCCGCCGGACTCAATGATATCCACATCATGCAGCAGAGCTTCAATTTCATTTTTTCTCCCGACAGCAATATAAGGCAGGCCGATCCTCGGAACGACGCCGCCTTTTAAAGAATTCAGTATGGTTTGTGAAATCCGTTTTGGTACTTTTTTATGGTCTGTCATCTACGCTTTTCCTCCAAACATTTTCAGGAAATCTTCTCTGTAATCCTCCACGACTGTGACCGCATCACCGTCACATTCGAGGATATTATCTCCAATCTCATCAAAAAAAGCCTCATTGATGGTATCTGCAACAATGGATGGCATCAAATGATCAGCCTTAATATATGTGTCTATCGGCCGCCCATGGATAAGCGCCATAAGTATCTGCCTATGCGGCTCATCCAGTGATACCGGCACATTGCCTGCGTCCGCAAAATCAAAATTTTCCTCCGCCTGCCGCAGCGGCGCCTCCTGCGCCTCCGGCTTATCCGGCACATTGACCGGCTGTTTTTCCCGATCATTGACCACGGTTTCTCCCATTTCTTCCTCAGTCAGCAAGCTGTCCCTTGTAATGAGGGCATCCTGTCTGATCTGATCTAAATTGGAAAGATTGATGGTAATCTTCGGCCTTGCGGCCTCAATTTGCGCCTGACGGTCGGCCTGTATGACGGCTTCCACATAAGGCGCCGCCCATGCTTCACCGGCATTTTTCCGAAGATAATGACCGGTTTTCATATACTGGCGAAGCTGCCGGTCTGCTTCATGCATCAGGGCGCCGAATTTTTTTGGGTCAAAGTTCGTATCGTTATACCGTTTTTCCCGCCACATGCCGCTGCGGCATCGATATGTTCTGCTCGCGTCCAATACATAATCTGTATCTGCATGCCTGTGTTCTTCCCAGTAGACCGCATCGGACAAAGGACGCCATACAAAAGACTTCTGTACACCAAAACATGCCGTGAAAATATCTTTTCCATAGATTGAATAAGTCCCCGCCGCATATTTCCAAACCGCTGCAAATAAATGTTTTCCCCGCGGTCCGCCTTTTTTAATCGCAGACGACTGTTCCAATTTCTTTCCTGCAAAAGTACAGAGCGCGCAAAAAATTTCCTCGTCTGAAGATTCTTCCGGATTTTTAAGCACTGCCAGCGCGTCATCCTTTGCGATGACTTCAGGATCGGCATATTGGCGCGCCTCATCGGCCGGAATATTATGGATGACCGCATATTCCAGCATCCAGCGGCGCAGATTTTTTTGCATATTGGAATCTCCCAGCCCGGCATTTAAAAAGTTCGTTTCAAATGCCTTCATCTTCTCAAGGGCGTCCTCTGGCGAATCGGCGCCGATCCCATTGAGCAATTCATATAAATAAATATAGGCCATGGATATGGCAATCGGCAAAAACTCCCCTTTTCTCACATGGGTGCGCCAGCTGAAATATCCTCTGAGCTGCTTTATATTTAAATCATGATACACCGGAAAATAATGCCTGAATGCCCCGGCCCACCGCACGTCATCTTCATAATCTTCCATGAACTTGCCCTGCCGGTAAAAATTGCTGCACTTTTGCAGAAAAGAATTACTGCCATACCTGTACAGGCTCAGCATTTTGTAAATCCTGTCCGGGATTTTCAGATCCTCCGCGGCAGATATCCCGGATGCCGGCGCTGGTATCTGTGTGGTCTCAGGCACGGGTATCTGTGTATCAACAGCGGGCAGCGTCATATCCGGTTCAATCACCGTCTGCTTCACAGGCGCATGTTCCAAAACGATCGTATACCCCTGTGATTCTTCGGCATAGACTGCCCGGTCGAACAGACGAAAGACAACATCCGGATTGGTATTGTTCTCAAACTTAACCCCGATCCACTTCTTTCCCTTCATGCGGAAAGGCTGGGACAAGTAAGGTTCTGACATTTCAGAAAGGCTTGGCTGTCCGCATTTTAAATCGCATCTTTGTATTTCTGTCCCCGTATCATAATCCCACTGACGCATGAGCAGGGCGATCCATTTTCCCGTATTCGGATCAGCCAGAACCGAAAAACCGGGAAAATCCGCCCATTTATACTGCTCACGCATATGAAATTTTTCCTCGGCATATGCCGTCAGTTCCGACAGTTCCAAAATCTCACCCCGTTATAAAAGCATACACTGTTCTTACTCTGATATCATAAAATTATACTATATCCAAGTGAAAAATCAAGGCGGGAGGGAACAGTCCTTTAAATCGAGTAGGGGGAATTTAGTCCCCCTCTCACACCACCGTACATGCCGTTCGGCATACGGCGGTTCAATATAACTTCAAAGCATGGCGCTCCTTGTAATAGTCAAGACAGCTTATAAGTCCTACTTTTC
>DVJY01000053.1 GCA_018716485.1 Candidatus Scybalocola faecipullorum
CCGCCAGCAGCGCTGCCAGAGCTGTCAGCCCGCCCACCATATAAAACACCGGGTTTGACATCCAACTTCCGTAGTCTTCCCCATGAGTGCCAAGACGGATCGCTTTTTGAAATTTTCCCTGCCGATCGGACATAAATTCCCTTCTTTCCTCTTTAACAAATTTAATCCCTGTTCCTATAGTCTCACCCTTACGATGATAGTCTCACTAACAAAACTCCCAGCCCCGCCTGAAGCAAAGCCATCACCCGGCAAAGAATCAACGCCCACTGGAGCAGATGTTCCGGCAGGGCGTAGCTTTTCATCCACACCTTGAACTCATAGCCGGGATGTCCCTCGGTTCCGGGAATAATAAAACGCTTCCTGCATTTTTTCTGGATCAGCCAGACATCTAAGAAAAACAGGTCCGCAAAACCGATCATCAGCCACTGGATATAACCGTGCAGCACCATCCAGCCAAATCCCCGGGTCCCGCCTTCAATCATACTGACCGCGCCATAAATAATCAGGGGCAGGATTTCTCCGAAACAGATCCAAATCATATAAAACCGGTTCTCCCCTTTCGTGGGAGGTTCCGGCGCATCTTTAATAATGGATGGGGGATAACAAGGAAACATCAATCGGGGGTTGTATATCGCCACAGCCGCAGCGAACAGATTAAAATAAGCAGCCATCATAAAACCAGCCAAACCATGCGTACCCAGTTCACTGTAATTCCTCCCTCCGCAATATACTTATCCAGCATAGGGGAGGACCAGTGTTTCCTGCACCGTATTTTTCTCGATCTTATACTCCTTCATTACTGCTCCCATGAGAAATATCATAATATAAACAGGCTCTATAAATTTATTATAGTTAGTAATAACTAACTTGTCAAGAAATCCCTTTTACGATTTATAAAACACTTCCTTCCATGCACTCTGCCCCATCCCCCTTACCTTCTGACGGGCAGGCTCTGAGCAGCTTAACCCATTCATACCTGAGCAAACATTTCATGGCAGTTTTTCTCCTTTCATTTAATTGGTCACAATTTCGCGCCCTTTATGCGGCCTTCAGGGCTTTGTTCTATTATAACGCATCCGTCGATTCTTCTCACAAATCATCCGATACCAAACCATCCGATATCCGTAAATCCATGTAATTTGAAATTTTTATTCTCAAGGAAATCACGTAAGCTGCAAGACTCTGTATCTGAGTAATCCCATTTAAAATTATTTTTACTGCCAAGAGGTATTATTTTTCCTAATTTTTCATTTTTTATATTTGGCGGAATACTGACTGCACCTACTTTTTTCAAATTCGATTTTCCTAAAAAATCCTCCGCTACGAAACAGGCTATACAACCAACGTCTTCCTCTAAAAAATCGGTTACTTTGGCTTGAGCCAAGCTATATGTATTCTTTAAAATACAGCAGAAAACCATTTTTCTTAATCCCGGATTTTTTACCCAATCCAATATAATTACAACTCGCTTGCCTTGATCATACTTATACGCAAAACAATCGCCTATTTCCATTGGAGGAAAAGGTTTTTCTACATCCAAACTGTATGGATAACGTTTTCGCGGCTTTGCTCTTGGTATTTGCAATGCTGCATTAAACGCTTCTAATTTTTTCTGCCGAATTTTCAACTCAGATGCCGTAGCCCCTAACTCTTTATAAAATTGGATATTGGCCTGACTGGCAATAATTTCGCCAACACGTTTGAGTATATCCTTTGATTGTTCGCAGCACATCCACTCTGCTTTCGCCAGCGCGAAATAAACATCGTGCATAATACCATCTTTGTCATCAAACTCTTTATGGTATTGAGCAAGAATATCCTTGCTAATACCGGCCACTGATTCGCCCTGATCATATTTTTCCATGAATTGTCCATAGATTTCACAAAATTCGTCGCTTTGTGCAAGCCCCATCCCCCAATATCCCATAAAGTTTCTCCTTTTTCATCAAATTCAGACAATACATATACTTTCTATTTTTCGCATTGCTGTCTGTGGTTTGATTATAGCATAATTTTGTTATTTCATATGGTTTCTTCTCCTTTTTTTATAATCATCGTCGATTTTTTTCTTCCATGTGCCATCGATCCGCGATGTCGGCGCACAGGCTCTCATCGCCGATATTGTTTCCGTAATGACTTCGTAATTAAGCTGCACACCATCGCTGTCATTTTCAAAAGCCGCCGCCCGGTCATGTGCAATGCCGATTTTTTCCGCCTCAGATACTGCATCCATATTGGCGCCGAGGAAAATAAACTCCCAATGCGCCTGCTCTTTTTGACGGATCATCTCCCGAATCTGTTTATAAGTGTATTCTTTGCTGGAATTTTCATAACCATCTGTCGTAATTACAAAAATTACTTTTTCAGCCTGAGCTTCCCGCGGCAGATACCTTTGAATCCGGCTCACTTTATCAATCGTCATTCCAACGGCATCAAGCAACGCCGTACAGCCTCTGGCATAATAATCTTTCTCAGTCAGCGGACGGATCATATGAATCGGGAAACGATCGTGGATCACCTCGTATTGATGATCAAACAAAACCGTTGTCACCATCACTTCACCCGGCTCTGTTTTCTGTTTTTCAATCATCCTGTTAAATCCGCCGATCGTATCGCTTTCCAGTCCGCTCATAGAACCGCTGCGGTCCAATACAAATACTAATTCTGTCAATCCTTTTTTCATCAAATAAAACCACCCTTCTGTGTATATTGAAAACTCATGAACTGTTTCTGAGCATATCATATACCATTTCAAAGGGACATTGGTCGCCTCACAGGCGACATTTTGGCCGCTAAACTATTCCCCCAAAAGCGGCTGGCCGTATGCAAACAATACTTCATTAATAAGGAATACATCGTACTGTCCGTTCTCGATAAAAAAAGACAAAATAATATCAAATTTGGAACTGTAGGACAACGCAAAACCTGCTTTCATCAAAAGATCTTTTGTCTCATCAAAAGACAATTCCAATGCAATCGCGAAAGCAAGCACCGTCTTTTTGGAAGGTGTATAGTACACATCATTCCGTATTTTTGAAAACAGTCGCCGGTCAATATTGGCCTTCCGGTAGACTTCCGAGTCTTTCATACCGCGTTCATCAATCAGCCGCAGCAATTTTTGAGAAAACGTTTCATCCATCTGCGCTATGAGATCTTCCAATTTTCTTTCTTTGACCGGTGACATCTTTTGCAATAAATTCCCATGACTTGCCGGAGCTGCCATGCTGCTTTGAAGTGTTTGATATGCAGGATACTCATACTGACGGCGTTTCTGCTCAATATAATGTTCATCAATATATTCTTTCACCGATGAAAACAGCTTTTTCCCGATTTCCACAGATTCATGATCATACAGGACAATATAAACCGTCATATCCTCTGCAAGCAAAAACCTGCTGATTGCCGCAGTCGCTTCATGAAGTGCTTCTGCCTTCGGCCATCCGTAAAAGCCTGACGAAAGCAGCGGAAAGGCCACTGTTTTCAACGCATACTGCTTTGCCAGCATCAGCGCGGAAGTATATGACCGCCCAAGCAGTTCATATGTCTCGGCATCTTTGCCGCGCCACTTGGGACAGACCGCATGAATAATATACTTTGCCGGCAGATTAAACCCTTTGGTGATGACAGCTTCTCCCTCGCTGCACTGGCCGATTTCTGCCAAGGCGCCTGCCAGCACTTTGGCGCCGGCTTCATTAAAAATCGCCTGACTTGTTCCCCGTCCGCACTGCAGCATGCTGTTGGACGGATTCACAACAGCATCTACCTGCATCTTTGTAATATCATTACGAATAATCAATAATGGCATATTTTTTCTCCTTTGTGATGATAACGATATTATATCACGCTTTTCTCACTGTCACTGTCTATTTTTTGTCATTTAAAACGACATTTTTTTGAAATCAGCTTTTTCTGTTGCACTTTAAAATTGCTTATGCTAGTATGATTTATGGAAATCCTCTAAAATTCAAATATAAAGCCCGCAATATTTTGTCATTTAAAATGACATTTATTTAAAGGAGACTTATAATGAAAAAATTATCTTTAAATCTGCTGGCCGATACTGTGCTTCAGCAGCGAAAAAACAAAAAAATCACACAGCAGCAGCTGGCCGATTTGACCGGCATCAACCGCGGCATGCTCAGCCGCTTGGAACAGCAGGACTATATGCCGTCCATCGAACAACTGGAAAAACTGGCCGAAGTGCTCGACTTTGAAATTACGAATTTATTTATACCTGAGGGCGGCGGCAATTGTGCACTTAAAGTTGATCATATGTATCACATTGCAGTGGCAGGCACCGGTTATGTAGGACTCTCACTTGCCGTTTTGCTGGCACAGCACAATCATGTAACTGCCGTTGATATCGTTCCTGAAAAAGTTGAAAAAATCAACGCAAAAATCAGCCCGATCCAAGATGACTATATTGAAAAATATCTGGCCGAAAAACCTTTAAACTTAAAGGCAACGACCGACGGCGCCGCAGCCTATAAAGATGCGGATATGGTCATCATCGCTGCACCGACCAACTACGACAGCCAGAAAAACTTTTTTGATACATCAGCTGTTGAAGCTGTCATCGAACTTGTCATGAGTGTCAATGACCACTGCACAATGATCATCAAGTCAACGATTCCTGTCGGCTACACGAAATCCGTCCGCGAAAAATATCATACAGACAGAATCATTTTCAGTCCTGAATTTTTGCGGGAATCCAAAGCTTTATATGACAATCTTTATCCGAGCCGCATCATCGTCGGATGTGACACCCAGAGCCGCCATGCGGCGGAACAGTTTGCAGCACTGCTGCAGCAAGGCGCCGTTAAGCAAAATATCGACACACTGTTCATGGGCTTTACAGAAGCTGAAGCCGTAAAATTATTTGCAAACACTTATCTGGCACTCCGTGTTTCTTATTTTAATGAACTGGATACCTATGCCGAAACAAAAGGATTGAATACTCAGGAAATCATCAACGGTGTATGCCTTGACCCGCGTATCGGCACCCACTATAACAATCCTTCTTTCGGTTACGGCGGTTACTGCCTGCCTAAAGATACAAAACAGCTTCTGGCCAACTTCCAAGATGTTCCGGAAAATTTGATTGAAGCGATTGTGGAAAGCAACCGTACAAGAAAAGACTTTATCGCAGACCGCGTGCTTGAAATTGCCGGCGGCTATAAAGCCAACAGCGCTTATGATGAACGTCTTGAAGAGAAAGAAATTATCGTCGGCGTCTATCGCCTGACAATGAAAAGCAATTCCGACAACTTCCGTCAGAGCAGCATTCAGGGCGTCATGAAACGTCTTAAAGCCAAAGGCGCCACAGTCATCATCTATGAGCCGACACTTGAAGACGGCCACACATTTTTCGGAAGCAAAATTGTCAATGATCTGGAAAAATTTAAAGAAACATCTGCATGTATCATCGCTAACCGCTACGACAGCTGCCTTGACGATGTAAAAGATAAAGTATATACACGCGACTTGTTCAGAAGAGACTGATCGGTAAGTTAATAAAACCAGAATCACAGATGGGAACGGGGTTATCTTGATATCATATTTCAGGATAACCCCGTCATTTGATTACATGAATATTTGATATGTATCAGAAAAGAGTCTCATTAAAGATAATAATCTTTATACCACTGTGCAAAAGCCCGCAGGCCTGTACGAAGGTCAATATTCGGCGTAAAGCCGTAATCTCTTTCAAGACCGGTGCTGTCCGCATAAGTTACAGGAACATCGCCCGGCTGCATCGGTACAAGTTCGCGATGGGCCTCAAAATCAAAATCTTCCGGCAGCACACCTGCACGCACAAGCTCCTCGGATAAAATTGTCACAAAATCCATCAGACTTTCCGGCTGACCGCCGCCGATATTGTACACAGCATACGGCGGTACAGGAAGTCCGTCTTCGCCATTGCTGCGCTCCGGCGCGCCTTTCATCACCCGAAGCACACCTTCTACAATATCATCCACATAAGTGAAATCACGCTGGCAATTGCCGTAGTTAAAGATTTGTATTTTTTCGCCTTTAAGCAGTTTGTTCGTAAATCCGAAATACGCCATATCCGGGCGCCCTGCCGGACCGTAAACTGTAAAAAAGCGAAGCCCGGTAGACGGAATATTATACAATTTTGAATAAGCATGTGCCATCAGTTCATTGCTCTTTTTCGTTGCCGCGTAAAGAGATACCGGATTATCCACCCGATCATCTGTGGAAAACGGCACTTTCTTGTTGCCGCCATACACAGAAGAACTGGACGCATAGACCAAATGTGCCACACCGGATGCCCCGTTGTCATAAGAATGCCGGCAGGCTTCCAAAATATTATAAAATCCAACCAAATTTGACTGAATATAGGCATCCGGATTTGTGATCGAATAGCGCACACCGGCCTGTGCCGCTAAATTCACAACAATGTCCGGATGGTATGTTTGAAAAATATGGTCGATCAGCCCCTTATCTGCCAAATCCCCCTGAACAAACTGATGCTTTGCGCCGGTACTTTTGGCCGCTTCTTCAATAAGCGACAACCGGTACTTTTTAATCTCCGGGTCATAATAGTTATTCATATTGTCAAAGGATATCACTTGCCCCGAAGTCATCTCCTTCAAAAGTCTCAGCACTAAATTTGCTCCGATAAATCCCGGAGAACCGGTCACTAAAATGGTTTTATGATTAAGATCAATCTGTTGTTTTTTCATCTGCTTTTCTCCTTATATTTTCCCTAAGTTTTCTGTATTTTCCGTTCATTGGAGTGAACCGTTTTCAGGGCTATCTTTTACACTCTAAAATATACGGCAATAAAATGCCGGCATTTGCATATTATATCAGACAACCTGTGAATGCAACTCCTCTGCAGAGTCTTACTCGCTTATATTTATGCCCCCTAGAGGGCTAACTTCCGAAAAATGTTCGCTCATGAAAACATTTTTACGCATTTTGTTCGCTTGCAGAAACGTTTTTATATATTTTGTTCGCTTAGAGAAACATTTTGTCTTTCTGCCGTCTTTCCATAAAGTCATTATTGGCAGCGGTCTGTTTGTTTTTATTGTATATCAATGCTTTAACAAGTTTCAAGCCCTATAAATGTCAATATTTTTTTGGAGATTTCAAAAATTTTGGTAATTTTCACATATCGCAAAACACTTTGTAAATGCGAATTATTGATTACACAAAACGATTGTCAAACAATACAGATATATTGTGAATACCGTACTCTCGGAAACCACTGCTTCACAAAACTGATATTCTCTTTAATTACTTGTACAATTTGTTCCACAGGCGGACCGATACCGGCAAGCGACTGTACATCTCATTTGCATTTTTGTTGATATTTACATGATGCTTTTTGATTGTAAATACATACTTTTTTATTTGTGAAGCATCTTGAGCATCATTTATTTTTTCACAGCCAAATGTCCATTTCCCCCGGAAATCTGCTATAATAAACCAAGAGAAAATAGTGCACAGGAGCATTTCATTATGGAAGTTTATCAGAAAAATTTTTTAGAAATCATCAAAAGTGCTGTACACGATCTTCCGATTCATCTAAGCGCACCCAATGATTATGAGAAAATATTAAATCTTGCCCGTGAGCAAAATCAGTCGGTCATTTTTTGCGGACAGTTCATACATGCTATCCTTTTCTGTTCTCTGCTCCTGCGTTTGCTCTCGTTTGATTTCTCCCTCCGTATCTTCTTGGCACAAGCAGGACAATACCTTGATGCACCA
>DVJY01000054.1 GCA_018716485.1 Candidatus Scybalocola faecipullorum
TCCATATACATCCTGGCTGACCCGTCCGCGGCTTGGTACAATTGGAAAGAATCACATTCAGAGCAGTTCAACTTTACTTAGAACTGCTCTTTTTGTGTCTGCTCTGAATCTGATACTTTCCTAATGAATTATAACGGCACAGAAGTAGCGCTGTATTACGGCTCTTCACCGTATTTACTTGCAGATGCATCAACAAGAGCAGTTTACAGTCAGTCCCATGTATGGAATCATTCTTATATTCTCGGTACTGACAGTTTGGGGAGAGATGTGCTGACACGTCTTATGTACGGCACACGTATTTCTTTGATCGTTGCTTTCGTGGCGGCGGCAGTTAACTTAGTCATCGGTATTCTTTACGGCGGTGTTTCCGGATATGTGGGAGGTATTGTCGACACGGTGATGATGAGAATTGTTGATATTATCAGTACGATACCGATGACGCTGTATGTTATTTTGATCATGGTCATTATGGGCAACGGCATACATAGTATTATTGTGGCGCTGGGCATTGTATATTGGGTAGATATGGCCCGTGTTGTCAGAGGACAGGTGCTCAGTCTGAAAGGACAGGAATTTGTCATGGCGGCACGCTCCATCGGGACCTCCACAAAAAATATTTTATTCAGACATTTGATCCCCAATGCCCTCGGCTCTATTTTAGTCACAGTGACCATGCTTATTCCATCGGCTATTTTTATGGAAGCTTTTCTGGGATATCTGGGCATTGGCCTGCAGCCGCCGATGGCAAGTCTTGGAACGATGTGCAACGACGCGGCGGAAACGCTGAGAACAAGTCCGTATCAGCTGCTGATACCGGCAGCCGTCATTTGTATCATTATGTTTGCATTTAACTTTGTCGGTGACGGCTTACGAGATGCGATGGATCCGAAACTTAAGAAATAGGAGAATGCATATGGAACCCGTGATATTACAAATTGAAAATTTAAAAACGTCTTTTTTTACGAGCAACGGGGAGGTACAGGCAGTCAGAGGCATCTCTTTGGAAGTACATAAAGGAGAAATCCTCGGAATTGTCGGTGAATCCGGCAGCGGCAAGAGTGTGACCTCCATGTCTGTGCTCCGCCTTCTGGCGGACACGGCGAAAATTAAAGAAGGCCGTATTTTATTTGAAGATAAAGACTTAACAAAATTCAATAAAAAGAAAATGCAGAAAATCCGCGGTGAAGAAATCGCGATGATTTTTCAGGACCCGATGTCCTCGCTGAATCCGCTCATTCCTGTGGGCAAGCAGGTGGCGGAGATGATACAGACCCATCATCCTGAAGTAAAAGGAGATCAGTTAAAACAGAAAGTGCTTGATTTGTTTAAAATGGTCAGAATTCCGGAGCCGGAAAAAAGATATAAATCTTATCCTCATGAGTTTTCCGGCGGTATGCGTCAGCGTGTGATGATCGCGATGGCATTTGCAAACCATCCGAAACTTTTGATCGCAGATGAACCGACAACAGCCCTTGACGTGACGATTCAGGATCAGATTCTTAAGCAGATGCGCAATATGCAGCAGGAATTCGGCACAAGTATTATGTTTATTACCCATGACTTGGGCGTTGTCGCTGAGTTGTGCGACAGAGTTGTGGTTATGTACGGAGGCCTGATCATGGAACAGGCGCCGATCAATGAAATTTTTGACAACCCGAAACATCCGTATACGTTAGGACTGCTTGCGTCCATACCGCGGTTAAATCAGGATAAGTCAAAGCGGCTCGTTCCGATTGCCGGTTCGCCGCCGGATATGATCAATCCGCCGAAAGGCTGTCCGTTTGCGCCGCGCTGTCCATATGCGAGAAATATATGTGCCGCGGAATGTCCGGAGTTTACAAAAATTTCACCGGAACACAGTTCGCGCTGCTGGCTGCTTGACCCGCAGGCGCCGCACGATCATAATCCATTTGCGAAATAAGAGGTAATGTCAATGAGTCAAAAGATATTAGAGGTTAAAAACCTGACAAAATATTTTAAGGCCGGGGGCAAGCAGGTCGTTCATGCAGTGGACAATGTTTCTTTTTCGCTGGAAAAAGGGAAAACCCTCGGACTTGTCGGCGAATCCGGATGCGGAAAATCCAGCTGCGCAAGAACGGTCATTCGTCTGTATGATCCCACATCGGGACAGATTATTCTCGACGGTCAGGATATTACACATATGAGGCAGAAAGAACTGCAGCCGATCCGCAAAAAGATGCAGATGATTTTTCAGGATCCGTATGCATCTTTAAATGCGAGAATGACTGTGCGCGATATTATTGCGGAACCGCTGATCGCGCATCATATCATCCGGAAAAAAGCGGAAGCGGATGAATATGTATTTCCAATGCTGGAACGTATGGGGCTGAGCAAAGAGCATGCCAACCGGTATGCCCATGAATTTTCCGGCGGCCAGCGTCAGCGTGTCGGTATTGCCAGAGCGCTGATTTTACAGCCGGAGCTTGTTATATGTGATGAGCCGATTTCGGCCCTGGATGTATCGATTCAGGCGCAGGTCATCAACCTGCTGAAAGACTATCAGGAGGAAAAAGGACTGTCCTATTTGTTTATTGCCCATGATCTGTCCATGGTGCGCTATGTTTCCGATGATATCGGCGTTATGTATTTGGGACAGCTGGTGGAGACAAGTACGTCAGAAGAATTGTACAGCCATCCGCTCCATCCGTATACAAAAGGTTTGATGGACAGTGTGCCGGTAGCAGATCCGAAGCTGGCTCGGCAAAAAGAAAAGAGCAGTATTGAGGGTGATATCCCAAGCCCGATCAATCCGCCGTCAGGATGCCGTTTCCACACCCGCTGCCCATATGCCACCGAGGCGTGCAGCGCGCAGATGCCGGATATGAAAGAGGCGGCGCCGGGACATTGGGTGGCCTGCCATTTATACGAATGATTTATTTTGGAAAAAGTTCAGACGCATGTGTGTTCGGCCGGCGCCGGCTGCGGCGGCCGGGTTTCACATAAATAATGTATCCGTGCTGCGGATACTAAGATTTAAGGAGGAGAAACATCATGAAAAAAGGAAAATTGATGAAAGCGGCAGCGTTTGGTATGTGCTGCGCCTTTCTTCTGACAGCCTGCGGTTCATCGGGAGATACACCGGAAACATTGCCGGATGCAGCTTCAGACACAACAGCTGAAGCGACTGAAGGAAGCGACAGTGCACAGGGAGAAGCATCAGGCACTCAGGAAATGACATTTGTACTGAGTAATGAACCTGACGGCCTTGACCCGGGTATTACCAACAACTCTTTTGCCCAGTATGTGCTGGCCAACTGTTTTGAAGGTCTTGTAACATACAATCAGGATGGCGAAGTTGTAGGCGGTTCTGCGGAAAACTGGGATGTCAGCGATGACGGTACTGTTTATACATTCCATCTGCGCGACGGTTTGAAATGGAGCGACGGTTCAGATCTGACAGCGTCGGATTTTGTATATTCGATCCAGCGTGTTTTAACACCTGAAACGGGCGGTATGTATGTAGATATTGTAAAATCCTACATTCTTAACGCCGATGAATATTATGCCGGCGAAGCTACAGAAGAAGATCTCGGGGTGAAAGCTATTGATGACCAGACACTGGAAATCACTTTAAAACAGCCGACATCATTTTTCATCGATTTGCTGACGATGTGGGTATTTGACCCGGTACAGCAGGAAACGATTGAAGCCAACGGCGATTCATGGACAACATCCGGTGAAACTTACATTTGCAACGGCCCATTTAAAGTATCTGAAATGAATATGGGTGAAAATGTTGTTCTTGTGAAAAACGAGAACTACTGGGATGCAGACAATGTAACGATGGAAAAAGTAACGCTGCGTTACATTTTGGATACATCAACAGCGCTGACAGCATACGAATCCGGCGAAGTTGACGGTATCAGAAGTATTCCGTCTTCAGACTATGCAAGACTGAAGGCTGAAAATGCCGGCGTCAATGTTGTACCAAACTACGGAACTGTATATTACAATATTAACTGCGGCAAAGAACCTTATGATGATCCGCTTGTAAGAAAGGCACTTAATCTTGCGGTAGACAGAGAAAATATTATTAATAACGTTGTTCAGGTTGATGCAACACCGGCATACAATTTCCTTGCGCCGGGTTATGTGGTTGACGGCAAAGATATGATGGACGGCGTTTCTGACAGAGGTTTAAGCGCAACAGCTGACGTTGAGGCAGCTCAGGAAGCGCTGGCTGAGGCAGGCTATCCAAACGGCGAAGGATTCCCGACATTGGAACTGTCTTACTATTCTGATGATACAGTTAAGAAGGTGGCAGAAGCTATTGCAGAAATGCTTGAAACAAACTTAAATATCGATGTTGAAGTTACTTCTGCAGACTGGGCGGTATTCTATGACGATGTTATCAACGGCAACTATGATGTGGCAGCGATGGGCTGGACAGCAGACTATACACATCCGATGAGTTTCATGCCTCTGCTTGTGACAGGCGATGCCAACAACAATTCATTCTACAGCAACGAAGAGTATGATGCACTTGTAGCACAGGCACAGTCTGAGACAGATGCTGCAAAATGCGAAGAATTGCTGCTTCAGGCACAGGATATTGCCATGGATGAATATCCGTTTATTAACCTGTACTATAAGAGCAATAATTATTTGATGAAAGACTATGTTCAGGGCGTTTATATGACAGCCAACGGCAACCTTTATTTTAAAGATGCTGTGATCACAGAGTAATCAGGAAGCAGGAAACTGTTATGAAATGTACGATTACAACAAAAGATATCGGGGATATGGTTTTTGAACTTTATCCGGATGACGCGCCGATCACAGTGAAAAACTTTGTTGAGACGGCAAAAAGCGGCTTTTACGACGGACTTGCATGGTGCCGTATCGTTAAAGATTATGTGATTCAGGGCGGATCACCGGATAATGATATTATGACCGACAGTGAATGGCATATTAAAGGTGAATTCGAGGCCAACGGCGTTTCCAATCCTCAGAAGCATTGCCGGGGCGCGATTTCTATGGCCCGGGATGACGATTATGATACGGCGGGGACACAGTTTTTCGTTGTGCATAAAGACGCCCATCAGCTTGACGGCAAATATGCGGCTTTCGGTCAGATGATTTCCGGCTTTGAAGTGCTTGATGCCATTGCGCAGATGCCTACATTGGGGCCGCAGACATGGAATAAACCGGTGAATATGCCTGAAATTTCAAAAATTGTGATTGAAGACTGATAACAGGGGCAATCGTGAGTTTAAGCGGTTGCCCCTGTATATTTTTGCACTTTTCTTTCATACTGATATCATGGCCGGAAACTTTTGCCGGCACGATAAACAGCAAAGGAGACAAATATGGAAAGGGAAGAAAAGCAGGAAAAGGAAGATCAGATTAAAGAAAGCGGACAGATTATTTTGGAACATAATTCCCAAAAGCATAAAATCTATCTTTTGAGTATTATCGGAGAGATTGAAGGACATGATATTGCTTCGGGACAGACAAAAACGACCAAATATGAACATGTTCTGCCGATGCTGGCGGCTGTGGAAGACAGCAGAGATATTGACGGCGTGCTTGTGCTGCTTAATACGGTGGGCGGCGATGTGGAGGCCGGGCTGGCAATCGCAGAAATGATCGCTTCGCTGAGCAAGCCGACGGTGTCCCTTGTACTCGGCGGCAGTCATTCAATCGGCGTGCCGCTGGCAGTTTCTTCGGATTATTCCCTGATTGTGCCCAGCGGGACGATGATCATTCATCCGGTCCGCATGAACGGCATGGTGATCGGCGTCGCCCAGACATATGAATATTTTGAACGGATCCAGGAACGCATTTTAAATTTTATTGCAGGCAATTCATCCATACAAAAAGACAGGCTGAAGGCGCTGATGCTGGATACAAGCAAACTGGCAAAAGACGTGGGCACAGTGCTTGACGGAAGGGAAGCGGTTGCCGAAGGACTGATCAATGAAGTCGGCGGTATTGACAAAGCTATGGAAAGACTGAATAAAATGATTGAGAAACATCATTCTGATTTTGACAAAGATGAAAAAATAGTGTAATATAAATGCATGTAAAAAACACAGGAGGAAAGCCAAAACGGCGCTAAGATAAAGATGAATTTTTTGTATGCAGTATTTATGGGAATTATCCAGGGACTGACAGAGTTCCTTCCGGTAAGCAGTTCCGGCCATCTGGCGATTTTTCAGCATATTTTCGGATTAAATACAGGTACGGGTGTTTTGTTTGAATCGCTGCTTCATTTAGGAACACTGGCAGCAGTTTGTATTGTTTTTTGGAAAGATGTTAAAAATCTGGTAATACACGGTTTCAGTCTGATTGTTGACGCGTGTATCTATGGGTGCCAGTGGATCAGCTGCAAAGCAGGCCACCGGCCTTTTAGAAGACGTCGTCTGATCAATAATGCATACAGAAAATTTGCGCTGCTGATCATAGTCACAAGTATTCCGACAGCAGTCATCGGTCTGCTGCTTAAGCCGATCATCGATGCCGCAAGTTCAGTGCTTGTTATTCCGGGCATCTGTCTTGTGATTACAGCGATTGTGCTGCTGCTTGTGGACGGCAGAGAAGGCGGCCATAAAAAGGCAAAGGCGACAACTTACAAAGATGCCGCAGTGATCGGCGTTGCCCAGGGTATTGCCACACTTCCGGGAATTTCCCGTTCGGGTTCAACGATTGCTGCATGCCTGTTTGTAGGCGTTGATCGTTCATTTGCGGTCAGATATTCGTTCCTGGCTTCGATACCGGCAATTGTGGGGGCAAACCTTCTGGAACTTGGCGGCATTGCAGGAGAGACAATCACTCCGTCGCTGGTTGTCAGCTATCTGATCGGCATGGTCGTTGCAGGTGTCGTCGGTTATATTTGTATTAAAGTGATGATTAATATCGTAAAAAAGAGCAGATATCAGTATTTTGCTTATTATTGTGCAGTGATCGGTATTATTTCGATGATCGCATATTTCTTTTTTAATAAATAATAGGGGTTTATTATTGCGAAATATTCATGCGTCCTCCCGGATGGTAATGTTTCGCAATTCTTTTGTAAGGACCGCAATCGGATACCCATATTCAGTCAGGACAGGCAGTAGGAGGAATTTTCATGGCTTCCAGTCAAAATAATAAAAGGACAGGCGCAAAAAAGACAGCGTCTAAAACAACTTCATCAAAAACAAAACAAAAAAAACCGGCTTCGGGACGGAAAAGAACAACTTCAGGTACGAAAGCATCAAGTGTAAAGACAGCTACGGGACAAAAACGTAAGTCCGGGCGTATGTCAGAGTATGAGAAGAAACAAATGCTTAAACGCAAAAGCGGTATGTATGATGAAATCAAGCTGCTGATCGCTCTTGCTGCAGCCAGTATTTTGCTGATCAGTACGCTGGATTTCGGGGGACGGGTCGGCGGCCTGATATCCTACTTTTTGTTTGGTGTTTTCGGCTGGATCGCTTACCTGATACCGTATATTGTGTTTTTCGGGACAGCGTTTATTATTTCAAACAGACAGAGCCGGACACTGACCAAAAAAGTGCTGGCATCTGTACTGCTCTGCCTTTCGGTGATGGCATTTTTGCAGATGCTGATCAGCCCTGCAGATACAACAGCAAACATGATGGATTATTATAGAAACTGCGCTATTTATAAAAATGGCGGCGGTATTATCGGCGGCGTGATCTGCCATTTCCTTGTTTCGGTAAGCAGCAGGCCGATCGCAATGGTTATCATTATCTTCGGCATGCTTGTGGGGGTGGTTTTGCTTGCACAGCGGGCAATATTTACGGTGCTTTTCGGAAAGATCAAAGCATTTATACAGGAATCCAGCGTTCAGCATGCCGAGAAGAAACGGCTGATGGCTGAGATTGCTCAGGAGGACGCGCAAAAAGAAGAGCAGGCTCGTGAAGAAGCACAGGCGAAAGCAGCGTCTAAAGCTGCCCGTCAGGCGGCCGCAATGGCAGAAGCGAAGACAGTCAGCAGCGTATCAGAGGAAGATGCGCTGCCAAAAGATTTCAAACTGGCCGATGTGGATATTTTAGAGCCGGCGCAGGCGTCGGTGCAGGTGCCGGAAGAAACAATCACGGTAACGCATATGGAGCCGATCAGATTTGAGGAAGTTACGGAAGAGCCGGTACATACGCCGGAAGATGTCAGTGACGAGACAGTTCGCCTGCCGATTGAAGAAATACAAAACGCGGCAGATGAAAGCAGCAGTCCGGCAAATGATAAAGCGGGTACAGAGACGCCGCTGCCTGTCTATGAACCGGCGCAGATGACACCGGAGGAAGCTGCGGCAGCAGCCGGTGTTGTCCCTGCGCAGACAAGCGATGGGGCGGCAGAAAAAAAACGTTCAAAGACAAAGTCGGAAAATCCGGTGCCGGAAGATATTAAACCGGAGGAAATTAAAGAACCGGTCAAAGCATATGTGTTCCCACCTGTGGATCTTTTAAAAAGAGGCGACAGAGGCAGACAGCCGGTATCAGACACACAGCTGAAGTCGACGGCTGTGAAGCTGCAGCAGACGCTGGAAAGTTTCGGCGTTAAGGTTAAAGTTACAAATGTCAGCTGTGGACCGTCAGTGACCCGTTACGAATTGTCGCCGGAACAGGGTGTGAAGGTGAGTCGTATTGTCTCTCTGGCAGACGATATTAAGTTAAATCTTGCAGTGGCGGATATCCGTATTGAAGCGCCGATCCCGGGAAAATCGGCTGTGGGTATTGAAGTGCCGAATAAAGAAAATGCCACGGTATGCTTCAGAGATCTTGTGGAGAGCGCGGAATTTAAAAAGAGTAAATCCAAGATTACATTTGCAGTGGGCAGAGATATCAGCGGTTCAGTGATTGTGACCGATATTGCCAAAATGCCCCATCTGCTTATTGCCGGCGCCACAGGTTCGGGAAAATCCGTATGTATCAATACCTTGATTATGAGTATTATTTATAAATCCAAGCCGGAAGATGTACGGTTGATTATGGTCGATCCGAAAGTGGTGGAACTGAGTGTCTATAACGGCATTCCTCATCTGCTTATTCCGGTTGTGACAGATCCTAAAAAGGCGGCGGGAGCGCTCAACTGGGCCGTAGCGGAGATGACAGACCGCTATCAGAAGTTTGCTCAGCTCAATGTCAGAGATATTCAGGGTTATAATGAAAAGATAGAAAAGCTGGCAAAAGAGCATCTGGAAAGCGAAACCTACAAAAAGCTGCCGCAGATTGTCATCATCGTTGATGAGCTTGCCGATCTGATGATGGTAGCGCCGGGAGAAGTTGAGGATGCCATCTGCCGTCTGGCTCAGCTGGCAAGAGCTGCCGGCCTTCATTTGGTGATTGCCACACAAAGACCGTCGGTCAATGTCATCACAGGACTGATTAAAGCGAATATTCCGTCCCGAATTGCATTTTCTGTCTCTTCGGGTGTGGATTCAAGGACAATTATTGATATGAACGGGGCTGAAAAGCTGATGGGGAAAGGCGATATGCTCTTTTACCCGGCCGGACTGCAAAAACCGGTCCGCGTTCAGGGGGCGTTTATCTCAGACAGCGAGGTCAATGCGGTTGTTGACTTTTTAAGCGCGCAGGGGCAGACGGCCTCCTACAGCGATGAAGTTGCCCAGAAGATTGAAACAGCCAAAACCGCTTCCGGAAATACAGGACAGGGCGCTGAGCGTGATGTATATTTTGAAGAAGCAGGGAAATTTATTATAGAAAAAGATAAAGCTTCCATCGGCATGCTCCAGCGCGTTTACAAGATTGGTTTTAACCGCGCGGCAAGAATTATGGATCAGCTGTGTGAGGCAGGCGTTGTAGGGCCGGAGGAAGGAACAAAACCGAGAAAAGTTTTAATGACTGCCGACCAGTTTCAGCAGTACATTGACGAATATTTATAATTTTTAAAATATAAGGAGGGCTATGCATGAAAACAGATATTGAAATCGCTCAGGAGGCAAAGATGGTCCCGATCCGGGAAGTTGCCGCAAAGCTTGGCATCGAAGAGGATGACCTGGAATTATATGGTAAATATAAGACAAAGCTGTCGTCAGACTTGTGGGAAAAAGTTAAAAACAATAAAGACGGAAAGCTTGTGCTTGTTACTGCGATCAATCCGACACCGGCAGGCGAAGGAAAGACAACGATCAGTGTCGGATTGGGACAGGCATTATGCCGGATCGGCAAAAAGGCATCAATCGCTTTAAGAGAGCCTTCTCTGGGCCCGTGTTTCGGTATTAAAGGAGGCGCTGCCGGCGGCGGCTATGCGCAGGTTGTGCCTATGGAAGATCTGAATCTGCATTTTACCGGAGATTTTCATGCCATTACTTCAGCCAATAATCTTCTGGCAGCAATGCTGGATAATCATATGCAGCAGGGCAACGCGCTTCGTATCGATCCGAAACAGGTTGTCTGGAAACGCTGCGAAGATATGAATGACCGTGCACTGCGGAATATTGTTATCGGGCTCGGTTCCAAAATGGACGGCGTTGTCAGAGAAGATCATTTCGTCATTTCGGTTGCCTCTGAAATTATGGCGATTCTTTGTCTTGCCAACGATATGAATGATTTGAAGGACCGTCTTGGAAAGATTATTGTTGCTTATAATTATGACGGCGAACCGGTGACGGCAAAAGACCTGAAGGCTGTAGGTTCTATGGCGGCGCTTTTAAAAGATGCTATTAAGCCGAATATGATCCAGACACTTGAACATACGCCGGCATTTGTCCACGGCGGCCCGTTTGCCAATATTGCCCACGGCTGCAACAGTGTCCAGGCGACACGTCTTGCACTGAAGCTGTCAGATATCGTTGTGACGGAAGCAGGTTTCGGTGCGGATCTGGGCGCGGAGAAATTCCTTGATATCAAATGCCGTATGGCCGGACTTAAACCGGATGCTATTGTGTTGGTGGCAACGGTGCGGGCGCTCAAGTATAATGGCGGCGTGGCGAAAGCAGATCTGGGACAGCCGGATGTGGAAGCGCTTAAAAAAGGTATTGTCAATCTTGAAAAACATATTGAAAACCTTCAGAAATATGATGTACCGATCGTCGTTACTTTAAATGAATTTATTACAGATACCAAAGAAGAACTGAATTTTGTCAAAGAATTCTGTGAAAGCAGAGGCTGTGCCTTTGCTCCGGCGAAAGTATGGGAAATGGGCGGCGAAGGCGGCGAAGCTCTGGCTTATAAAGTTGTTGAAACTCTGGAGACAAAGGAGAGTCATTATCACCCGCTGTACGCTGATGATTTGTCTCTGAAAGAAAAAATTGAAACCATCGCCAAAGAAATCTACGGCGCCGACGGCGTCACATATGCTCCGGCGGCTGCCAAGGCGCTCCAGAAAATTGAAGCCATGGGCTTTTCAAAGATGCCTGTCTGTATGGCAAAGACCCAGAATTCTTTATCTGACAATCCGAAGCTTTTAGGGCGCCCTCAGGGATTTGAAGTGAATATCCGGGAAGTATATGTCAGTGCAGGCGCAGGTTTCGTCGTAGCAATTACAGGATCTATTATGACAATGCCGGGGCTGCCGAAAGTGCCGGCTGCTGAAGGCATTGATGTCGATGAGAATGGAAAAATTACAGGACTTTTCTAAAAACAGAGACCGAAGGAGATGGATGAAATGGCAATGATCATTGACGGAAAGGCAATTTCCGCACAAATTAAGGACGAAGTCAAAGAGGCTGTGGCAAAGATGGCAGACGAAGGACGTACAGTGACACTGGCAGTTGTGCTTGTAGGCGACGATCCGGCATCCCATGTATATGTAAGAAATAAAAAACGGGCATGTGAATATACGGGAATCCGTTCTTTGTCATATGAACTGCCGGGAACGACGACTCAGGATGAACTTTTGGCGCTGATCGGTGAGCTGAACCGGCGTGCGGATGTGGACGGTATTTTAGTTCAGCTGCCTCTGCCGCAACATATGAATGAAGACGAAGTGATCAAAGCCATTGATCCGGATAAAGATGTGGATGGTTTTCATCCATACAATGTGGGACGGCTGAGTATCGGACAGGAAGGTTTTGTTTCATGTACGCCGGCCGGCATTATCCAGCTTTTAAAACGCAGCGGCATTGAGATGGAGGGCAAAGAATGCGTGATCGTGGGCAGAAGCAATATTGTCGGAAAACCGATGGCCATGCTGATGCTTCGCGAAAATGCGACGGTGACGGTCTGCCATTCAAAGACCGCTGATCTGAAAGAGGTCTGCCGGAGAGCGGATATTTTGATCTGCGCTATCGGCAGAGCAAAGTTTTTTACGAAGGATTATATTAAAGCCGGCGCGGCTGTGATCGATGTCGGTATGGACAGAGATGAAAATAATAAGCTGTGCGGCGATGTTGATTTTGATGATGTTTTTGAAAACGCCGGCGCCATAACGCCTGTGCCGGGCGGTGTGGGTCCGATGACAATCGCCATGCTGATGCATAATTGCGTCGCGGCAGCAAAAATGAAAGATGAGAAATAATTTATGAATGTATTATTTATATCACTTGGCTGTGACAAAAATCTTGTAGATTCTGAGGTCATGCTCGGTCTGATCCGCGACAGAGGATATATGCTGACCAACGATGAAAATGAGGCGGATATTGCGGTGATCAACACATGCAGTTTTATCCATGATGCTCAGCAGGAGAGTGTCAATACAATTTTGGAAATGGCTCAGCTTAAAGATGAGGGGCAGCTAAAAGGTCTTATTGTTACCGGCTGTCTTGCGCAGCGCTTTAAAGAGGAGATTATGACGGAGATTCCCCAGGTAGATGCTGTTATCGGCGCGACAGCCTATGATGAGATCGCATCTGTCATGGATAAGGTTGCAGCCGGAGAAGAAAATATAATTAGTTTTAAAGATATCAGTTATCTGCCTCATACAGATACAAAAAGAGTGGTGACAACCGGAGGCTATTTCAGTTATCTTAAAATTGCCGAAGGATGCGACAAGCACTGCTCTTACTGTATTATACCGAGCCTGAAAGGCAATTTTCGCAGTGTGCCGATGGAAGAAATACTTCAAGATGCCAAAGACTTGGCCGAAAAAGGTGTGAAGGAACTGAATATTGTTGCTCAGGAAACGACGGTGTACGGCGTGGATCTGTACGGAAAGAAAATGCTGCATGAACTGCTTCGTAAGCTCTGTGCTGTTGAAGGGATTGAATGGATCCGTCTGCTCTATTGCTATCCTGAAGAAATTTACGACGAATTGATCGAAACGATAAAAACAGAACCTAAAATATGTCATTACCTTGATCTGCCTATCCAGCATGCCAGCGACCGTATTTTAAAGAAAATGGGACGAAGGACAGACCGGAAGGCGCTGGAAACAATGATCGCGAAGCTGCGGAAAGAAATTCCCGATATTGCTCTGCGTACGTCATTGATCACCGGTTTTCCGGGAGAGACAAGGCTGGAACATGAGGAACTGATGGATTTTGTCAGAAATATGCGCTTTGATCGTCTCGGCGTGTTTACATTCTCTGCGGAAGATGGGACGCCGGCAGCAAAATTCGAAGGACAGATTGATGAAGAGGTCAAAGAAGCACGCAGGGATGAATTGATGACACTGCAGCAGCAGATCGCTTTTGAAGCAGCAAAGAAAATGAAAGACAGGCAGCTCCCTGTACTGATTGAAGGAAAAATACCCGAAGATGGCGTTTATATCGGGCGTACATATAAAGACGCGCCTAATGTGGACGGATATATTTTTGTCAATGCGCCGTGGGAACTGATGTCGGGTGATATTGTTCCGGTCCGTGTGACCGGTGCCAGTGATTATGATTTGATAGGAGATGTGGTCGATGAATCTGCCGAATAAACTCACTGTGTTGAGAGTGATACTGATTCCTGTGTTTGTTGTCTTTTTGCTCGGAAGCCATACATGGGGCATGTGGGCCAGAATAGCTGCCCTGATTGTGTTTGTGGCGGCAAGCCTGACAGATCTTATGGATGGAAAAATTGCAAGAAAATACAATCTTGTGACGAACTTTGGCAAGTTTATGGATCCGCTGGCTGACAAACTGCTTGTGGCCGCGGCATTGATTTGTTTTGTAGACATGGGAAGAATTGCTTCATGGATCGTACTGATTATTATTTCCAGAGAATTTATCATCAGTGGTTTTCGCCTTGTGGCGGCAGAATCAGGAATTGTTATTGCTGCCGGATGGTGGGGCAAAGTTAAAACAGCAGTTACAATGGTTACTATTATTTTCATGATACCTGATTTCGGCGGAGAGGCAGTATTTTGGATTGAACAGATTTTGATCTATGCGTCGCTGATTTTGACCGTGGTATCACTGATGGATTACATTATAAAAAATAAGAAAGTCATTTTAGGGGGCAAAATATAATGACAGCAGAAATCATCAGCGTGGGGACAGAAATTTTACTCGGTAATATTGTTAATACGAATGCATGCTATTTAGCGGGACAGTTTGCGGGACTGGGGCTTTCGTCATATTATCAGACCGTTGTGGGTGATAATATGGAGCGTCTGAAATCATGCATCAAAACAGCGATGGAGCGCTCGGATATTATTATTTTAAGCGGAGGACTGGGGCCGACCAAAGATGACCTGACGAAAGAAGCAGTTGCAGAAGTGGTCGGACTGCCCCTTGTGGAGGATGCCCGTTCCAGACAGAGAATTGCCGATTATTTTGAATCTACGGGCAGAACGCCGACGGAAAACAACTGGAAGCAGGCGCTTGTGCCAAAAGGGTCCGATGTTATTGACAATGACAATGGAACTGCGCCGGGAATTGCCGTCCATACAGAGGAGGGCAGACATTTGTTCCTGCTGCCGGGACCGCCTGACGAACTTGTGCCAATGTTTGAAACATCGGTGATTCCCATGCTTCGGCGTCTGAGCGAAGACGTGATCGTTTCTGTGACTGCTAAAATATGCGGGCCGGGTGAAAGCGCAGTGGAAACGGAAATACGGGATATGATTGATGAACAGAGCAATCCGACAATCGCCCCTTACGCTAAAATCGGGGAAGTACATCTGAGAATTACCGCCCGCGCCGAAAGTGAGGCGCAGGCGCAGGCCATGAACCGGCCTGTTGCAGAAGAACTGATGCGTCGGTTCGGTAATAATATTTATACATTTGATGAAAAGGAGACGATGGAAGCGTGTCTTATTCATCTGCTTGAGGAAAAGCAGATGACGATCACTGCGGCAGAATCGTGCACAGGCGGGCTTTTGGCGGCCAGACTTGTCAATGTTGCGGGCGCTTCGTCTGTTTTTCGTCAGAGTGCGGTAACTTATTCCAATGAAGCAAAACAAAAGCTGCTCGGTGTACCTGAAGAAACACTGGCTGCATGGGGCGCTGTCAGCAGACAGACAGCCGAGGCGATGGCCAGAGGCGCTGCAGCTGCCGCCGGAGCGGATGTTGCATTATCGGTTACTGGTATCGCAGGACCTGACGGCGGAACAAAGGAAAAGCCGGTAGGGCTCGTTTATATTGGATGTTTTATTCGCGGACACGTCGAAGTGATGGAATGTCATTTCCGGGGAAATCGTGAAAAAATCCGTGAGCAGACCGTGATACGGGCATTAAATATGGCGCGCATTAATCTTTTGCAGGAGAAATAAGGAGTTGCGGATGAGAAGATTGAAATGGTTTATACTGACGGTAATATGTACGGCAGTGATCGCACTGCTGTGCGGCTGTCAGAAAGATCAGACCATCACGGTCAATACACAGTTGGTGATCAACAGCAGTTTTGACGGTGAACGTGTGATGACCGCGTCAGTCGGCCAGGCAGCATTGGATGGGCTTTTTGACGGTAATGTAGATCTGCTCCAATCAATGATCGAGCGGTACTGTCCGGTGGAAATGAGCTGCAGTGCGCAGGCATCTGAAAATGGTGCTGTCGTATCTATGTCGGTGCCTTTTGCCACATATGAAGAATATCAGAATAAAATTGAGGCGATTTTAGCGGGCGCCGGGGATAGGGTAAATAGTTCGGTTTACTATGAATATTCGGATAATTTATTTAAAACAGGATACACAGTAGAAGAAAAATTCTGTTCTGAAGACTTGTTTTACTGGCTGAATGATGCGCTTAAAAAGGAATTTCCTTCACTGGCAGATGAGAATCTTGACGATCTTTATCAGGAGGGGACAACAGAACTTGTTTTTAACGGGAGTGCTGTAACAACAGACAGATATATCAGTTATTCTACGATGCAGTCCCACGGCTTTAAATCGATGGCTGTGGAGACAATTCTTCAAGAAGATGATACGATAGAGGCATCGCTGGCGCTGACAATTTCGGAAGAAAATGAGGACTGGTTTGATGATCTGGACACTACGATGCGGCGCATGGTGCCGCAGGATGGCAATATAGCAATCCGTACAGTCGGCGGAGAAAAGACATATACAATTTCTTTCGATGCATTGAATATTCAGTCGTATGTCCGTCAGATGAATGAAATTCTTCATCAGGATAATACGATTTTTGAAATGAATGAGCAGCAGGATGATACACAGACGCTTCGGGCCAATCAAAACATTGTGCAGTATGCGGATGCATCTTATTTCGTAGATTATGCGCAGCCGGATGCTTTTGTCAGCTATACAGTACAGCTTCCGGGAAGTCTTTCATTTGAAACATGCGAGAGCAAAAACGGCTATATGGTTGACAGCAGTTATGAAACTGAAGATACGTCCAGTATGGCGGTTGTCACAATGAACCCGAGTGATGAGATTACATTTATCTTTGGCGCGGATATTTCTCTTGAGGAAATAGATGTTTATACAAAGATCAATAATAATCACAATCTGGAACGGCAGATTACGTTTTCGCTGCTGTCGGAAAAAGATGCGGTTGTCGGCGAAAATTTTATGGCGCGTATACAGGAACGGCTCAATGATCATATTTCATGTGAAAGAGAAGAGAAGGATGATCTTGTCATTTATACTGTGACAATCCGGGCCGACAGTACGCAGCAGATGTCGGCGCAGACGGCATGGTTTCTCGACGGCAGTGAAACATCTGAGACAACAGCGTTCACAGGCGGTATTAATGACAAAAACAGTCTGAACCGTATCAGGTATGCTTATGATGACCGGCTGGATTTTTCCGGCTTCCTCGGAAGTTCCCAGTCTACCAACGGCATTATTTATATGTTCGAATACCCTTCAGGATATCATGCGTCATTTGTTGATGCCAGCGCCTATGAAGATGTGGCGGAAACAGGCAATACACTGGTATGCAGAACGTTTAATAAGACGGTTTCCATCGATACGTCGGCATGGAAGCGCAACACCGAAGGTATGATTCTTCAGATTCTATGGTATACATCTCTTGCCGGCATACTGCTTTCTATATTATTCAGTCTGCCGAATCTGATCCGCTGTGCTAAGGCAAGGCACTTTTCGGCGGAAGAGATGGAAATGTATTCTAAGAAAGGCCGTGTGGTTGTAACCATTTTTGCCATATGTGCAGTTATCTTTATAATTGATTCCATACGGCTGCTTTTTGGCGTTTATTAAAAATAAAAATTCTCCTGAATTCCGGGTCAAACGGATTTTCAGGAGAATTTTTTATTTTTGTTTTCGTTTCAGGATGGTATAGAGAACACCGCATATTATACTGCCCAGAATAATCAGCCCTAAAATCATGATGGCAGAGTGCATGAAAAATGTATCCGGAAGTACGTTAATAATAGCATCTTCCTGAGGGTCGAAAATCCAGTAATCATTGGAAAAGAAAATATGGTGAAAGGTTACAAAAGCCTGTTCCCAGTTGATAGAGATTAAAACAGCCAGCACCGCGGGGATTGCGATGGTAAAAATAGAGGTCAGTTTCAGAAAGAGCCAGTCTTTTTTGCGGATAGCCGCGATTAAAAAAAGGATGCTTAGTATCAATGTGATAATGCCCATGATCTGAATGCCGACAAATATGTTTTTTACTTCCTCAAAGTGGATCCGGCCGTGTTCGGACATGGCAAAATCCGGGAAATACAAAGTATCGTGATTAAACATGGAGTTGTAGTCGATCAGGATGTCATAGTTTTCTTTGATCGTATCTGCGTCGACGCCGGAAGTTTCGGCGATATGTAAATAATCGATATCAAAGTAATATAATTGGCGAAAATTTAATGTTATCGTTACAGCTGCGGCAATAATGAAGAGCATAAGTGAAAGGGCTGCGGCCGTATTTCTGACATATCTCATAAGTGTGTCCTCCTGTGAATTTTGTTATTAAGTAGTATACATGTTACAAAGAAGTGCGTCAAGAGATGCACATAGAACTGGACTTTTGGCAAAGAATGTGGTATACTGACACGGTTTAAAATTCATAAAATCAGAGGCATTAAGCCTCTGGACTTGTTCGCAAACTTCCAAGGATAAAAAACTAAGAATCTTTAAAATCCATAGGTGATTTAGGATGGGAAGCTGCCGACGCAGCTTTTTTTTAATCGTGCTGCCGCGCTTGGCGCGCAACGGCGCCGCCCGGAGCGGAGTGAAGACCATCGGGCGCTTTCCCTATCCGATCAGCTTATGGAGAGAAAGGAGATAGGAGAATGGATTCTAAAAGAGAAGTTGTTATTGATTGTGATCCGGGTATTGACGACGCCCTTGCTCTCATGCTGGCGCTTGGCAGTAAGGATATCCGTGTCGTCGGTATTACCGTTGTCTGCGGCAATGTGGGCGCAGCGCTGGGAACGGTCAATGTATGCCGTATTTTGGAACTGATGGGACGGACAGATATTCCGGTGATTATGGGCGCGGCAAAGCCTTTAAACAAACCGCTGGTTACGGCGCAGGATACCCATGGCATGGATGGGCTTGGCGAGGCGGGCTATGGCTGTATGGATGAGACGCTGCTTAAGCGCGGCGGCTGGAAGTCTTACTGCAGTCAAGTGTCTGAGGTCGTTTTCTGCGAAGATGAAGCGGATAATCCGGCGGCGCATTGGCTGGTGCAGAAATTTGCGTCAACGCCAGGACTTTCTTTGATCGCCCTCGGGCCGATGACCAATATTGCGTCGGCGATGCAGATGGATCTGGAAGCGTTCAAAAACATGGGACATTTTGTCAGTATGGGCGGCAGCTATAAAAGCCACGGCAATTGTTCGCCAGTGGCAGAATTTAATTACTGGGCGGATCCTGATGCAGCGGCATGGGTTTATGCCAACAGCCCTGTAAAGATTCATATGGTCGGTCTTGATGTGACGCGCAGAATTGTACTGACACCGGATATATGCAGCCTGATCGGGCGGTTTGATGATCCGAAGGCGGAATTTATTTTGAATATTACAAAGTTTTATACGGATTTTCACTGGCATCAGGAAAAAATTATCGGCTGTGTGATCAATGATCCTCTGGCAGTTGCGTATATGATCGGCCTGTGTCGGCAGACGGCGGAGGAGCCGACGTTATGCAGCGGATTTGAAAGTTATGTGGCTGTGCAGACCGAAGGGCTTGGCGTTGGCCAGACAATCGTGGATGGGTATCGTTTTTGGAACCGTCCGGCCAATGCGGTGGTTTTGACGGACACAGATCCGAAGGTATTTATGTCATTGTTTTTGAAAACGATTTTCCCGTCTTACAGCCATTGGATTGATATCGGTATGAAGGAGGTTTATCATCATGAGACATAATCAGAGCCTCCTTCTGAAAGAATGTATGACAGCCATGGGTATAGCAGTTAATATTGCAGGGGCATTTATTGCGGCCAATCTGCATCTGCCGGTTTATATGGATTCAATCGGCACAATTATGAATGCGTCGCTTTTGGGTCCGGGCTGGGCGATGATTACCGGAGTGCTGGGAAGTCTGGCAAGCGGCGTATTGTTTGATGTGTATTCTTTATATTATGCGCCGGTACAGCTGATTACGGGCTGTCTTGCAGGCCTGCTTTTTAGAGGCCCGTGGATGAAAGGACGCAGAATCGCGGTCGGGACATTTTTATTTTCACTGCCTTTGTCGCTGGCAAGCGCAGCCATTACGGCTTTTGTTTTCGGCGGCATTACATCTTCAGGCTCGTCTTTTCTTGTTCAGATTATGACTAAGCTGGGGATGAATCTGACGCTGAGCTGTTTTCTCGTTCAGGTGATCACAGATTATGCGGATAAACTTATGGCTGTATTCATTGCTACGGCTGTGGCAGCGGCAATGACAGGAGAGATGAAGCGTAAGCTTCGGGGAGAGATTCATGGATAGATATAGTAAAATTACAAATAAAAATGTGAGGGAAATCGTACTGCTTAAAGCCTTTCCGTGTGCGTGGGGCAAATGTGCATTCTGTGACTATATTGATGATAATTCAAAAGATGAGCAGGCGATGGTGCGGCTTAATTCGGAAGTGCTTAAAAATGTCACCGGAGAATTCGGTGTGCTTGAAGTCATTGACTCGGCAAGCTGCTTTGAATTGCCAAAGGCGACACTTGAAGAAATACGAAATATTATCCGGGAAAAGCATATTTCAAAGCTTTTTTTTGAGAGTCATTGGATTTACCGAAAAAAACTTCAGCAGATGCGAGATTATATGGGGATTCCTGTTGTCTATAAAATCGGTATTGAAACATTTGACAATGATTTCAGGGAAAATGTTTTGAATAAACATGCTGATTTTAAAACGCCGGAGGAAGTGGCTGCCTATTTTGATTCCCCGTGCCTGATGGTCGGAATACAGGGGCAGACAAAGGAAATGATCGACAGGGATATTGAAATTTTAAAGACTTATTTTAAACTGGGAACAATTAATATTTATACCAACAATACGACGCCGATCCGTCGGGATGACGAACTTGTGGCATGGTTTGCGCAAAAATATAAGTATTTGGATGATGATCCGTCGGTGGAAGTGCTTTGGCAGAATACGGATTTTGGTGTGGGTGATTGAAAGATTTAACCTTGTAAAGCATTAAATAATGTGCTATAATGCCCACAGTCAATGATGCATGTGAAAGGATGGAATACGATGGAGTTAAATTATAAAAGTACGAGAAGTTCACAGACAGTGACAGCCTCTCAGGCTATTTTAAAGGGACTGTCCGAAGACGGCGGGTTATTTGTGCCGGAATATATTCCAAAGCTTGACGTGCCGATGGAAGCACTGGCACAGATGAGTTATCAGGAGACCGCTTATGAAGTGATGAAGCTGTTTTTGACAGATTTCACAGAAGAAGAGTTAAAGTCATGTATTGCCGGCGCTTATGATGATAAGTTTGATACAAAAGAAATCGCACCGATCCATCAGGCGGATGATGCATGGTTCCTTGAACTGTTCCACGGCGCGACCATTGCATTTAAAGATATGGCGCTGTCTATTTTACCGCATCTGATGATTACTGCAGCTAAGAAAAATCATGTAGATCATGAGATCGTGATTTTGACGGCAACTTCCGGAGATACAGGCAAAGCAGCCATGGCAGGATTTGCTGATGTCAGGGGAACAAAGATTATTGTATTCTATCCGAAAGACGGCGTCAGCCCGGTTCAGGAAAAGCAGATGGTGACACAAAAAGGTGAGAATACATTTGTTGTGGGGATTCACGGCAATTTTGACGATGCACAGACCGGCGTGAAGAAGATGTTCAATGATAAGGCTCTGGCACAGCAGCTTGACGATGCGGGCTATCAGTTTTCTTCGGCCAATTCAATTAATATCGGACGGCTTGTGCCGCAGATTGTTTATTATGTGTATGCCTATGCGAGGCTTGTAAAGGCGGGAGAGATTAAAGAAGGCGAGAAGATAAATATTGTTGTGCCGACGGGCAATTTCGGCAATATTTTGGCAGCTTACTATGCGAAAAATATGGGACTGCCGGTGGCAAAGCTGATCTGCGCTTCCAATGAAAATAAAGTATTGTTTGATTTCTTTGCCACAGGTACATATAACAGAAACAGAGACTTTATTGTCACATCATCTCCGTCCATGGATATTTTGATTTCCAGCAATCTGGAACGTCTGATTTATAAAATTTCAGGTGAAGACAGCGATAAGACACGCCGTCTGATGGAAGCATTATCCGGACAGGGCTCTTATGAGATTACAGAGGAGATGCAGGCGCAGCTGGCTGATTTTTACGGAAACTTTGCCACAGAGGCGGAAACGGCAGCGGCTATCCGCAGCATATATGAAAAAGACGGTTATGTGATTGATCCGCATACAGCCGTGGCTGCATCGGTTTATCACAAATATAGAAGTGAGACCGGCGATCATACGAAGACAGTCATTGCTTCTACGGCAAGTCCGTATAAATTTGCAGGCAGTGTGATGCCGGCAATTGATGAGAAATATAAAGGCATGCCGGATTTTGAACTTATCGATGCGCTGAGACAGATCTCCGGTGTGGCTGAGCCGAAAGCAGTCACAGAACTTCGTACAGCGCCGGTGCGCCATACGACGGTCTGTGATGCAGATCAGATGGAACAGACAGTGATAAATTGGCTCATGGGGCAGCAGCTTAAAAATAAATGATGAGAAAGCAGGGCAGATGATACAGTAACTGTATTGTCTGCCCTTAAATATGTCTGTATGGGTTTGCAGAATAAGATATTAAATTTTAAATACTATATTGTATTATATAATAGTATGTGATACAATAATGATGTATCAATAAACAGCCATTTTTAAAGGAGCGTGGACGAATTGAATGCACAGTTTAAAAAAGGCGCATTAGAAATTTGTGTGCTCTCTCAGCTGGCTTCGGGAGATAAATATGGTTATGAACTGACGGAAGTAATTTCTGAAGAAATGTCAATTGCTACAGGAACCTTATATCCGATATTAAAAAAGCTGAAGGATGATTTATATGTGGAAACATATCTTGTGGAAGCAGGAGAAGGTCCGGCACGCAAATATTACCACCTGACAGAAAAAGGAAGAGCATATCAGGGACAGCAAAAGCAGGAATGGCAGGCTTTTGTTAAAGCGGTTGAGCGGCTGATAGGTTAGCGCGGGAGGATGAATATGAGAAAAGATGAATATTTGAATACGATTGCGCAGGCATTAAAACAGTATGATACGGCATATGTGAATGAAATTATTTCTGATTATGAGGAGCATTTTAAAGACGGACTCTCTCAGGGAAAGAGCGAAGAAGACATTTGTGCCGAACTGGGAGATATCAATGATATTATTGACGAAATTAAAGATTTGCTTGGAGAGCGTCATTTGAAACAATTTGAAATCGCAAGACCGAGGGCGGAACTGGAAAAAAGTGCGGGCGGCTATCAGTATGACGAGGCGCCAAGGGAAGACACTGATCGCATCCGGATTCAGTTTATGGCCGGCAGCGCTGATGTCAAAGTTTTTCGTTCCCCGGAAAATATTGTTAATATTTACACAGAAGATCCCGACGATATGGTATATTTAGATTGTTCTCAGCGGGGAAACACCTATATGGGACGCATATGCCCCAGAAGCAGCGCAAAATTTTTGGGCACAGACATATTGCTTTCGCTGTTGGGAGCCACAGTAGATGAAGTTATCATAGAAGTACCTTACGATGCGGCATCTGTAGAAATAGAAACGACCAGCGGGGATGTTTATTTAGACAGCTGTTTTGCCGAAACAATCACTGTCGCGACCATTTCCGGCGATGTCAAAATCGAAGAAACACAGTGCAGACAACTGACAATTTCCACAAAAAGCGGCGATGCAGAACTGAAACGTACGCAGGCAGAGCAGGCGGATATAAGGACAGTCAGCGGCGACGCACATTATAAAAAAGTGACAGCCAATGCGATGAATGTGAATACAGTCAGCGGTGATTTCGGCGGCAGATGGCTGGAGAGCAGAAGTGTATATGTCAGGACAGTCAGCGGAGATGCAGCCGTAAGGATTTGCTGTTTCGGCGAACCGTACTATATCTATGCCAAGACAGTCAGCGGCGATGTCCGTATCCGCGAGGGCATCCGTTTGGGCACCAATGATTTTGAAAATGAAAATTTGGACGATTGTATTCAGGTGACTGTCAGTTCAGTCAGCGGCGATATATACGCCTGCTCGGATAAAGAAAGAAAAACTATAAATTTTTAATAAGATAACCAATGAAGGCGGTCTGTCCCGTAATAAGGGGCAGGCCGCCTTTGCAGTTCACGGCATCAATAGCCCAGTTCTTCACCGACTAAAATCACTTTAATTCTGTCTGGAATACCACTGCGGCGTGTAATAACAAACTGATTGCATATACAGTCAGGGCTGCTGCAGTCGCAGCAGTGACCGACATGAGTACATGGCGTATTTTTATTCAGACGAACTGTGTTGGCCGGAGCAGCAATATCCCGGGCGCGCTTAAAAGCTGACGGGATATCAGAAACGACCTTATTAATGCCGGCAATGATGATCACATTTTTCGGGCCATGGATCAAAGATGCAACCCGATTGCCGTTACCGTCAATATTGACCAGCTGGCCGTCAATGGTCATAGCATTTGTGCTCATAAAATAGTAATCACAGGCAGCAACTTTTCCGTAAAATTCAGTCATATCTTCAGGAGCCGGCACAGTACGGTCAAGTACAGTGCAGTCCGAATCTTTGAGGGCATCAATGAGGCCGATTTCATTAAGTGTCATCGAACCGCCCCATGAAACACTGCTGCCGGGCTGCAGAAAACGACAGGCAATTTCAAGCGCCTCATCTTTATCCTGAGCGTAATAGCCGGCAATCTGACGCTTGGATAAATTTCTTATAACTGTTTCGGCAAGATTTTGAGCATTAATTTTTTTTGGTGAAAGTGACATAAGAATCCCCCTTAAAAATAAAGTCTTTTTAGTTTGAGATGCGACATGATCGGGTATCAGAAACATGTCGGATGCCTATCACCAGTATAGCATAAAATTTAACATAAAAGAACTTGAAATTTGGTGAACCTGTGCGTATAATATCCTTTGTTTGTGCGATAAGACCGGCAGACAGCTGCTGTCCGTGATATCGCGGCGTATAGCGGAGAAAATCTGCCGCTGTACCTACAGAGATAAATCTTATAACTGGAGGAAGACAAATGACAAAGGATATGACAAAAGGGTCTCCGTGGAGACTGATTTTCTTTTTTACTGTTCCGGTACTTTTGGGAAATATTTTTCAGCAGCTTTACAGTATGGTAGATACGATTATTGTCGGCCGGTTTGTCAGTGTTCAGGCGTTGGCAGCTGTCGGAGCGACGGGATCGATCTCTTTTCTTGTGATCGGCTTTGCTACGGGAATTACCAGCGGATTTGGTATTGTCATTGCACAAAAATTCGGGGCAGGAGACGAAAAAGCGGTACGCCGTTCAGTTGGTGTATCGATTGTTTTATGCATTATTATTACCATAATTCTGACAATATTAAGTTTGACAACGTCAAGATTTGTTTTGGAATTAATGAATACGCCGGATGACATTATCAACGATGCGGTGATTTATATTAATATTATTTACGCCGGTATTTTTGCCACCATTTATTACAATATGGTCGCCAGCATATTAAGAGCGCTCGGAGACAGCAAAACGCCGCTTTACTTTTTGATTTTATCTTCAATTTTAAATGTTGTGCTGGACCTGGTGCTGATCATCAACTTTCATATGGGTGTGGCAGGTGCAGGTATTGCCACTGTATTTTCCCAGTTCGTATCGGCAGTGCTCTGTACAATTTATACAATCAAGCGCTATCCCATATTAAAGCTGAAAAAGTCAGATTTCAGAGTGAATAAGACATGGGCATGGGCACATTTGCGCGTCGGTCTTCCGATGGCGCTGCAGTTTTCAGTGACAGCGGTCGGCGTTATGGTACTGCAGAGCGCTCTGAACGTCTTCGGTTCAGAAGTTATCGCTTCGTTTACGGCTGCCAGCAAGGTGGAGACACTGGTAACTCAGACGATGAACAGCCTTGGCACAACGATGGCTACATTCTGCGGTCAGAATCTCGGCGCAGGCAAATGGCGCCGGATTAAAAAAGGTATGCAGGTCGGCATGATATTTTCAGCAGGCTGTGTACTTATTGCGGCGCTTATTAACTTTACGCTGGGAACAGCGGCAACGCGGCTGTTCATGACCGATCCGTCAGATGAGATTATCGGTTATGCGAGAACCTACCTTTACATTACAACGCTGTTTTATCCGTTTTTAGCAGCTATTTATTTATTCAGAAATTCCCTTCAGGGTATGGGAGATGCCATGATACCTATGATCGGAGGCGTGGCCGAACTTATTTCACGGCTTGGCGTGGCTGTGATACTTCCGATATTTATCGGTTACATAGGTGTGTGTCTGGCATCTCCTGCGGCATGGTTTGTAACCGGAATGATTTTAACGGTACGATATATTTTACTGATCAAAAAGCAAATGCGGATGCAGGCAGAATAATTTTACACAAAATTTACAAAAACATGACAGAGATTTTACCGGGATTTCATATAATGAGGCATATTTTATTGGAAGCTGACGGATGTATGATGAAAATGCAGTACTATCGGCTTTGATGCGCAGTGTATAGTTATCAGAAATGTTAGAATGCGGGAGAGAAATTATGGAAGATATTCAAATGCTGTTTGGCTTTATCGGCGGCCTTGGATTGTTCCTTTACGGTATGCATATGATGGCTGACGGACTGCAGAAGACTGCCGGAAACAGGATAAAAAATCTCATGGGTCAGGCGGCGGACCATCGGATGATGGGTATTTTTGCCGGCGCCGCAGTGACGGCAATGCTTCAAAGCAGTTCAGCAGCAACGGTAATGATTGTCGGATTTGTGAATGCCGGTATTATCGGACTGAGTCTGGCAGTCGGCATTATTATGGGAGCCAATATCGGTACGACAGCGACAAGCTGGCTTGTGTCCATGCAGGAAATCGGCAATGCTTTAAATCCGGAATTTTACGCGCCGCTGCTGATCGGCGTCGGTGTATTTTTAATGCTGTTTTGCAAAACATTCGGCAAAAAACAGATTGGGGAAATTCTGACGGGACTGGGCGCCTTATTTACAGGACTGAGTTTTATTTCCGGCGCCATAGAGGCTTACAGTCATGCCGCTGTCTTTGAAAAGATATTTGATACGCTTGGAAACTTTCCGTTGCTCGGGCTGCTGACAGGTACGGCGGTAACAGCTCTGCTTCGGAGTTCTTCTGCGTCCATCGGTGTTTTGCAGACAATGGCGTTTCACGGCATGGTTCCATGGGATGCGGCAGTATATATCATACTCGGTCAAAATATCGGAACATGTATAACGACGCTGATTTCAGGTGCAGGCGCAAAAAATTATGCCAAGCGGGCAGCGGTGATCCATCTTTTATTCAATGCGTTCGGATCGGTTATTTTTGGGATCGGGATGTCTGCTGTGTTTGTTATTTGGCCGTCATTTGCCAATGCTATGACTGACAGTATCCGGATATCGATTTTCCATACGGTATTTAACATCATAAATACATTGATTTTATTCCCATTTACTGATAAACTGATTAAGTTATCAGGTATGATTGTAAAAGATAAAAAGAAAGATACAGATACACAGGAGAAGCTGACAGAAGAAAGCGATTTTCTGAGACACCTTGACCGGCGTATTTTAGAATCGCCTGCATTTGCCGTACAGAATGCAGCTGAAGAAGTTGTACAGATGGCGGAAATTACTATAAAGAATATTGAAGATTCTTTTGAAGCCATTTTGGATAATAATGCCGAAAAGATAAAGTCAGTCTGCGAATGTGAAAAAAGTATTGACCGTATGGCAAAGCGGCTTTCGGACTATTTGATCAAAATCAGCCGCCTGTCATTGAGTGAAGATGAAAATACACTTGTCAATCATCTGTTCTATTCGGTCAGCGATATTGAACGCATGGGCGATCATGCGGAAAATATTGCGGATTTGGCAAAGTATAAACTGGAAAATAAAATCGCATTTTCTGAGACAGCAAAGCGCGAACTGGAAGGCCTTATGACATATGTGATCAATGGTCTGAGTTATGCACTTAAAGCACGGCAGGAAATGGAGCTTGCTTTTGTTGAAAAAGAAAAAGAATATGAAGATTTGGTCGATTATGTAGAAAGCGAGCTTCGGGAGAAACATATTGAGCGTCTGGCTCAGAACCGATGCCAGCCGGCGTCGGGGATTGTCTATTTGGATGTCTTGAGCAATCTCGAAAGAATTTCGGACCATGCCGATAATATCGCAGGGTATGTGAAACGTGAACTAAAGAAATAAATCAGTCTGCATACCAGCCTGCGGTTTTTCCGCAGGTTTTATATTTTGCCGGGTAACGGACAAAGGAATGAGGAGGCCCTATGAAATCAATGATTTATTATGTAGAAGACGATAATAATATTCGCGAGCTTGTGGTATATGCTTTGAAATCCTCAGGCTTTGACGCCGCAGGCTTTGACAGCGGCAAAACGTTTTTCAGGGAAATGCGCCGTCAGCTGCCAGAGCTGATTTTGCTGGATATTATGCTGCCGGATGAAGACGGCATGTCCATATTAAAAAAGTTAAAAAAGACAGAATCAATGAAGGACATTCCGGTAATCATGCTGACGGCAAAGTCTGCGGAATATGATAAGGTGATCGGACTGGATACCGGCGCCGACGATTATGTGACAAAGCCTTTTGGGGTTATGGAACTTGTATCCAGGGTCAAGGCTGTTCTGCGGCGCAGCGGCAGGAAAGAGCAGAAACCGCAAAACATGGTGCTTGATGACATTCATCTGGACAGAGAACGGCATACTGTGACTGTCGGCGGACAGCCGGTAGAGTTAACATATAAGGAATTTGAACTGCTCGATTATTTAATGCGAAACCAGGGCATTGTTCTGAGCAGAGAAAAACTGCTGGAGGTCGTATGGAATACGGATTACGAAGGTGAAAGCCGGACCGTTGATGTGCATATCGGTTCTCTGCGCCAGAAACTTGGAGAGAGCGGCAGAAAGATACAGACCGTCCGCGGTGTCGGATATAAAATGGAGATGATGTAAAGTGAGAAAAAAAATATATAAAAAAATGCTCATACTTTCCGGCTCTGTGTTGGGTGGTTTTGCAGCAGGCGGCGCGCTGATCCTCTATCTGGCATGGTGCTTTAAGATTCCGGCCGCCATCGCAGCCGCCGCTGAAGTGATATGGCTGGTGATCTGTTATCTGATTGCCGTAAAAACATCGGGAAAAATGACGAAAAAAATTGTACAGCCGATTCAGAAAATTGATTTGAAGCATCCGGAAAAAGGGTGTGTCTATGAAGAAATGCAGCCGATTTTGCTGCGGATGGGGAGGCAGAAGAAGATGCGTCAGAAAAACGAAAAACTCAGACAGGAATTTTCGTCCAATGTTTCTCACGAATTGAAAACACCGCTGACGTCTATTTCAGGATATGCGGAACTTTTGATGAACGGCATGGTTCCTCCGGAAGATGTGCCTTCATTTTCTGCAAAAATTTATAATGAAGCAGGCCATATGATCCGTTTGATTGATGATATTATCAAACTGTCCAAACTGGATGAGCGCCCGACTGAGATTGAAAAAGAACCTGTGGATCTTTACGAAATGGCAACAGACGCGGCAAACCGGCTTGAAATGCTTGCTAAGAAAAACCGGGTGACAATGCATGTGGAAGGTGCCCATACAGAGATTCAGGCTATCCCTCAGATGACAGAGGAATTGATTTATAATCTTTGTGAAAATGCGATAAAATATAATAAAACGGGCGGTTCGGTGACCGTGACAGTCGGTCAGGAAAATGATAAAGGGAAAATTGTTGTAAAAGATACGGGCATCGGTATTCCGGAAAAATATCAGGATCGTGTCTTTGAACGCTTTTTCAGAGTAGACAAGAGCCATTCCAGACAGATTGGCGGCACGGGACTCGGCCTTGCAATCGTGAAACATATTGTTGAGTATCATGGCGGAGATATCCGTCTGGAGAGCAGACAGGGACATGGAACAACGTTTACGGTGGTGATGTAGGAACAATTATGGGAAAATCATTATTTATTGCTGAAAAGCCGAGTGTTGCCAGAGAATTTGCGAGAGTGCTTAAAATTACGGGAAAAAACAGCGACGGATACATGGAATCGGATCAGGCTGTGGTAACATGGTGCGTGGGGCATCTTGTGACAATGAGTTACCCTGAAAAGTATGATCCCGGACTGAAAAAGTGGAGTCTGGACACGCTGCCGTTTATACCGAAAACATTTAAGTATGAAGTTATTGAAGATGTTAAAAAGCAGTTTAAAATCGTGTCCGGTCTGCTCAACCGCAGGGATGTGGACACGATTTATATTTGTACAGACTCGGGGCGAGAGGGTGAATATATTTACCGGCTTGTGGATCAGATGGCAGGCGTTCATGATAAAACAAGAAAAAGAGTATGGATTGATTCACAGACGGAAGAGGAGATATTAAGAGGGGTTAAAGAGGCGAAAGATTGGTCAGCCTATGATCATCTTGCCGACTCGGCCTATTTGCGTGCCAAAGAAGACTATTTAATGGGCATTAACTTTTCCAGACTGCTGACTTTAAAATACGGTCAGACGATCTCTAATTTTATGCATACAAAGTATACGGTATTATCGGTCGGACGTGTGATGACCTGCGTTTTGGGTATGGTCGTGCGCAGAGAACGGGAAATACGGAATTTTGTGAAAACGCCGTATTTTCGTGTAGTTGCCGGTTTTGATGCATCCGGGTACCGGTTTGAAGGAGAGTGGCGGAGCACAAAAACGTCAGACTATGATCAGAGTCCGCTGCTGTATAAAGAAAATGGCTTTAAGAAAAAGGAAGACGCGCAGGCCCTGATTGACCGTTTGACGGCAGATCCGCCGGTTCAGGCTGTCGTTGAAAAAATTGAGCGAAAGAAGGAAAAGAAAAATCCGCCGTTGCTTTACAATCTTGCGGAACTGCAGAATGACTGCTCACGTTTTTTTAAGTTCAGTCCGGACGAAACGCTGAAAGCAGTTCAAACGCTGTATGAGAGGAAGCTGGTGACTTATCCGAGAACAGATGCCCGCGTTTTATCGACAGCTGTGGCAAAAGAGATTGATAAAAATTTGTCGGGTTTGCGCCAATATGATCAGGGAGGAGCCTATGCGGCTCATATTTTGGAAAAAGGCGGATATAAAAAGCTGGTATCGTCAAGATATGTCAATGATAAGCAGATTACCGATCATTATGCCATTATTCCTACCGGGCAGGGGCTGTCGGCGTTGAAAGGCGTCAGTGAGGGACTTCAAAATGTTTATGAAATTATTGTCCGGCGGTTTTTGTCCATTTTTTATCCGGCGGCAGAATACCAAAAAATCAGCATCGTTTCAAAAATCGGCAGAGAGTCTTTCTTTACAAGTGATAAGCGTTTGATCAAGGAAGGCTATCTGAATATTTTAAAATATTCCTTTTCAAAGAAAAGTGATGAAAAAACTCTGGAAGACAACCCGGAGGAATTTGTAAAGACTCCGGAAGATTTTGATCAGGTGATTAAAAATATAAAAAAAGGAACGGTGCTTTCTGTTACAGATATGAATATTAAGGAAAGTGAGACTGCGCCGCCGAAGCGATACAATTCGGGCACGATGATACTTGCCATGGAAAATGCAGGGCAGCTGATTGAGGATGAAGAATTGCGGGCGCAGATTAAAGGCAGCGGTATCGGGACGAGCGCGACCCGGGCGGAAATTTTAAAAAAGCTGGTCACCATCAAATATCTTGCCTTAAATAAAAAAACGCAGATCATTACACCGACCCAGCTTGGAGAAAATGTTTTTGATACGGTTGCCTGTTCCATTGGTTCGCTGCTGAATCCCGAACTGACAGCCAGCTGGGAAAAGGGGCTTACTTATGTGGCGGAAGGCACGATTACGTCGGATGAGTATATGCAGAAACTTGATGATTTTATCAAACGAAGAGTTTACGGTGTGATCGGACTGAATAATCAATACGAACTTCGTCAAAAATTTATGGATACGTCAAAGAATTATAAAAAATAATTATTTTACCTTTTGTATGACAAAAGTACTTGAATTTTTTGAAGGACGTGCTATAATAAAGACTGTTAAAAAAATGTCAAACAGGCGCAGATATTTTGTTGCCGAAACACCCTACATATGTTACAATTAAAGCGCACAAAAAGAAAATTTTTTAAGGAGAGTGTCAAGATGAAAGAAATAGTAATTGCAAGTGCATGCAGAACTGCTATCGGAAGCTTCGGCGGTACATTAAAGAGTGTATCAGCAGTTGATCTTGGTGTAACAGTTGTTAAAGAAGCAGTAAAAAGAGCTGGCATCAAACCGGAGCAGGTTGATGAAGTGATCTTTGGTGATGTGCTTCAGGCTGGTCTTGGACAGAACGTTGCACGTCAGGTATCTATCAAAGCTGGTCTTCCGATTGAGACAACAGCGATGACAATCAACATTGTCTGCGGTTCAGGTCTGAAATCTGTTGCTTTGGCAGCAAATCAGATTATCGCAGGTGAATCAGAAATCGTTGTTTGCGGCGGTACAGAAAACATGAGTGCAGCACCATATGCTATTCCTACAGCTCGTTGGGGTGCAAGAATGAACAATGCTCAGATTATCGATATTACAGTAAATGATGGTCTGACAGACGCGTTCAACAACTATCATATGGGTATTACAGCAGAAAACGTTGCAGAAAAATACGGCATTACAAGAGAAATGCAGGATGAATTCGCTGTAAGAAGCCAGAACAGAGCAGAAGCTGCTATTAAAGCAGGCAAATTCAAAGATGAAATCGTTCCTGTTATGGTTCCTCAGAGAAAAGGCGATCCAATTGTATTTGATACAGATGAATTCCCTAAATTCGGAAACTCTATGGAAAAAGTTTCAAAACTTCGTCCGGCATTCAAGAAAGACGGTACAGTTACAGCAGCGAACGCATCAGGTGTTAACGACGGTGCAGCAGCTTTAGTTGTTATGTCTAAAGAAAAAGCAGAAGAATTAGGCATCACACCGCTGGCAACGATCGTTTCTTATGCTACAGCAGGTGTAGATCCTACGATCATGGGTATCGGACCTATCCCGGCATCCCGCAAAGCTCTTGAAAGAGCAGGTCTTGAAGTAAAAGATCTTGATCTTGTGGAAGCTAACGAAGCTTTTGCTGCTCAGTCAATCGCTGTATGCAACGAACTTGGCTTAGATCCTGAAAAGACAAACGTTAACGGCGGCGCAATCGCATTAGGTCATCCGGTTGGTGCGTCAGGCGCAAGAATCCTTGTAACACTGCTTTATGAAATGGCAAAGAGAGATTCCAAATACGGTCTTGCAACACTTTGCATCGGCGGCGGACAGGGACAGGCTTTAATTGTTAAAAGATAAAAAATTATAAAAAGAATCCAAACAAATAGATGGAGCTGCTGTGCCAACGGCAGCTCTATTTATTTTGCAGGAATATTTCTGCAATCATTCAAAAGACAAGTATACAGATATGCTGCGGGAAAGCCTTAAAACCCTTGTAAATCTTAAAAAGTTCTTTGTTTTTTCAAAAAAGCGTGGTATACTAGGAAAGATGATTTATGCATTTTTTTTATGGCATAAAAGCTTTATGAGGTGAATGGTGTGGAAGTATCGACAGATTTATTGAAAACGATTGAGGAAAAGTACAGGACTTTCAGTAAGGGGCAAAAGCGTATTGCCAACTATGTGTGCGGCAATTATGATCAGGCAGTCCATCTGACAGCGGCAAAGTTAGGCGGTATTGTAGGAGTCAGCGAGTCTACGGTCGTCCGTTTTGCCACGGAGCTTGGATTTAAAGGGTATCCTCAGTTTCAGGATGCTTTGGAAGAAATTGTAAAAAATAAATTGAATTCTATTCAGCGAATTACGATGACCTCTAACAGAGTCGATGAAAAGTCGATTTTAAAAGCGGTGCTGCAGTCAGATTGCGATAATATTAAAAAGACTGCGGAAGAAATTTCGGAGGATGAATTTAACCGGGCAGTTTCAGAAATTTCATCAGCACGCCGTATTTTTGTGACCGGCGGCAGAAGCTGTGAAGGGCTTTCAAGATTTTTAACATATTATTTGAATTATATTTTTGATGATGTGAAGATGGTCATCTCCAACAGCCTGACAGAGTCTTTTGAAGATATTCACAGAATCGGCTGCGATGACGTTGTGATCGGTATCAGTTTTCCGAGATATTCCATCGATACAGTTAAGGTGATCGAATTCGCCCGCAGGAGACATGCAAAAGTTGTGGCAATCACAGACAGCAGAGTGGCGCCGATGGCAAAATATGCGGATTGTGTGCTGCTTGCCCGGAGCGATATGGTTTCTATCGCCGATTCACTGGCAGCGCCTCTGAGCGTGATCAATGCGCTTATTGCGGCGCTGAGTATGAAAAACAGAGATCAGGTTGTTGAAACGATGGAAACGCTGGAAAATATATGGAAAGAATTCAGCGTATATACAGACGGTGATAAAGATGAGTAAAGTAGTGATTGTCGGCGCCGGCGCAGCAGGGATGATGGCAGCGGTCACAGCGGCTGACTGCGGCCACGATGTGACGGTACTTGAAAAGAATGACCGTCCCGGGAAAAAATTATATATCACAGGCAAAGGCCGCTGCAATATAACCAATGATTGTCCGGTGGAAGATTTGTTGTCGAATGTTGTGACAAATTCACGGTTTTTATATAGTGCCTTTTATCAATTCAACAGCCAGGATATGATGTCATTTTTGGAAAATGAAGGGTTGAAGCTAAAGGTAGAACGGGGGAAAAGAGTCTTTCCTCTGTCTGATAAATCATCTGATGTGATTCAAACGCTCAGACAGGCAATGGCAAAACGTAAAGTTGTCTGCTGTTATGGCGTTCAGGCAGCCCATCTCATATTTTCGGACGACGGCGCCCGGGTAAACGGTATAAAGTCGTCTGACGGGCATTTTTATCCGGCGGATGCAGTGATTATCGCAGCCGGCGGTCTTTCCTATCCGTCGACCGGGTCTGCGGGAGACGGATATGCACTGGCAAAGGAAGCGGGACATCAAGTGACGCCGACGATGCCGTCACTTGTGCCTTTAAATATAGAAGAGCCGTGGTGCGCCAGCCTTCAGGGACTGTCCCTGAAAAATGTCCGTCTTAGTGTGAAGGATGGGAAAAAGGTACTGTTCGATGACTTTGGAGAGATGCTGTTTACCCATTTCGGTATCAGCGGTCCGCTGGTTTTAAGCGCCGGGGCAATCTGTCTAAAGCAGCTCAACAGTAAACATCTTCAAGTATGCATTGACCTGAAACCTGCACTGACGCTAAAACAATTGGACGAGAGGCTTTTAAAAGATTTTGAAAAATATCATAATAAACAATACAGAAATGCATTATCCGATTTACTGCCGAATAAACTGATTCCGGTTATTGTGGATTTATCCGGCATTGACCCGTATAAGAGGGTCCATGAAATTCAAAAGGAAGAAAGACACCGTCTGGGAGCCCTCCTAAAGCAGATGACAATGACAGCAGTCGGAACACGGGGCTATAATGAAGCTATTATTACGCGGGGCGGCGTGTCGGTCAAAGAAGTAGATCCCTCTTCGATGGCTTCAAAACTTAAGCAGGGATTGTATTTTGCCGGCGAAGTCCTTGATCTGGATGCATTGACAGGCGGCTTTAATCTGCAGATTGCATGGTCTACGGGGCGGCTTGCCGGAATGAATATTAAATAATATATAAGTAAAAAGGAGCGTTTAAGACGATGGGTTTTAATATTGCTATTGACGGCCCTGCTGGTGCCGGAAAAAGTACGATTGCCAAAAAAGCGGCCGCTGATCTGGGCTTTATTTATGTAGATACAGGAGCCATGTATCGGGCGCTGGCTTTATATTTTATCAGAAACGGCATTGATGGGGCTGACGAAGAAGCCATTAAAAATGCATTGACGCAAATTTCCGTGACGCTGCAGTACAGCGGCGGTACCCAGCAGGTGCTGCTCAACGGTGAAAATGTTTCAGATCTGATCAGAACTGAAGAAGTATCACGGATGACTTCGGTTACATCAGCGCTGGGCTGTGTGAGGGAAAAATTGCTTTCACTGCAGCAGGATATGGCTGCGGCACACGATGTCATTATGGATGGTAGAGACATCGGAACAAATGTGCTTCCTAATGCGGATATTAAAATTTATCTGACAGCTTCTGTGGCCGAGCGGGCAAGACGGCGCTATTTGGAGCAGAAGCAAAAAGGAGGTACGAGCAGTCTGGAGGAAATAGAGAAAGATATTATTGAGAGGGATACGCGGGATAAAAACCGGGCCATCGCACCGCTGCGCCGGGCAGAAGATGCCGTTTATCTGGATACATCGGATATGAATATTGATGAAGTCGCCGCCGAAATTGAACGATTATACCGGGAGAAGATCAGATCATGAAAGTTATTCTTGCAAAAACTGCCGGTTTTTGTCCCGGTGTTAAACGTGCGGTAGATCTGGTGTATCAGGAAGCGGGAAAAGGCAGCGTGTATACGTTCGGTCCTATTATCCACAATGAAGCTGTTGTGGAAGATTTGAAGGATAAGGGCGTCAAGGTTGCAGAATCCATTGATGATATTCCGGAAGACCCGAAGACAACGGTCGTTATCAGATCCCATGGCGTTTCAAAAAAAACCAGTGAGGCAATCGCGGCAAAAGGCGTACATGTGCTTGATGCCACATGTCCGTTTGTTAAAAAGATTCATCGCATTGTGATGGAAAAGGGCAGCGAAGGCAGAGAAATCATCATTATCGGTGATCCGCAGCATCCGGAAGTGGAGGCAATCTGCGGATGGTGCGATAGAGAACCGACGGTTATTGAGAATGTCGGACAGGCTGCAGCTTTTGTTCCAAAATGGTCAGAAAAATTATGTGTTGTTTCACAGACGACATTTAATTACAAGAAATTTCAAGAATTAGTTGAAATTCTTTCAAAAAAAGGTTATGATATATTATGTTTAAATACGATATGCAACGCAACTGAGGAAAGACAGTCAGAGGCAAAGCGTATCGCTGCTTCAGTCGATGCTATGATAGTCATCGGAGGGAAAAACAGCTCAAATACACAAAAACTTTATGAAATAAGTAAAAAAGAATGTAAAAATACTTACTATATACAGGCACTTGGTGACTTAGATTTCTCTAAAATGGAATCTGTAGATAATGTAGGTATTACAGCAGGGGCTTCAACCCCAAATAATATTATCGAGGAGGTTCATAAAGCATGTCAGAAATGAGTTTTGAACAATTACTGGAGGCATCATTGAAAACTATAAGAACAGGAGAAGTCGTTGAAGGCACCGTGATCGATGTTAAAGAAGATGAGATCATCTTAAATATAGGCTACAAAGCGGACGGAATCATTTCAAGAAATGAATATTCCAATACACCGAACCTTGATTTAAGAACAGTTGTCAATGTCGGTGATACGATGCAGGCAAAGGTACTCAAAGTCAATGACGGCGAAGGTCAGGTGCTCCTGACATATAAGCGTCTTCTTGCAGAAAGAGGCAATAAGCGTCTTGAAGAAGCCTACGAAAATAAAGAAGTACTGACAGCAAAGGTTGACAAAGTATTAGACGGCGGTTTAAGTGTTGTGATCGATGAAGCAAGAGTCTTTATCCCGGCAAGTCTTGTATCTGATACTTATGAAAAAAATCTTGGCAAATACGCCGATCAGGAAATTTCTTTTGTTATTACCGAGTTTAATCCAAGAAAGAGAAGAATTATCGGTGACAGAAAGCAGCTGCTCCTTGCTGAAAAAGCAAAGAAACAGGCTGAATTGTTTGCAAGGATTGAACCGGGCATGATTGTGGAAGGTAAAGTGAAGAATGTCACAGATTTCGGCGCATTCATTGATCTTGGCGGCGCAGACGGACTGCTTCATATTTCCGAGATGTCATGGGGTCGTGTTGAGAATCCGAAGAAAGTATTAAAAGTCGGTGATATGATTAAAGTCCTTATCAAAGATATTCAGGGCGAAAAGATTGCGCTCAGCCTTAAATTCGAGGATCAGAATCCGTGGCTGACAGCATCTGAAAAATATGCGATCGGCAACGTTGTCAGCGGACATGTAGCGAGAATGACAGACTTTGGTGCGTTTGTAGAACTTGAACCGGGCGTTGATGCACTGCTTCATGTATCTCAGATTTCCAAAGAACATGTAGACAAACCTGCAGATGTATTAAAGATCGGTCAGGATATTACAGCAAAAGTTGTAGATTTCAATGGCGAAGAAAAGAAAATCAGCCTGAGCATCAAAGCACTTGATGCGGATAAAGCGGAAGAAAGCGAGCAGGCACCGGAAGAAAATTCCGCAGAAGTGACAGAATAATTGGCAGCTGCCAGATTTTGTGATAAAGCTGGTCGGGACTGTTGTTCATCGAACAGCAGTCCTTCTTTTTTTGGAGGATGTTGCATGAATATATTTAACAGCATACGCATGCGCAGTTATCTCGAGCATTTGGTTGTCGGCGTAGCCGTATTTTTTGTTGGCGCAGGTATACTATACGGGATTATCGAAGAGATGGTCACCAGTTATCTGCCTGAAAGCAGATATGCCTATATATGCGGTATTATTGCCAGCGGCGCAATGGTTTTATGCGGTATTGTGTTTATTTTTCGGGCTTTTTATATGGATAAGAAAATCTTTGTCCATTTAAATACAGAAGAAAGACAGCTTTTCTTTAAAGAACTGAATGATGCAACGACGATGATTTTCGGGCACAGGCTGATTATCACTCAGCATTTTATATTAATTTACGCCCGGAAATTTAAATCCTTTATCCATCTTTGGAAGCTGGATGATCTGACGGCGTGTTATGGAAAGGCGATCTATTCTGAAGGTGTTCAGAAGCCGGATGGATACCGGCTCGTCATCAGTGACGAACGTTTCGAGCCGATGGTCTGTATGATCAAAGGGGAGGCCGCGCTGGTGATGGATGAAGCCTACAGAGCAATCATAAGTCTTGCGCCGTGGGTATTTACAGATAATTTTGAGGAATTTATGAATGCCTATACGCGCAGAGCGCGAAAAAAAGCATTTGCAAAAGAGATCGAACACCGGAAGGCAGCGATGCATCAGACGGAAGTCAGTGATGATACGCTGCCGATGGATGTGATTACTGCTGCGGATATTATTAAAGCTTTCAATGAGGCCCAGAAGAAAAAGCCGAAGCCAAAAGTCGATCCGAAATCTATTTTGCAAAAACATTTACAAGACTCCGGACATAATCAGAAATAAGTCCGGGAGATTCTTCCAACCGGCTGGCGCAAAACCACAGCTCCCGGCTGGTACTGTCTTGTTTAAATACTGGTGTGATGACCGGATCGGATTCCGGCAGAAAGAAATCCGTCTTTTTTGTGTAGCAGTTGTGACGGGTTGCTTTTTGCCGGAATTTTTTATCTACAAATGCGGCGACACTTTTATGTATAGCCTCATCCTCTAAAGGAAGGTATTCATAGTCTTTGTAATTTTCATAAAAATATTTCAGTTGTCCGTCAAATCCGTGGACAGTGAGAATGGCTGTATCTTTATCCAGCTGCAGCGACGCAATGGTCCGACCGGCAGTGACGGCAACAGGGACGGGGGAAGGCAGATACAGCGTTAGACACAGATCCGCGCCGCTGCGCAGGGGCTGTCCGAACGTGTAATTGCCGTCAAAAAGATTAAGATAGGAAAGCATCGGCAGCAGGCCGAACATACCTTTGACATCTTCATAATTATGGAGCATTAAAGCATCAAAGGCCTGCCGGTTTTTTGTCTGTATGTAGTCGGTATAAACTTGGATCAGTTCACCGCCGCTGTATGTATCTTTGCGGTCAAGACCGAGAAAATCTTCCACGGATTTTTGCTTCATACTGGTCATTCCGAAAAATTTTTTGTAATGGCGCAGACGGCTGTATAAATCCAGATGCTCCACATGAGCCAAAGGGTCGTCCATGTGATGCCGGGAGGCCTTTTTGCGGATATACGGAAAGTCAAATGTGGCGCCGTTAAAGGAAATACAGTAATCTGACCGGGAAGCCGTCCGGGCGAAAGCTTCCAAAAGCAGCCGTTCTCCGGCGTCGGTTTTAGTTTCGTCAAACCACTGTATGATCTGCCAGACGCCGTCCTGAATAAAACTGCATCCGATCATATACAGATGGGAGGAATCCGGGGGAAATCCGGTCGTTTCAATATCAAAAAATAAAGTGCCCTCAGGCAGCGCCGCGGATGTGATGTCCTTCGGCAGAGAAGAACGGGCAGTTATCATTTTAAAATCACCTGTACTTTCGTAAAAAAATAGGTACATGTATTATAACTGCTTTTAGCTGCAAGGTAAAGTTATTCCTTGAATTTCAAAATACCATCATGTATAATAGAACTGATGTTTGTTAATAAGGAGAATTCAGATGATTTCATATATCAAAGGTGAACTGGCACATATCGGTGAGGATTATATTATTGTGGAGAACGGCAATATCGGCTATGAGATCCGTGTTCCGGCCACTGTATTGGATGAGATGTCTTATGTGGGCGCTCAGGTGAAAGTTTATACATATATGTATGTCAGGGAAGACGTGCTGGCGCTGTATGGTTTTTTGACAAGAGATGATCTTTCGGTGTTTAAACAGCTGATTACGGTCAGCGGAATCGGCCCGAAGGGGGCGCTGGGAATTTTGTCGACGATCGCAGCCGATGATCTGAGATTTGCAGTGCTGGCCGGAGATATCCGGACCATCTCCAAGGCGCCGGGCATTGGAAAGAAGACGGCGCAGAAGCTGATTATTGAATTAAAGGACAAGATGAGTCTGGAAGATGCCTTTGAATCCAAAATTTCTGAAAACCATGGAGAAAATACGGGGGTCCCTGACAGCAGAAATGATGCTGTGCTGGCACTGACAGCGCTGGGCTACGGCCAGGCAGAAGCGATGAAAGCGGTAAAGATGTGTCCTGTCAATGATGATATGACGACAGATGAGATATTGAAGCTGGCATTGAAAAAGCTGATGACATTTTAAGGACACAAATATTTTGGAGGCTGAACATGAATAAAAGAGTGATAACAACAGAGCTTATGGAAGAAGATATAGGCATAGAGAATCATCTGCGCCCTAAACTGTTAGAAGATTATATCGGACAGACAGGCATAAAAGATAAGCTGAAAGTTTATATTCAGGCCGCAAAGCAGCGGGAAGAGCCGTTGGATCATGTGCTTTTTTACGGGCCGCCGGGGCTGGGAAAGACAACGTTGGCCATGATCATTGCCAATGAGATGAATGTCCATCTTAAAATCACCAGCGGGCCGGCGATTGAAAAGCCCGGAGAGATCGCGGCTGTTTTAAACAGCCTTTCTGAAGGCGATGTGCTGTTTATTGATGAGATCCATCGTATGAACCGTCAGGTGGAAGAAGTTTTGTATCCGGCGATGGAAGATTTTGCCATTGACATTATGATCGGCAAGGGTGCCACGGCACGGTCTGTCCGTCTTGATCTTCCAAGATTTACGCTTGTAGGGGCGACGACGAGAGCAGGCATGCTTTCAGCACCGCTGCGTGATCGATTCGGTGTTGTCAGCAGGCTGGAATTTTATAAGCCGGAGGAATTGTGCCAGATTATACGGCGGTCGGCCAAGGTGCTGGGAGTTAAGATCGATGAGGCGGGCGCCATGGAACTGGCAAGACGTTCCAGAGGAACGCCGAGGCTGGCGAACCGGCTTTTAAAACGAGTCAGAGATTTTGCCCAAGTACGGTTTCACGGGGATATTACAAAAGAGGCGGCGGATTATGCGCTGGATCTTCTGGAAGTGGATAAATTCGGTCTCGATCATATCGACAGAAGGGTGCTGCTGACGATGATCGATCAGTTTGACGGCGGACCGGTAGGTCTGGACACGCTGGCAGCAGCTATCGGTGAAGACGCAGCCACATTGGAAGACGTTTATGAGCCTTATTTGCTGCAGAACGGACTGATTGCCAGAACGCCCCGGGGCAGAATGGCTACCGCCGCAGCCTATGAACATTTTCACAGGCATAAATCTGAAAAATAAAAAACGCCTTGTGCTTTCTGAAACTATCGTTTATAATAATGGTTATCGAAAGAACGTATGATGGGAGGATGGCAGGCATGTCATTAAAAACAGATATACAAGTTTTAATCGGCGGCAAGGTCTATACATTGAGCGGTTATGAGAGCGAGGAATATCTTCAGAAGATTGCGCTTTATATAAATAATAAGATGGAAGAGATGAACGAGGCACCAAACTATAAGCGGCTGAACAGCGATATGCAGAAGATTCTTCTGGAGATGAATATGGCTGATGATTTTTATAAGGCAAAACATCAGATTGAAGTATTGGAGGCGGATATCGAGGATAAGGATAAGATTGAATATGACTTAAAGCATGAATTGATCGCGTCACAAATCCGCCTTGAGGATGCAAATAAAGAAATCGAGCGCCTTAAAAATGAAAATAATGAACTTCAGAAGCAAATTGTGAAGCTTGAGGCAAAGACAGCGGCAGGCGGCCGCAGATCATAATGGGGGTGGAAAGTGCTGTACATAGGTCACAGCACTTTTTTGTATGAAAAGCCCGGCAGGTCCGGCATGCCTGCACTGAGCGGATATTTGACGGACAGATATTTGAAGAGTATATTTTTAATGAATACAGGATAAATACAGGAGATGATTATGAGAAAGGTTGAGATACTTGCACCTGCAGGATCCTATGATACAATGAAGGCTGCGCTTAATTCAGGCGCGGATGCTGTATATTTGGGCGGACAAATTTTTGGCGCCAGAGCCTATGCAGATAATCTGAGTCAGAGCGAACTGATCGATGCTATCCGGGAAGTCCATATCCATGGGAAAAAGCTGTATCTTACAGTAAATACCCTGCTGAAAGAAGATGAGTTGTCCAAAGCATTGGAAAATTATCTTGTGCCGTTGTATGAAGCAGGTCTGGATGCTGTGATTGTTCAGGACTTTGGGGTACTGTCATGGATCAGTAAAAATCTTAGAGATATGGATATTCATGCAAGTACACAGATGAATGTAACGGGGCCTGCGTTTGCGGCATGGCTCGGTCAGTTCGGTGTGACGCGGATAGTTCCCGCAAGAGAATTATCTATTGAAGAAATTCGGGCGGTCAAACAGGCCAGCGGACTGGAAATAGAAACTTTTGTTCATGGCGCCCTGTGCTACTGCTATTCAGGCAGGTGCCTGATGAGCAGTATGATCGGAGGAAGAAGCGGCAACAGAGGACGGTGTGCTCAGACGTGCCGTCTTCCTTACGATCTTATATCCGCAGAACATGGGGCGAAGCGCCTGAATCTTCCGGAAGAAAGGTATTTGCTCAGTCCGAAGGATATTCAGACATTGGCGCTGATTCCCGAAATGTATGAAGCAGGCATTGATTCTTTCAAAATTGAGGGCCGGATGAAGAAGCCGGAATATACAGCCCTTGTTTCGGCGATGTACAGAAAATACGTTGATCTGTATGAACGTGTCGGAAAGCAGGACTATGCTGTAGACGCCGGGGATATCCGCGATCTGATGGATTTGTATAACCGGGGCGGATTCAGCGAAGGATATTACTACAGACATAACGGCCGGGCGATGATGTCTGTACGCAGGCCAAATCACTATGGAACAAAAGCTGCCGTTGTACGCAGTGTTTCAAAAACAGAAGCGATACTGGAGGCACTTGAACCGTTAAATGAACGTGACGTGCTGGAAACGGAAACGGTATCTGGCGGCAGGCAGCGCTGTGAGATTACAGTGACATCTCATGTTTCTTCAGGCGGACGTTTTCCGGTCAGGCTGACCGGGACGGCTGTGCGAAAGGGCGATGTGTTTTGCAGAACGAGGAATCAAACACTGATAGACAGTATTGATGAGCATTACATCCGGAAGCAAATCAAAGAAAAGATTTATGGTTCTTTAACGATTTCTAAAGATTTGCCTGCTACAATGACTGTAAAATATAAAGATTTCCGTACAGATGTCTCAGGTGAAACAGCAGGTGAAGCACTTAATGCGCCGCTGACAGCCGAGGAGGTGCGCAGGCGGATGCTAAAAACCGGCGGCACGCCGTTTGTATTTGAAAAACTGGACGTGTGTATTGATGATCATGTTTATATGAGCGTCAAAGATTTAAATCAGCTGCGAAGGGATGCCATTGACACATTGACTGAAACGGTGTATAAGTCATATGAAAGAAAATATTCAGGCCGGACAGACAGTACATCACAGGTCCTGTACCGGAAGCCGGGGGAGCAAAGGAAGCTTGCGGTGCAGATCGGACGCATGGAACAGATTGTGCCGGCGGTTCAGGCGCCGAATGTGGATACAATTTATGTGGAAATCGGGGACTTTGAAAGCCTTGGAGGACAGGAGCGCCGCCAGCTTGTGCAGGAACTGCATAGACAGCGGAAGCAGTTTTATATTGCGCTGCCTCATATTTTCCGGCATGACATTGAGAAAAAGTGCAGTGACAGTTTTGAACAGGCGCTGCTTTACGGCGCTGACGGAGTCCTTGTGCGAAATATGGAATCGCTGCTTTTTGCGCGAAAATACGCACCGGCGCTGTCTGTTGTGACAGATTATTCTATATACACAATGAACAGCGAAGCAAAGGCCTTTTTGAAGGCAGCAGGCGCTTCACGGGTGACAGTGCCTCTTGAACTGAATGAAAGGGAATTGAGGCAGAGAGGCTGCGCTGCGGACGAGGCAGTGATTTACGGATATATTCCGCTGATGATTTCCGCCCAGTGTCCGTTAGAGACTGTCGGTATGTGCAGAAAGAACGCACATAAAGTCTCTAATGAGCGGCTTTATTTAAAAGACAGAAAAGGCGCCATGTTTTTATCGGTATCATGCTGCCGCTATTGTTACTCGATGATTTATAACAGCCGGCCGCTGCAGCTGGCAGATACTCTGGGCGCGCTGGCGGCTCTGGGCATCACTTACGGACGTTTGTCGCTGACCAATGAAAGTGCGGCGCAGACAAGAAAGCTTTTGGAAACTATTGGAGAACACTGGCGTTTGGGAGAAGATGCTCCAAATGAACTGACAGAATTCACGAAAGGACATTTTAAAAGAGGAGTAGAGTAAAACTATGGTAAATTTACTGACACAGAGTGCCAGATACGTTTTGGCCATCCTAATGGCTTTGTATGCAATGAAATGCTTTACTGTATTCAGAAAAAAATACGATTATGACCGGGGTTCGGTTTATACGACGCAGAATGTGCTCATGTTTATGATCCATTTTATCTGCTATCTGTTAATTTATCTGCATACAGAAGACATTGCGGTCATCGTTTTTTATCTGGCTCAAGTCGTGCTTTTTGCAACAACATTAATTGTTTACGGTATATTTTACCGGAGAGCGTCAAGACTGCTGATCAATAATATGTGTTTTCTGATGATGATCGGCTTTATGATGCTGACAAGACTTGATGATGCGGATTCACCGGCGATCCGGCAGTTTTTTATTGCAGTTGCGGCTGTTGTGATTTCTTTATTTATTCCGGTGATTATTGAAAAAGGCGCGTTTTTAAAAAAGCTTGGCATTGCATACGGCATACTGGGAGTTTTACTGATTATATCTGTATATATTCCGGGTGTGGGCGTTGAAAGATACGGCGCTACCGGCTGGATCCAGATCGGACCGATCGGCCTGCAGCCGTCGGAACTTGCAAAAATTGTTTTTGTCTTTTTTGTGGCGGCCATGCTTTATAATAAGCCCAGCTTTAAAAGAATTGTTGTTGTGACAGCGTGTGCGGCAGCATTCGTACTGATCCTTGTTGTGTCCAGAGATCTTGGCGCAGCGCTGATTTTCTTTATGGTTTATATCGTTATGCTTTTCATTGCTTCGGGAAAAGCGCGGTATGTGGTGCTGGGACTTGCGGGCGCCAGCGCTGCAGCGGCTGTTGCTTACAAATTGTTTACCCATGTGCAGACTCGTGTCTATGCATGGTTGCATCCATGGGGCGATATGCAGAACCGGACGTATCAGATTTCCCAGTCATTATTTGCCATCGGTACAGGCGGTTGGTTTGGCCTTGGCCTTTACAATGGTATTCCGGACACAATCCCGGTAGGCGCCAGTGATTTTATTTTTGCGGCTATTGTCGAAGAAATGGGCGCTTTATTTGGGATCTGCCTGCTTCTTGTATATATCAGCTGCTTTATTATGTTTATCAATATTTCACTGCAGATCACAGATACATTCTATAAGTTGCTTTCCATCGGACTTTCGGTAGCTTACGGTGTTCAAGTGATTTTGTGCGTCGGCGGTGTAGTTAAGTTTATTCCTCACACCGGTGTTACACTGCCGCTGATCAGCTACGGCGGAAGTTCAATTCTGGCGACGATTATTGTGTTTGCAGTCATTCAGGGGTTATATCTGCTTAAACAAAGGGAGGTGTACGGCGTTGAGAAAAAGACGTGGCGATCAGGAAAATAACAAAAATCAGCGCTATAATCCATACGATACAGAAGAGTTTCGCATTAATCTGGACAGCAGCTATGATCCGATTGACGGTGATGATCCGGAAGATATTGACTATGGCGGGTATAACGGCGGCGATGGTCAAAATTATTATGAAGATGACAATTATATTGAAGAACCGGACGATTATAGTTCTGTCAGCGATGAAACCAGGATATACGGCGATATCGATGACGGCACTAAAATTTATGGAGGTTACGAACCTTTCCAAGATGAAACAGACGATAATAATGCAGCGGATCATCTGCAGACGCCTCCGGAGCCGGAGAGCGAAGATAACAGAAAGCAGAAAAAGAAACAAAACCGGCAGATCATGGTTGTGATGTATTCTATTTTGGCAATATTTGTGGCGATGATCGGTTATTTTACTTATTTTGATATCATTCAAAGGGATACGTTTATAAACAGTTCAAGCAACAGACGTATTGCCAAACTGAGCGATACTGTGATCAGGGGAAGTATTCTTGCTTCTGACGGTACAGTGCTTGCCGAAACACTTGTTGATGATGAAGGCAATGAGACCCGAAGTTATCCATATAAAAATATATTTTCCCATGTGGTCGGAACCAGCGAGATCAACAAATCAGGACTTGAGCAAAGCAGCGAGTTTGAACTGCTGACATCCAGTCTGAATCCGCTGCAGCAGGCCTATAACCAGCTCAGAGGCGAAAAAAATATGGGTGACAGCATTGTGACGACGATGGATGTCGGTCTGCAGCAGGCGGCATATCAGGCGCTTGGATCTCAGGATGGGGTTGTTATTGCTATTGAGCCGTCGACCGGCAAAGTACTTGCCATGGTGTCAAAACCGGATTATGATCCGAACACACTTGAAGAAGACTATGAATCGATTATTTCAGATACAAACAGCAAGGTACTGCTGAATCAGGCGACTTACGGACAGTTTGCTCCGGGATCGATTTTTAAGATCATAACGGCGCTGGCTTATATGCGGGAATATCCGGACTATGAAAATTATGCGTATCAGTGCGGGGGCGCGATATCGCTCAGTTCGGGGGCAGGACATGTGAATTTATCCTGCTACGCCAATACAATTCATGGTTATGAAAATTTTGAAAGTTCTTTCGCCAATTCGTGCAATGCATCATTTGCCAATATGGGACTGTCTCTCAACTTTGATATATGGACAGATACGGCGCAGGATCTGCTGTTTAATCAAAGTCTTCCGGCTGATTTTTCATGCAGCCGCAGCAGTTTTGAACTTGATGACGATATGACAGAATGGGAGATCGGGGCGACAGCTATCGGACAGGGTACAACAGTGGTTACACCGATGCATATGGCTATGGTGACAAGTGCGATCGCTAACGGCGGCGTGCTGATGGAGCCGTATCTTGTTGACGGTGTACAAAATGCTGACGGCGCCGGTGTATCCATTCACAATCCGAGCAGCAGCGGAACGCTGATGACAACAGAGGAAGCTTCCAAACTGACGGAAATGATGAAAAGCGTAATTACAGAAGGTACAGGAACTGCCTTAAATAATATGGGCTACGAAATCGCCGGAAAAACCGGTACAGCTGAAACAGAAAGCTCAGGAAACAACGCATGGTTCGTAGGTTTTGCACCGGCTGACGATCCGCAGATCGCAATTTGTGTCCTTGTGGAAAATGCGGAAACGAGCAGTTCTTATGTGGCCGTGCCGATCGCAAGACAGCTGTTTGCCGAATATCTTCAGTAAATCACGGATAGGTATTGTATTGACACATAAAAAGAGGTATACTAAATATATATTTCCATAAAAACACACCAAACAATACAGGAGGAATTGCAATGATTGAAGCAACGAGCTGTGGCGGTGTGGTTATTTTCAGAGGAAAGATTCTCGTCCTTTATAAAAACTATAAAAACAAATATGAAGGATGGGTCTTGCCGAAGGGAACTGTTGAGGCTGGCGAAGCGTTTAATGAGACAGCGATTCGGGAAGTCAGAGAAGAAACGGGTGTCAGCGCGTCGATTATTAAGTATGTGGGTAAAAGCCAGTATACCTTTAATACGTCAAGTGATACAATCGTGAAGGATGTCCACTGGTATCTGATGATGTCAGATAGCTATTCCAGCAAACCACAACGTGAAGAATTTTTTGTTGATTCGGGTTATTATAAATATCATGAAGCCTATCATCTGCTGAAGTTCAGCAACGAAAAGCAGATTTTGGAGAAAGCATATGCAGAATATCTCGAATTAAAAAAAAGTAATCTTTGGGGCAATAAAAAATACTTTTAGCCTCCGACATATACAAAGACCCCTGAAATTCTTTCAGGGGTCTTTGTAGCGTCGGTGTACAAGCGTATTGTCCCTTGGTACACCGACGCTAACGTATACAGAGAAAAGACAGGAGTAATTTTACAGTGAAAAAAATTGATTTCAGAATGGAGCGTCCGGATCTGGTCAAAGTGGGAGACAAAATCCATGTTGACGAATCGATGCTGCAGACGTTGGCGGGACGTATGTATTATTATACAATTTATCCTGCAGTTGCAATGTCGGGGAATATTCCGGCAAAAGATCGTTTGAAGATGCATGAAGGTACGGTGACGGAAATTATCGATGAAGGTGCGCTTTGGACCGTATGGTGCGAATTTGAAGAATGAAGAAGAGGAAATAAGAGATGAATTACATTAATTTAATCAATGCCTTCGATCGGGAGATTGAAGTACTTGAGGTGACAGAAGATGCGATGATCTATGCTGTTGACAGAAAAGATGATTCGAAAAACCGGTGTGATATTGAAAAACTGGATTTTAATTTGCAAAAGACAGAGCCCCTGATCCGTCTGGACTACACAAGGATTTATGAATCTTTCCAGACATACAGGCAGAACCCGGACTTTTTTTATGCGGTCAATGTACTTTCCGATTACAGAGTACGGCTGCGGCGTGTTGACAAGCAGCAGTGGCAGATTCATGAGGATATTCTTTTAAATGCCGAGGGCGAGGTGCTCAGTCTGTATGTGCTGGATGAACGTTATCTGCTTGTGACTGATGAAGTCGTGAAAGACGAAACGTATACAAAAATTTACGGCGAACCAGAGACTGACAGCCGGTACATGACACTGTGCTATCTGTATGATGTAAAAACAGGAGAAAAGTTTCCTATAACAGACAGACGTTTTGGCTGCCTGCCGGATACGGTGAGAACTTACCGGACACCGCACGGTCTGAAAACGATGATCATTACAGCAGATCGGGCTTTGTATACAACGGATACAAAAGCATTCGCTGCGGCCGCGAGCAGCGGACAAACTCTGCCGATGACAGCTGTCAGGACGGCTGAAGCGGATGGCCCGGTATATTTTATCAGTGATAATCCGGAAGGATTTTATTACAGAATCAATAGCGGACAGACAGAAACGGTCTATTTTTGCGGATGCGACGGCAGTGAAAAACAGCTGTATGTATATCCTTATGACAGTGGGGAAACCTATTTTTATGATATGACGAACGGACATATTTTTTGTACACAGTCACAGGACGGCGAAAAAAGTGTAAAACGCCTTGCGTGCGTTACAGATTCTATGCTATCATTATCATTTGAACAGGATTACGGCGACTTTACCGGAATCTGTACGAAAGATTTATTCCTGACGGCTTTTTATAAAGAAGTGCAGGTTAAGGAAGATACAGAATTCAGAGAATGTGTGGCAGTTCATTATATGGATGGCCGGACACCGGATATTTTTGAAGGACGCTGTATGTATGACGGCGGTAAAGTAATTTTACTCAGGTCGTTTTTAGCATTATAAAATGAATAGGGTTAAAGGAGCGAGAGGACAATGAGCGAATGCAATTCAAACTGCAGTTCATGCAGTCAGCAGGACTGTGCATCAAGAAAACAGGATTTTAAAGTTGCCCAAAATGAATACAGTCATATTAAGCATGTGATTGGTGTAGTCAGCGGAAAGGGAGGTGTCGGAAAGTCACTGATCACAGCAGAGACAGCTGTGCTTTTAGCGAGAGCCGGATACAGAGTCGGTATATTGGATGCCGATATTACGGGGCCGTCTATTCCGAAAGTATTTGGCATTCACGAGCAGGCTATGGGCAGCGATCAGGGGATTATGCCGGCCGTAACTGAAAATGGTATTGAGATTATTTCAATCAATATGCTTCTGGACAGCGAAGAAACGCCGGTTATTTGGAGAGGTCCTGTACTGGCAGGCGTTGTAAAGCAGTTCTGGAATGAAGTTATTTGGGGAGATCTGGATTATCTGCTTGTAGATATGCCTCCGGGCACCGGAGATGTGCCTTTAACAGTATTTCAGTCGCTGCCTGTAGACGGAATTGTTATCGTGACATCACCGCAGGAACTTGTGGAGATGATCGTAAAGAAGGCTTACAATATGGCAAAACAGATGAACATTCCGGTCGTAGCGCTTGTTCAGAATATGAGTTATCTTGTATGTCCTGACTGCGGCAGAAAGATTTTTATTTACGGCGAAGGCAAGGGTGAAGAGATGGCTCAAAAACTGGGGATTCCTTCATTTGCATCGCTGCCGATCGAACCGGAGATCGCAGGGCTGTGCGACGCAGGCCAGATTGAGAAGTTTGAAAACAGCTATTTGTCCGATGTGATCAAATATATTGAAACGATATGATAAGATACTAAGGAGGAAATGATGTTTACAGCACAAGCATATGCTATGCCTCAAAATGTTGACGAGGCATATCAGATACTGACAGCGAAAAACACCAACTGTATTTTGGGCGGATGTGCATGGCTGAGACTGGGGCAGCGCCGTATTCATACGGCGGTGGATCTGTCGGCATGCGGCCTTGACTTTATCCGCGAAGATGAAGCGCACATTGAAATCGGAGCGATGACTTCGTACCGTAAAGTGGAGACGGATCCCATTATTCTCGGGAATTTTTCCGGTGTTTTGAGCCGCGCGGTGGCGCCGATCATCGGTACTCAGTTCAGAAATACCGTTACAGTGGGAGGCTCTGTATTTTCACGGTTTGGCTTTTCAGACTTTTTAACACCGCTGCTGGCCTTGGAGACATCAGTTGTCCTGCATGCGGGAGGTACATTGCCTCTGGAAACTTTTATGAATATGCCGTATAAAAAAGATATTCTGGAGAAAATTGTGATCAATAAAAACGGGGCTGAAGTAAGCTACCAAATGCTGAGAAATGCTGAAGCTGATTTCCCGATTGTTAATTTGGCGGCAGCGAAAACGGCAGATACAGTTAAAGTCACTGTGGGCGCCAGATCAGGGAAAGCTGTGATCGCAGCAGAGACATCGGCGTATCTTACGGAGCATATGGATACGCTTGACGACAGTGCTGTCCATCAGCATGCGGCAAAACTGCTGGAAAAAGAAGTACAGTTTACATCAAATATGCGGGCGTCAGCCGTATACCGCGCGCAGATGGCCAAAGTGCTGCTGGGACGCGCATTAAAGGAGGTGTCCGGATGCTGATTCATATTTATATTAATGAAAAGCTGACTGAGATTCAGTGTGATGCGGATACAATGCTCATGGAAGTTTTGAGAAAAGCCGGATGCAAAAGCGTTAAATGCGGATGCGAGACAACAAACTGCGGTTTGTGCACAGTATGGCTTGAAGGAACACCGGTGCTCTCGTGCAGCGTGCCTGCGGCAAGATGCGACAAAAAGCATGTGACTACGCTGGAAGGCGTCCAGGAAGAGGCTGAAAAGATCGGCTCTCTGCTTGTTGACGAAGGCGCTGATCAGTGCGGTTTTTGTTCACCGGGACTGATCATGAATATTATCGCTATGAAGAAAGAACTGACAAATCCTGATGAGGATCAGATTAAACATTATCTGGCCGGTAATCTGTGCCGCTGTACAGGATATATGGCGCAGATGCGTGCAGTGAAAAAATATATGGAGGTGGAGTGATGAGATATATCAGCAAACCTGTCAGAAAGGTTGACGGTATGGCGCTCGTAAAAGGGAAGCCTCTCTATACAAATGATCTCGCACCGGAAGATTGTCTGGTCGTACTGGCGCTGCGCAGCCCTTATGCCTATGCGCGCATACGGTCAATTGATGTGTCTAAGGCGCTGCTTGTTAAAGGGGTAGAATGCGTTCTTACATACAAAGACATGCCGGATATCCGATTTACAAAAGCGGGACAGACTTATCCTGAACCGTCTCCGTATGACCGAAAGATTCTTGATGAATATGTGCGCTATGTGGGTGATGAGGTGGCGCTGGTAGGCGCGGTTAACGAAAAAGCTGCCCGGCAGGCGCTCCGGATGATCAAAGTCGACTATGAAGTGTTAAAGCCTGTACTGGATTATAAGACAGCCATAGACAATGAATCTGTGGTGCATATGGAAAAAGACTATATCAATGCCAGATTCTGCAATACTGCGCCGGAAAGAAATATACTGACTTACGGCGAGGAAAGCAATGGTGATGTGGAGGCTGAGTTCGCCGCCAGTGATCTGATCGTCGAGGAGACTTATGAGATTCAGGCTCAGGAACAGTCGATGATGGAAACATTTCGGACATATACTTATTTGGACCACAACGACCGCCTTGTCTGTGTGACATCGACTCAGGTGCCGTTTCATGTGCGCCGTCAGCTGTCAAGGGCTCTTGGTATCCCTCAGACGAGAATCCGTGTCGTAAAGCCGAGGATCGGCGGCGGATTCGGAGCAAAGCAGACGGTAGTTTCAGAGTTTTATCCTGCAGTCGTGACGTTAAAGACAGGCAGGGCTGCCAAGATGATCTACAGCCGTCAGGAAACATTTGCATGTTCCAACAGCCGGCATCAGATGCAGGTACATGTGAAAGTCGGCGCCAACTCCGATGGGCATATTCGTGCCATTGAAGTTGATGCGCTGTCCAATCAGGGCGCCTACGGAGAGCACGGAACGACGACCATCGGACTGGTCGGCCATAAATCCATCCCGCTGTATAATCAGGCCGAGGCATTTCGGTTTAAATGGCATACAGTCTATACAAACATGATGCCGGGCGGAGCATTCCGCGGCTACGGCGCGACACAAGGTATTTTCGCTGTAGAATCGGCGGTCAATGAACTGGCGATCAAGCTTGGTATGGACAGCAGTTTGATCCGTGAGAAAAATATGCTGCATTTCGGAGAGATTCTTAAGGCATACTATAATGAGCCGCTGACAAGCTGCGCCCTTGACCGCTGCATTGTCCGGGGCAAAGAGATGATCGGATGGGATGAAAAATATCCGATGAAAAAGATCAGCGAAACAAAGGTCCGCGGTGTCGGTATGGCGATTGCCATGCAGGGATCAGGCATTTCAAATGTTGATGTTTCATCGGCGGAAATCAAGCTTAACGACGGCGGATACTATACGTTAAAAATCGGTTCTACTGACATGGGCACAGGCTGCGATACAATTCTGACTCAGATTGCAGCAGAGACATTGCTGGCGGATATGGATAAATTTATCATTGCTCAGGTTGATACAGATGTTTCGCCTTATGATCCGGGTTCCTATGCGTCAAGTACAACGTATGTGGCAGGTATGGCGGTTTTTAATGCGGCAACAAGTCTGAAAAATAAGATTATTTATGAAGGGGCGCGGATGATCGATCCGGATAAATACGGCGACAGAGAAGCGCCGTTCAACCCGAAAAAGTTCTTTTTTACCGGAGAGAAAGTGATTGAAGTATCCACCGGCAAATTTGTAACGCTGGATGAGATTGCCATTTCATGTGCGGGCGGCATTCAGGGCAATTATCTTAATGCCACAGGATTTTATTCCAGTCCCACATCGCCGCCGCCGCTGATGGCCGGCTTTGCTGAAGTTGAACTGGATCTTGAAACGGGCAAATATGAGCTTCTGGATTTCGCGGCGGTCGTTGACTGCGGTACGGTGATCAATGCCAATCTGGCAAGAGTGCAGACAGAGGGCGGTATTGCCCAGGGTATCGGCCTTGCCATGTATGAAGATGTTCACTACAGTGAAAAAGGCAAGATGATGACAAATTCCTTTATGCAGTATAAAATACCATCCCGTGTGGATATTTCCAAAATACGCGTGGATTTTGAATCCAGTTATGAACCGTCAGGCCCTTACGGCGCAAAATCTATCGGAGAGATTGTTGTCAATACACCGGCTCCGGCCATTGCAGACGCGCTTCGAAATGCGGCGGGAATCAACATGAGAAGTCTTCCGATCACACCTGAAAAAGTCTTTATGGCTCTTCAGGAAAAAAATAAGGAATCGTAACATTTGTTACAAACATATCATAATATTTATGGTATGCTAAGTCACAGGAGAGGAGAAGGTTTCCTGTTCCTGATGACTATTTCAATAATGACAAATCAATAAAGGAGATTGAGACTATGAAAAAGTATGAATGTGAACCATGCGGTTATATTTATGATCCTGAAGTCGGCGATCCGGATAATGGTATTGCTCCGGGCACAGCATTTGAAGATCTTCCGGAAGACTGGGTATGCCCGATCTGCGGTGTAGGTAAGGACGAGTTCAAAGAGGTTGAATAATTCCTGATGGAAATTCAATACGATCAATGTGCGCTATTTCAGCACATGAATGAGAGTGAAGTAAGCCGGTGCCTGAGCTGTTCGGGCGCCGGTATTCAATATTACGAAAAAGACGATTTTATATATGATGTTCTTGAGAAGCCGGCTATGCTGTATGTGCTGATTGACGGCGCGGCCTTTGTCGGACGCAATCACTATTCCGGACGCAGATCGGTGCTTTATGAAGTACACCCTTATGATATTTTCGGTATCAGTGATTTGTTTTCCGAACAGGAGACATATGACAGCTATGCTGTTGCTGTAGAAAAGTCGGTCGTGCTTGCGATTCCCAAACGTTTTCTATACCATCCGTGCGGCAGGGCATGCAGTCATCATGTACAGTTTATTTATAACATTTTGAGTATTTTATCCTCAAAGAACCATTCACTGACGCGTAAAATATCGCTTCTGTCCTCAGGCAATCTGCGCCGGAGGATATGCGGATACTTGCTGGATAACTGTGATAAGGGCGGGGTCGTCCGCCTGGCAATGAACAGAGAGCAGCTGGCGGATTACCTAAATGCGGAGCGCCCGTCACTGTCGCGCGAACTGATGCGGATGCAAAAAGAAGGGCTGATCGAGACAGACAGAAAACTTGTGATTATCCGGGATCTTGAAAAAATGAATCATATTGTTGACGATTAAACGGCCGCCAAAGGCAGACAGACAATCTGCTTTTGACGGCCGTTTGCTGTATTTTTGGGAAGGCATATTTATCAGCAGTCATAAAGTGAAAGGTAGACCGCGGCAGGTAAAAATGGTATAATAATTCCAATGGCGCGGAGCGCCGCTTTCTGCCATGTGCACGCGGCATAGTGACCAAAGATGCTGACGAGGGGAGGTATTGCTGCTGAAATTTGAAAGAACAGAGCTTATAAAAACAGATGACATCCCGAAGGGCAGTGTGATTTCTGTCGTCGGATGCGGCGGAAAGACAACCCTGATCGAATATATGGCGGCAGTACTGTCAAAGAAGTTTAAAGTCGGCGTAGCAGCTTCAGCCAAAATGCGTATGCCGCTGCCGGGAACATTTGATCAATGCTTCATCGGCAGCCAATCAGAGGTTATATTACCTGAGCCGGGGATTTATTATTTTGCGGACACATGTATGAAAACGCCGGAGGGGGACAAGCTGTGCGGATTTTCAGGCGATTTAAAGAAAAAAGCACTTTTGGCAACGGATATCATGCTGATAGAAGCAGACGGCAGCGCCCACAAGCCGGTGAAAGCGTGGAAAGAAGATGAGCCGGTAATTATCCAAGAAACGACGATGACCATCGGTGCTGCTGCTTTTGGGCGCATCGGTGAAGCTGCGGACGGGACGACAATTCATAGGCTGCCTCTTTTTTTAAGTATTTATCCGGGAGCAGTGTCTAAAACACTGACTCGGGATATGTTTGAATGGATGATAGGATCCAAAGACGGTATGTTCAAAAACAGCCGGGGCCGGGCAGTTGTGTGGGAAAATCGGGCAGAGATCGCCGCGGTGGTTCTTGCATCAGGTTATGCCAGGCGGATGGGCGCCAATAAACTGATGATTCCTGTCATGGGAAAGCCGATGATCGCCCATGTTTTTGAAGCCCTTGCCACCGTAAGCTTTTCCAAAAAGACCGTTGTTACCAATCAGGCGTCTATTGGGGCGCTGGCAAAAAAATACGGCATCGACACGGTATTCAACCATCACGCCGACGAAGGCCAGAGCCGTTCAGTCGTATTGGGAACAGCGGCCTGCATGCGGCAGGAACATGGCGAAGGCGGCAAACACATCGACGGCCTTATGTTTTTTCCGGGCGATATGCCGCTTGTGACGCCGGATCTGATCAGAAAACTGATGACAGCCTTTGCTGCTGCCGGCAAAGAAAAAATCATTGTGCCGGTTTATTTGGGATCAGATCAAAAGACTTACCGGAGGGGCAGTCCGGTCATATTTCCGGCCGCATTTTCAGAAGCATTGATGCAGTTGTCCGGTGACAGCGGCGGACGTCAGATTTTAAAAAAATATCCTGAAAAAGTTTACGAAGTACCTGTCGGTGACGGCCGTTTAGGTACGGATATAGACAGCAGTGAAGATTTAATAAAATTAAGGAGCAGAACATGAAAATTAAGGAAACACGGATTATTGTCCGAGGCGCAGGCGATCTGGCAACAGGGACGATTTACTGTCTCCATCAGTGCGGGTTTCAAGTTGCCGCATTGGAGATTGAAAATCCGACCGTGATCCGCCGGTATGCCGCTTTTGCAGAAGCCATGTTTACCGGTGAGACCGAAGTGGAACACGTCATTGCTAAAAAAACGGAAACAAAAGAGCAGATTGAGGCCTGTTGGCGTCAGGGACAGATTCCTTTGATGGCAGATGCCAAAGGTGTATGGATTGAACGGCTGAAACCGGCTGTTGTTGTTGATGCCATTCTAGCCAAAAAAAATCTGGGCACATCCCGGGCGATGGCGCCTCTTGTGATCGGCCTTGGACCGGGCTTTACAGCGGGCGATGATGTGGATGTTGTCATCGAGACGATGCGCGGACACAGGCTGGGGCGTATCATTACAGAGGGGACAGCCATAGCAAACACAGGCGTCCCGGGAAATATCGGCGGTTTTACTTCAGAGCGGGTCATTCATGCGCCGGCCTCGGGAATGATGAGAAATGTATGCCGTATCAGTGATATTGTCAAAAAAGGTGATATTATCGCTTATATTGGCGATACTGCAGTGCCGGCATCCATTGACGGTGTGCTCAGAGGTCTTTTAAGAGACGGCATGCCTGTGGAAAAAGGATTGAAAATCGCGGATATTGATCCGCGGATCAGTGAACAGTCCAACTGTTTTACAATTTCCGACAAGGCAAGAACGATTGCCGGCTGCGTGCTTCAGGCGATTTTGATGAAAGGCGGTGTGGAATAATGAAAAAAATTCCGGTAGAACAGGCAGTAGGGTCAGTACTTTGCCATGATATTACCCAGATCATACCGGGGGAATTTAAAGGTCGGCGGTTTAAAAAGGGACATATAGTAACGGAAGAAGATATTCCGGTGCTGTTGTCTTTGGGAAAAGATCATTTATATGTGTGGGAAGATGAACCGGGCATGGTCCATGAAAATGATGCAGCTATCTTTTTGAAAGATATTGCTATGGGTCAGGGGCTGACTTTCGGAGAAATCAAAGAAGGAAAGATCAGCTTTAACGCGGCATTTGACGGTCTGTTGAAGATTAATGTAGGGTTGCTGACAGAATTGAATATGCTCGGAGAAATCTCATTTGCCACATTGATGAATGACACGCCGGTCAAAAAAGGACAAAATGTGGCGGCAGCAAGAGTTATTCCGCTTGTTATACGGCAGGAAAAGCTGGATGAAGCAAAGGCTTTGCTGAATGGTACGAAGATTGTATCTGTATTGCCGCTGAAGCCGAAAAAAGCCGGGATTGTGACCACAGGCAGCGAGGTCTATTATCACCGGATCGAGGACAAATTCGGGCCTGTGATACGTCAGAAGATGGAGCAGTATGGCTGTGAGGTGATGGGACAGACCTTTGTGCCTGATGATAAAGCACAGATCAAAGCGGCTATACAGGCGTGGCTTGATGCCGGCGCAGAAATGATTTTCTGTACCGGAGGTATGAGTGTGGATCCTGATGATATGACACCGGCCGCAATTAAAGAAATCGGCTGCCGGATTGTTACTTACGGGACGCCGGTGCTGCCGGGAGCTATGTTTTTGATGGCTTACAGCGGAGATATTCCGGTGATGGGACTGCCGGGCTGTGTCATGCATGCAAAAACGACCGTATTTGATATTGTGCTGCCTAAAATTCTGGCGGGTGAGACGATTACGTTAAGAGATACTGCAGTGCTCGGTCACGGCGGCCTTTGCATGCAGTGCGACCCGTGCCGTTATCCGGTATGTCATTTTGGAAAGGGAGATTAATGGAATGAAGGAGAAAATCAGACTGACAAGTCTGTGCCAGACCGGCGGCTGCGGGGCAAAAATACCGGCAGGACGCTTGGAAGAAATCGTCAGAGAACTGCCGGTGCTTCACGATGACAGGCTTCTTGTCGGCTTTGATTATGCGGATGATGCCGGAGTATATAAAGTCAATGATGAACTCGCCATCATTCAGACGCTGGATTTTTTTCCGCCGGTAGTTGATGATCCGTATATGTTCGGACAGATTGCGGCGGCCAATGCCCTGAGCGATGTCTATGCCATGGGCGGTACTGTGAAAACGGCGATGAATATTGTGGCATTTCCGGACAGTCTTGATGCCGGGATCCTTGGCGATATTTTAAAAGGCGGCGCCCAAAAAGTGATGGAAGCCGGAGGCATTTTGTGCGGCGGCCATTCTATCCGGGATAATGAACCAAAATACGGGCTTTCGGTGACGGGTTTTGTCCATCCGGATAAGATTTTGGCAAATTCGGGAGCAAAAGCCGGAGATCTGCTGATCTTCACAAAAAAGCTGGGTGTGGGCATCGTTATGGCGGCAAAAAATATGGACATGGACAGTGAAGGCGCTTTTGATGAGGCAGCTGCGTCCATGGCACTGCTCAACCGCTACGCCTGTGAAGCAATGTCGGCATTTGATGTGCATGCATGTACGGATGTGACCGGATTCGGTTTTATGGGCCATTTGTATGAAATGATGAAAGCTTCGGGGACGAGCGCATTGATTTATAAAGATCAGGTGCCGGTCATCGGCGCGGCGGTTGATTATGCAGATCAGTTTATGATCACTTGTGCCGGACAGCGCAACCGCAGACACACAGAAGCAGCAGCAGAACTCATCGATGTGGCTTTCGGCCTTCAGGAAGTGTTGTTTGATCCGCAGACGAGCGGCGGCCTGCTCATTTCCTGTGAAGCTTCTCAGGCGTCGCAGCTGCTTGAAAAGCTGAAAGAAAAAAATCCGGCGGCAGCAATCGTCGGGCAGGTTACAGAACAAACAGAAAAATCAATGACAGTTTTTTGACAGGGAGGAAGCGTATGTTTTATGTAGATGCGAAAGGGCTTGTATGCCCGAGACCGGTGATTATGGCAAAGAAAGCGCTTGAGTCCAATGACGAAATCTGCATTCTTGTGGATAATGAGACATCAGCTCAGAATCTGGAAAAAATGGCTTCAGTGATGGCGTTGGCTTATGAGTGTCAGACAAAAGACGGCATTTATGAAATTACGCTGAAAAAAACAGGAGAAATCCACGCACAGGCAGAAGACGATAACGATTATATTGTCGTTGTCAGCTCAAAATTCGCAGGACAGGGTGATGATACACTGGGAGAAGCGCTGATGAAAAGTTTTATATATACATTGACTGAGGCGGAAAAACTGCCGGCGACGATGATTTTTTATAACGGCGGCGTCTGGCTGACAACCGAAGGTTCGCCGGTGATCGAAGATATTAAGAAGCTTGAAAGCGCCGGCGTGGAAATATTATCATGCGGTACATGCCTGAATTTTTACGGACTGACGGAAAAACTTCTTGCAGGCGGCGTGACGAATATGTATGTCATCGCAGAAAAACAGATGAAAGCCAAAAGAATCGTGCGCCCGTAACCGGCATTGCCAAAAGGCAGAGGGAGAAATGTTATGAAAGCCAGAATATGTCCTTATTGCGACAGTATTATGAGTCGAAAACACAGATGTGATGCATGCGGCTCTTTTGTATGGAATGCGGCAGAAATGGAAATTACATATAAAACCGATGATACAGTGAACTATAAAATCGGAGAGTTATTTCAGCCGTCGCCGGACAGTCAAAAGAAACAGTCCAAAAAGACGCAGTCTCCAAAGCCGCATCCGTATGCGGGGACAGATGCCGCAAAGGCAAAGAACAAGAAAAATGCGCAGACAAATAATTATCGTACACAGACGCCCGCGTCTTCGCCATATCAGAAAAGAAATGAGACTCAAAAGAAAAAGTCAAAAGCAGGAATTTATATATTTATTATCATTATCATACTATTTTTCTTAATGCGTTTTATGCAAAATCATGATGTGAGCGATTTTATTGATTCGGTAACAGAAATCTTTGAAGGCAGTTCATCGTCGGAAACAGACTCATGGAGCTCCGATGCAGCTGATACGATATCCGAATATGATATGTATAATTTTGAAGTAACCAATGCCGAGGAAAATTATGAAAATGGTATTTGGGATTATAAAGAAGGCAGAGAACTGACTCAGGCCGAAGTTATTGAGGGCGGCAAAGAATGCTCACAGATGGCGCATATGGATCTTTTGGCGGACGATGCCGCTGCTGCGATGGAACAATTTTATGAACAAAAAGGCATCGAATATGATGTTATTGAAGATGAACCGTTTAATGCCGTATATCATTCGGGCGACAGGGAATATACAAGTTTTATGATGACAGTGACGGTTGGTGTTAAAGACAGTTATGATGAATATTTTTACATCGATGCCGACAGCTATTCAGAGCGAGTGCATGCCCTTTGGGGATATACAGAAGATGAAGCGGCGGCGGAGCAGATGCTTGCGGTGATGTATGAGACAGCATCGGGAGAGAAGCTGACGGACTCTCAGATTTCTCTGTGTATGGACTTCGGGGAAGAGGATTATAAATTTACCGAAATCGGTAATCTGGAAATTTATACGACCTTCTCAGACGGCGCGTATTATTCCATGTCTGTCAGACCGCTGTAGTCAATAAAATATGCAGGACAGTTTATGTACAGAAGCCCGGGGCTTTGTATTCAATAATAAACAATCCTCACATTGATATTTTCTTGACGTTTAAAACCCTTTGTATTAAAATAAAACTGAACGAATTTGCAACACAAATGAAAGGAGATATTTTCAAATGGCAAAAGTTATGAAAACCATGGATGGTAATACTGCTGCTGCATGGGCTTCCTATGCATTTACAGAAGTAGCCGGAATTTTCCCGATCACACCATCCTCACCAATGGCCGAAGTTACAGATGAATGGGCAGCCAACGGAAGAAAAAACATTTTCGGACAGCCTGTACAGGTAACTGAGATGCAGTCAGAAGCAGGTGCTGCAGGTGCGGTACATGGTTCATTGTCAACAGGTGCGCTGACAACAACTTATACAGCATCACAGGGTCTTCTCCTGATGATTCCGAATATGTATAAAATTGCAGGTGAGCTGATTCCTTGCGTATTCCATGTAAGCGCAAGAGCACTGGCAACACATGCACTTTCAATTTTTGGTGATCATTCAGACGTTATGGCATGCCGTCAGACAGGTTTTGCAATGCTTTGTTCAAACTCAGTTCAGGAAGTTATGGATCTTGGCGCTGTTGCTCATCTTTCAACAATTAAGAGCAGAGTTCCGTTCATCCATTTCTTCGATGGTTTCAGAACATCTCATGAAATTCAGAAGATTGAATGTCTTGACTATGATGATTTAGCTAAATTAGTTGACTATGAAGCACTTGACAACTTCAGAAAATCAGCTTTAAATCCTGAGCATCCGGCAGTTCACGGTACAGCTCAGAACCCTGATATTTTCTTCCAGTGCAAAGAAGCAGCGAATAAATTCTATGATGCTGTTCCGGGTATTGTTGAAGAATATCTTGGCGAAATCAGCAAGTTAACAGGCCGTGACTATCAGTTATTCAACTACTACGGCGCTCCGGATGCAGACAGAATCATCATTGCTATGGGTTCTGTATGTGAAGCAGCTGAAGAAGTTATCGATTATCTGACAGCAAAAGGCGAAAAAGTAGGTCTCGTTAAAGTACATCTGTACAGACCATTCTCCGTAGAGCACTTCTTAAAAGCGATTCCGGAAACAGCTAAGAAGATTGCTGTTCTTGACCGTACAAAAGAAGCAGGCGCACTTGGTGAGCCTTTATACGAAGATGTATGTACAGCACTGTTCAAGAACGGTATGTCCGACAGACTTGTAGTCGGCGGACGTTACGGTCTTGGTTCAAAAGACGTTACACCTGCACAGATCATCTCTGTATACGAAAACCTGAATGCAGCTGAACCTAAGAACGGCTTCACAATCGGTATTGTCGATGATGTGACAAATCTTTCACTGCCGGTACTTCCGGAAGTTGACGTTGCCGGCGAAGGCACAACAAGCTGTAAATTCTGGGGTCTTGGCGCTGACGGTACAGTAGGTGCAAACAAGAACTCCATTAAGATCATTGGTGACCATACAGACATGTATGCACAGGCATACTTCTCCTATGACTCCAAAAAGTCCGGCGGTATTACACAGTCTCACTTACGTTTTGGTAAAAAACCGATTCGTTCAACATACTATGTAAAGACAGCAGATTTCGTTGCATGCCACAATCAGGCTTATGTATATCTGTATGATATGCTGGGCGAAATCAAAGAAAATGGTACATTCCTGTTAAATACAGAGTGGAACAGAGAAGAACTTGAAGCAAATCTTCCGGCATCAATGAAACAGATCATTGCAAAGAAGAACATCAAATTCTATACAATCAACGCAACAGATATTGCCAAAGAAATCGGTCTTGGCAACAGAACAAATACAGTGCTTCAGTCTGCATTCTTCAAACTGGCAAACATCATCCCGATCGAAGATGCTGTGAAGTTCATGAAAGAAGCTATCCTTAAGACATACGGCAAGAAGGGTGAAAACATCGTTAACATGAACTATGCTGCAGTAGATGCAGGTGTTGACGGCGCTGTAGAAATTGACGTTCCTGCTGAATGGGCTAATGCAGTAGATGCTAATCCTAAAGCAGAAAAAGATGTACCTGATTTCATTAAAAATGTGGTTGAACCGATCAACGCTCAGAAGGGTGACGATCTTCCGGTCAGCACATTTACAGGTATTGAAAACGGTGAATTCCCTCTCGGAACAGCAGCTTACGAAAAACGTGGTGTTGCAACAATGGTTCCTCAGTGGGATGCAAGCAAATGTATCCAGTGTAACCAGTGTTCATATGTCTGCCCGCATGCAACAATTCGTCCGTTCTTACTGACAGAAGAAGAAAATGCAAATGCTCCGGCAAATTACGGCGCAGTAAAGGGCAAAGGCAAAGGCGTAGATCAGTACTACTTCAAGATGCAGGTATCTGTTATGGACTGTCTTGGATGCGGCAGCTGTGCAAACGTTTGTCCTGCAAAGGAAAAAGCGCTGACAATGGTTCCTCTTCATACTCAGTATGATCAGGCAGCTAACTGGGATTATTCAATGACTCTGTCAAAGAAACCTAATCCGTTAAGCAAAGATACAGTGAAGGGCAGCCAGTTTGAACAGCCTCTGCTTGAGTTCTCAGGCGCATGTGCAGGCTGCGGCGAGACACCTTACGCTAAATTGATCACTCAGTTATTCGGTGACAGAATGTATATTGCCAACGCAACAGGCTGTTCATCAATCTGGGGCGGTTCCGCACCTTCTATGCCATATACAACAAACGAAAAAGGTCAGGGTCCTGCATGGGCTAACTCCCTGTTCGAGGATAACGCCGAATTCGGTTATGGTATGTATTTAGGTGTTAAACAGCAGAGAAAAGCTCTTGCTGATAAAGTAGCAACATTAGCAGATTCAAGCGCTGACGATGCATTAAAAGCAGCTGCAAAAGCATGGCTTGATACAATGAACTTAGGCGAAGAATCTAAAGCAACATCTGCTGCATTACTGGAAGCTGCAAAAGCTTATGACGGCGCAGATGCAGCTGTGAAAGCAGTATGCGATGCGATCGTTGACGGCAAAGATCACCTTGTTAAGAAATCACAGTGGATCTTCGGCGGTGACGGCTGGGCATACGATATCGGTTACGGCGGTGTTGACCACGTTCTTGCATCAGGCGATGATGTGAACGTATTCGTATTCGATACAGAAGTTTACTCCAACACAGGCGGTCAGGCTTCTAAATCTACACCTGTAGGCGCTGTTGCAAAATTCGCAGCTTCAGGTAAGAAAGTTAAGAAGAAAGACCTTGGACGTATGGCTATGTCCTATGGCTATGTATATGTAGCACAGGTTGCTATGGGCGCTAATCAGGCACAGCTTGTAAAAGCACTCAAAGAAGCTGAAAGCTATCCGGGTCCGTCACTTGTGATCGCATACGCTCCATGTATCAACCATGGTATCAAGGGCGGCATGACAGGTGCTCAGACAAGAATCAAACAGGCTGTTGAATGCGGTTACTGGCATATGTACAGATTCAACCCGTTACTTGCAAAAGAGGGTAAGAATCCGTTCACACTTGATTCTACAAGAGAGCCAAAGGGCAACTTCAGAGATTTCATCATGAGCGAGGTTCGTTTCTCCTCATTGACGAGAACATTCCCTGAAACAGCAGAAGAACTGTTTGAGAAAACAGAAGAATCTGCTAAGGAAAGACTGAATACATACATTGCTCTTGCAGATGGCGAAGTTAAATAATTATTGAGAAATAATTATCGAGTTTAAACGATTTTAATGAGAGGCTGTTGCTTCGAAGAAATTTTCTTTGAGGCAGCAGCCTTTTTAATTAAAAGATTTTTGAAAAACATAAATAAATGACGAATAAAATAAGAAATGATTGCAATGCCGTCCTATATCTGCTATAATTTAATTAAGAATTTTAATTAAATTATAACGGGAGGGTTTTTTATGTCAAAGTTTCAGGTAGCTTATATTCCAGTCGGAGTGCCAACGTTTCACTTGGAAAGTGCACAGATTCAATTTGAAAAATCAATAGAGCTTATTCAGTCGCTGACTCCGGATGGGGTGTATCCGGATAAAATGCTGCTGAGTATTGAAGCGTTGGATGCTTTTCTTGATACGATTAATCCGGATTTGATTATTTTGCAGAATATTACTTTTGCCAATGCGGCATATCCGAGCGAAGTGCTGAAGCGTTTTTCCTGCCCGGTGCTTTTGTGGACGCTGAGAGAGCCGGTGATCGACGGCGGAAGACTGCGGTTAAATTCACTGACAGGCGCTTATTCGGCAGGTAATGCGCTGGCAGTATTTCGTGACGGCAATTTTGAATACATTTTCGGAGCGCCGGATGAAGAGAAAGTCATTGCAAAAGTGAAAGCATCTATTGGTGCAGCCGGTCTGAAAAAGGCGCTTTCCGGGCTTCATATGGCGGCTGTCGGCCATACGCCGCAGGGCTTTGGATTCGGACGGGCATTAGATACAGATATGCTTAAATATTTCGGTATTACGCTGGATTCAATCGAAGCGAGAGAACTTATTGATAAAGCCAAAGGATATACCGACGAAGAATGCGCGCCGTATCTTGAAGAAGCAAAGAAGAGTATGGTCGGATTAGAAGCAATGCCGGAGAAAAATGTGGTGGATTTTGCACGGCTGTATAAAGCATATAAAGACTATGTAACGGAAAATCATATCGGAGCCCTGTCATCGCGCTGCTGGCCGGATTTCTTTACAGCATTTGGCACACCGGTATGTGCAGTACTGGCAATGCTGAATGATATGGGCGTTGTTGCCAGCTGTGAATCTGATGTGTACGGCGCGGTATCCATGTACATGGGAAGCTGGCTGACAGGACAGCCGGTATTCTTCGGTGATCCGGTATCCATGGATGAAAAAGAAAATACAATTACTTTCTGGCACTGCGGTACAGCGGCATGTTCGCTGGCTCACCCATCGAAGGGCGCGCAGGTTGGCGTACACTGCAACCGTAAAATCGGCCCGACAATGGAATTTGGCTGCAAGCCGTGCGATCAGGTGACAATTTTCCGTGTCGGAAGAAAAGCGGACGGATCTTTCAGATTCTTTATCTCATCAGGAAAAGCACTGGATAAGCCGAAACAATTCCTTGGCACGTCTGTTGTGGTGGAAACAGATCATTGTGCAGAAGATATCGTATACAAGAGTGTTCAGGATGGCTGGGAACCGCACTTTGTAGTTATTTACGGCGATGTTGCTTCAGAACTTGAAATTGTCGGCCATATGCTCGGAATGGAAGTATGCAAATATTAATGGGCGGATACGCCGGTGTGAATTCCCCTTTTAGTCTTACAATACGCCCGGCCATCTGCCGGCGTTACGGTCCCCAATATGGCGGGGCGATTTGGGAAGTCTGCGTGCAGACTTCCCTTTTTTAAAAAGGAAGATTGACTATGGGCATGAAAGAAGAATTTTTTAACCCGGGTGAGCTGCCTGTAAGAGTGCTTAATGCCAAAGGCAATATACATACAGATTTTCTGCACTATCATGACTGCCTTGAGATTAACTATGTGCTGAGCGGTTCAGGGGTGAATTATATCGACCATCGGAAATATGAGATGAAAAAGGGAGACATTTATCTGATCAATCCGATGGAACATCATTTCGCCGCAGTCCAGACGGCGCTTGAGATGAAAATCATTATATTTAAAGCAGAATATATATGGCAGCATACTTCGGATAATGAGCCTTTTATTCAGCCGTTTTATCAAAAGAGCGGCATGTGGGGAAGCAGAATTTGTCTTGATGAGATATCGGAAAGGCAGGCGGCACAGCTGATTCATACAATTGAAGAAGAAATTTCAAAGCAGGCGCCGGGATATACGCTGTTTGTGAAATCTGCGCTGATGATGCTGCTCGCCATCATTTACCGCTATACCAATTCAGAAGAAGTTAAAACAGAAGGACTCAGGCAGCAGGGCGCCTATGAAAAAATACGCCCGTCGGTGGAATATATTCAAAATCATCCGGAAGCGGAACTGTCTTTAGATATTTTAGCGGAACTGTCATGCATGAGCAAAAATTATTTCTGCACTTGTTTTAAAAAAACAATGCAGATGACTGTCGGGGAATATACAGAACTTGTGCGGATTAACCGGGCGGCGATTTTGGCAGAAACGACAGACCTGCCGGTGACAGAAATATGCTATCAGTGCGGTTACGGCAATATTACAAGCTTTAATGCGGCATTTAAAAAACTGACCGGCATGACGGCGGGCGCCTATAGAAAAAATCGTAAGATACCTGCAATTTAGCATAAGATGCCTGTAGTTTAATATCAGGCGGCGCGGTAGAATCAAAGTATCAAAAAAACAAATGGGGGCGATACTTTTGATTCAGAAAGCAACAGAAGTTAAAGTAAATATTAAGCCGGTGATGGGAATTCTTGTTCACAGCGATTTTTGGGAAGGTCCATGCCGGGGCGGTATCAAAGAAGAAATGATGCCGGAGGCGGAAATGCGAAGCGCCAGGGTAAAGTTTGAAAATTATAAACAGCGGTTTTCACAGATCAGCGGGCAGGCCAATCTGCTGGAACCGGTCTTTGTGCCGTATGATGAAAGCTTTGTTGTTGATGAGAAAATTATTGCAGAGATTGAAAAAGACTTGGATAAGACAGATTGTCTGATGGTGATGAATCAGCGTATTCCGAAAATCGAGCGCTTTAATAAGCCGGTCATTTCATGGACGCATACGGTCAGCGCGGCAGATACATGCGCATATCTGCGGTCTATCGGAAAAGAAGCATGGTATCCGATTGATATGAAAGAACTTAATGAACTTATTCATCTGCTCTGGGTGAGAAAAGCAGCGCAGCATACGCGGGTGCTTGTGCTGACGGCCGGAGAAGCGCCGACATGGGGGCTGCTCAGCAATATCCGGGATACCGAGCGGCTCAGAAGCCGTTACGGTATTGAAATTATTAAAAACCCGTTTACGGATATTTTCAAATTCATGGACACGGTTACTGATGAAGAGGCAATGCCGCTGACCGAGAAACTTTACGGTCACGCCTTGGAAAATAAAGTGAAGCCGGAATTTTTAATCAATGATGTGAAATATTACCTTGCAGCAGAAAAAATGCTCGAAAAGTACAGTTGCAATGCTTTTTCAACATCGTGTGTGGAACTGTGCCGGTCGAGAATCCCTCAGGAGAGAAAATTTGTTCCATGTATCACACATACGCTGTTTAAGGACAGAGGTATTCCAAGCGCCTGCGAAGAAGATTTAAATGCACTGACAGCAATGATCATGCTTATGTATACAGCCATGAGACCGGCGTTTATGGGCAATCCACTCTATGAGTCTGATGAAATGTTTTCGCTGCATCATTCTGTGCCGTGTCTTAAAATGAATGGATTTGATACTGAGGATATGAGTTACAGTATTTATCCGTTTACCGGACAGGGATTCGGCGGAAAAATTCAGATTGATTTCGCCCAGAGCCGCAGTGAGGAAGTGACGCTGGCAAGATTTAATACATTCGGCGATCGGATGCTCTTAAAGACGGGCAATGTCCTGAGATCAGAATACAAAGAAGCATACTGCAGCCCGTATTATTACATACAGGCAGACGATGTCCGCGGATATTTGCATCAGATGATGAATTTCGGACATCACCAGGCGCTTGTTTTCGGAAACTGGCGCAGACAGCTGTACGCTCTGTCTAAAATTATGGGCTTTGAAATTGTGGAAGGAAGCGGCGCAGATTTATGATTTATCTCAACAATGCGGCAACCAGTTATCCCAAGCCAAAGACGGTGCTTGAAGCTGTATCCGGCTGTCTGACGGCGATGCCTGCCGAGGCCGGACGGAGCGTCGGAAATATTATCGATGACAGACCCGCCGATGCTCTTACTTCGGAAAATATTGTACAGCGGTGCAAATTACAGCTTTCTATGTTGTTTCACTGCGCCCCTGATGAACTCTATTTAACATCGGGGGCGACAGAAAGCGCCAATCTGATGATTGCCGGACTGCCGATGCAGGGGATCCACGTTATCGTTACAGCCACAGAACACAACAGTATTTTAAGGCCGCTGTACAATCATCCGGAACATCCGGAAATTACATGTGTGCCCTGTGATCCGGATGGCAGAGTTGACCCGGAATGTATACAAAAAGCCATCCGCCCGAATACAAAATACGTTTTTGTGAACCACTGTTCCAATGTGACCGGTTATGTTCAGGATATGGCGGCATTGTGGGGTCTGACCCGAAAATATCATCTGCTGCTGATTGCAGATGTGTCCCAGTCGGCCGGGTGCGCGGACATTCACATAGACCGCGGTTTTGCGGATATTTTAATTTTTACCGGCCACAAAAATTTATTTGGCGCGCCGGGCATCGGAGGCATGTATATCCGACGGGACATTCCTTTAAGGCCGGTAAAAACCGGCGGCACAGGCTATGACAGCGCCATGCTCAAACTTCCAAAAGATTACAAAGACTTTGAGCCGGGAACACCGAATTATCCGGGCATTGCGGCAATGGCAGCAGGGGTAAAATTCATTATGGACACCGGCGGGGCGGGCGGCCCGGATATCATCTGCGATCGGACAAGGGGGCAGCATTGCTGCACCGGTATTGAACTGGTACAAAAACAGCTGCATCAGACGAGAAAATATATGGTTGAAAGGCTGAAAGCAATGCCGGGAGTGACAGTATATAACGCAAATACGGATCAACTGGGCGGACCGGTCATCAGCTTGAATATCCGTGGTCTTTCGCCGAAAGATACAGGGTATATTCTTTTGGAAAATTACGGCATTGTGACGCGGACGGGACTTCACTGCAGCCCGCTGATCCATCAGTATCTCGGCGCACCGGAAGGAACAGTGCGGCTCAGCTTTACAATTATGACGCCGAGGGAAGATATTGAGGCAGCGCTGGCGGCAGTGGAAGAAACCGGCAGGGCAGCCGCGCCGTAAAAACCATGGATTAAAGACACAGTTTTATCAGTTGAATGGGCCGATGACAGACGAACGATTCGGGCCGTGGGGTGTGACAGATGAAAATATTAGGTATTGAAAAATCTTTGGAAGACTGCCAGCAGGTGGGATGGCAAGGCTATGACTTACATATGAGCAGAGCTGTGATGGAAGAAGATATTGAGAAATGGCGCGGGCTTGGGGACATGATTTATATGAAACAGCTTCGGCGGCCTTTTTTTAAAATCAGCAGCCGACAGTATATCATCCGGGGATTTCTCGGCAGCAGCACGGTCAGAATCGGATGCAGCCGGGAGTTTGACGGGATACAGACGGTGAAACAGGCTGAAATATTTCTGGGATTATGTGAAAATGAAAATATAATGCCGTAAGCGGGGCTTTAGGGGAAGGATAATGACGGCCTCCCAAGCAGATCAAATAAATCCGGGATCTGTTTGGGAGGCCTTTTGCGCGATACACCCGGCCGGGAGCTGCGTTTGCACGAGCGGACATTTTCCGGGGAACTGACAGCGAGTGGTATCGAAAGTATAGTTCACAAAATTGAAGTATTTTCTGAAAATATAGGAAATGTCGTTAAAATACACAAAAATTATCTGAGAAATCCTTAAAAATTTAGAAAAAGAGGGGGCTTGAAACAAAAAAAGAAGCACTGATATAATAAGGCCAAGCTATAGCACGCACAAAAGATAAAATAGTGAGTTAAACCATAAAAGCGCCATATTTAGAGAGAGGACGGTGGGAGCGCAGTTACAGCCAGTGAAAAATATAACAAAATTTTACAGAACCTGACGATGATGAGCGATGCGTTTATGAGGAACATGTTAAAAAAACGGGAATGCACAGAATACATATTGCAGGTGATTATGGATCAAGAAAACTTAAGCGTTGCAGCCCAAACAATCCAAAAAGACTATAAAAATCTTTATGGCAGGTCGGCGATTCTTGACTGCGTTGTCCGTGATACACAAAACCGGCGCTATGATATAGAGATACAGCAGGATAATGAAGGCGGTTCGCCCAAAAGAGCCAGATATCACAGCGGGCTGATGGATATGCATACACTGAAGGCGGGACAGAATTTTGAACAGCTGCCGGAAGGCTGTGTCATATTTATTACCCGTGATGATTCGTTGGGCAGAGGAATTCAGGCATATCATATTGACAGAAAAATCAGAGAAACACAGGATGATTTTAACGACGGCGCGCACATTATCTATATTAATTCTAAAATACAGGATGATACGAAGCTGGGCAGGCTGATGCACGATCTGCATTGTAAAAATGCGGATGAGATGTATAGTGAGATTTTGGCTGAACGCATGCGGGAACTGAAAGAGACTGAGAAAGGGGTGGAACATATGTGCAGCGAGATGGATAAACTTTACAATGAAGGCGTGGAAGCCGGCAAAAAAATCGGTGAAAAGAGAGGAGAAAGACGAGGTGAAAGACGAGGAGAAAAACGGGGTGAAAGACGTGGAAGAATGAAAGCAAAACGCGAGATGGCTCTGTCTATGGCAGCGATGGGAATGCCTGCTGAGTTGATTGCGCAGGCAGCCAAGGAAAGTCTTAGCGCGGTCCAGCAATGGATTGCGGAGGGGATGGCAGTATCAAAAACAAAATAAATCAAAAAAATAATGGGGGAGTTCATGAAGAGTTTGCGGTTATAATCGTTGGTGCAAAACAAAACTTTTGCGGTCAGACTGAACGCTGTACGAAAGACTGATAAAGCAATTTAAACGAAGCATCTGTCAGAAAAATCTGATGGGTGCTTTTTTGGCTCTTTGTCATAAAGTAAAATATGGAGGGTGATTCACAAATAAAAAGTAGTTATTATAAATATGAATTACTTTTCTGGAAAAACAAAAGAAAGCAAATTTTTATATGGGGGATTATACAAGAATTGCATAAATATAGAATTGTATGTATAAAACCTTTCGATAATGTTAAATTTTAGGTGATATTTTCGCAGAGCATCTTACTCTTTACATAAATTTCTTAAATCAACATTTATTATTCTACCACATTCTATAGATAATTCAATAAAAATCGCAAAAATCTACCGTTTTCACAAAAAAATTGAAAAATCCACCAACGATGTCGGCGTTTTTCGCCGCAATTTTAAGCAGGATTTCTTAAAGTTTTTGTTGTAAATGCATATTTATTCAATATATTCATTAAATAATTAAATTTCTTTCGCAGAGTAAGATGCTCTGCGAAAGAAGGAGTCTTTATCTGGTACATATTACACTGTCAAAAATTCAATGAGGAAGAAATTTCACAGTTGTGTCGGCACCATTTGTCAAAAAAAGCACTGGACAGATGTTTTGTGCTGACCTATGACAGGATGCGCCGCTATGAAGGTGCATGGCATATTGAATCTATGCCTTTATTCCCGGGGTATGTCTTTCTTGAGACCAATGCGCCAAAGCTGCTTATGGAAGAATTGAAACAATATGCACAGATGATCCATATACTTGGCGACGGTGTCACGGCCATTCCTGTCAGGGTGGAAGAAGAGACGTTTTTAAGGAGTCTTGTGGGGAAAGACCACCATCTTGGCATGTCCAGAGGCTATATTGCCGATGGCAGAACCTATGTGACCGAAGGACCGCTGCGTGGGAAAGAGAATTTTATCCGAAAGATTGACCGCCATAAACGGCTAGCTTGGCTTGTTATACCAAAAGAAAAGGACAAAACGATGAAAATCGGATTGGAGATTGTGGTTAAAGGCTGACTTTAATGCAGGCTGTGCCGTCAGAATATGCAGGAATATATACCAAAGAGAGAATCAAAGCGTGATGCTGGAAAGATTCGAACATAAAATCTGGCTCAGTTCTCCGACAATGTATGGGTCGAAACTCAAATTATGAGACAAACTGGATGTCCACAGTCAGCGAAAACATCAATGAAGTGGAATGTTTGGTCAGCGGAAAAGTCGGATGCAAATATGCAGTCGTGTTGTCGGCAGGTACGGTGGCTCTGCATATGGCGGTGAAGCTGGTAGGAGTCGCGCCGGGAGATAAAGTGATAGCTGTATAATATAATAGGGACAACCAAGAAAAACATTGATTTTTCAAGCGTTGTCACGGCATAAGTCAGCCCTGTTCTTAGGTTTTGTGCGAATTGGGTAGAATAGCGGTTGAGAACGGTGAAAAGTCAAAATGGCTTCTTGATTGCTTATTTTGACCCAATCTGATAAGCGTACAAAATTTGATAAGGAGGTTGACTTAGCCGAGACGTAGTAGCTTTACCATCCTCGGCTAATTGTCGTGTTATAGCTCAGATATGAACCTGTTAATTTAGATGATATTGAATGCGAAAGGTAGAAAAGAAGAGATGTTGATTAATCCGTTTAAGCACAAAATTTGGCTGTCATCGCCCACAATGCACGGTGACGAATTGAAATACGTTACCGAAGCGTATGAAACAAACTGGATGTCCACGGTAGGAAAGAATATTAACGAAGTAGAGCGATTGATTGCTGAAAGAGTAGGTGTCCGATATGCAGTCGCATTATCGGCAGGAACGGCATCTCTCCATCTTGCCATGAAGCTTGCCGGGGAAGCCGTGTATGGTCAGCCGGAACTTGGAAAAGGAGCGCTGAGCAATAAGAAAATTTTCTGTTCCGATGTCACCTTCGATGCCACGGTGAACCCTGTGGTTTATGAGGGCGGTATCCCTGTTTTCATTGATACCGAGCGTGACACCTGGAATATGAACCCGGTGGCATTGGAAAAGGCATTTGAAATTTATCCGGATGTCAAGGTGATTGTTGTGGCGCATCTGTATGGAACACCGGGCAAGATTGATGAAATTAAGAAGATAGCAACTGCCCACGGAGCTGTGATCGTTGAAGATGCAGCGGAGTCCCTGGGTGCTACATATAAAGGAAAAGAAACCGGCAGCTTTGGCGATTACGGCTGCATCAGTTTCAATGGAAATAAGATCATTACCGGTTCGTCCGGTGGAATGTTCTTGACCGATTCTAAAGCGGATGCCGAGAAGGTACGCAAGTGGTCAACTCAAAGCCGGGAAGCAGCTCCGTGGTATCAGCATGAGGAGCTGGGCTATAACTACCGCATGAGCAACGTGATTGCCGGAGTCGTGCGTGGTCAGATTCCATATTTGGAAGAACACATTGCGCAGAAGAAAGCAATCTATATGCGCTATAAAGAAGGATTGAAAGACCTTCCGTTGCAGATGAATCCTTATGATGAGAAGAACAGCGAGCCGAACTTCTGGCTGTCCTGTTTACTGATCGACAAGGATGCTATGTGCCAGCAGGTTCGTGGAGAACACAAAGCACTCTACATCAGCGAACCAGGCAAGAGCTGCCCGACAGAGATTTTGGAAACTTTGGCGAAGTACAATGCAGAAGGCCGTCCGATCTGGAAGCCGATGCATGAACAGCCACTTTTCCGAATGAATCCGTTTATCACAAGAGAAGGCAACGGCAGAGCCAAAACCAATGCCTATATCGAAGGTTGTAGTGAGGATGTGGGCATGGATATATTTGAGAGAGGTCTGTGCCTACCGAGTGATAACAAGATGACTGCTGAGGAGCAGGATCAGATTATCGAGATTATAAAAAGTTGTTTCATGTAAGGAGTATCAATATGGAGCATAAAAAAGGCTTTTATGAAAAGTACATAAAGCGTCCGCAGGATTTCCTGTGTGCATTGCTTGCGTGCATCGTTTTAAGCCCGGTCATGCTGGTTATTGCGATTCTGGTAAAGGTTAAGATTGGTTCTCCTGTCCTGTTTGCGCAGGAAAGACCGGGATTACACGGAGAGATATTCAAGCTGTGCAAGTTCCGCACAATGACGAATGAGAGAGATGAGAATGGCGAATTACTGCCGGACGAGCAGCGCCTTACGTCTTTTGGTAAACTGCTGCGTTCTACGTCGTTGGATGAATTGCCAGAAATTTTTTTGATTTTGTCGGGACGGCTCTCAATCTGCGGACCCCGGCCACTCCTCGTCAAGTATCTTCCGCTTTATAACGAACATCAAGCGAGAAGGCATGAAGTCAGACCGGGATTTACAGGGCTGGCACAAGTAAACGGAAGAAATGCTATCAGTTGGGAAGAAAAGTTTGATCTGGATGTGGAGTATGTAGATCACATTACTTTTCTTGGGGACTGGAAGATCATTTTCAAGACAGTATGGACTGTATTGAGACGAGAAGGAATCAGTTCTGAAACCTCTGCAACCATGGAAGAATTCATGGGAACAGAAGCTGCTGAAGCAAAAGGCAATGCGGAGGTATAGAAATGAGAAAATTAGCAATTATCGGAGCAAGCGGTCATGGAAAGGTAGTTGCAGATATTGCAAGAAGGAATGCCTACAAAGAGATTGTTTTTTTAGATGATGATGACAGCATTAACAAATGTGGAGGTTATCCGGTAATAGGAAAAAGTTCCGAAGCCGGAACGATAGATGCTGATGTAATCATTGGGATTGGCAATGCAAGGGTTCGGAAGCAGATACAGGAATCCATTCCAGATGAGAAGCTGGTTACGCTCATTCATCCAGATGCAGTTGTTGCGGAAGATGTAGCGATAGGGAAAGGTACTGTAGTCATGGCTGGTGCCGTAATCAATCCGGGAGTAAGGATTGGAAAAGGTTGCATCATCAATACCTGTTCGTCCGTGGATCACGACTGTACAGTTGGCGATTTTGTTCATGTTGCAGTGGGTAGTCATTTGTGTGGGACTGTCTCTGTAGGGGATGGAACATGGATTGGTGCGGGAGCAACAGTTAGCAATAATGTTTCCATCTGTTCAGACTGTATGATTGGTGCAGGGGCAGTAATTGTAAATGATATTAAGAAAAGTGGAACATATGTAGGTGTTCCGGCAAGGAGAATAGATATGGAAGAGAAATCAGTCAAAAAATGCGGGGGGGGGATCCCACCGGATAGTATATCATAAGGCTTCTGTGCAACTCTCCAAGAGCGGGAGGGCTGCATGATGAAAACATTCAGAATTTTGTTTACTGGTGTCGGCAGACGTGTGGAATTGATGCAGGCTTTTAGACAGGCTGCAAATCGCATGAATGTCATTCTGAAACTCTACGGAGCAGATATGGCGGGAACCGCACCGGCATTGGCTTTTTGCGATTACACCCGGAAAGTGTGTGGAATGCGGGATGCTGATTATATTCCACAGTTATTGAGAATCTGTGAAGCGGATCATATTGACCTACTTATACCTACGATTGATACTGACCTTTTGGTGCTTAGTCAGAATACAGCAAAATTTGATGAGATTGGAACAAAGGTGCTTATCAGCAAGCCGGAGAAGATTGCAATATGCAGAGATAAGAATTACACGGCGGATTTCTTTGAATCCTGTGACTTAAAAGCACCCCGGACAGTTAATGATTATCAGCTTTATCATGGCCCGTATCCGTGTTTCATCAAGCCAAAGGATGGAAGCAGCAGCATTAACGCATTTAAAGTGGAAAATGAATCTGAACGAAAGGTTTATGCTGAGCAGATTGGAGATTACATTGTCCAGCCGTTTATTGAAGGAACAGAATATACGGTTGACATTTTCTGCGATTATGAGGGCAACCCGTTATTTATCACACCACGCATTCGAGTTGCAGTAAGAGCCGGAGAAGTTCTTAAAACTGAGATTGCGATGGACGAAAAGATTATTGAGGAGTGCCGAAAACTGATTGCCGGGTTCCAGCCATGCGGGCCGATGACAGTGCAGCTAATCCGTCAGAATAAAACCGACGATGATTATTACATAGAAATCAATCCTCGATTTGGTGGTGGCGCACCGCTTAGTATGAAAGCCGGCGCAAGGTCGGCAGAAGCAATTCTAAAATTGTTGTCTGGTGAAAAAGTCGATTATTCTGATGTAATTGATGATGGAGCGGTGTATAGCCGATTCGATCAAAGTGTCTGTACTGCAGAAGGCAAGAGAAAGCAGCCGATATTGGGCGTAATCTTTGATCTCGACGACACGCTGTATTTCGAAAAGCAATACATCAGAAGTGGATATAAAGCAGTAGCGAAGCTGCTGGGTGATGAAGCTCTTGCAGATAGACTTTGGACATATTTTGAAAATGGAAAGCCAGCCATTGATGAATTGTTGAATGAACTTGGCTGTATTGGAAGAAAAGAAGAATGCCTGGAAGCGTATCGGAAACAGATGCCGGAAATCAAACTGTATGATGGTGTTGTTGATCTGATTCAAACTCTGAAGGACAGAGGCATAAAGGTGGGCATCATCACAGATGGCAGACCGGAAGGACAGAGAAATAAGATTCAAGCACTGGGCTTGGACAGTCTGATAGATGACATCATTATCACAGATGAGCTTGGTGGTACGCAGTTCAGAAAGCCTTGCGATATTGCTTTTCGCATCATGCAGAATCGTTGGAGACTTCCATATGAACAGATTGTTTATGTGGGGGATAACCCAAACAAGGATTTTCAGGCATGCAGACAGCTAGGCATGAGATGGAAGTACTTCAGAAATGAAGATGGGGTGTATTTTGATGGTGAGACTGCTGGGATGAGCAGCATTCTGGAATTTACGATTTAGGAGACTATATAAAATGAAGGTAATGATTTTAGCCAATAACGATATTGGGTTATATCAATTCAGAAAAGAACTAATCGAAGAATTATTGAAACAGCATGAAGTAGTAATAGCATTACCTGATGGAGATTTCATAAAGCCGTTGGAGGATATTGGTTGTAAATTCATTGATACACCAGTTGATAGACGTGGCATCAATCCGGTGGCTGATTTAAAGTTATTCCATGAGTATCGAGGACTGTTAAAACAGGAAGAACCAGATCTAGTAATTACATACACTATTAAACCTAATGTTTACGGTGGGATTGCTTGTCGTGTAGCTCGTATTCCATACGCAGTGAATATCACAGGTCTTGGAACTGCATTTGAAAATGGTGGAATGCTGAAAAGGATAGTGACCGTCATGAATAAGGTGGCATGTAAAAAAGCCAAAGTTGTCTTCTTTGAAAATGAGGAAAACAGACAGATATTTATTAAAGAAAGAATAGTGAGGGAGAGTAAGACCCATAGGTTGAATGGCGCAGGTGTGAATCTTGAAAAGTACCAAGTAACCGAATATCCAAGAGGGGAGAAAATCAAATTCCTTTTCATGGGTAGGGTTATGGCAGAAAAGGGCATTAATGAGCTGTTCGGAGCAATGAAAAGATTGACTGCTGATGGTATCAATTGCGAACTGGATGTTCTTGGCGGATATGAAGAGGACTACAAGAAGAAGATACAGGAATGTGAGAATGAAGGCTGGCTTCATTACCACGGGTATCAGAAAGATGTAAGACCATTTATAGAGAAATGCCATTGTTTTGTACTGCCTTCCTGGCATGAAGGAATGGCTAATACAAACCTTGAAAGCGCAGCATCTGGAAGGCCGATAATCACAAGTAATATTCCAGGATGTATGGAAGCTGTTATAGATGGAAAGACGGGTTATCTTGCTGAAAGAAAAAACGCAGAAGATTTGTATAGAGTAATGAAGAAGTTTGCGGAGCTACCATATGAGGAACGGAAAGCTATGGGATTGGCTGGTCGAGAAAGAATGGAAGCGGTTTTTGATAAGAAAATAATTGTGAAAAAAACGCTTTCTTGTTTGAATAATGCTGTAAAATTTGAGGAGAAGCAATAATGTTACTAAGTATTATTATTCCTGTATACAATGTGGAAAAACATTTAAATGAGTGCATAGATAGCATCTTATCACAGCCATTTCAAGACTATGAGATTATTTTAGTTGATGATGGATCAACAGATTCGAGTGGAAGTATATGTGATTATTATAAAGAAACTGACGTAAGAATAAAAGTTTTTCATAAGGTTAATGGTGGGCCATCTGATGCGAGAAACCAGGGCATAAAATTAGCAAAAGGTGAGTATCTTTTGTTTATAGACTCAGATGATTATATTGAAAGGGAATCACTTTCCACAATTGTAAGTTGTCTAGAGAGACAGAAAGAAAAAATTGATGTCATGTTTTTAGAGGCATGTAAAGTATTTCATGATGGAACAAAGATGCCATTAGGTGATGGATATTATGCTGAAAAAATAAACGGTAAACCAAAAGAAATGGTTATGAAACATCTAGCAGGTTTGCCTAAATATCCAGGAAGTGCTTGCACGAAGCTAATTAGACGTAAATTAATTATAGATAATAATATTTATTTTGAGAAGGGGTTACTATCTGAAGATATTGATTGGACAATAAGGGTATTAATTGAAGCCCAACATTATGCATATAATCCATCCCAATATTATTATTATCGCCAAAATCGATATGGTTCAATTACTAATACTGCGGGACTGAAAAGTGTTGAAAGCTTACTCTATATTGTAAAAAAGTGGGGGAAAAAAGAATCAGAAATAGATAACCAAGACGAAATAAATGCATTTCTATCATATGAGTATATGATTGCTTTATATAATTACAGTAGATTGCCTAAAGAAGACAAGAGAAAAGTAGTGAAAGACTTAGTTGATTATAAATGGATAATGAGCTATGGCTTGTCGAAGAAGCCTAGATTTGTTAATTTTTTAGTTAAATGCATCGGCGTTCAAATGACGGCAATATTACTGAATTTAGGATATAGGAACAGGTAATGCAAAATTTATGAAAATATTAATTTTAAATAGTGATATAGGGTATGGTGGCGCGGAAAAGAATATGGCGTTTGTTGCTAATGAATTAGCAAAAAAAGGTCACGAGATAACATTCTTGACATATCGTATAAATAATTGTTTACAAGAATTGCACCCTGCTGTGATCCATAAACATATTCAATTGGAGACAAAAGGGGGAAATCCTTTTTCAATGGTGCGCTCAATTTTAAAGTTGAGAGGTTATATAAAAAAAGAGAAGTTTGATGTAGCGCTTGCTTTTTTATCTCCTTCCCAATTCAGATTAGTATTGGCTTGTAAAGGGCTGGAGACGAAGAGCGTTGTGTCACAACGAGGAGATCCTTATGTACCAGCAACAGGCGGAAAAGCAAAAGTTTCTAAAAAAATTAATGAAGTTGTTTTTGAGTTGGCAGACGCTTTTGTCTTTCAAACAGAAGGTGCAAGGAATTATTATCCAGCAAAGGTACAGTCAAAAGGAGTAATTATTGCTAATCCAATAAAACCACTGGTCAGGACAAAAGAGAAGACCGAGGAAGAGTATAGAATTGTTACTGTATCTAGGTTAGATATCATACAAAAAAGACAGGATTTGCTAATTGATGCTTTTAATAAATTTCAACACCAATATCCACAGTATACATTAGAATTATACGGGGATGGACAAGATGAAGATGTTATTAGAAAATTAGCGTCAAAAAACAAAAATATAAAATTAATGGGTAAGACAAGTGAGGTTGCAGCCGCTATACAAACTGCTTCTATGTTCGTTTTGACATCAGATTTTGAAGGGATACCGAACGCTCTTCTCGAAGCCATGTCAATCGGTTTACCATGTATTTCAACAAAATGTAGTCCCGGTGGAGCAGAACTTTTAATTGAACATGAAAAAAATGGTTTATTGGTAGATTGTGGTAATGCTGAACAATTAGTAGCTGCGATGAAAAGAATTGCTGATGATAAAAAATTTGCTAATTGTTTAGCAGAAAATGCAATGCAGGTGAATACAATATATTCTGTTGATTGTATTGCTGATTTATGGGATCAAACACTTGTTGGAGCAAAGTAGCAGTGTATATGGAGTGAACGATGAAAAAAATAATTTATTATATTCCTGCTTTATCAAAGGGAGGTGCCGAACGAGTTATGCTCGATTTAGCACGGAAGTCTGCCGATAAAGGGGATAAAGTGCTTTTAGTCACTGTGTTCAAGGCAGAGATAGAATACGACGTTCCAGATAATATCCAACGTGTTGTTCTAGGGGAAAGTAAGGAAATACTAAAAGGCAAAGAATGCGTAAAACGATTAAGAAATATTTGCATAAAAGAAAATGCAGATTTATTAGTGGCTTTTTTAAATATTTATCATGCTATTTTAGCAACAGCATTTATAAAAACCAAGTGCATAATTTCGATTCGAAATAATCCCACAACGACATATTGTAGTACATACGCTAAATTAATGAATCGATGGTTGTTACCGTTTGCGGATGGGTGTGTTTTTCAAACAAAAGATGCTAGAGAGAGCTTTCCAGCACTTAAAAAGAAATCGGTTATTATTGCAAATCCAATAAAAGATAGTTTTTTTGGAATCGAACGAAAACCTATTGAAGGTGTCCTTGTTTCTTGTGGTCGTTTGATAAAGCAAAAAAATCAGGAAATGATGATTAGAGCTTTTGAACAGGTGCATAGATCGTATCCCACGGCATCATTACACATCTATGGAGATGGTGAGTTAAAAGATTATTTAGAGCAATTAATCAATCAAAAAAAACTGACATCGTGTGTTTTTCTTGAGGGAATAAGTAATGACGTAGAAAATGTGTTGTCTAAAGCTGATATTTTTTTGCTTTCTTCAGATTTTGAAGGGATGCCTAATGCTTTGATGGAAGCTATGGCGGCAGGTGTACCAAGTATCTCAACAGACTGTCCCTGTGGCGGTCCAAAAGAATTGTTGAATGATGAGATGCTATCTAACTATTTAGTAAAAGTCAATGACGATAATGCTTTAGCGCAGAAAATAATAATTCTGTTGAAAGATAGAGCATGTTTAAATGAAACGGGAAGAAGATTAAAACAAGTTGCTCAACAATATAGATCTGATAGTATTTTCGAGATTTGGAATTCTTATTTTGATAAAATAATTGGGGATAGTTAATCATTTGTAAAATATTTCGGAGGGAGGCTGACAAATGTATATTGATAAAGAAAAATATTTGAATGTTTTTTTCGCAATAATTCTTTTGATTTTAACAATGTCAGTTTGTTCTAATATAGCAATTCCCTATCTTCTTTGGTATGTGTTATTTTTAATAAGTGGTTTGATCTTTCCATTTGAGTATTGTGTTGGATTGTTGTTTTTAATGGTTCCCTTCTACACAATTGTACCCATGGATTCTATATGTCTTATTTTCATAGCGACATATTTTCTGAGAACTAGAGATTTTAATGTAAATCGTCTTAATTTCATTCTACTAGTTATTTTGATTTTTATTGATGCTATAGCAGAATTGAAATTTGGTGGGAGATTAAAAAGTTCGATTGTATTTAGTTTTTACCTAATGACAGCTTCTATAATATGTTTGCAGCCATACGAAAACTATATGCGAAGAATTATGCAAAACTGTTTTGTTTATTCCCTCGTTTGTGCACTTATTTCCAGTATGTATATTGCAATAAAGGTAGGCGGGGTTTCCCTAATGCTTTCTTGGCGATTGGGAATGCCGATGCAGGATAGTATTTATACTTTTACAATCGGCTCTAATGGTACAGGTCTAATGTGTTTATTGGGGATTACAATTTTAATTTCCCGATATTTAATGAATGACAATAAAAAAAACAGAGACATTTTGATTTCTCTATTTTTCATACTTTGTGGATTATTAACACAATCCAGAGCTTTTTTGGTAGGTTTGGCTGCTACGGTAATTTTATTTTCAATATTTGTGTATAAGGAAAGGGATTTGAAATTAAGATATGTGTTAGGTGTGACTATCATAGCGATAATTAGTATATACATATACATGAATTATTTGCCAGAGTCAGTAGACGCTTTACTAGAACGATTTGCAACACATGAAGGGGATATTACTAACGGAAGGACAAGTATTAACGGTTATTATATAGAAAATATGTTTAATGATTTACAAGGTGCATTATTCGGATATGGGTTGATGTCATACCGAGATTATTTAGGCGGACAATCTATACATAATGCTTTATTGGAAGTTTTCATTTCGTGGGGGCTTTTAGGAGGCTGGATTTCAATAGCATGGATTTATAATCTGATAAAAACGCAAATTATGTCATTGAGAAGACCTCTGTTATATACGGTTATACCTATGTGTATCGTATTATTAATGGTGCAAAGCACACGTTTGTTTAGAACTATAGTACCAATTTTCTATTTGATGATTAGTATAATTTCTATATATAAGAAAAATGAAGATGAATAATAATGACCAGTCATGTTTTGACTTGAAATAAATACTCTTGTAAATCTTTTGTTTTGGATTTTTGAAAAAAATATAGGGAGTTTTAATACAAGAAATGAATATACTATTTATAGCACCACGATTTCATTCAAATCAGATTGAAATTGTTCGGACATTAATATCGAAAGGGCACAATGTTAAGTTTTGTGTAATGTATAAAGGACCTTTAGAAACATACCCCGATGTTGTTCCGATGCTCTTACCATCAAAGACTTCAGGCGATATTTCGATGACTGGAAATGAAGCGGCATATATTAAAAACTTTAGGTTAGATGTTATACAAATGATGAAATTGCTCAAAAATCTTAAGCCAGATATTGTTATTATTAGAGATAAGAGTATAGCAATGCGTAGAATCGTTTTATTGTGTGACATTTTGCGAATCAGAACAGTGTTATACGATCAAAGTGCTATATATGAACCTGCCCTTTCGATTATGCGTAGAATTAGGCGGAGAATATATAATTTTGGAATTCCTAAAGAACGATATTCGCCTGTACTGTATAGAGAAGCGGATAAATTGGAATCAAATAGTAGGCTCGTTCAGAACGATAAGAAGGCATGTTATATACCTTTTGTTATGTCATTACCATACGAATTTAAGAAAGAATACATGGAAGACGGAAAATTACACGTATTGGATGTTGGAAAATATCGAGAATACAAAAATCATACTGTTCTCGTGGATGCAATGCATAGGTGCAAATATAAAGAGAATATTGATATCACGATTGTTGGTCAATGTTTTTCTAATGAGGAAAAACGCTACTATAGTAATTTACAGAAGAAGATAGATGAGCTTAATCTTAGTGATAGAATTGAATTAGTAACAAATGTAGAATCAAGTGCTATGAGAGAATATTATTTATCGCATGATGTACTGATTCTAGGTTCGCATAATGAACTTGCTTCAATATCAGTTTTGGAAGCGATGTCTTATGGGTTATCAGTATTCTCAACAAAAAATAATGGAACAGCGTTTTGTGTAACAAAGGGGAAAGCAGGGTTATTATTTAACCCTAATAGTCCTGATGAACTGGCTAATTGTTTGTCTGCCTGTTTCGAAGATTCTAGAAAAGTAAAGATCTGGGGAAAAAATGCGAGAGAGTATGTAAAAAAGCATCATTCAGCGGAGGCATATCTAATGCCGTTTGAGAAATTACTAAATATTAAGAATTAAGAAGTCAGGAATTAGAGGAAGATCACATGGGAATTAATTCAAAAAAGGTTGCAATGAATTTAATATGGAGATTTCTTGAACGTACAGGAGCACAAGGGGTTACCTTTGTTGTATCAATTATTTTGGCTCGACTCCTAGATCCTAGTACATATGGAACAGTTGCAATTGTAACTGTTATAATTAGCCTTTTGCAGGTTTTTATAGATAGCGGATTAGGAAATGCATTGATTCAAAAAAAAGATTCTGATTATATAGATTTTTCTACTGTATTCTATTTTAATGTTGCTGCGTGTTCATTAATGTATATTGTTCTGTTTATATCAGCCCCGTATATAGCAATGTTTTATTCTATGCCAGATTTAACTCCAGTTATAAGAGTGCTTGGAATTACATTGATTATATCCGGTGTAAAGAATATTCAGCAAGCATATGTTTCCAAAAAAATGATGTTTAAGAAATTTTTCTTTGCAACATTAGGGGGAACTATAGGTTCAGCATTTATTGGAATAGTTATGGCATATCAAGGATTTGGTGTTTGGGCTTTAGTAGCGCAAAATTTATTTAATAATCTGGTAGATACGATTATTTTGTGGTTAACTGTAAAGTGGCGCCCGATTCTAAAGTTTTCTTATAGTAGATTGAAAAAATTATTTGGTTTTGGTAGTAGATTATTGGTTACAGATTTATTAGAAAATTTGTATAATGATATAAGTCAGTTAATTATAGGAAAGCAATACACATCAGCGCAATTAGCCTTTTATAATAAAGGTAAGCAATTTCCATATTACGTTGTAACCAACATTAATTCATCATTAAAAAGTGTATTGTTTCCAGTATTTTCTGAGGCACAAGATGATTTAGTATATTTAAAATCTATCACCAGAAAATCAATTCAATTAAGTAATTATTTAATTTCACCTATGATTATTGGTCTTGCAGCCTGTGCAGAAACATTCATCAGTTGTTTGCTCACAGACACATGGTTACCTTGCGTAATATATTTAAGGCTATTTTGCATATGTTATTTATTTCAGCCAATTCAGACTACGAATAAAAATGCTATTAAAGCATTAGGAAAAGGAGAAATTCTTCTGAAAATACAGTTAATTGTTCGCTGTGTTGGAATTGCTTTAATAATACTGGCAATTAAATGGGGAATTATTGCAATTACTTTAGCTGTAATCTTTACAAATCTATTTGAGCAAGTTCTTCTTGCAACAGAAAATAAAAAGTTATTACAGTATGGGTATGTAGATCAATTTGTAGACATGTTTCCGGCAATTGCGATGTCATTAATAATGGGCACAGTAGTTTATTGGATGCAAAACATACCTGCTCATTCAGCAATTGTTTTATTATTGCAAGTTATTGTAGGCTTTTTGATTTACTTGATTGAGTCTATTTTTACAAAAAATAATACATTTATATATATACTTTCTTTTTTGAGAAAAAATAAAAGAAAATGATGCGTGACTGTGACGATGAGATATCACTGATTAGAATTAAACGAGTTTTGAGAAGAACAGGAGTTATAGAGTATGCCAAAGTATATTAATAGTAAGAGTGATTTAGAAGAATGCTTAAAAATTGAGCTTGGTGGACTGGGGGGGGTATTGCAGTACGTACCTATCATAATTTCGGAACATCAGTTGAAGTTTAAAATAATTAATAATCTTAGAAGATGGGAATATCATATTAATATGAATCATTCTTTTCGTGCTAAGTGGTATCGTATTTGGAGTGGATATTGGCAAACAAAAGCAGGAATGATTATCCCACCAAATGTAGTGGATGTTGGATTAAGCATTGCACATGTTGGTCCTATTATTATTAATCAACATTGTACAATTGGCAAACGTTGTAGAATACACGTTGGGGTAAATATTGGAGCAAACAGGGAGAATGCACCAGGAAAATGTCCTCGAATTGGTGATGATGTTTATATTGGACCAGGAGCCAAAATTTTTGGAAATATAGATATCGCTGATGGTTGTAAAATTGGAGCAAATGCAGTTGTAAATCAGAGTTTTTATAATACAAATAAAGTATTGGTAGGAGTACCAGCTGTAGAAAAATAAAAGGAGCCAATTGTGAAAAATATATTATTGCTTATCATAAATTTCTGGAGACTCGGTTTTCCAAGTTTTATATGGTTTAAACTCATGAAAAAAAAGGGAGATGATTTAAAAGAAGATTATTTTATGAATTCTACTGGGAGGGGGTACTCGTATAAAAACTATATGATGCTTCTTCTGGCGAACAAGGCTTATAGAAGTATTTTTTATGAGCGTGCACGCCACATGAGTAATGTGCCGTTTATATGGATAAGAATATCAAAGCTTTTTTTAGGACCGTTAAATACTGTAGAATTTGTTATTGATAAGTCTATAGGCTCAGGAATCAAAATTGCTCATAATGCGGTAGTGGTACATGCCGATGAATTAGGAAACAATATTGTGTTGGGTCCCTTTGTCGTAATTGGAAAAGATAGAAGCGGTCGGCCACACATTGGGGATAATGTTGTTATAAATTCAAATGCAACTGTTTTTGGAAATATTACGCTCGAAGATACTATTGTTGGAGCAGGAAGTGTAGTTAATAAAAGTTTTTCAAACGCAATTATAGCAGGAGTTCCGGCAAGAATTATCAAAGATAGAGAATATTTTGCTAATTAAGTTGAATAATACTGGAGGATAATACATGCATAAAATTGGATGGTACATAGCAAAAGTAAAATGTAAATTTAAAAAAAGCTATGAACCCCTTTCGGAGTATTATAGAGCAGGGGGGCGAAAATAGGTTATAATTGTTGCATTTGCAGTGATTTGGATGAATGTAATAAGGAAATGATAAATATTGGAAATGATTGCACTATTTCTACACAAGTATGTTTTGTTACTCATGACCATAGTATTTTCCACGTAAGACATAAATGGGGAGATTTATGGGGAAGGATTATAATAGGGAATAATTGTTTTATTGGTGAGCGTTCAGTGATAATGTATGGGGTAAAGTTAGCGGACAATACAATTGTTGCAGCAGGTTCGGTAGTAACAAAATCCTTTACTGAAGGAGGTATAATTATAGGAGGAAATCCAGCGAAGAAAATAGGAACTTGTGACGATTTCTTAAAGAAATATGGTGACAATCATTTCGATGGAAAAAAAGATTTTTTAAGGGCATTAGAAAATGATGATGATGAAAGGTTTATTAAACGAAGAGAGTATTAATTTGTAATGTGAATTTCCTGTCAGTAATCTCTCAATTATCGTTCTTTAAAGCACGGGTAGTATCATCTTATTCAATGTCATGTATCTATTTCATTAACAGTTAATATATTTTTCACTTGTTTGACTAAATGGAAGAATAAATCTGTGGATCAATATCGTGGTGAATATTATATATGTGTTAATTGTAAGCTTATTATTAAGTTGGATAATGATGAAATATAAATATACAAGATTTTGGGTAGGGCAGAATTAGATGATTTCGCTTATCGAATTCTGAAATTAGGAGGAAATAAATTGATGCAGCAAATATCGTTAATAAAAAAAACAATCTTAATAACCGGAGCGGCTGGATTCATTGGTTCAAACCTTGTCTTGGAAATTCTGAAAACTCAGTCCCAGCTTACTATCATCGGCATCGACAACGTGAATAATTACTATGATGTCTCTATCAAGGAGTGGCGTCTGTCTGAAATTCAGAAATGTGCAGAGGAACACCCAGATTCCACATGGACTTTTATAAAAGGAAACATTGCAGATAAATTGCTGATTGATTCCATCTTCCATGACTACAAACCGGATATCGTAGTAAACCTCGCTGCACAAGCTGGCGTTCGGTATTCCATTAGCAATCCGGATGTGTACATAGAATCCAACCTGATCGGCTTCTACAACATTCTGGAAGCTTGTCGTCATTCCTATGATAATGGCGCAAAAGGAGTAGAGCATCTGGTCTATGCTTCCTCTAGTTCTGTTTACGGTTCTAATAAGAAAGTGCCATACAGTACAGAGGATAAGGTGGACAACCCTGTTTCCCTCTATGCAGCAACGAAGAAATCCAACGAGCTGTTGGCTCATGCCTACAGTAAGCTCTACGATATCCCGTCCACGGGATTGCGTTTCTTTACGGTTTACGGTCCTGCAGGGCGTCCGGATATGGCTTACTTCGGTTTTACCAATAAGCTGCTGAAGGGCGAGACGATCCAAATTTTCAACTATGGCAACTGCAAGCGTGATTTCACCTATGTGGACGATATTGTAGAAGGTGTCAAGCGTGTGATGCAGGGAGCACCGGAAAGAAAGATTGGAGAGGATGGCCTACCAATTCCACCGTATGCAGTCTATAACATCGGAAATAACCAGCCGGAAAATCTGTTGGACTTTGTTGATATTTTGCAGCAGGAGTTGATCCGTGCAGAGGTATTGCCTTCGGATTACGATTTTGAAGCACATAAGGAACTTGTTTCAATGCAGCCAGGGGATGTGCCAGTAACCTATGCCGATACCAGCGCCTTGGAACGTGATTTTGGTTTCAAGCCGAGTACCGATTTAAGAACAGGTCTGCGCCGGTTTGCAGAATGGTATAAGGAGTTTTACCGGGTCTAAGAAGAAATGCAGTAAGGAGAGAAGCAAAATGAACAAGAAAATTGCAGTTGCAGGAACCGGCTATGTCGGTCTGTCTATTGCAACACTATTAGCCCAACACAATCATGTTGTGGCAGTAGACATTATTCCTGAAAAGGTGGAGATGATTAATAACAGAAAGTCTCCTATCCAGGATGAGTACATTGAAAAATATCTGGCTGAAAAAGAGCTGGATTTAACCGCAACGCTGGATGGTGAAGCGGCATATAAGGATGCTGAGTTTGTTGTGATCGCAGCACCGACCAACTATGACAGCAAGAAGAACTATTTCGATACTTCTGCGGTAGAAGCTGTTATTAAGCTGGTTATGCAGGTAAACCCGGATGCCATCATGGTCATTAAGTCCACCATTCCGGTTGGTTATACTGCAAGCATCCGTGAGAAGATGGGCAGTGAGAACATTATATTCAGCCCGGAGTTTTTGCGGGAATCCAAGGCACTGTATGATAATCTCTATCCGTCCCGTATCATCGTTTCTACCGATGGAAGCGAACAACTCAACGCAGCAGCAAGGGATTTTGCAGAGCTTCTGCAGGAGGGAGCAATCAAGGAAAACATAGATACCCTATTTATGGGCTTTACCGAGGCGGAAGCGGTCAAGTTGTTTGCAAATACATACCTTGCACTCCGTGTGTCCTACTTCAATGAACTGGACACCTATGCGGAAATGAAGGGACTGAATACGCAGGACATTATCAACGGCGTCTGCCTTGACCCTCGCATCGGTTCACATTATAATAATCCGAGCTTTGGATATGGCGGCTACTGTTTGCCGAAGGATACCAAGCAGCTCCTTGCCAACTATGCGGATGTGCCGCAGAACATGATGTCTGCTATTGTTGAAAGCAACAGAACCCGGAAAGACTATATTGCAGATCGGGTGCTGGAGATTGCCGGTGGGTATGAAGCAAATAGTGCTTATGATGCCAGCAAGGAAAAAGAAGTTATCGTCGGTGTGTACCGCCTGACCATGAAATCCAATTCCGATAACTTCCGTCAGTCCTCCATTCAGGGTGTTATGAAGCGTATAAAAGCCAAAGGAGCAACGGTTATCATTTATGAGCCGACTTTGGAAGATGGTACGACCTTCTTTGGCAGTAGAGTGGTGAATGATCTGGCTGCATTCAAAGAGCAGGCACAGGCGATTATTGCAAACCGTTATGATAGCTGTCTGGACGATGTAAAAGAAAAAGTATATACTCGTGATCTGTTCCAGCGTGATTGATTGAAAAAAGTGGCGGAGAGCCAGTCTCTCCGCCTATTTAAGCTTGTTCAGGTCAATGCGCCGTATTTTAACGGGGCAAAGCTGCTGATTGCCGCAGATTGTACAGCATATGCTTATGCCGGAATGCATGAAGAATTTATGCGCGGAAAGATTACATTAATTGGCTGCCCGAAATTGGATAGTGAAGATTACAGCGTAAAGCTGAAAGAGATTATTCAAACCAATGACATTCAAAGTGTAACGATTGTCCGGATGGAAGTACCGTGCTGCGGTGGATTGGAAGCAGCAGCCAAGAAGGCGCTTCAGGAAAGCGGAAAGTTTATTCCATGGAATGTTGTTACAATTTCCATAGATGGAAATATTCTGGATTAATAAACAATCTGCGGTTCATCATAAAAGCGATGAATGTACATCAGATGGTGAGCAAACCAAAAGTCCTGCCAGTATTACCAAAATATTGGCGGGGCTTTTTTGTAAGATGTGGCCGGTTTTATTGCGAACTATCTGCAGTATTGCGGTGGATAGGGAAGGTGTCTTTCATATCCGATCGATAATCCCGCAAGCAGTTTCTAAAGTGGGTCGGATAATTCACAAATATGAAACAAATACAGCGAATCTGTGAACTGCCAGTTGAGATGTCTTATTTCACTAATGTAAAGTGATTTATCACAAATATGAAACATATGTAAAAGTATATAAAAATACTTGAGATATTTCACAAAATATTGACAGTGATGGGGCTTGAAATGTATTGGCACGCTGATATAAAATGATAGCAAGCTATATATAGTTCATAAAGGCAAAAGCCGGCAAAAAAAATTCAGATATATCCTCTTTTTCAATTCTAAAATATATGTTCATATGTTCTAATTCATAAATATAAATCCATGTGATTGAGCAGCTGGATTTGATTTAATCCATAAAAAAATCTAAGAGGTTGTAACGAAATACAATATGAGCACGCGGAGGGCTTGAAATGCCTGAAGCTGCTGATATAATAAAAATAAGCTAAGGCAGAAAGGAAAGACGTGGGACGATCAGTCGCAGAAAAATATTTAAATAGTCATGCGTATGCAGATATAGACAGCCCCAAAAGCGATAAGGGGATTCGGGACAGAT
>DVJY01000055.1 GCA_018716485.1 Candidatus Scybalocola faecipullorum
ATTTAAACAAATTATTGCGCAGCTTCGGGCGAAAGACGGCTGCCCATGGGACAGAGAACAGACCCATGAAAGTCTTCGGCAATGTATGCTGGAAGAAGCGTATGAAGCAGCAGATGCCATTGATATGAAAGATATGGAAAATTTAAAGGAAGAACTGGGAGATATGATGCTTCAGGTGATGCTGCATGCGCAGATTGCGGAAGAAAACGGGGAATTTACATTGGCCGATATTATTGACGGTATCGGAAGAAAGATGATCCGAAGGCATCCCCATGTTTTTGGCAGCGCCCGCGCAGACAGCGCCGGCGATGTGCTTGTCAGCTGGGAGGAGATTAAAAAGCAGGAAAAGCACGAAGCAGGTGCCGCCGATGGTATGAAGCGTGTCGCAAAGGCGCTTCCCGCAAATATTCGGGCTCAGAAAGTACAGAAAAAAGCAGCGGCAGTAGGCTATGATTTTGCTGATACTAATGAAGTGCTTCAAAAGGTTCATGAAGAACTTGAGGAACTTGAAAATGCCATGCAGTCGGAAGATCACAGGGCTGTAGAGGAAGAATTCGGCGATCTGATGTTCTCAATGATCAATCTGTCCAGATTTTTAAAGGTAAATGCGGAAAATAGCTTGACAAACGCTACAGAAAAGTTTATAAATAGACTTGATAGCGTTGAAAACCTCGCAAGGGAACGCAGGAGAGCACTGACGGATATGTCGGTGGAAGCATTGGACAAACTTTGGGAAGAGGTTAAAGAGCAAGAACATTTGTGATTTTATAGGAGGACTTGATACAATGAATAAAGCAGAATTAGTTGCAGCAGTTGCTGAAAAGGCCGAATTATCCAAAAAAGATTCAGAAAAATTATTAAAGGCATTTGTTGATGTTGTTACAGATGAATTAATCAAAGGAGAAAAAGTTCAGTTAGTAGGCTTTGGTACTTTTGAAGTTTCCGAGAGACCGGAAAGAGAAGGAAGAAACCCTCAGACAGGCGAGACGATGAAAATCGCTGCTTCCAAAGCACCGAAGTTCAAAGCAGGCAAAGCATTAAAAGATGCGATCAACGCCTAAGACGAACGTTTATATAGTACAAAAACATACAGCAGCATGCCGGCCGGCATGCTGCATTTATATTTTTAGAGAAAGCCCTGCCAAGCAGTCTTGCCAGCAAGCAGCGAAGCTGAGAGCAGGCAAGAGTATTTGGCAGGCAAGAGAAAATGAGCAAGGAGCCGAAAGGCGGAATGCGAATTTTCGAGCAGATGGCGGGAGCGCCGAAGAAAGGGAGAATAACGATGAGATTAGATAAATATTTGAAAGTATCCAGACTGATCAAGCGCCGGACAGTTGCCAATGAAGCATGCGACGCCGGACGTGTCAGTATTAATGGAAAGGCGGCAAAGGCCTCCGCAGATGTTAAGGTCGGGGATATTATCGAAATCGGCTTCGGTACGCGCACAGTTAAAGTAGAAGTGCTTGCTGTGGCAGAAACGACAAGAAAGGACGAAGCTAAGGAACTGTTTAAATATCTTTAAGGGCATCAATGTACGGCTAAAGCTGTGCAAGGTCTAAAATCCGTTTTCACCTCATAATATAAAACAACAGAGTGGGTAGAGGTGGCGCAGTGGAGGAAAGACAGGAGCCAAAAGGCCACAAACTGATCATGGGAGAACGTTCGTGTCTCCAGATGACCGGCATCAATGACGTTGTATCGTTTGATGCCGGTGAAATTATACTGGAAACAGCATGCGGCCTGCTGCTGATCAAAGGCAGGGAACTGCATATGAGCCGGCTGTCATTGGAGAAGGGAGAAGTCAATGTAGACGGCACCATTGACAGTCTGACCTATTCGGATGGGGGCAAAAGTTCAGAAAAAGGGGAACGATTTTTCGGGAGACTGTTCAGATAATGACGGCAAGCAGTGCCGTGATTCATCAGAGTCTGCTGTTTGCGCAGGCATTTGTATGGGGAATTTGTTTTTCGGCTGCATACGATTGCCTGCGCATTATCCGCCGCGGGATACCCCATCCCCGTTGGCTGAGCGCTGCGGAAGATATTCTTTTTTGGATTGCGCTGGCGGGGGCGGTATATGGTCTGCTTTACAGACATGACGACGGTGCGCTGCGCAGCTATACAACCGTCGGGATGGCTGTGGGTATGCTGCTCTATACGCTGCTTCTGAGCCGTCGAATCGTGGAGATATTCGGCGGGATTTTTAGAAAAATTGTGAACTATTTGAGGAAGCTCTTGAAAAAAATGCGCAGAACATTTAAAATAGAGAACAATGAACGAAGACGGAAAGGCAAGTGATGATTGTGGCAAATCAAGTCAAAAAGACGCCAAAAGGCACACAGAAAAATTCCGGGCGGCAGAAAAATGGAAAAGTATCCAGCAGTGTTCAGGCAAAAAGAAAGCGGACGGGAATTTTGACAGTCAGCGCAGCGGTCATTCTTTTATGCGGAGCATTGCTTTTTAATAGCTACAACCTGTCCAACAGATTGGATGAATATGATGATGTTGTGGCAGGGCTGAACCATCAGATCAGTGAGCAGCAGCAGGAATCCGAAGAGTTGGTTAAAGAGAGCGACTATGTCAAAACCGAAGAATACATGGAACAGGTAGCCAGAGAAAAGCTGGGGCTTGTTAAAGAAAACGAGATTATATTTCAGAAAGAAACCGGCTGAAATATAAAAAAATTAAATAAAAAAGTGTTGACAAAGCGAAAAGAGGATTGTATAATAACAAACGTTGATGCGGCGGAATAGCTCAGTTGGCTAGAGCACACGGTTCATACCCGTGGTGTCATGGGTTCAAATCCCTTTTCCGCTATCATAATTAAGAAATGATCTTTCATACAAAAACAGCTTTCCATTTTGGAAGGCTGTTTTTGTGTTACTCGGCAGTGCTTATGCTTTCAGGCGCTCATAAAACTTCTGGGCTGCCGGTGAGAACACTTGGTATTTTTTTGTAACGATATATAAACCGACAGATAATTCCGGGCTGATGGGCCTGAATACAAGATTACGTCCGTCTGTATTTACCAGACGGTCAAAACAGAGTGCGTATCCGACACCGTGTTCTACGAGAAAAGTTGCGTTATAAATCAAATTATAAGTTGCAACCACATTCAGCGCATCTTCACCAAACCAGTCCAGATCCTGATGACCAAAAAACGTTTGATCGGCAATAATCATAGGCAGAGATTTCAGCTGATCAATGTTTATCGTTTCCTGACGGGCAAGTTCACAGTCTTTAGGTATCAGCAAGCCGTAAATATCCCTCTGATGCAGATTGAGATAATCGTATTTTTCCTGTCTCACCGGGCCAAGAAGCAGCCCCATGTCAGCCAGACCGCTGTCAATACGTTCCATAACGGCGTCGGCGTCACCGCTGTAGATATGCAGCTTGACATCCGGATATTGCTGGTGATATTCGGCCATCAGTTCAGCGATGGCATCCATGGCTACCGTTTCTCCGCAGCCGATAAAAATATCGCCGCTGAGATTTTTTGTATCCGAGTGGAGTGCGGTTTCTGTGCTTTCAAGAAGCTTCATAATCTCCATGGCGCGGTTGCGAAAGAAAATACCGTCTTCGGTTAATGTGACTTTCCGCTTCCCGCGTATAAAAAGCTGCTTACCCAGCTGTTTTTCCAAATCCATCATTTGCTTAGATAATGTGGATTGAGAAATAAACAGCGTCTGAGCAGCTTTTGTAATATTTTGCTCCCGCACTACAGCAAGAAAATAGTGCAGCAATCGTGTCTCTATCATACGCTTTCACTCCTTTATCCCTTCTGATATAAGGGCCAGTATAGCACGGCTTTATTATTCCTGCAAGCGATGATAAATAAGAACATATAACTATTTGCTGTTCTGAATGTGGGAACCTATAATAGAAGCAGAGAAACTTATGAATCATATCGTTATACAAGCAATAAGATGGGTAATTCCTTACTGGCTGTAAGGGATATTAACCATAAATAGATTGTAGTAGGAGGGATTTTTATCATGAAAACCGTGAAACTGGCCAATGGGGTTTCTATGCCAATGGAAGGATTCGGTGTTTTTCAGATACCTGAAGCAATCTGTGAGCAGGTTGTCATGGATGCCGTGGAAACCGGCTGCCGTCTGATTGATACAGCCAGTTCCTATCAGAATGAAGAAGCCGTCGGCCGTGCAATCAAAAATTGCAGTATCCCGCGGGAGGAACTTTTTATTACTACAAAAGCATATATTCAGGAAATGGGCTATGATCAGACGATACAGGCATTTGATCGCTCTTTGAAAAAGCTTGGTCTGGAGTACCTTGACTTGTATCTGATCCACATGCCTTTTGGCGACTATTACGGCTCGTGGCGGGCAATGGAAAAGTTGTACCGCGAAGGCAAAGTCCGTGCGATCGGTGTCTGCAACTTTTGGCCTGACCGTCTGCTGGATTTGTGCTTCAATGCAGAAATTAAGCCCCATATCAATCAGATTGAGCGCCATCCTCATTACCAGCGCATGGAAGATCTTCAATTAATGAAAGAACTGGGCGTACAGCCGGAGGCATGGGCTCCGTTTGCCGAGGGGCTGAAAGGAATGTTCAATGAGCCAGTACTGCTGGACATTGCCCAAAAACATGGAAAGACACCGGCTCAGGTCATTCTGCGGTGGAATGTGCAGCAGGGAGTCATTATCATACCGAAGTCGGTTCACAAAGAGCGTATAGAAGAAAATATGGCAATCTGGGACTTTGAACTGGATGAAGAAGACATGGCACAAATTGCCGGCTTAGATCAAGCCGGCCCATCTATGCTTGATCCTCGTAAAGTAAGTGAAGTCAGACGTGTCTATGATTATTTGAATCATCCTGTTTTAACAAGTTTATAAGTCTGATTGAAAATTTGTCTGAGGTGAAAGATTATGATGAACATAGAAGTGAATGGAAACAATATCAAAGTAAAACTGTATAATAACAGTTCGGCAGATGCGCTGAAGGAACTTCTTAAGAAAGGCCCGCTGACGATTTCCATGAAAGATTATGCCTACATGGAAAAGTTCGGCAGTCTGGGTATGCAGCTTCCCGCAAACGATGAACATATAACGACCAAAGCCGGAGATGTCATTCTTTCGGAAGGTAATCTTTTGGTGATTTATTACGCGCCAAATACATGGAACTTTACCCGTCTGGGCAAGGTATGCAGCCTTTCTGAAGCGGAACTTAGAAAAGTGCTCGGCAAGGGAAGTATTACAGCGACCCTGACGATTGATGAAGAATAATAAAGATGATGCGGATCCCGGTGAAAATTGTGTCCGGGACACCGGAAGGCAAAATTTAAGGAGGAAATCGATATGAATTATTATGAAACAGATTCCGAATTTATGGAACGTATTGATCATTTTGCATTTGAAGAGGCGGTAAACGAGGAAGGGCAGCAGCTGGAGGCTCCGACACGATGGCTGGCAATTTTGGCTGCATTGGTCGGCTGCCAGGGAAGAGAGGCATACAGGGAATTTCTGCCGAAAGCATTGGATGATGGTCTGAAGCCGGAAGCGGTTAAAGAAATGGTGTACCAATCCGTGGATTATGTAGGCATGGGGCGGATGTGGCTGTTTTTGGATATAACCAATGAAATATTTATAAAACGGGGAGTGACACTTCCGGCCAGCGGCAAAGCAGGGGCTGCGATGGAGGAACGGCTGGAAAAAGGCGCACAGGCTCAGGCGGATATTTTTGGCCCGCAGATGAAAGAAGCATGGAAGAACGGGCATATTAACAGGTGGCTGGCTTCTAATTGTTTCGGAGACTATTACACACGTACAGGTCTCGACCTTGCCCAGCGTGAAATGATCACATTTTGTTTTCTGATGGCTCAGGGCGGATGTGAACCTCAGTTGATTGCACATGCAAAAGGAAATATGAATCTTGGAAATGATAAAGCGTTTCTGATCCGTGTTATTTCTCAGTGCCTGCCATATATCGGATACCCTCGCAGTTTAAACGCAGTCACATGTGTAAATAAAGCTTCAGAATAAAATATTCCGGTTGATAAAAAAAATCAGCTTCATAAAACATATGAGCCTCTTAAAATCCCCTAAAACCGCGTTTCTATAGAATTTTGTGTCTAAATGTTTTTAGCGGCTGCCTCCTGATTATGACAAACAAATGCTTCCCGGTAGTATATAATGCTGACTTGCAAACAATGACAGGAGGCAGGAGGATATGAAGAAGCTGGATTTCAGAAGCGTTCTCGCCGCGCTTGTGGCGGCAGTTGTGAACCGTTCAGTCTTACTGATGATGAATCCTTTCGGAATTGCCTATTTTACTGCAGCGTATATGCGGGGAAAGAGCCGGTGTCTGCTTGCCGCCGCTTCGCTTGGGGGAATGGCAACCGTCATGCCTGTCAAGATTCTTCTGAAGTATTCGGGAGTAATCGCAGGCATTATGATGATTGAAAAACTACTGAAAATCTGTCGACGAAAAGTTTATCCGTGGATGATGGCATTGGCCGCGGGAATACTTACAGGTATGTCCGGCACGGCGTATACATTAGGATTAAACGGATTTTATCTGGAAAATATCCGGGAAGCAGTTATTGTCAATCTGTTGGAAGGACTTGCCGTGGGATGCCTAGTCTTTATCTTTGACAGAGCTGTCCGTATGATTTACGGAGAAGCGGAAGATGAATTCCCCGACAATCAGGCGCAGATCAGCCTGGGCTGTCTGACAGGTATATGTATTTATGCGGTTTCAGACAGAGGATTTGTACAATATTCTGTGATGGAAGCGGTCATGTTTTTTGCCCTTCTTTTTATAGGATTTCGCTGCGGCGCCGCAGCTTCCGCAGTGACCGGATTTTTTGCGGGAATTGTGCTGGCATATTTGCAGAATGATCCGGCAATGATCGGACTGATGTGTATTCTCGGAGCTATGGCCGGCGTATTCAGGGAAAAAGGAAAGGCGGCCTGCATTTTCTCAGTGATGATCTGTTCAGGACTGATAGGTTATACGGGGACAGATTATATGATTAAACTGACGACGATTCGGGGGCTGACGGCCGGAGCGCTCTGCTTTATGTTTATACCGTGCCGTACACGGGTCGGAGGGGAGCGGCGGTCAGTAATGTTAAAGGCTCAGGAGAAGCAATATCCTGTACCGGTCAGCACGGAGGTGCAAAGAAAACTAAGGGCATTTTCAGAAAGCTTTAAAAAGGTGTCGCTGACATTTAAAGAGAGTGTCCGTCCAAGGTCAGAACTTTCAAAAGAAGAGGTCGATGAGGCCTTTGACGAATTAACCCAGAATGTTTGTGCCGGGTGTACGCGATGCGAATTTTGCTGGGAGCGGGAATATGAAGATACATGTCTGGCCGCCAGTAACATACTGAATTATTATTCTAAAAACGGTTCTATCGAAAAAAATCAGCTGCCGATTGATTTCAGACGGCGGTGTATTCATATAGATCGATTCTTAAATGAAACAGCGAGAGTCATTGAACTTGCAAAGTTAAATCTAAATTGGAAAAATAAGTTTATGGAAAGCAGGCTGGCTGTCGCGGGACAATTTTTTCAGGTTGCGGATATTATTGAAGATTTTACGGAAACGCTGACTCAGGAAGATACCCATATCGTATCAGATACGAAAAAACTAAAACAGAAAATTTCCGCTAAGAAAATAAAAGTCAGGGATCTGACGGTTACGGAGAAGCCGGGAGGATATTTGTGTGTCTATCTGACTGCAAAAATGGGACGCGGCCGGGTGATTACATCCCGGGAAATATGTGATCTGCTCAAACATGTTCTGCACAGGGCGTTTGTGCCCGGAAAGGAGTGCCGTATGGTTGTTTCTAAAGATTATAAAACGTATGAATTCGTTGAAGATACGCACTTTAAAACACTGGAAGGCATGGCGTGCCGGCCTAAAGATCAGGAAGATATTTCAGGCGACGCATATACAATGATCCATCTGGAAGGCGGACAAGTTGTGATGTCGCTGGCGGACGGTATGGGCACCGGTGAAAAAGCAAGCGTCCAAAGCGAGTATATTATGCGTCTGATGGAACAGCTGATGGAAACTGGATTCGGCCGAAGGGCAGCAGTCCGCCTGATCAATTCTCTGATGTTTCTGAAATCTGATCAGCAGACATTCTCCACAGTGGATATGGCCATGCTTGATCTGTATACAGGAAAATGCGAGTTTATTAAAGTTGGGGCGGCCGCTTCCTTTATCCGGCATAAAGATGCAGTGGAATGTATCAGAAGTTCCACACTGCCTGTGGGAGCTTTTACGGAGGTGGATTATGAAGGCATTTCAAAGGAACTTTCTCCCGGAGATATGGTCATTATGGTCACTGACGGCATTATCAACAGTCTTATGGCAGAGAAGGGAGAGGATAAGCTGACAGCCTTTATACAGTCGCTGGAAACAAAAAATCCTCAGGAAACCGCAGATGCTATTTTAAATTATGCAATAGAACAAAATAAGGATGCGGTGGCTGATGATATGAGTGTGCTTGCCTGCGGATTATATGAAAATGTGGCATAGTTAAACATCGGGAAACAGCAGCAGCGCCGGAAGACAGATATTGATTTTTTTGTCTTCCGGCTGACTGCCTTCGGAAAATAGACATTGGCAAGGGGAAAATTCCGTGTTATGATATTTAAAGAAGTTTCGGGGAAGCCCGATGATGACGGAGTGGTGCAGTTGAACAATCAGATTCTTCAAAAGGTTTATAAATATATGGCCGGTATGCATATGATTGAAAAAAAATCACATGTCATTGCCGGCATTTCAGGGGGCGCAGATTCCATGTGCCTTCTTTTTGTACTGCTTTCGATTCAAAAAACAATGGAACTTGAACTGACGGCAGTTCATATCAATCACGGACTCAGAGGGGCAGAAGCTGATGAAGACCAGGCTTTTGTGCAGCATTTTTGTGCCCGGCACCATGTGGAATGTATTTGCTTCAAAACAGACATCCGCGCCTATGCCAAAAAAGAACGGATGACGGAGGAAGAGGCCGGCAGAAAATACCGCTATGCTTGTTTTGAAAAAGTCCGTGTGCAAAAAGATGCGGATGTGATTGCTGTGGCGCATCATCGGGATGATCTGGCTGAGACTGTTTTGTGGAATCTGGTCCGGGGTACCGGGCTTCAGGGAATGGCGGGTATTCTCCCGCTCAGAGAATATATTATAAGGCCGCTGCTTATTCTGCAGCGTGCAGAGATTGAGGCGCTGCTGACGGCGTATAATATTGATTACAGGACGGACTGTACGAATCTGGAAGCGGCTTATACGAGAAACAGGCTGAGATTGCATGTTATGCCGTATCTGACAGAACATATCAACAGACAGGCTTCGGCTCATCTGGCGCAGGCGGCGGAGACCTTCGGAGAAGTTTGGCATTATATTGAGAGACAAACGCTTCAGGCGTGGAAAGATGCGGCGGATGAAGAGGGGCGTATTGATGTCGTTCGGTTTGCCGAAGAAGATATCGTGATTCAAAAAGAACTTATCCGTATGCTGATTCAAAAAAAATCAGGCCGGCTTAAAGATATTACACAGCGTCATATTGAGGCTGTGAGGGGGCTGGCTTCGAAGCCGACCGGCAGGTGCGTCAGTCTGCCTTACGGACTGACGGCTATCCGCGAAGGTGTGTATTTAGCCATAGAGAAAAATGAGGATCAGGTGCAGAAAGCACAGCAGCGGAAGTATTTGTCAGAAGAAACGATGGATTTTATTGTTCCCGGAGAATATCAGATTGAACAATATTTTGGCAAGTATATGCTCTCGGCGGAAAAAACAGAGCAAATTCCCGTATTTTTAAAAAATCCCTGTACGAAATGCTTTGATTATGGTAGAATAAACGATGGCCTTTTATTAAGACATCGGCGCAGCGGAGATTATATGCAGATTGACCGTCAGGGCAATACAAAGCCTCTGCGCAGAATATTGATTGATGCAAAAGTGCCTGAGCATGTCAGAGATTCTCTTTGGCTGCTGGCCGACGGAGCTCATATTTTGTGGATTCCAGGCGCGGCGGACGGAAGAATCAGCGAATACTACAAAGTCAGTCAAAATACAAAACATGTACTCATGATAAAAATTAAAGGAGAAGAAAAAAATGGAAGATAAGATCAGAGTTCTGCTGACGGAAGAAGAAGTCGATGAAAAAATCAAACAGCTGGGACTGAAAATCAGTGAAGATTATGCCGGCAGATCCGTGCATTTGATTTGTGTTTTAAAGGGCGGCGCATTTTTTATGTGTGAACTGGCTAAAAGAATTACAGTTCCGGTGTCCATGGATTTTATGTCTGTTTCCAGTTACGGCAACGGCACGGCGACTTCCGGCGCAGTCAAGATCATTAAAGATCTGGATGAACCGATCGAAGACAAAGATGTCCTTATTGTGGAAGATATTATCGACTCAGGGACAACGCTGCATTATCTGACGGAGATCCTTTATAAGAGAAAACCGGCAAGCATCAGAATCTGTACGCTTTTGGACAAGCCGGAACGCAGAACTGCCGATGTGAAGGTAGATTATGTGGGATTTAACATTCCGGATGAATTTGTGGTGGGCTATGGATTGGATTATGCACAGAAATACAGAAATCTGCCGTATATCGGAGTGGTAGAGGTAGATAAATAGATGAAATTGAAGATGATTTTACAGCATAAGGAGGCAGAATATGAACGGTAAAAAAGTAAATATATGGCCGGTCATTCTTTTGTTTGCCGTAATCGTTGTAGCTATCTCTGTGCTTTCAAATACAGGGAGATCTGACAATTATTCCTATTCGGCATTTATCAATGACTTAAACAGCGCGGAAAGTACGATTACGAGCGCAGTGATCGAGCAGAATGCAGAGGTGCCTACCGGACGTGTCCATTTATTTACCACGGACAGCACTGAGCGTATATTTACAGTACCTGATGTTAATGATGTGGCAGACAGATTGAGTGACGCCGGCATTTCATATTCATTTCAGGATATTGAGCGGCCGAGCTGGCTTTCCGAAAATGCGGCGACACTGATTATGTGTGCGGTCATGCTGATTTTCCTGTTTTTTGTCATTTCAACTCAGACCGCAGCGTCAGGCGGCGGCAGCGGCAGTAAGATGATGAATTTCGGGAAAAGCCGGGCGCGCATGACAAAAGCCGGCGAATCTACAGTGACTTTTAAAGATGTAGCCGGGCTTCAGGAAGAAAAGGAAGAACTGGAAGAGGTTGTGGACTTTTTGAAAAATCCGGCAAAGTATACACAGCTTGGCGCAAGAATTCCGAAAGGCATCATTCTTGTAGGCCCTCCGGGAACCGGCAAGACACTGCTTGCAAAGGCGATCGCCGGTGAAGCGGGCGTGCCGTTTTTCTCAATTTCAGGTTCCGACTTTGTGGAAATGTTCGTCGGTGTCGGCGCCTCCCGTGTCCGTGATCTGTTTGAGGATGCGAAGCGCAATGCACCGTGTATTGTATTTATTGATGAGATTGATGCAGTTGCCAGACGCCGCGGTACAGGTATGGGCGGCGGCCATGACGAACGTGAACAGACATTGAATCAGCTGCTTGTTGAGATGGATGGTTTCGGTGTCAATCGGGGTATTATCGTGATGGCAGCGACAAACCGTGTGGATATTCTTGATCCTGCGATTTTAAGACCTGGACGTTTTGACAGAAAAGTCGGCGTTGGCCGTCCTGATATTGAAGGACGCCGTCAGATTTTAAATGTGCACTGCAAGGGAAAGCCGCTGGGCGATGATGTGGATCTGGCTCAGATTGCTCAGACGACGGCAGGATTTACAGGCGCTGATCTGGAAAATCTGATGAATGAATCCGCCATCTGCGCAGCCAAAGAAAGCCGCAGCTATATCACACAGGCCGATATCCGAAAAGCATTTGTAAAAGTTGGTATCGGAGCTGAGAAGAAGAGCCGTGTGATTTCTCCGAAAGAAAAGAAAATCACGGCTTATCATGAATCGGGACATGCGATTTTATTCCATGTTCTGCCAGATGTCGGGCCTGTATATTCCGTATCGATCATTCCGACAGGTATGGGAGCAGCAGGCTATACGATGCCGCTTCCGGAAAAGGATGAGATGTTTATGACAAAGGGCAAGATGCTTCAGGAAATTACGGTTTCTTTAGGCGGCCGTGTAGCTGAAGAGATCATTTTCGGTGATATTACGACCGGAGCGTCGCAGGATATTAAACAGGCCACAAAGACGGCCAGAGCGATGGTCACACAGTACGGTATGTCTGATGAGATCGGCCTGCTCAATTATGGCAGCGACGAAGATGAAGTGTTTATCGGAAGGGACCTTGCTCATGCCCGTGCTTACAGTGAGGACGTGGCTAAAAAGATTGACAGCGAGACGCGCAGAATTGTGGATGAATGTCATGAACGTGCACGCGGGATTATCAAGGCAAATATTGATGTTTTGCATAAATGTGCAGACCTTTTAATTGAAAAAGAAAAAATTACAAGAGAAGAGTTTGAAGCACTTTTTGAAAATTAAGAAGAAAACCGGCGGTTGTCTGTGAAATTTGTATAGAGGCACAGATAACCACCGGTATTTCGTACAAAAATCGATTTGAAAAAAATAAAATATTGTGAACACTTATTTTATGGGCTGTGCTACTATAATAACCGTAAACCCCCCCCCAATACATTATATAGTTTTTTGTTACACCCCATAAGAAACAAAAAATACCTTCTCCAAAAAAGGACAGCGAACGGAAGCTGTCCTTTTTCCTTTGTATGGCACGGAGATTTTTAGGATTGTAATATGCTGTCGATTATTATAGAATAATATCAAAGCCGGAAAGGATCATAATATTTCGGCAGGCAGAGGTAAAAGGGGAGACTATCTATGGATATAAATATTGCTATAAACCCATCAGAACGAAGCGCTCTGATGCATTTGTATTTGACACGGCTGAGACCGCTGATGATCGAAAGCGCTTTGTTTGCGGATGGAACGCCTTTTTACAGGCAGTACTATAAGAAAGAATCCGGATATGAAGCGCGCCTGAGATTTCGGACTGCGAAAGATAATGTTCTGGCAGTGGCAGTTGAAAAAGAAGGCGTATCTTTTCCTATGAAAAAAGTAAAGACAGACAAATTATTCGATTACTACGAAGTCCGGCTGATGTGTACAAGCGGTGAACATTATCATTTCAGGGTAACTGACGGCATTAAAGATGTTATTTATAATAAGCGCGGACCTATGCCGGAAGTACAGGAGTACTACAGCTTTACGCTTGTTCCGGAATTTACGACGCCTGACTGGGCAAAGGGCGCTGTATTTTATCAGATTTTTCCGGATCGTTTCTGCAATGGAAACCCGGACAATGACGTTGTCGATGGCGAGTATATTTATATTAAGCAGCGCGTGGAACAGGTAAAGGATTGGGCTGAACGCCCTCAGGCGATGGATGTGGCCAGATTTTACGGCGGAGACCTTCAGGGTATATGGTCCAAACTGGATTATCTCCAGGATCTGGGTGTGGATGTGATTTACCTGAATCCTATTTTTGTGTCGCCTTCCAATCACAAGTATGATATACAGGATTATGATTATGTGGATCCTCATTTCGGTGTTGTTATTGAGGACGGCGGTGAAAGTTTAAAGGAATGGGAACATGAGAATACATTGGCTTCCAAGTATATACGGCGGGTGACGGATAAACGGAATTTGGAGGCGAGTAATGAATATTTTGCAGCGCTCGTGGAGGAAATACACCGCCGCGGTATGCGGATTGTTTTGGATGGTGTATTTAATCACTGCGGCTCCTTTAACAAATGGCTGGACAGAGAACGTATTTATGAAGATCAGGAGGGCTATGAAAAGGGCGCTTATATTGCGCAGGACAGTCCGTACCATTCTTTCTTTAAATTTAAGGAGGGCTCACAGTGGCCGTACAATGAGGAATATGACGGCTGGTGGGGGCATAATACGCTGCCGAAGTTAAATTATGAAGAGTCCGAACAGTTGGAAGAATATATTTTGAGAATCGGGAAAAAGTGGGTATCCGAGCCGTACAACGTTGATGGCTGGCGCCTTGATGTTGCGGCTGACTTAGGATATTCCAGCGAGTATAACCACCGGTTTTGGAAAAAGTTCCGCAGAGCTGTGAAAGAGGCAAAGCCGGATGCGCTTATTCTTGCGGAGCATTACGGTGACCCGGCATCATGGCTTCAGGGCGACGAGTGGGACACTGTAATGAACTATGATGCTTTTATGGAGCCTGTGACATGGTTTTTGACCGGGCTTGAGAAGCACAGTGATGAATACAGAGATGATCTTCTCGGAAATCATATCAGTTTCCGCGATGCAATGAGCCACCATATGTCCAGATTTCATTATGAATCGCTGTTTGTGTCCATGAATGAATTGTCAAATCATGATCATTCCAGATTTTTGACGCGGACCAACCGCAGAGTGGGGCGTATTGCCACAGCACCGGAAGGGGCTGCGGATGAAGGCATTAATAAAGCGGTCATGCGCAGTGCGGTCATCATTCAGATGACATGGCCGGGCGCTCCGACAGTTTATTATGGTGATGAGGCCGGCGTGTGCGGATTTACAGACCCGGACAGCCGAAGAACTTATCCGTGGGGGCATGAAGATATTGAACTGGTGAATTTTCACAGGGATGTGATTCATATTCATAAGCAGCATGAAGTGTTCAGATTCGGTTCATTCAAATATTTATACGGTGAGCGCAATGTTATCAGCTACGGCAGATTCAGCGAAAATTCGCGGGCGGCAGTCATCATCAATAATCATGACTTTGATACGGAAGTGACAGTGCCTGTATGGGAGATTGGCGCCTGTGACGGTTCAAGTTTTCAAGTGATGTTCCAAAGCGGCCGTCGGGGATATGTCTGTCCGGATCATGCAGAAAAAGTGCAGGTTAAAGACGGTCGGATCACAGTGACAATGCCGGCAGAATCAGCTGTTATCCTGCTGCAGTAAAGATTGTTTATATTTTTTTTATAAGTTTTATAAATTCATTGTATTTCTTTCATTATCACAACATAAAATAGTCAAATTTGGACGCTATGATTAACAATGTCAGGAGATGACAAAAATGAGGGGCGTTGAATTGCAACAAAGGAAGGAGGCGCTGCTTTGTGAAAAAATGGCGTAAATTTGGATATTTATTGTGTTTATGTATGGTGATGATGTGGGCAGGTCTGCTTGGCGGATGTCAGGGATCAGATGATGAGACCGAGACGACGGCCGTGGAAACAGACGCGTATGATGAAACGGAAACTGAAACTGAGACTGAGACCGAGACGGACTCGGCGGTGGAAGACAGTACTTATTATGATGCCTCGTATGATACCGAAACAGAATCTGATACGGAAGATACTTATAATTTTGAGATAAATACGGATGATGAGACGGATGACAGTGACAGTAATTAACGGGCTTGCTGATGTGAAAGCGTTTCAGTTAATAGAACATATGGCTTTTTTAAATGGGCTCGCCACATGTACATTAAAAGACTGTCTGGAAGCGGGCAGGCCGAAATCCGATGAGGCTGCCATGATTTATATTGATGAAGAAAGCATCAGTATGGTCAAACAACAGAAAATGAATATATTATTTATGAAATATCCGATGATTCTTGTTTTTTACTCGGCTCAAAATATGAATAAGTTTCGCTGCGAAAGACGGTATTTTCATGACTATATGCTGTATCCGATATCCTTAGAAGAATTCTGCAGGATATCGGGAAAATGTGTGACCTATGAAATTTGGAAACATCGGGTACTGACATTTGGAAGACTTCAGGTGATCCCTGATTTGAGAGAAGTTATATATCAGGGAGAAAGGGTGATGCTCAACAGCCGTGACTTTGAAATATTTTTAATATTAATTGAACATGTGGGGGAAGTGGTGTCCAGAGAGTATATTGACAGTAAGCTTCCAAAACGAAAAAGAAATTCGCTGAGATATGTGGATGTTCATATCCGCAGTCTCAGAAAAAAAGAAAATATCGGGGTACTGATTAAAAGCGTGCGCTCGGTAGGCTATTGCATCCCGGTCAATCGTCTGTATCATTATATGGCAGAGGGTATTGACTTTTAAAAGGCTGCGCTCTGCTGTTTTCCCGCCTCTTGTCTGATGTCATGTCCCATGGTATACTTTTTAAGAGAGAGCACCGTCGGATACAGATTTCAGAAAGTATCTTCCGGTGCGGGCGGACAGACAAAGGAGCGGCGGAGTATATGAAAATTACATTGGAAGACTGCATTTTAGAACATATAAAACGTTATCCGGAAATGGAGATTCAGGATGTTGTGAAAATCGTTTTTCAGAGCGAATTCGGCGGCGGACATATGATCAAAGATCCGTCGGACAGCCTGAACCGGCTGTACCGGGAATATGAAAATATCAAAGAAACTCAGAGGGGGCTGCCGGTATATTTTGAGCTGATCGGAAACCGGCTCGGACGGCTTTATCTTGATGGGATTGACGCACATTTGAGTTTGGAAACGGTGAACCGGTTTTTTGTTAATACAGCGGCGAGAGTAAATTCAGACCGGGGATCTTTTGAAAAGAAACTGGATCGGCTGCGGAAGATGGCCAAAGAGGGAAGGCTGCCGTGGACGGCGCAGGCATTGGAAGATTATTTGGAAGACTATAAGGCGAAGGGGTATCATGCTGTCAGTCATTCCCAGACATACCGAAGAAGATACCATCCGTCTTACAGGGTGATCAGCGAAGACTACATGACCTATCTTAAAGTATTTGAATGGCTGGACCGGCATCTGAACCGGACGGATGGGCGGTGTATCATCGCCATTGACGGCAAATGCGGCAGCGGAAAAAGTTATCTTGCCCGGCTGATTTCCGGCGTTTACCCGTGCAGTGTGATCCACATGGATGATTTCTTTTTAAGGCCGTCTCAAAAGACAGAAGAACGGCTGCTTGAAATCGGCGGCAATGTGGACTATGAACGCTTCAAAGAGGAAGTCATCGATCCGCTGAGCAAAGACGCTCAGGTATTTGAATATCAGCGGTATGACTGTATGCAGCAGCGGCTTGGCAGCAGTGTCAGATGCTGGCGAAAGAAACTGACAGTGATTGAAGGTTCGTACAGCTGTCATCCGTATTTCGGGGATAACTATGATCTGAAAATATTTCTGGATCTTGATGCAAAGACTCAGGAGCACAGAATTTTGGAACGCAACGGCGCATATATGCTTACCCGCTTTATCAATGAATGGATTCCGAAAGAAAATCAATATTTTGACCATTTCGGCATTAAAGAAAAAGCAGATATGGTGTTCATGTAAGCCGCCGGAAGAAACTCATTATGTAAAGCTTGAACAGACAGCCCCATGAAATATTCAATAAGATTTGGGTTCGCTGCAGCTTTCGCGGCGCACTATAAAAAACGGCAGAGTCACGGTCAGTGTCAGACGATGACCTCCGTTAATACGGTCGATTAAAGTTTTGGCGGCCATCCGACCCAGTTCTTCGGCAGGGATATGAATGGTTGTAAGCATCGGCGATATGGATTGTGCATATTTCAGGTCTCCCACACTGATGACAGAAATATCTTTCGGTATCCTTAAATTCCGATTCTGCAGCGTGGGTATAGCGCCTGCTGCAATGCTGTCATCCTGACAGAAAACCGCAGTAAAATCGGCGCCGTTTTCGAGAAGTTTTTGTGCGCCGCTCTGCCCGCCGCCAAAGGAAATTTCTGAGGAGACAATATATTCATTGCGGATAGGAAGATTTCTGAGGGCCAGAGCGGCACAGTAGCCGTCATAGCAGCTGTCATTTGAAATGCTTCCGATATAGGCGATTTTTGTGTGGCCCAGATCAAGCAGTTCAGACACAGCGGCAGCGGCCGCCTCATGACCGTCGCAGATAATCCGGTCACAGTTCATGGCCTGATGATTGATGCCGGCATAGACAACATGACGGAAATAGCCGGCAGCCATATCTGTCATCCGGCGTCCCGGCTGTCCGAAGATGACTGCCCCTTTGGTTTGGCGCGGTACTTGAGCAGCTTCGGACAAAGTTTCTGTCTCTGATGTCATATAAATATATTTGATAAGATAACGGTATTTGAAAGCTTCCTGCTCAAGCCCTTCGGAAAACGACGTAAAAAAGCTGTCGGCCCCGGTATCGGCGCTGCCGTCAAAAATACAGACAATATACGAAGCCGGCATAGAAGACGGATGTTCTATGCCGGCCTTTAAACTTTGGGCGGCCGCATTGGGCATATAGCCGCTTTTTCTTACGATAGCCCATATTTTTTTCTGAACATCTTTGCCTGCCGCATTGGGTTTATGGTGAATAACTCTTGAAACGGTAGAGACAGAAACACCGGCTTCTTTGGCAATATCTTTAAGTGTCATAAAATTTCCCCTATCATTCGATAATTAATTACAGTATATAAAAAGGCGGCCGAGCAGTCAAACGAAACATCAAATGATTTTCTACTTGGCGGCTTCCTCGGCAAATGTTGTGGTGACAAGATCCTCATAGGCCGCGCGCTGGGACAGTTCACCGGCATTGTCTAAAATATCGAGAAGCAGATTAAAAGCATCCTCGGTCATGATTGTGTTTTCTTTCCAAGTATCCTGCCCGTAATATCTTTCCACAATCGTCTGAAGGGTCAGCGCGTCAGTTTCTTCAAACTGAGGCTGGATGACTTTTGAAATTTCTTCAGGTGTATGTGAGTTTACATAATCTAATCCCTTTTGAATGGCATTTGTAAACTTCTGGATGATTTCCGGATTTTCATCCATATAGCTTTTCAGAGCGGAAAAGCAAGTGTACGGCACATAGCCGCTGTCCACGCCGAGGGAAGCAATCACATAGCCGTTGCCGGAAAGTTCCAGACTGGAGGCGAATGGTTCAAATTCAACGGTATAATCTGCGGTCCCGCCGGCAAAAGCTTCTGCGGTGACGCCAAAATCAATATTTTGAATAATTTCCAAATCTGTTTCCGGATCAATACCGTGCTGCTGAAGGATATATTCAAAAATCATCTGAGGCATGCCGCCTGCGCGGCCGCCGAGCACTGTCGTGCCTTTCAGATCCGTCCACTGGAAATCATTTACAGGCGTTCTGGCAACGAGAAAATTGCCGGCCCGCTGGGTCAGCTGGGCAAAATTAACAGCATAGTCCGAAGCGCCCTGATTGAACGTATAGACCGTCGCTTCAGGCCCCATGAATCCGATATCGGCCTCACCGGAAATGAGGGCTGTCATAACTTTATCAGCGCCGTTGCTGTTGACCAGTGTAAGATCAATGCCCTCGTCCTCAAAATAGCCGTTTTCAATGGCGGCATACATTGGCGCATAAAAAATGGAATGTGCAACTTCACTTAAAGTGACCGGCGTCAGGGAAGTATTTTTGCCCGATGACTGGCATCCGGTGAAAAGCAGAGCTGTGGCGGCAAGTACGAGGGAAAAAATAATACATCTTTTTTTCAATGGGAAAACCTCCTTTGATTACTGAGATATTATATGACATGAAGGGTTGCCACGTGACTGACGATTATATATACTGTAGTAGACGGTCCGGCGATATCCGCCGAAAGGTTATAAATATAAAAGACTGTCAGAGGGAGAACAAAATTTGGAAGTAAGCTTCCAAATCTACCATTATTGACGCAGTAAATGCGTCAGGAAAGAGGAAAAGATGAATAGGAAAGAACTGAAGAGACAGGGTAAGAGAGGATTGAAGGGTCATTATCTGATTTTTGTGGCGGCATGTCTGATCGCTGCTTTTTTGGGGTCAGAATTTAAAGGCTCTCTGAATTTTTCACTGCTGCGTACATATGAGCAGATTGTCGAAGACCCGTCGAAGAACATTCAATTCATTGTATCGGTGCCGGGGCAGGCAGTAACATGGGAGAATGTTTTGATGCAGATTATGCAGACAGATACGCAGGCAGGACGGGAATTTTCCGAACAGTTAAAACAGGAGGCAATCGCGAGGGCAAAAGAAGGTAATCCGATGTTTGGACGTACACGGGGTGTTTTATCTAATATTGTCAATCAAGTATCTTCAGGGTCGATCATAGTCACCGCTGTTGCGGCAATTGCATCGGTCACCGGCTCCGAAAGTATAGGCGTTGCTATTTTGATTTTAGCCGGCGCTGCAGTTTTCTTTTTATACTGGTTTTTTATACAAAATGTGTTCCCTGTCGTTGTCCGCAGAATATTTTTGGAAGGGCTTGCCTACCATCAGGTGACGGCACAGCGATTTTTATTTCTGCTCAGGATAAAGAAGTGGGCGAAGGCGTCATGGATGATGTTCGTGACATCGGTGTTTTTATTTTTGTGGAGTTTCACGATTGCCGGTGCATTTATTAAACGGTATTCCTATTTTCTTGTACCCTATATTGCTGCTGAAAATCCTGATATGAGGGCATGTGATGCAATAACGCTGTCAAGGAAAATGATGAAAGGGCACAAATGGGAATGCTTTGTCTTTGAAATGACGTTTTTTGGCTGGTATATTCTCGGCGCGCTGACATTGGGCATTTTTAATATCTTTTTTACAAATCCATATAAAACGGCAGTAATGACCGGCTATTATGCAAGGCTGCGCGAAAAAGCCATTGCAGAGGGCATAGAGGGGGCAGAAAGCCTGAATGACAAATATCTTTATGAAAAACCGGATGATGCGTTTTTGAGAGAAAAATACGCAGATGTGATCGAAATTACGAAACAGCCGCCGGATCCGGATGGTGACTTAACCGGCTGGCGAGGGTTTATTGCGAGAAATTTCGGTATTTTACTGTTTAGCAGGGCACAGGAAAAGGAATATGAACGTGCCGAAGCAGAACATATACGTATTCATGAATTGATTGATGATATGCAGGGACTGGCTTATCCGGCGAGACTGTATCCGATGCCGGAAGAAAACCGGCGCAAGTTTGTCCAGTCGCTGAATTACATGCGCCATTATACGGTGTGGTCGCTGCTGATTATCTTCCTAAGCCTTGCGTGTTTTGGCTGGGTATGGGAAGTCAGTCTGCACCTGATCACCAATGGAGAGTTTGTAAACCGGGGTGTGCTGTACGGACCGTGGCTGCCGATTTACGGCACTGGCTCTGTGATGATTTTGATGCTGCTGACACGGCTGCGGCGCCGTCCGGTTCTGGAATTTTCTGCAGCAATTATTTTATGCGGCTTCCTTGAATATATGACATCAGTAATGATGGAATGGACCTCCGGCGGTATGAAGTGGTGGGATTACAGCGGATATTTTCTAAATCTTCATGGAAGAATATGTGCGGAAGGACTGCTTGTATTCGGAATCGGAGGCATTGCCGTCGTGTATGTGATCGCGCCGCTGATTGATAATACGCTGAAAAATGTCAATGAAAAAGTGCTGAAAATGGCCTGTGTGATTCTGGCATCTGTGTTTATTGCAGATTTAGTATATGCGCAGATTCATCCCAATGCGGGTGAGGGCATTACACATGTGGCGCAGACAGACATCAAAGTTCAGTCTCAATGAAGAAATACGCTGATGCAGTACCCTCGGCGGCCATGGGAATATTCACTGAGTCCTGTGTTCCAATTTTTTAAATAAGCGGATAAGGACGGTGACAGCGGCTGCTGCAAGGATGATTTCCGCAGTCAGCTGAGCATAGGCAAGTCCATACAGCGGGAACAGGTAGTTCAATATGTAAAGTGCGGGAATTTCAAGGATAATTTTGCGCAGTATGGCAAAGGCAAGCGCATTTCTTCCCAGACCGCAGGCCTGAAAGACGCCGACAGCAAGAAAATCCATACATAAAAATGGGATGCCCAGACACATGCCCCGCAGAAATCTGGTGCCATAGTCGACAATCACAGTATTTTTCATAAAAATGGCAGTAAGGGGCGCAGCGCATATATAGTAAATGACTGTCACAGCGAGCATGGCAAGAAGAGCAGTTTTGACCGAAAAGGTCAGGGTCTGCTTCATCCGTTTTGTATTGCCGCTGGCGTAGTTGTAGCTGATCAGCGGCATGATGCCCTGCCCCAGACCTAAGGCAACATTGACAGGGACGGTGTTGATTTTTTGAGTAATACCCATGGCAGCTACGGCGTCGGCGCCGTAACCGGAAGTAAAGTTGTTCAGCACAGTCATGCCGGTCACGTTGAGAAGATTTTGAATCGCGGCAGGTATGCCGACAGAGAATATACCAAAGACGATGGACTTGCGCAGGCAGAACATCTTCGGATGGATACAGACATAAGTATGTCCCCGCTTGACAAACAATAATACAAAAAAGTAAAGGCAGGCGGCGCAGTTGGATAAAAAGGTGGCCAGTCCCGCACCTTCGGCGCCCATATTCAGTCCCCACGGCAGAATAAAGATCGGGTCAAGGATAATATTTAAAAAGCATCCGCTCATGGTGCCGATGCTGGCGTGGAAAGCCGAGCCCTCGGCGCGGACAAGGTAAGCCATGACCACATTGAGAATGGACGGCGCGGCGCCGAAAGAGACAGTCCATTTTAAATACTGTGCGGTGGCCTCAGCAGTTGTGCTGTCCGCCCCTAAAATATTTAACATGGGTGTGTGGAAAAATGTAAATAGCACTGAAAATAAAATACCGCATGTCAGTGCGCTGTAGAAGCCGAAAGCAGAACTGCGGTAAACGGTGTCATAATTTTTTTTGCCCAGTCCCCGGCTCATCATACTTGAGGCGCCGATGCCGAATAAGTTGTTGACCGCATTAAAGGCCAGCAGCACCGGCGCCGACAGTGTAACGGCAGAATTTTGAATCGAATTATTGAGCATGCCCACAAAATAAGTGTCTGCCAGATTGTAAATGACCATGACAAGCGAACTTAGAATCGTCGGCACAGCCAGTGTCATCACAGCTTTAGGGACAGGTGTCTGTTCAAAAAGCTGTATTTTTTTCTTATCTTCCATTATTAAAATTCCCCCCTGATTCCAATACAAATCTGTGTTCGCTTTGACTGCACAGATTGATTTATAAATCTGATTATACGCCAGTGCCTGCCGGCAATCAAGCCCGGCAGAGAGTTCTTGTGGAAAAAAAGACAGCCCGGGCGTATAATAGAGACATAAAAGCACAGCGGGAGGTGCCGGGGTGAAAATTGATTATCTTAAAATTACTAATTTTAAGTCCATTCGGGAAATGACTTTGGAAAATATCGAAGACGCGCTGATACTTGTGGGGAAAAATAATACCGGTAAAACGGTCGTGCTGGACGCGGTGCGCGCGATCACGGGACAGTATGGACCGGGCGAAGACTGTTTCAATGATCCGTCGAAAAAGGTCACGATTGATGTGGGGATTTTTTTTACGGACGAAGATATAGAAAAGTTTTATGAGCAGCGGGCTGTGAGCAAATATAAAAACCGCCGGGCATGGATCAAGGAATTTTGCGGACGGCTTCCGTCGTTTGATCGGGAAAAATGCCGTCTGACATTTTCGTGGATTATGGGGTCGGACAGGAAAGTGCGCTATGACGACGGGATGAGAAAAAATAACCGGTATATTTGCGAAATACTGCCTAAAATTTATATGATCGACAGCCAGCGCAATATTTCTGAACTGGAACAGGATATTCTCATGTATCAGGAAGAAAAAATTCTCGGCGCTGTCAGGGAAGACAGGTGCATTTTTGATTCGGGCAAGAAGTGCCGCCAATGTTTTACATGTATGGGGGTCATCGGCAAAAAAAATCCGCTGGAATTAAATCTTTTAGAAACGACAAGACTGCTTGAATATCAGATGATTCATTTGAATATGGAAAATTTTACGGAAAAAGTGAATCGCTATTTTTACAGAAACGGCGGTTATTCCGAAGAAATACGGTATGCTATCGTGCCCGATATTGACAGCATATTTAAAATACAAAGCAGCGCATGGCATCGTGAGCGTGATATGCAGATGTCGGTGGACCGTCTGAGCAAAGGTATGCGAAGTATTTATATGCTGTCGCTTCTGGAGGCTTATGTGGACGAGCGTCAGAAACTTCCGTGCATCATTATGATGGAAGAACCGGAAATTTTCCTGCACCCGCAGCTTCAAAAAGTTGCCGGAGAAATTTTGTACCGTCTTTCCCGAAAAAATCAGGTCATGTTTTCAACCCACTCACCGAACGTGATTTTTAATTTTACGTCGGGACAGATCCGGCAGATCGTGCTTGATAAAGATTATTTTTCTGTTGTCAAAGCCCATACGGATGTGGATGAAATTCTTGATGATCTGGGTTATTCGGCCAATGATCTGATGAATGTCAATTTTGCTTTTATTGTGGAAGGCAAGCAGGATAAAAGCCGTCTGCCGCTGCTTCTTGACAAATATTATTCTGAAGTAACGGACAAGGACGGACATTTGATGCGCATTGCCATCATCACGACCAACAGCTGTACGAATATTAAAACTTATGCCAATTTAAAATATATGAATCAGATTTATTTCAAAGATCACTTTCTGATGATCAGAGACAGCGACGGCAAAGACAGAAACGAGCTTGCCAGAGAACTGTGCCGTTATTATGACCGCCAAAATATGGTGGACGTGGACAGGCTGCCCCGTGTCCGCCCGGAAAATGTATTTATTTTGAAATATTATTCTTTTGAAAATTATTTTTTAAATCCGGAGATTATGACAAAGCTTCATATTGTTGAGTCCGTTGAATCCTTTTATGAAATTTTATTTGAAAAATGGAAAGAGTATCTGTGCAGACTTAAGTGCGGCCTCCATTTTTCCGAGGCGACAGGCGCTGTGATCAACGGGCCTTCAGACTTGAAAAATCATATCGAAGCGTTTAAAATCTATATGAGAGGCCATAATCTGTTTGATATTTTTTACGGCCGCTTTAAAAAAAATGAAACAGAGCTTTTAAAACGCTATATTGATCTGGCGCCAAGAGAAGATTTTGCTGATATTCTCGACGCCATTGACCGTTTCATTTATTTTAAAAGCAGAAAGAAAGGGGAATGACAGATGGATAAAAATATCAAAATGATTTCTGCAAAGCTGGCGCTGCCTTATATTAAAGATAACATGATCGTAGGACTGGGCGGCGGCACGACGATCGGCTATGTAGTCAATTTTATGGAAAAGAATAAAGTATCTAAAATAAAAATCGTCACGCCGTCTGAACACACAAAGGAACTGTGTATGGAGGCAGGCTATGAAGTGATTGATACCGGCATGGTCAACCATGTGGATATTGCTTTCGACAGCTGCGATTATGTGGATGAAAACTTATACGCATTAAAGAGCGGCGGCGGTATCCATACGGATGAAAAGCTGATCGCCAGAATGGCAGATGATTATATTCTGCTTGTTGATGAATCTAAACTGGAGAAGAAACTGAGTTTTGTAACGCCGATTGTTTTGGAATGTATTCCAACGGCAAGACGCTATGTGGAGATGGAAGTTCAAAAACTGGGCGGCAAAGCCTCGCCGAGAACTTCTTATGCCAAAGACGGTTTTACAATCAGCGATCACGGCAATCTGCTGATGGACGCCGAATTTGAAGAAGTTGATGATATTCCGCTTTTAAATCAGCGCCTGAAAAATATATGCGGTGTTGTAGAAACATCATTGTTTACAGAAGAAGTAACTAAAGTGCTTGTAGCTTCCAATGAAGGTTATAAAGTGATGAAACGCTGTTAGGAGTTTGGAAGGATGAAAAATTTACTGGATATGCATACACATACGGTCGCAAGCGGGCATGCCTACAGTACTATTCAGGAAATGGCTGCCGCTGCCGGAGCGTGCGGCCTTGAGTTTCTCGGCATTACAGAACATGCGCCGAAGATGCCGGGGACATGTCAGGAGATTTATTTTAATAATCTGAAAGTTGTACCAAGATATTTAAGCGGTGTTCGGCTGCTTCTGGGATCGGAACTGAATCTGATAGCCGACGGTTCTGTTGATCTTCCGGAGTCTATTTTGGAAGTAATGGATATCAATATAGCGAGTATGCACTGGCCGTTTATGCCTCATATCAGCGAGGAAGAAACGACAAAGGCAGTCATTGCGGCAATGGAAAATCCATATGTTAATATCATCGGTCATCCCGATGACGGAAGATATCCGCTGGACTATGAGCGTGTCGTCAAGGCGGCCAAAGAGACACATACACTGCTGGAAGTCAACAATAATTCATTAAATCCGGCCGGTTTCAGACCCAATGCCAGAGAAAATGACCGGAAGATGCTTGAATTATGCAAACTCTATGAGGTGCCGGTCATTTTAGACAGCGACGCCCATTTTTCTGCGGCGGTCGGACAGCTGCCGTATGCGCTGCCGCTCATTGAGGAAGTGGGATTTCCTGAACATCTCATTGCCAATGCCCATCCGGAATTGCTGTGGCAGTGCCTCAGACACAAGAAAAATCGTTCAGGATTTTTAAAAAATGTGCTTGACACAAACGAAGGATAATGATATCCTATAGAAGTTGTATAGCGTATATACATGTTACAGAAAGCAGAGGACTCACTCTCACCTTAGCATCAAAGGATGACTCGGGTTTATATTTAAGACATAAGTGATGATTTGTACTTAAATGGTGAGTAGTATTCTGCTCACCATTTTTTATGATTGATGATGGAGGTGTCAATTATTAGCGATTTAATGATTAACGAGCAAATCAGAGACAGAGAAGTTCGTGTGATTAGCGACAGCGGAGAACAGTTGGGCATCATGTCTGCCAAGGATGCGATGAAACTTGCAAGGGAAGCCAATCTTGATTTAGTAAAGATTGCACCGACAGCAAAGCCGCCGGTATGCAAGATTATTGATTATGGAAAATACCGCTATGAGCAGGCAAGAAAAGAAAAAGAAGCCAGAAAGAAACAGAAAGTGATCGATGTCAAGGAAATCAGACTTTCTCCGAATATTGATGTCAACGATTTGAATACAAAGTCAAATCAGGCACGCAAGTTTATTAAAGGCGGCGACAAAGTGAAAGTGACTGTACGTTTCCGCGGAAGAGAGCTTGCGCATACAGATTCAGGCAAAGTGATTCTTGACAATTTTGCCCAGAAATTATCTGATATTGCTGTAATTGACAAGCCTGCAAAACTTGAAGGCAAAAACATGGTGATGTTTTTGTCGGAAAAACGTAATTAAGCGTTTGATCCCAGGGTCAGCATACCTTTTGGTTTCAACATCATTTTAATATTCAAGGAGGAAATAAACATGCCAAAAATTAAAACTAGCAGAGCTGCTGCAAAGCGTTTCAAAAAGACAGGTACTGGTAAATTAAAAAGAATGAAAGCATATAAGAGTCATATTTTAACAAAGAAGACAACAAAGAGAAAAAGAAATCTGAGAAAAGCTACAATGACAGATGCAACTAATGTTAAGAATATGAAGAAGATTTTACCATACTTATAATTTGGAAACGGAGGACAGAGACGAATGGCAAGAGTTAAAGGCGGTTTAAACGCAAGAAGAAAACATAATAAAGTATTAAAACTGGCTAAAGGTTATAGAGGCGCACGTTCAAAACAGTACAGAGTAGCAAAACAGTCTGTGATGAGAGCACTCACAAGTTCTTACAGAGGACGTAAAGAAAGAAAACGTCAGTTCAGAAGACTGTGGATCGCACGTATCAACGCTGCAGCACGTATGAACGATCTTTCATACAGCAGACTGATGCACGGCCTCAAACTGGCAGGCGTAGAAGTTAACAGAAAGATGCTTTCAGAGATGGCAATCAGCGATCCAGCTGGCTTCACAACATTGTGTGAGACAGCAAAATCAAAATTAGCTTAATTGTTCGCTGACGCAATAAACAATTAAAATCAAGGACAGGGAGACTCCGGTGAGTCTTGCCTGTCCTTTTTGTTATGCGGTTATTAAGGAGGAAAATGTGAATGATTTCACTGAGAAGCCGAATTTGTTAATCAGCACCGGGGTAGTATGCGAGCACCATTTAGTGTTGGAGCTGTACGGTTGAGTATAGTTTCTTTTCATATTCGACCGTATTTTTTTCTGTATTTGTACGGTTGAATATAGGCATTTCTCATATTCTACCGTACTTTTTTCTGTATTTGTACAGTCGAATATAAGGATTTCTCATTTTTACCCGTATTTTATTTGTAATTATACGGTTGAAAATAGTTGTTTTTCGTTTCCTACCGTATTTTTTTGTATATTTGTACGGTCAAATATGGGAATTTGTCATTTTTAACCGTATTTTTGCTATTTAAAATGAATTCTATAGAGAATAGAGCGGATACGACAAAAAACATTTTAGTACCCATTTCATTTGCTGCTGTGATATAATGTGGCAGAGAAAAAAGAGGTTTTGTCCTTACCGGTTTATCCGCGGTTTTTGTTTACGTTGTTGTGCTTTATAATGTCTTTACATGATAAATAATTTCCCATTTATTTGGGAGATAGCAAAGCCGGTCGAGCCAGAGGGGTCCAAAAAGTCACGAAATGACTTTTTGGACCCCTCTGTAATTTATAAAATATTTCTGGAGATCATCTGGCCGATTTGGAGAATATCACTGCCGCCGGTAAATTCAAAGTGGACATGGCCAAGACCTGAAAAATAAAGATCAAGCTCACTGTCCATATCAATCACCCCGGATGTTTCGATGGAAAATGCCTGAATTCTGGAATATGGCAGAATCGTACAATCTTTTTTCTTTCCGGTGATGCCCTGAACATTTACTGAAAGGATTCTTTTATCCGTGAAAACAACGTAATCACGGACAGTCTGATATTCGCCGATAAATTGTTCGCCGGGAACAAGCAGCGGGCCGATAAACTTTTCACTTGGAAATCCTTTGACACGTCTTAATTTAAAAACAGAACCATTTTCAAAATCAATCATAATAATAACCCTCCATTTGGTTGCGGATATGATATCCGGTGTTATATGAGTATTATATAAAGATATGGCAGGGATGTAAAGGGAAGAAAAACTTTGGAGGAAGGGAGAATATTAAAAGATTTAATAAATAGATATTAATTGTAATAAATATTACTATGATGAGATTAACCAACTGTACCGGGAAGATAACAGCACTATAAATAAAACAATTTTGTATAAGTATGATGCATGCGGCAATATCCTGAAGAAAGAAATTTATAGTAAAACTAGCGCTGCGGAGGTCACAGGTACACCGGAGAAGATTATAAATTATATATATGCCGATGAGTGGCGAGATAGAATGACAGGATATGACGGGCAGACAGTGACCTATGATGCTGCAGGAAATCCGGTAACATTCCTAAGAAAACAGATGACATGGTTCCGTGATCAACGGCTTCAATCGATAGAGGACAGCACGACGGATGTGACCTACAGTTATGATGAAGACGGTTTTAGGACAAAAAAGATAGATCATAAAGCTGGGACAACGACAGAGTATGTGTTGGATGGCAGTCTTATCCGGTGGGAGATAACGAAAAACAACAGTGGAAGTACGGTAGAGACACTGGCTTATACATATGACAGCTATGGACGTATTATTGCTTTTTCATATAATGGGACGCAGTATTATTATGTGAAAAACGGACAGGGAGATATCGTCGGAATCGTTGACAGTTCTGGCGAGACTGTTGTAACATATAGTTACGATTCATGGGGGAATCCTGTCAATGTTGAGGGAAATACATCACTTGCTGCTGCTAACCCGTTCAGATACCGGGGTTATTACTATGATACGGAGAGCGGTTTATATTATCTGAACAGCAGATGCTACAGTCCGGAAACAGGGCGGTTTATTAATGCAGACGATACAAGTATGCTGGTAGATTCCTTTGAAGCTGCTGCAGATGGCAGAAATCTATATGCTTACTGCAATAATAATCCGGTGACTTATAAAGACAGCACAGGGGAAGCTATCGATAGCATTCTTGATGCGATATCTCTGGCTACCAGTGTATTTAGCGTAATCAGTAATCCTACAGATCCGACAAACTGGGTGTCGGTAGGCGCAGATATTGTTTGCCTGATTGTGCCGGGGCTGACAGGAGGCGGAGCAGCAGTTAAGGCTGCGAAGAACATTGATAAAGGCGCAGATGTCATTGAAAATTTTAAAGAGACTTATAAAGCTGTCGATAAAGTTTCTGATGTAAAAAAGATGACAGGGTCTTACACAATTTACTATGCCAGCGGAAAAGTTTATGATGGCAAAGGCGGTGTTAACCGTGCAGTAACATCGGCAAAAAGAACAAGAAGACTTCCAGATAAATCTGTAGATACAGTGACAGGAATCAACTGGTCTTCAGCACCGACACATCGGGACGCTTTTGTGGATGAATATGAGCGGATGGTGAGTCACAAATATGACATTCCGCAAGAAAAACAATATTTATACAATAAAATATGGAGTCCGGGGAAAAAGATGACCCATACAGGACTATATAATTCTAAAAAACACTTTGTGGCATTTATCAGGAGACTATTTTAAGGAGGATAATCAATGTTATATCCGTATTTTATAATTAAGGATGGTTTTAAATATACAAGAGGTACGGATTTGCGCGAGCATAAAAGTTTTGTGATAGAAAGCAGACCATCAGATGAGATGATAGATTATATTAATACCCATCAGATTAAGGAAGTTACAACGCGAGGTATCGAAAATTTTGAAAGGTTAGACGAATGCCCGAGCATTGAAACACTTCATATATGGGGGATATGGCCGGATTTTGATGCCTTAAAAGCCGGTGAAATATTAAATTTTAATGCTGATGGACTGTATAAAATGCATAATTTAAAAACGCTGAGCATTGGCATTGGTGAAAATGACAAATTAAAAATCGATCTTAGCCGGATTCCGTCATTAAAAGAATTCTATGGTTCTCAGAAATATATCACAAATCTGGATCAGGCTGTAAATCTGGAAATTTTGGATATCATTTACTACAAAAAGAAAAATCTTTTGGAGTTAAAGAATTTAAAGAAATTAAAATGGCTGACTATTACATCATCAAGTATCGTGTCCCTTGAAGGCTGTGAATTTCTTGAGAGTTTAGAGAAATTGATGCTATATTACAATCGCAGTCTGGAAGATATTTCCGCGCTTTGCGGCAATGCAAGCACATTTGACTCACTGGATATTGAAAACTGCGGGAGAATATCGGACTTTTCGGTTTTGGAAACATTGGAAAATCTGAAGGCACTGCGCATATACGGGCGGAATAAAATTCCAAGCATTCAGTTTATCAATAAACTTAAACATTTGGATTTTTTCGTTTTTGATATCAATGTTTTAGACGGAGACTTGACGCCGTGTCTGCGTCTAAATGCAGCCGACTGCTTTGTCAGCCGAAAACACTATAATCTGAAAAATGATCAGCTGCCAAAGAACTTCAAAACAAATGCGGATTAACGTTCAAAAGCCGCGATTTTAGAGAGCCGCGGCTTTTGTAAATAAATGCTGAGGGAGGAAAATATGTTATATCCATATATATCTGTGATTGACGGTTTTAAATTTACAAGCTTTTTAGACCCGCGCGAAAATGACAGTTTTCTCATAGAAGGCTGCTTAACGCCGGAACAGGCAGACTACATTAACAGTCACCATATAAAAAGTGTGACAACAAAATATATGAAAGAGTTTGATTCCTTAAAACAGTGTCCGGGTATTGAAAATTTATCTATGGATGGAAGAAAGCCATATGGTAAAGCTATGAAACTGTCGGATTCATGGACATATGATCCTTCGGGGCTATATGATCTTCCAAAACTTAAACATTTAAGTGCTGGGGCTAATGAAGGTGATAAGCTAAAAATCGATCTCAGCCGGATTCCGTCATTAAAGAAACTATACAGCGCTCAGGAATATATCACAAATTTGGATCAGGCTGTAAATCTGGAAATTTTGGATATCATTAACTACAAAAAGAAAAATCTTTTGGAGTTAAAGAATTTAAAAAAATTAAAATTACTGACCATTACATCATCAAGCATTGTGTCCCTTGAAGGTTGTGAATTTCTTGAAAGCTTAGATACGCTGCGATTATATTATAATCGAAGTTTGGAAGATATTTCCGCACTTCAGGGTAATGCGGATACGTTTACTTTTTTGGATATTGATAACTGCGGGAGAATAACAGATTTTTCGGTTTTGGAAACATTGAAAAATTTGGAGGCACTGAGTATTTACGGGCGGAATAAAATTCCAAGTATTCAGTTTATCAATAAACTTAAACATTTGGACTCGTTTGATTTTGATATCAATGTTTTAGACGGAGACTTGACGCCGTGCCTGCGTCTGAATGCAGCCGATTGTTTTGTCAGCCGAAAACACTATAATTTGAAAAATGATCAGCTGCCAAAGAACTTCAAAACAAATACGGATTAACGTTCAAAAGCCGCGGTTTTAGAGAGCCGCGGCTTTTGTCATGTCCTATTTCAGATACATATGCATCGGCCATGCCATGTAGGTGACATCATCCAGTTTTTCAGCGGTGATGAAACCTGCCGGTGCATTAAGAATGGTCGGAATGCGGTTGACCAATGTGGCGCATGTATGTTCCGGGGTCGCCGGTTTAACTACGTGGAATTCGGTGTCCGGTTCGCCGATAATTTTCCAGTCGCACATATCGCCGTCGTTTGGCCCGTAAACTTTGCCGATACATTGAGTTTCAATGACAATACCTTGGAAAGTCTCTGTTGTGACAACAGCGCTCATGCCGATACAGTTGCCTTTTTTGATCGTTTCTCCGGTTGTCTCACACCAAAGATCAGTATCGTAAAAATACGGCACACATTTTTGAGTAATGGATTTGATGGTGATCCCCAGTTTGTTGGCCAGTGCTTCATTGGAATTCCATACGTAAGCAGGCTCCAATGTTTCCGGATGAGCGATCTGCGCTTCAAACTGCTCCGGTGTCAGGCCGACGCCGTGTGCCTTGGCAAGTGCCAGACCGTAATCTTCCACGTTGTAGCTGACAGCGCCTTCAATTTTCTTAATGTTGTGAACGCCGCCGGCAACAGCGCTGATCATGTTGATCCAGTAAATGTCCTGCATGCCGGTGCCTGTGATTGTACAGCAGTTTTCTTTTGCCAGCTTGTCCAGACGGTTGGTGATGGCCGCGGAGGTTGTCCAAGGATAAATGGCTTCCTCGCATGTGGTGACAACATTGATGCCGCGGGAGAGACAACGTTCAAAATGCGGCAGGACATCATTCATAAAGCTGAACAGAGTGACAACTGCGATGTCCGCATCACATTCATCTAAAACTGCATCGGCATCGGAACGGATCGGGATATTTAATTTTATGCCAAGTCCGGCATAATCGCCGACATCCATGCCGACAATCTCAGGATTTGTGTCGATCGCGCCGACAATTTCAGCGCCTTTCTCAAACAGATAGCGAAGAATATACTTGCTCATTTTTCCGCATCCATACTGTACAACACGAATTTTTTCAAGATTGACCATAATAACGACCTGCCTTTCATTTAATAAATTTTCTTGTTAATTTAAGTATAAAGGCTATTGCGAGTATAAGGTCAACCCTTTTTTTAACGGAATCGGACAGGAACCTGAAGCCGCAGATACAGTCCCCGGGCGTTGGATTTGGCAACCGGGATATCTGCAATGGATTCGCATAAGTAATCGCCGCATACTTCATAGCCTATTTCTTTAATATGTGAAAGAAGCCGTGAAATATACGCTTTTTCCTTATAGAAATCATCGCAGTAAATGCAGGCATAGTTGCCGGCGGGGATAGTGACAGTCAGATCATCCGGGACAAATTCCCGGTCAACAAAGACAAAAACTTGTGTGGCATAATAATTCAGAGACAGGAAATTTTCCTGTGTCAATATCGTCCCAGCGTTGCAGAAATAAATTTGCGGCAGACGGTCTTTGACAAGCTGATCCTGAAGATTGCGCAGCATATTTTCATAATATTCCACATCATGATCATAAAAATTAACGCCGGTGTCCACCACATACATTTGGCGCTGGCCGATATATTCCATCTGAAGTGTGCCGTCAGGCGGCGCCGACCGGTATCTGGCAAAACTTTCAATCGTCCGTTCAAGGGCGCGGCGCTGGCATTTGAGCGCACGGATTTCTTCTTCTGTCTGGCGCTGCTTTTCCCTGAGTACCGATTCAATGAGCGTCAGATCTTTTTTCTCCAGCTGCAGTTGGATTTCTTTCAGAGACATGCCCAGACTTTTCATATACTGGATAATATCTAAAACAGCGCTCTGCTTAATATCATAGTAGCGGTAGCCGTTTTCACCGCGGTGGGACGGGGAAAACAGACCGATGTTGTCATAAAGCCGCAGCGTCTGTTCAGACACATGATTCAGACGGGCCATCTGCCCGATGGTCAATAATTGCATAAACATACCTTCTTCCTAATGTGCGGCGCTCTCCCCATGACGCCAAGTAATAAAAACATTATATCAGAATCAAGGTTTAAAGTCGAACCGGCGTGAGAAAATAAAAAATTTGTTCAAAAATTTATTGACAACAATTTAATTTCCGGATATAATAACACAAAATTGAATTTATCTTAGTAAACCGTTGAAGCGGAGATCAAAGCTGTTCGTGCATACACAGAGAGTCCGGGAAGGTGAGAGCCGGGTTAAACGCAGTCAGCCAAATGGACCGCGGAGGGCGCAGTCAAAGGCATATCCATGCTGAGTATTCTGCGACGTAGGGCATACGTCAGTTGCCGGAAATATGTTGGTATTTCGCAAAGAGCATAATCATCCAAAGATTATGAAACAAGGTGGCACCGCGGTAGTATACTATCGTCCTTGATGCAGGAAAACTGCGTCAAGGACTTTTTTGTTTTATGGAAACTTAATAGGAAAGTCCCAGACAGCGCAAAAGGGTTCCTGCATACTTGTATGCAGGAACCCTTTTGCATTGGACGGGCAAGGAAATATGAGTACGAAGTGCGGCAGCACGGAAGTACGAATATTTCCAGCGATTGCGGGAGCGCGCAAGCGGCGGAGCAATCGACTTTCCGAAATAAAAAGTCCCGGACAGAGGGCAAGGAAATGATTGCGGGAGCGCGTAAGCAGCGAAGCAATCGACTTTCCGAAATAAAAAGTCCCGGGCAGAGGGCAGGAAAATATGAGTACGAAGTGCGAGAGCAGGAAAGGAGCAGCCTATGTTATATCCATCATTGGAAGAAGTTAAAAAACTGGTGGCACAGCCGGGGATTGAACAGATCCCGGTCAAAATGGAAATGTTTATGGATATGCTGACACCGATTGAGGCAGTGCGGATTATTAAAGGTATGACAACCCACTGTTTCCTTCTGGAAAGCGCCCAGACGATGGGGCCAAGAGGCAGATATTCATTTATCGGCTATGATCCTGAACTGGAAATTACCTGTACAGATCATGAAGCGACCATCAAAAGCAAGACGGCCCATACTGTAAAAACCCCACATCCCGCAGAAATTATCCGAAAAATATTAAAAGAAAACAAAGCGCCGGTCATCGATGGGATGCCCCAGTTTACAGGCGGGCTTGCAGGATATTTTGCCTATGATTATATCCGATATGCGGAGCCGAAACTTGAATTGACAGACGACGACGGGCTGTTTAAAGATGCGGACTTAATGCTGTTCCACAAAATTATTGCCTTTGATCACTACCGTCAAAAAATCGATTTAATCTGCCATGTATCAGCCAAGGAAGCGGAAACGTCCTACAAAAAAGCGGAAATGACACTGGAAAGTCTTGCACGTCTGCTGATGGCAAAACAGTATGCGCCAAATCCGCCGCTGAAATTAAAAGGGCCGCTTAAAGCACAGTTTTCCAAAGAGCGATACTGCGAAATGGTTAAAAAAGCAAAAAAATATATTTACGAAGGCGATATTTTTCAGGTCGTTTTATCCAATCGTATGGAAGCGCCGATGACAGGCAGCTTGTTTGATACGTACAGAGTGCTGAGAACGACCAACCCGTCGCCCTATATGTTTTATTTTTCCGGCAGTGATCTTGAAATCGCGGGGGCATCGCCGGAGACCCTTGTCCGGCTGGAAAATCAAACTGTGACAACATTTCCGCTGGCGGGCACGAGAAAGCGGGGCGCCAGTGAAAAAGAGGACGCCGCCATACGGGAAGAATTGCTGTCTGATGAAAAAGAACGGGCGGAGCACAACATGCTTGTGGATCTGGGACGCAATGATCTGGGTAAAGTGAGCGATATCGGTACAGTGAATGTTGAAAAATATATGTCTGTTGAAACTTTTTCTCATGTGATGCACATCGGCTCCCAAGTCAGCGGCAGGCTCAGAAAAGATAAAGACGCCCTCGATGTCATTGATGCGGTGCTGCCTGCGGGTACACTCTCCGGAGCGCCAAAATTCAGGGCGTGTGAAATTATTCATGAACTGGAAGGCAGCCAGCGGGGTATTTACGGCGGAGCAATCGGCTATCTGGATCTGACAGGCAATATGGATGTATGCATCAGTATCCGCCTTGCCTATGCAAAAAACGGGCGGGTCTTCGTTCAGTCCGGCGCAGGCATTGTGGCGGACAGTGATCCTGAAAAAGAATACGAAGAATGTCAAAATAAAGCGAGGGCAGTGGCAGAAGCGCTGAAAGCCGCAGAAGGAGGCCTATATGATTGTATTGATTGATAATTATGACAGTTTTTCTTATAACGTTTATCAGCTTGTAAGCGCCGTGTACCCCGATGTCTGTGTAGTGCGCAACGATCAGATCACCGTGGAAGAAATACAGGCCATGGGGCCGGGGGCGCTGATCATGTCGCCGGGGCCGGGAAGGCCAAGGGATTCCGGCATATGTCCTCAGGCGGTGCGCAGTCTTTACACACAAATGCCCATTCTTGGCATATGTCTCGGACATCAGGTCATCTGTGAGGCGTTTGGAGGGACGGTCTCTTATGCCAAGCAGCTGATGCACGGCAAGTCGTCAGAAGCGTCATTGGACACAGACAGTGTTCTCTTTCGGGGACTGCCGCAGGTATGTACTGTCGGCAGATATCATTCGCTGGCCCTAAAGCCGGAAACACTTCCCCAGTGCCTGAAAGTGACTGCGAAAACGGCAGACGGAGAGATCATGGCCGTTGAGCACCGGCAGTATCCGGTGTTCGGACTTCAGTTTCACCCGGAGTCCATACTGACACCCGACGGTAAAAAAATGATCGAAAATTTCATGGAGGTATTGAGATGATTAAAGAAGCGATATTAAAATTGGCAGACAGAAATGATTTAAGTTATGAAGAAGCGCTGGCGGTCATGAATGAAATTATGGACGGGCAGGCCACACCGGTGCAGATGAGTTCTTATTTGACAGCACTTTCCATGAAAGGGGAAACGATTGAAGAAATTACCGGATCGGCTAAAGGCATGCGCGATCACTGTATCCGCCTGCTGCATGATATGGACGTTTTGGAAATCGTCGGCACAGGCGGCGACGGCGCCAATTCTTTTAATATTTCCACAACAGCGGCGCTTGTGATTGCCGCAGGCGGCGTCCCGGTGGCAAAGCACGGCAACCGGGCGGCTTCAAGTAAATGCGGGGCTGCCGATGTTCTTGAAGCGCTGGGCGTCAATATTACTGTGGATGCTCAAAAGAGCGCGCAGATGCTGAAAAAAATCGGCATTTGTTTCCTGTTTGCTCAAAATTATCACATTGCCATGAAATATGTGGCTCCGATCAGAAAAGAATTGGGTATTCGTACTGTATTTAATATTCTCGGGCCGCTTTCAAATCCGGCCGGCGCCAACATGGAGCTGATGGGCGTATATGATGAAGCGCTTGTGGAGCCGCTGGCTGCGGTCATGAACAATCTGGGTGTTAAAAGCGGCATGGTTGTTTACGGCAAAGACCGGCTCGATGAAATTTCCATGAGTGCGCCGACGAAAGTATGTGAAATTAAAGACGGCGCTTTTACAACGTATGAGATCACGCCGGAACAGTTCGGTTTCAAACGGTGCGGCAGGGAGGCGCTAGCCGGCGGAACACCAAAGGAAAATGCGCAGATTACACGGCGGATTCTTTCGGGAGAAATGGGGCCGAAAAGAGAAGCAGTGCTGCTGAATGCGGGCGCATCTTTCTATCTGGCAGGAAAATCCCGGACAATGGCCGACGGCGTGGCATTGGCGGCATCATTGATTGACAGCGGCAGGGCGATGGAAAAATTGGAAGCGTTTATTAAAGAATCCAACAGCTAAGGAGGGCGGCTATGAAAACGATACTTGATGAAATTGCCGAAAAGACACGCAGACGGATTGAAGAAAAGAAAAAGGAAGTTCCGCTGGAAGCTCTGAAAGAAAAAATCGCGTCGCAGACTTACAAGAAGCAGCCCTATTTGTTTGAAAAAAGTCTGGCGGCCAAAGGATTATCTTTTATTTGTGAAGTAAAAAAAGCATCGCCTTCCAAAGGGGTGATCTCAGAAAAGTTTTTATATAAAGAGACAGCAGCAGCCTATGAAAAGGCCGGCGCGGCAGCGATTTCCTGTCTGACAGAACCGTATTACTTTATGGGCAGCGACAAGTATTTGGAAGAGATTGCGCAGCTTGTATCCATTCCGGTATTGCGCAAAGATTTTACGATTGATTCATATATGATTTATGAGGCAAAGGCGATGAAAGCCGATGGGGTGCTGCTCATCTGCGCCCTGCTTGATGATGAAACATTGAGAAACTATTTGGCGCTGACGAAAAAACTGGGGATGTCCGCACTTGTGGAGGCCCACAGCGGCACCGAAGTCAGCAGAGCTTTAAAAGCCGGCGCCTCGGTCATCGGGGTCAATAACCGGGATTTAAAAACATTTCATGTGGATTTAAATACAAGCCTCAGACTGCGGACGATGGTGCCGCGGAATAAAATCTTTGTTGCAGAAAGCGGCATTAAGACGCCGGAGGATATCGCGGCACTGAGCAGGGCCGGCGCCGACGCAGTACTTATTGGCGAGACACTGATGCGTATGGGTGATATCGGCAAAGGCATTCAGGCGCTGAAAGGGGCAGCAGATGAAAACAGCAATTAAAATATGCGGGCTGCGCCGGCAGGAAGATATCGACTGCGTCAACGAAGCACGGCCGGATTTTGCAGGCTTTGTGATCCATGTGGCAAAAAGCCCGAGAAATGTGACGGCAGATATGTTAGCGCAGCTGAGCGGCCGTTTGTCGGCGGACATTGTGCCGGTGGGCGTATTTGTCAATGAACCTCCGGAAACCATCGCCATGTTTGCCGGCCGAGGACTGATCAGGGCGGCCCAGCTTCACGGGCAGGAAGATGACAACTATATACGAAGGCTCAGACAAATGACCGATATTTTTCTCATTCAGGCAATTTCTGTGACAGGCACAGACAGTGTGAAAATGGCGCGGCAGTCGCCGGCAGATGCGGTGCTTTTTGACTGCGGCAGCGGCGGCACCGGCAAAACCTTTGACTGGCATCTGCTTGACGGTGTGCGTCATTTGGAAAAACCCTTTTTTATCGCCGGCGGTATCGGCGTTAACAATATGGAAGCGGCCATCCGGCGGTTCTGTCCGTTTGCGGTGGATTTAAGCAGCAGCGTGGAGACGGATGGTTTTAAAGATAAAGCAAAAATCAGCGAGGCAGTGGCGCTGCTTCGCAGTATCAATAACGAAGCGAAAGAAAGGTGAGTAAAATGACTTCAAAAGGCAGATTCGGCGGCTACGGCGGCCAATATATCCCGGAAACATTAATGAATGCGGTCATTGAATTGGAAAAAGCTTACAACTATTATAAAAATGATGAAACATTTCAAAAAGAACTGACAGCACTGCTGTGCGACTATGCGGGACGTCCATCCAGACTGTATTTTGCACGGCGGATGACCGAAGATCTGGGCGGCGCCAAAGTTTATTTGAAGCGGGAAGATCTCAATCATACCGGCGCTCACAAAATTAACAATGTGCTCGGTCAGGTGCTTCTGGCAAAGAAAATGGGGAAGACCCGGGTCATCGCAGAGACCGGCGCGGGACAGCACGGCGTTGCTACGGCCACTGCGGCGGCGCTGATGCAGATGGAATGTGAGATTTTTATGGGTGAGGAAGATACGAAACGTCAGGCGCTTAACGTTTATAAAATGCGTCTTTTAGGCGCTAAAGTGCATGCGGTGACATCGGGCACAGCCACATTAAAGGATGCAGTGTCTGAAACGATGCGCGAGTGGACAAAGCGGATTGACGATACCCACTATGTTCTCGGCTCTGTGATGGGCCCCCATCCGTTCCCGACGATTGTGCGGGATTTTCAGGCGGTCATTTCCAAAGAAATCAAATCTCAGATGATGGAAGCGGAAGGAAAACTTCCGGATGCGGTGCTTGCCTGCGTCGGCGGCGGCTCTAATGCTATCGGCGCCTTTTATCATTTTATTGAAGATAAAAATGTCCGGCTGATCGGATGCGAGGCGGCAGGCCGCGGTGTGAATACAAACGAAACAGCGGCGACGATCGCTGTGGGGAAAACAGGCATTTTCCACGGTATGAAATCGCTGTTCTGCCAGAATGAATACGGGCAGATCGCGCCGGTATATTCTATTTCGGCAGGACTTGACTATCCGGGCATCGGGCCTGAGCATGCATGGCTGCACGATATCGGCAGGGCTGAGTATGTGGCTGTGACCGATGATGAGGCTGTCGATGCCTTTGAATACCTTTCAAGAACAGAAGGCATTATTCCGGCGATTGAAAGCGCCCACGCCGTAGCTTACGGCATGAAGATTGCAGGACAGATGAGAAAAGATCAATGTATCGTGATTAACCTTTCAGGCAGAGGCGACAAAGACTGTGCGGCGATTGCCAGATACAGAGGGGAGGATATTTATGAGTAAAATAAGCAAAGCCTTTGAGCACGGCAAAGCGATGATACCATTTATCACATGCGGCGATCCGTCGCTGGAAGTGACCGAGCAGCTTGTATACGCGATGGAAGCTGCCGGCGCTGATTTAATTGAACTTGGCATTCCTTTTTCAGATCCGACTGCGGAAGGCCCGGTCATTCAGGCGGCAAGCATGAGAGCGCTTTCCGGCGGTGTGACGACTGATGATATTTTTGAAATGGTGGCCGGTATTCGGAAGAAAACACAGGTTCCGCTGGTTTTTATGACCTATGCCAATGTGGTTTTTTCCTACGGCACAGAAAAATTTGTCAAAAAAGCGGCAGCACTTGGCATAGACGGACTGATTCTGCCTGATGTGCCGTTTGAGGAAAAAGAAGAATTCGACAGTGTCTGCAGGCAGTACGGTATGGATCTGATTTCCCTTATTGCACCCACATCCCACGACAGAATCCGTATGATCGCCGAAGAAGCGTCAGGTTTTGTCTACTGTGTGTCGTCTCTCGGCGTGACCGGCGAGCGGACGGATATTACAACTGATGTGGGACAGATGACCGGACTTGTCAAAACATTCGGACATATCCCGTGCGCTGTCGGCTTTGGTATTTCCACGCCCCAGCAGGCGAAAAAGATGGCGGAAGTTTCCGACGGCGTGATCATCGGTTCGGCGATCGTCCGGCTGTGCGGTACCTATAAAGAGGACTGTGTGCCCTATGTGGCCCGGTATGTGCGTTCAATTAAAGAGGCAATATGCGAAAAATAGTAAAAAAGTGAAAATTTGTGTTGACTTTTGGACGATTATATTGTATAGTAATACCTGTCCTTGAGAAAAAGCTTCTCAAGGCATGCGCGAGTGGCTCAGTGGTGGAGTATCGCCTTGCCAAGGCGAGGGTCGCGGGTTCGAATCCCGTCTCGCGCTTTTTTTATTTGACAAGCCCGGCAAAAGCGGATGCGGCGCAGAGTCCGGCGATTCGATTTTATAAACCTGAAGACGAACATGATGGCTGTTATATGGTTCAAGTACCGTATGCAGCCATTTTTGTTTAAGAAGTTGATGTGATATTCGGCAGTTATTGTGAATTTTTGAGCAAAGGAGAAAACGGTATGTACAGAGTTACAGTAGAAAAAGGTGAAAAGGGCAAAGAAAGCACAAGGATGTACGATTTTAAATTTGGAGAGGTAGATACGTCCGAATATAATAAATCCATGAGTGAGCTGGCTGATGTACTCTATGGGCTGGATCTGAATTTTGATGAAGAGGAAGGCGATATGGTCATTGATGATATATTGATTTCAGTGGCCGATGAAGAACCGTTCAAGAAAGAACTCCACAAAGACAGGATGATTTATGCAGTCAAAGGATTTGAAGAAGCGTAGGCGAAGAAAAAAGACAAACCATTTTACGACAATCATTGGCCTGATCGGGATTACGGCCATGATTATGATCGTTGGAAATGTATACAGGATGTTCAGAGGCAGCGAGATCGGCGACCGTCTCATCAGCACGGACGTGGAACGCTACGAAGAAACCATACGGCGGTATGCCGAAGAATTTGACATGCTTGATTATGTGCCGCTTGTGGAGGCGGTGATGATGCAGGAATCTGCAGGAACGACAACCGATCCGATGCAGTGTTCCGCATGTATGTTCAATGAACAGTACCCGACAGAGCCGGGCGGTATTAAGGACCCGGAATATTCTGTCAAAGTCGGCGTACAGTATCTTCAATACTGCCTTGAACTGGCCGAATGCACAGACCCGGCGGATATCAGCCGGATCGAACTTGCGCTTCAGGGCTACAACTACGGCGCAGGCTATATTACATGGGCATTGGAAAATCACGGCGGATATTCTCTGGAAAATGCGGAAGAATTTGCACGGATGATGATGGAACTGCACGGCACATCCGGCTACGGGGATATGCTTTATGCGCCCCATGTATTGAGATATTATCATATATAAAAAGCGAAAGACACAGGTTTTGGTCTTTCGCTTTCTTATTAATTTAATTATTTCTGTTGGCGCGCATCCGCTGCTTCGGATCAAGGATTTTTTTGCGGATACGGATATGTTTTGGCGTCACTTCCACAAGTTCGTCATTTTCAATGAAATCCAGCGCCTGTTCCAGTGTCAGTTCGCGGTGCGGCGTCAGTTTGAGCGCATCATCGGAACCTGAAGCACGGGTATTGGTCAGCTGTTTGCGCTTGCAGACATTGATTTCGATGTCATCGCCCTTTGGATTTTCACCGACAACCATACCTTGGTAAACTTTTTCGCCCGGGCCGACAAACAGAGTGCCCCGCTCCTGTGCGTTAAACAGGCCGTAAGTGATTGTCTCACCGCTTTCATAGGCAATTAAAGAGCCTGTCTGACGGTAGGCGATATCTCCCTTATAAGGGCCGTAGCCGGCGAACAGTGTATTTAAAATGCCGTTGCCTTTTGTATCTGTGAGAAATTCACCGCGGTAGCCGATCAGACCTCTGGCAGGAATTGTAAACTCGAGACGGGCATAGCCGCCGCTGGCTTTGGACATGCCGGTCAGTTCGCCCTTTCTGTAACTGAGCTTTTCAATGATAACGCCGGTAAATTCTTCAGGCACATCGATAATAGCTTCTTCCATCGGTTCCAAAAGATGACCTTTTTCATCATGGTGATAAAGCACTTCCGCTTTGCTTACTGCAAACTCATAGCCCTCACGGCGCATATTTTCAATTAATACAGACAAATGCAGTTCGCCGCGGCCGGAAACTTTAAAGCAGTCTGTATCTTCGGTCTCTTCAACGCGAAGACTGACATCTGTATTCAGCTCTCTGAAAAGACGGTCGCGCAGATGTCTTGAGGTGACAAATTTGCCCTCTGTGCCGGCAAACGGACTGTCATTGACATGAAACTGCATCGCAATCGTCGGTTCGGAAATCTTCTGGAACGGGATCGGCTCCGGCGATTCCGGTGAACAGAGCGTATCCCCGATATGGATATCTGAAATACCGGAAATAGCGACAATGGATCCGACAGTTGCTTTTTCAACTTCCACTTTATTTAAGCCGTCAAATTCGTAAAGTTTGCTGATTTTGACTTTGCGGTTTTTCTCGGGATCGTGTGCATTGACAATAACCGCCTCCTGGTTGACGCGGATAGTGCCGTTGCTGACTTTGCCGATGCCGATGCGGCCCACATATTCGTTGTAGTCGATCGTGCTGATCAGTACCTGAGTGCCTTTATCCGGATCTCCGGTCGGCGCGGGGATATGGTTAATGATCGTCTCAAACAGCGGCTGCATATCTTTAGCTTCGTCAGACATCTCAAGGACGGCGACGCCGGTCTTGGCTGAAGCAAAGACAAACGGGCAGTCCAGCTGATCTTCGGAAGCGTCCAGATCGATCAAAAGTTCAAGCACTTCATCGATCACTTCATCAGGACGGGCTTCCGGACGGTCAATCTTATTGATGCAGACGATGACTGCCAGATTCAGTTCAAGGGCTTTTTTAAGGACGAATTTGGTCTGCGGCATCGGCCCTTCAAAGGCGTCTACGACGAGGACAACGCCGTCCACCATCTTTAATACACGTTCGACTTCCCCGCCGAAATCGGCATGGCCCGGGGTGTCGATAATATTAATTTTAACATCTTTATAAAATACGGCAGTATTTTTAGACAAAATCGTAATGCCGCGTTCACGTTCAATCGCGTTGGAGTCCATGACACGTTCCTGAACCACCTGATTGCTGCGGAAAACGCCGCTCTGCTTTAAAAGCTCATCGACCAGCGTCGTTTTTCCATGGTCAACATGGGCGATGATCGCAATATTTCTTACATCTTCGCGTTTGATTTCCATAAATAAATTCCTTTCTGAAAAGATGATTTAAGTCGGTTGATTCATAACTTTAATATTCTACCATATCCAATTTTTTTTTCAAGACACTTTCGAGTCTATCCGCAGCGAACTGTGAAATGTGTCGAATTTTATCAATGAAAAATGATTTCCTTAGGTGGATTTATGTGGTAAAGTTTTCATGTCGGAGAGTTCTAAAACAAATGATAAGGACATAGATTTAAGTTGAAACATATATTTGAAAGGAGAACAAAAGCAATGGCAGATAAGGTGCTTGATAACAATCAGGTAAGTATTGTCGGAGTCGTGGATTCTGAATTTACCTATAGTCATGAAGTTTTTGGAGAGGGATTTTATATTTTGGAGGTGGTCGTCAATCGTCTGAGCCAGATGGCCGACAGAATTCCTCTGCTTGTTTCCGAGCGCTTAGTGGACGTGCATGAGAACTACATGGGAAAGACAGTGGAAGCAAAAGGGCAGTTCCGCTCTTATAACAAACATGAGGAAGGCAGAAACCGGCTGATTCTTTCAGTCTTTGTCAGAGAATTTGCAGTACTGGAGGGCGATGTGGAGTGTGCAAAGCCAAACAGTGTCTATTTGGACGGTTTTATTTGCAAACAGCCGGTTTACCGTATGACGCCGCTTGGAAGAGAAATTGCAGATCTGCTGCTGGCAGTGAACCGCCCTTACGGGAAATCCGATTATCTTCCGTGCATATGCTGGGGACGCAATGCACGCTTTGCCGGCAAATTTCAGGTCGGTGAACATATTCATTTATGGGGAAGAATACAGAGCCGGACATACCAGAAAAAAATTGACGCTGATACGGTGGAGAAGCGGACAGCATATGAAATTTCTGTCAGCAAAATTGAATGTGTGGATGCTGTCTGAACGCCGATTTGCCCTTAAATCTGCTGATAGTATTGACGTTTGGCGGGAAATATGGTATTAACTTAATATATAAGTGAAGTTGGAAAGTAAACTTCCAAATCTACCGTTATTGACGCAGCAGGTGCGTCAGGAAAGAGGAAAAGATGATTATTCATGGAGCAATCCATACATGAGGTGAATGCATTGGAAAAAGGATTGGTAAAAATATACTGCGGCGAGACAAGGGGCAAGACAACACTGGCTATGGGACGTGCTGTGATGAAAATCAGCGCGGGAAAAGTTGTCTATGTGATTCAGTTTTTAAAGGGCCGCATGGATGAAAGCCTGGATTGTCTGAGACGTCTTGAACCGGAATTAAAGATTTTTCGCTTTGAAGAAACAGACAGGGTCTATGAAGATCTGGATGATCAGATGAAGCTGGAAGAAAACCAGAATATTTTAAATGCGATGAACTTTGCCCGGAAAGTTCTGTCCGTCGGCGAGTGTGATGTGCTTGTCCTCGATGAGATTTTAAAGCTTGTGGACTATCATATTATTGAAGTTGAGGATATTATTAAATTGATTGAGAAAAAACCGGATTATATGGAGATGATTCTGACAGGCGTGAATCTTCCGAAAGAACTGGAAGCTTATGCCGATTACATATCCAGAATTGACGTGATTAAAGATGTAACGATGAACGAAGATCATTAAAGTGCGTAATTAGATAGAATAGATAAACAGATAAAAGAGAGGCAGGGAGGCCTCTCTTTTATCTGTTTATGCGAAGGGGCTTGACGCTCTTTTGGTGCAGAGGTTAAAATAATGAACAGAGACTGTAATCATGGTCACCAATGGAAAAGGAGTGCGGGATGTATACTTACGATGAGCAAACAATACGGTATCTGGAACTGCTGTCACAGAAGTATCCGAATATAGCCGCGGCATCAACAGAAATTATCAATTTGGAGGCGATTTTAAATTTGCCGAAAGGAACTGAGCACGTACTCAGTGACCTTCACGGGGAGGCAGACCGTTTCCTTCATATTTTGAAGAACGGATCCGGAGCGATCAGAATTAAAATCGAAGAAGAATTCGGGCCGACGCTGAGCATCCGTGATAAGAAACGTCTGGCGACACTGATTTATTATCCGGAACAAAAGCTGGATCTGATTGAAAAAGAAGAGGAAGATATTCAGGACTGGTATCAGATCACTCTTTACCGGCTGATCCGGATGTGCAAGCGGGCTTCTGCAAAATATACAAGATCCAAAGTCAGAAAAGCGCTGCCTGCAGATTTTGCGTATATTATTGAAGAGCTGCTTCACGAAAAAGAAGATTTTCCGGATAAGGAAGACTATTATAATGAGATTATTATGTCGATCATACGCATTGACAGGGCAAGGGAATTTATTATTGCCCTGTGCGAATTGATCCAGCGTCTTGTCATCGATCATCTGCATATTGTGGGCGATATTTATGACAGAGGACCGAAGGCAGCAGCGATCATGGACCGGCTGATGAGCTATCATTCGGTGGACATTCAATGGGGGAATCATGATATTTTGTGGATGGGCGCCGCTTCAGGGCATGCGGCCTGCATTGCAAATGTTGTGCGCATATGTGCCCGCTACGGCAACTTGGATACACTGGAGGAAGATTACGGGATCAATCTGATACCGCTTGTAAATTTTGCAGTCAATACGTACAAGTCGGATCCGTGTCAGCCCTTTAGTGTCAGACAGCAGCGCACGGAAGTCAGTCAGACCGATATTGAGATCGAAAAGAAAATGCATAAAGCAATCGCCGTGATCGAATTTAAACTGGAAGGCCAGCTGATTTTGAGACGGCCTGAATTTAAGATGGAAAAGCGTCTTCTGCTTGATAAGATTAATTTTGAGGAAGGGACGATCACAATCGACGGGCAAGTTTATCCGCTGCGGGATACATATTTTCCGACAGTAGATCCGAAAGATCCGTATGCGCTGACTGCCGATGAAAAAGAAGTGGTCGACCGGCTTGTGAAAGCGTTTGTCAACTGCGAAAAGCTTCAGCGGCACGCCCGTTTTCTGTTTTCATCGGGCAGCCTGTATCTGTGCTATAATAACAACCTTTATTTTCATGGCTGCATACCGTTTAACGAAGACGGGACGTTTCGAAGCGTTACCTTCAGAGGAAAGTCATATAAGGGACGGGCGCTGTATGATTATCTGGAAGCCTGTGCAAGAAAAGGCTACTATCTGACAAGCGATCCGGAAGAAAAGAGCTACGGACAGGACGTGATGTGGTTTACCTGGTCCAGTGAAAATTCTCCGGTGTACGGAAAGGCAAAGATGGCCACATTTGAGCGCTATCTGATTGATGACAGCCATCTCCATGAGGAACGCAAAGACTATTATTATAAACTCATTGAAAGAGAAGATATATGCGATAAGATTATCAGAGAATTCGGGCTTGATCCGGCCGATGCCCATGTGATCAACGGACATATGCCGGTGAAATCCAAGGCAGGAGAAAATCCGGTCAAAGGCGGCGGCAAGCTGATGATCATTGACGGCGGATTTTCAAAGGCATATCAGCCGACGACAGGCATTGCCGGCTATACCCTTGTCTGCAATTCCTACGGGCTGAGGCTGGTGACCCATGAGCCGTTTGAAAGTTTCGAAAAATCTATTGCCGATGAAACAGACATACGGTCTGATTTTACGATGGTTGCAGAGTTTGCACACCGCAGGAAGGTGGCCGATACGGACGCGGGGCGGGCAATGAAAAAGAATATCCAAGAACTTTGTATGCTGCTGGACGCTTACCGGCAGGGTATTATCAGAGAGAAAGAAAAAGCCTGAACAGGCCCTTATATTATGAATTTGGAGGCATTTTACCAATGAAAGACGGATTTATCAGAGTGGCGGCTGCGACACCGCTGATTTCAGTTGCAGACTGCACAAATAACGCGGATCAAATCATTGCGCTGATGCGGGAGGCTGATGAAAAAAAGGCGAAGCTGGTCGTATTTCCGGAACTTTGCCTGACCGGCTATACGTGCGGCGAGCTGTTTTTGCAGAATGTGCTTTTGGAAGAGGCAAGACATGAACTGGCGCGCATTGCCCGCGCAGGCAGTGATCTGGATGTGACGGCTGTTGTGGGGCTGCCGCTGATGGTCGGACATAAGCTTTACAACACGGCGGCGGTGCTCAGCCACGGAAAAGTGCTGGCATTTGTGCCGAAAAAGAATCTTCCCAATTATTCGGAGTTTTATGAGATGCGCCATTTCTGCAGCGGATTTGAGACTCCGGTGATGATCGAATTTGACGGCGCGCCGGTGCCGTTTGGCATGGATATATTGTTTGAAGCAAAGACGATGCCTGATTTTAAGTTTGCTGTGGAGATATGCGAGGATTTGTGGGTCAGTGAACCGCCAAGCATCCGTCACAGCCGGCAGGGAGCGATGATTATTGCCAACCTTTCGGCCAGCGATGAGACGACAGGCAAAGACGTATACCGGAGAAACCTGGTGAGCGGCCAGTCGGCGCGTCTTGTCTGCGGCTATATTTATGCAGATGCAGGCGAGGGAGAGTCTACGACAGATCTTGTATTTGCAGGCAGAAATATCATCGCAGAGAACGGGCGTACGTTAAAAACATCAAAGCGTTTTACTACAGGACTGATCACAGCGGATATCGACCTTGAGCTTTTGGCCAGTGAGCGCCGCCGCATGACCACATTTGAAGAACATGTACACAGCGATTATATGACGGTGCTGTTTGAGATGAAAAAAGAAGATTTAGGCGTGCCGCAGAGGGAGATCGATCCGACGCCGTTTATTCCCCATGACATGAATGCAAGGCAGGAGCGCTGTGAGGAGATACTGACGATTCAGGCATACGGTCTGAAAAAAAGGCTGATCCATGCCCGCTGCAATCATGCGGTCGTCGGAATTTCAGGCGGACTTGATTCCACGCTGGCGCTTTTAGTGACGGCAAGAGCCTTTGATCTGGCGGGACTGCCGCGTCAGCAGATTACGGCGGTAACAATGCCATGCTTTGGTACGACAGACAGAACATACCGCAATGCATGTACCCTTGTGAACAGGCTTGGGGCCCATCTTGAGGAAGTGGATATTAAAGCGGCAGTGACACTGCATTTTAAAGATATCGGGCACGATATGGAAAAGCATGATGTGACTTATGAAAATGCCCAGGCGAGAGAGCGGACACAGGTACTGATGGACATTGCCAATCAGGCGGGCGGCATGGTCATCGGTACCGGCGATATGTCTGAACTGGCGCTGGGCTGGGCGACGTATAACGGCGACCACATGTCGATGTATGGTGTCAATGCTTCTGTGCCGAAAACTTTGGTGCGCCATCTTGTCAGGTACTATGCGGATACTTGCAGCGATGAAGCGCTTTCTGCGACGCTGTACGATATTTTGGATACGCCGGTCAGCCCTGAACTGATTCCTCCAAAGGATGGGGAGATTGCGCAGAAGACGGAAGATTTGGTAGGGCCGTATGAACTGCATGATTTCTTCATGTATTATATCCTTCGGTTCGGATTCAGACCTGCCAAAATCTTCAGACTGGCGAAGATTGCTTTTGACGGACATTATGATGAAGCAGTTATTTACAAATGGCTCAGGACATTTTACTGGAGATTTTTTGCTCAGCAGTTTAAAAGGTCATGTCTTCCGGATGGCCCGAAAGTGGGATCGGTCGCCGTCTCGCCAAGAGGCGATCTTCGTATGCCGAGCGACGCATCGGCAAATTTGTGGATGAGAGAACTGGATGAAATTAAAGCATCGGCAGCTTGGAAATAAATACAGCGCAAAAGGCGGCCAGACAAAAAGTGGCCGCCTTTTGTGCGATACACCCGGCAAGCCGTGTTTTAAGGGGCTGCCTGAGACAGTGCGTTGTTGATGGCCTCTAAAAGCAGCGATACAGTATATTGATTGGAAGAAGAATAAGTGATCTGATTTAATGGAACATTTTCTTTAATCTGTGCTGAAATATCCGCCATGCAGGTGGCAAGCAGCGGATAGGCGGCTGCGGTGGCTTCGTCGATGTCTGTCAGAGCAGCATCGGTGATGCCGTCTTTGTTGACTGTGACAGAAACACTGATGGCAGCGTCGCCCAGATTGATGGAGGAGGTGTAAACGCCGGGCGCGTAATCCGGGATGGCGGCCATAGTTTCTTCCGTTTTTTTGTGGCTGAACATGTAGATGAGCAGAATGATCAATATGACGGCAAGTGCAGCAAAAATAACGGTGTAGATGATTTCTTTCATATGTAAAATAATAATATGTGTTTTGGATTTCATGTTCTGCCCTCCTGTTTAAAAAGACTTACTATATCCTATGAGACGTGTCTTTAAAATAGAATAGAACAAATGTTCGATTATGGCTTGAAAAACCAATACAGCTATGTTATGATGTTTTTACTGAAAATTAACGAAAACCCTATACTTAGTGAGGAGGGAGATGTATGGCACTGCAGCTGATTCTGGGAGGCAGCGGATACGGAAAGTCCCGGCGTATGTATAAAGATTTGATCCGCGCATCGATAGAGCATCCCCAGTTTAACTATATGATTATTGTGCCGGAGCAGTATACGCTTCAGGTACAAAAAAAGATTGTACAGATGCATCCGAACCATGGTATGCGCAATATTGATGTGGTCAGCTTCGTTCGATTGGCACACAGAGTGTTTGAGGAACTTGGTACAGACAGGACACTTATTCTGGAAGATATCGGAAAGATGATGGTCTTGAGGCGGATTATCGGCCGTATGGCGGGAGAACTGTCCGTATTTAAGGGAAACGTTCGCAAGCAGGGATTTACCGGCGAGATGAAATCGACGATTTCCGAACTGCTGCAGTATCATGTGGATCCCAAACAGCTGGCAGATTTGTGCGGATCGCTGACGGAAAGCCCGCTGCTGTCGGGAAAGCTTAAAGATATCGGAAAGATTTACGAAGCTTTCTGCAGGGAGATTGAACAGCGTTATATTACGGCAGAAGAGCTGCTTGACAGGCTGACAGCTGTTATTTTCAGGTCGGCGCTGATTAAGAACAGTTATATTTACATCGATGAGTTTACAGGTTTTACGCCGTCTCAGTATGCGCTGATCGGCGAACTTCTTAAGTATTCCAAACATGTTCAGACAGCGCTGACGGCAGACCCCCGGGAAGAGCTGTATCATCCCGGAGCGCCTTTCAGGCTGTTTTATTTGACAAAAGATACGGTTTACAGACTGGAGAAGCTGTGCGCATCCTGTCACATCGATCGGGAGGAGGATATTATCCTGCGCAGCGCTCACAGATTCGGACCGCATGAATCACTTGCCTTTATGGAGCGGTATATTTACAGAAATCATATCCATAAGACATACAGCGGGCAGACAGATGATATTCATTTGATATCCGCCAAAAACCCATCCGATGAGATTCGATGCATCTGTCAGCATATTTTGAGATTGTGCCGGGAGGGCTGCCGATTTAAAGATATGGCTGTGATCACCGGAGATTTATCTGTCTACGGACATGTGATCGAGCAGGGCTTTAAGGAAGCGGGAATTCCTTATTTTATTGACAGTAAAAAAAGTATTCTTTCCAACTGTCTTGTAGAGTTCGTCCGCGCGCTTTTGGAGGTTATCCGTCAGGACTTTAATTATGAAAGTATTTTCAGATTTTTAAAGTCGGGACTGACCGATATTCCATCAGGAGAGATTGATATTTTGGAAAATTATGTGCTGGCGACAGGTATTCGGGGAAAGAGACGCTGGCAGGAGCCTTTTGAGCGCCGCTATAAAGGCATGGCGGACGGAGAATTGATACAGGTTAATGCCATACGTGAGAAGGTGCTTCGCTGGATCGGGCCTGTGCAGGAAGCATTTGAAGCCGCGGATCATACGGCGGGAAGTTTTTGCCGGATTCTTTTAGATTACCTTGAGTTTCATGGCATGGAAGAAAGAATTGACGGTCTGTGCCGTCAGTTTGAAGAAGACGGTGAACTGGCACTGGCAAAGGAGTACAGTCAGATTTACAAAATTGTCGAGGATATATTGACTAAAATGAAGGACATTTTGGGCGAAGAGACGATGACAGTCAAAGAGTTTTCCGACATTTTGGATTCAGGGCTTGATGAGGCAAAAGTCGGCATTATCCCGCCGGGGATCGATCAGGTCATTGTCGGCGACTTGAAGCGTACACGGCTTGACAGCATACGGGTGCTGTTTTTTGCCGGACTTAATGAAGGCATCGTTCCGGGCAGTATTAAAGAAGGAGGCCTGATCAATGATATGGACAAAGAGATTTTGGCTGCCCATTCACTGGAACTGGCGCCGACAGGAAAACAGGAGGCATGTACAGAACAGTTTTATATTTATACGATGCTTTCTAAGCCGTCCCAAGAGCTGTATATGAGCTTTTCCAGAGTTGATGAGCACGGAAAGTCGCTGAGGCCGTCATCGCTGATCGGCAGAGTATGTCGGCTGTTTGAAAAACTTGAGATTGAAGAGACATCAGAAAAAGCCGCTTCTGTTCATGATATTTACGGAACTGACGCGGCAGTGCGGTTTTTTGCCTCCGGCCTTGAAACTTATAAAAACGGTACTGCGGATAAAGTATGGCAGCAGCTGTATTTGTGGATGCGCAGCAGCAGACCGGAAATGACCAGGCGGCTTTGTGATGCGGCTTTTATGTCCCACGAAGATGACAGGCTGTCCAAAGCGGTTGTCAGGGCACTTTACGGGCACGTTCTTGAAAACAGTGCGACTACGCTGGAACAGTATGCGGCCTGTGCTTATGCCCATTTCCTGACATACGGCCTGATGCTGCGAGAACGCCGTGAGTACCGGATCGAAGCGCCGGATCTGGGTATTTTATTCCACAGTGCGCTGGAACTGTTTTCAAAGAAGCTGGCTAAGTCCGGGCGCCTGTGGCATGAACTTGAGGACAGCGAACGGGATGCCCTTGCCCGGCTCAGTGTGGATGAAGCTGCCGCGCAGCACAGTCATACGATTCTTCAGGACAATTACAGAAATCAATTTTTGCTGCAGAGACTGACGCGTATGGTCAAGCGTACTGTATGGGCCCTGCAGAAGCAGCTGCAGAAGGGCAAGTTTGAGCCGGCGGAATATGAACTCAGATTTGACGCAGACAGCCGGCTGGGTACGGTGGATATTCATCTCTCCGATGATGAGGTGCTGAAACTGAAAGGGACGATTGACCGTCTGGATCAATACGAGGATGACGAAAATATTTATGTGAAGATTATCGACTATAAGTCCGGGACAAAAAAGTTTGACTTGACGGCGCTGTATTACGGACTTCAGCTTCAGCTGATTATATATATGGATGCGGCGATGGCATTGAAAGAGACGCAGCATCACAAACGAGTGATCCCGGCGGGGATTTTGTATTACCATATTGATGATCCGCTGATTCAGAAAGACTCGCTGAAAGAGACTGAAGATTTGGAGGCATTGGTGCTGAAAGCGCTTCGGATGAACGGCCTTGTCAATGAAGATATGTCGGTAATACGTCTGATGGATGCCGAATTTGAAAAAGAGTCAGATGTTATTCCGGCGGCGGTCAATAAAGACGGAAGTCTTTCAAAAAAATCTTCAACGGCCTCAACGGCTCAGTTTAATCAGCTGTTTAAATTTGTGCAAAAGACTTCCATGCGTATGGGAAAGCAGATCCTTGACGGCTGCATTGATGTGAATCCGTACAAACGGGGCAGCAGGGGAAATGCATGTACTTACTGCAAATACAGAGCGGTCTGCGGCTTTGATGAATCTGTGGAAGGTTATCAGTTCAGACATCTTATGGAGATGTCCGCGGAGAAATTATGGGAGACGATCAGTAAGGAGGTTGCGGCAGATGGGCATGACGTGGACTGAGGAACAAAAAAGGGTCATTGACGCGGAAGGCAAAGATATTCTCGTTTCTGCAGCAGCCGGTTCGGGAAAGACGGCTGTACTTGTGGAAAGAATTATAAGAAAGATTACAGATCAGGCCCATCCGGTGGATATTGACCGGCTCCTTGTGGTTACATTTACACATGCCGCAGCGGCGGAGATGAAAGAACGTATTGCCGCAGCGCTTGATGAGCGGCTTGCCGAGGATCCGGAAAATATTTTGCTGGAACGCCAGTCGTCACTTTTGCGCAGCGCGCAGATCACGACGATACATAGTTTCTGTCTGTATGTCATAAGGAATCATTTTAATGAGATTGATCTGGATCCTTCTTTCAGGATCGCGGATGAGATGGAATTGGCGCTTATACGGTCAGATTTGATGGCTGAACTGCTTGAAGAGCAGTACGCCCAGGGCAGTGAGGATTTTCTTGAATTTGTGGAGTGTTATGCTAAAGGAAAAACGGATGACAGTATCGAGACGATGATTTCTCAGATTTATGATTATTCCAGAAGTTATCCATGGCCGTCAAAGTGGCTGGATGCCTGTATGGATATGCTTGATGCAAAAGACAGTGAGTCTTTTAATGCACTGCCGCTGATCTGTTTCCTAAAGGATTATATACGGCATATTCTCGGAGATTTAAGGGCACAGATTGAGGAAGCACGGAAGCTTTGCGCTGATCCGGACGGCCCGGTGTTTTATGATGAGGCGCTGGCCGATGATCTGAGCTGGATTTTACGATTGGAGAACTGCACGGATTTTGACGAATGCCGACAGATTGCGGGTCAGCTCAAATGGAGGGCGCTGTCCAGAAAGAAGATGCCTGAAGCCGATCAGTCAAAGAAGACACGGGTCAAAGCCATCAGGGACAATGTCAAATCGATGACAGACCGTCTGAAAAAAGATTTTTTCTTTGCCGATGAGTCATCGATGATAGCGGATCTCCGGAAAACTGTGCGCCCGATGGGTGTACTTATCCGGCTTGTGAAAGCCTTTTCGGAGAAATACCGCCTGAAAAAAGAAGAAAAAAATATGGTCGATTTTAATGACTTGGAGCATTTTGCGCTGGATATACTGCTCAAACAGGATGAGGAGGGCCATATAGTGCCGTCGGCAGCGGCAGCCGAACTGAGAAACCGTTTTGAAGAAGTTATGTGCGATGAATATCAGGACAGCAATCTTGTTCAGGAGACATTGCTTGCGGCGGTCTCAGGGGAGCACTCAGGCAGGCATAACCGTTTTATGGTGGGCGATGTTAAGCAGAGTATTTACAAATTCCGTTTGGCAAGGCCGGAACTTTTTATGGAGAAGTATAAAGAATATCCGCCGTATCCCGGGGATGCTTCCAGTGTGCGGATCGATCTTCACAAAAATTTCAGAAGCAGGGATTGTGTCGTTGATTTTGTAAATCTTATTTTTGAACATGTGATGGGAGAAGCTTTGGGCGGTATTGTCTATGACGAGGATGCCAAACTCAAGCGCGGCGCATCATTCCCGGAAGAAAAGCCAACGCAGGGATATCCGGCTGCCGTTACACAGATACTGATCGCAGATCTGTCGGAGGCTGAGGCGGCTAACCGGCAGATGGATTTCCACGGGCAGATGACTGCAAAAGAGTGGGAAGCTAAGATGATCGCTGCGCAGATCCGCAAGATGATGGACGGCGGTATGATGGTGGCAGATAAAAAAACAGGTGCTTACAGGCCGCTGGCCTATGGCGATATTGTCATATTGCTCCGGACGATGAGCGGGTGGGCGGACAGTTTTTCGTCAGTGCTGGAAAGTGAACATATTCCGGTGCATGCAGAAGTTTCAGCAGGTTTTTTTGATACGCCGGAAATCCGCACGTTTGTCTGCTTTTTGAGCATTATCGATAATCCCCTTCAGGACATTGCGCTTGCGGCAGTGATGAAGTCATGCCTTTTTAATTTTTCTGATGAAGCGCTGGCGATGATTCGTTCGATTTCTAAAAATACAAGCTTTTATCAGGCATGCCTCAGTTTTACAGACAAATCCAGTGACGGGCTGCTTGAAACATATTATACTCCGGTTCAGTACGAACCTGTCCGCAGACAGATTGAGCAGATGATCGGCACGCTGGAGCATTTTCGAAGATGCGTCTTTTATATGCCGATACACAAGCTGATATTAAAAATATATGAAGAAACAGGTTATTATCATTTTGTCAGCGCCATGCCGATGGGGCAGAAGCGGCAGGCAAACTTGGATATGCTTGTGGCAAAAGCGGTTGATTATGAGAAGACAAGTTATAAGGGACTGTTTAATTTTGTACGCTATATCCGGCGGCTAGAAACATATGATGTGGATATGGGAGAAGCGTCTGTTTTCAGTGAGAACGAAGATGCTGTTCGTCTGATGAGTATTCATAAGAGCAAAGGTCTTGAATACCCGGTTGTATTTGTCAGCGGTCTGAGTAAAAAATTTAATCAGCAGGATGCGCGAAGCAGTCTGCTCATGCATTCAGAATATGGTCTAGGACCGGAAGCGGTTGATGAACAGGCGCGCATTAAGTCGCCAACGATATTAAAAAAGGCGATGGCCCACTTGATCATGACCGAAAATTTAAGTGAGGAACTGAGAGTGCTTTATGTGGCGCTGAGCCGTGCTAAAGAAATGCTGATATTGACGGGAACAGTGGATGATCCGCGGAAATCTTATGACAAGTGGCGGCAGATCAGTATGAACGCCTCCGATCTTCTGGTGTATTCGGATTTGTGTACTGCCGGAAGTTATCTGGATTGGGTGATGCCGGTGCTTTTAAAGGAGGATTTTTATAAAAAGTCCAAGGCAAAGGTGAATATCCGAATGATCGGTGTATCACAGATGCTGCGTCAAAAGACAGAGCAGATGATCAGCAGCCATATGCTCAGGCAGCAGCTGGCAATCACAGACCAAAGCCTGTTGTCTGATGAGGCGCAAAAAACTTTGGATGATCAGCTGTCGTGGCAGTATCCTTATGGGGAGTCTGTGACGATGCATGCGAAGATGACAGTATCTGAATTGAAACAGATAGGAGCAGCCGATGATGAAGTTCCGGAAGATGACAGCTTTGTACGGCATCTTGTCGAGGAAAGTACCCGGGATATGTTAGAAGAATCGGGGATGCAGATTTCTGATCAGGAACGGGAGGCGCGTATGGCCGCAGCTGCCAAACGGGGAACTGCTGTGCATAAACTTATGGAACTGCTTGATTTTGAGACAATAACAGATATTGAGACAGCCAGACAGTTTATCGGCAGTGTGCGTGACTCGGGCCGCATTGATGGAGAAACTGCCGACAGAATCAGTCCGTGGCTCATACTGAGGTTTTGCACAAGCCCTCTTGGCAGGCGGATGGCCAAAGCAAACAGGTGTCATAAGCTGTATCGGGAGACTCAGTTTATGATCGGTGTTCCGGCATGTGAAGTTTCAGATGTTCGGAGCAGGGAGATGATTCTGATCCAAGGCGTCATTGATGCATGTTTTGAGGAGGACGGTCAGATAATCCTTGTAGAATATAAGACAGACTTTGTCAAAGAAGGCAATGAAGAGGTTTTGATCCGCCGCTATGAAAAACAGCTGTATTACTATGAAAAGGCAATCGAGCAGCTGACCGGCCGTAAAGTATCGGAAAAATATATTTATTCGTTTGCATTAAACCGCGCAGTCAGCGTTTGAACCGAAGATACTGACAGTGGCCTGTCGTTTTTTGTCGAACGATTTCAGAAATAACTGCCTTGTTTTTTGGGCATAGATATGCCATAATAAATGCACATATCACTCCTGCGTGTCTATTGCAGGCATATTCTTTTGACAGGCTGCCGTATGGGGCTCATACGGCAGTGCTGTCATCAATTCATGCGGTATATCACCGTATTTTTTCCAAGTTGTATGATTTCTGTTTATTTCGGACAAACTATGCCCAAACAGATCAGAGGTGAGAAAAGTGAAAAAGGAAAATATAAAAGATGAAGAAGCGCTGACGCCGGATGAAAAGATGAAGTATGAGATTGCCCGGGAACTGGGACTTTTTGAGCAGGTTAAAGCGTATGGCTGGAAATCTCTGACCGCAAAAGAAGCCGGGCGCATCGGCGGTATTATGACAAAACGAAAAAAAGCGATGAAAAAAGCACCAAAGCTGCCAAAGGACAGTCGATGATGCCTTAAGTTCATGATGTTTGGCAAAGAGGAATCCGTGTTAATCGCGTATATGATCCAACAGTAATGTTTCAAAACTGCCGAGATGATTTGGGTTATCCAGCGCCTTCTGGGCAGCTTCACCGGCCAGACACATGGTCAGTATTCCTGATGCGGCCGCATCAAAAGGAGACGGAGCTACAGGCGCGAAAGAACCGATCAGTGAACTGACTATGCATCCTGTGCCCACAAGCTTCGGAAGCAAAGCGCTGCCGCGGTCAAAGCGGACAGTTTGCTGACTGTCGGCGATAATATCTGTCTGTCCCGTACATGCGACAGTACAGTGATATGTGCGGGCGAGTTCAGAGGCGGCACGGGCAGCTTCTTCTATAGAATTGCTGCGGTCTCCGTCGATGCCGGTGCCGCTGACAAATTCACCGTGGAGATTCAAAAGCTCCACATAATTGCATCGAATAATAGAAAAATGATAATTCTTTAAAAGAGAGTGGATAAAACCCCGTCTGTACTGGGAAAGATTAATACCGACAGGGTCCAGAACGACAGGAATCTGACGGTGCGAAGCGGCGTCCAAAGCCTTTGGGACAGATGCAGTAAACTCATGGTTTAACGTTCCTGTGTTGATCACAAGGGCATCGGCTTTGGCGGCAACTTGAGCAGCCTCGTCAGCGGCAAAGGCCATGACCGGGGAAGCACCAAGGACAGCAGTGATTCTGGCGCACTGGTAAGTGGTCACAAAGTTGGTGATGTGATGGATCAGCGGCCGCTGCCGGATCACTTCTTTTTTCAGTTGTTCTGTCTGCAGTATGTAATCCATAAAAACCTCCGCAAGCTGTTATAAATTGATTTTTCCGTCTTTGAGTATTTTCATAAGCCGAAGCTGTTTGATAATGATATAGGCGATGGCGCTGCCCACGATGGTACTGACGAAAAACGGCAGTACGTAAGAAAACATGGCGGCTGTGTCATTGGACATAAAAAGTTTGGCAACAAAAAATGCGCATATGCCGCCGAGAACACTTGTGCCGAAAACTTCACCGACAAAAGCGGCAATATCTTTTTTAAAGATCACATATAAAATGCCGGCCAGTGCGGCGCCGATCATGCTGCCGGGAAAGGCGAGCAGACTGCCTGTGCCCATCATAAATCTGATGAGAGATATGAGAAATGCATTGACAACGGCATACCATGGGCCAAGGACGACAGCAGACATAACATTGATAAAGTGCTGTACAGGCGCGCATTTGGAAGCGCCGATCGGGAAAACGAGCAGCGTTGATGTGGCGACGCCGAGCGCGATAAAGAGTGCGGAAAGCACAAGTTTCTTTGTAGGTATGTGCGCCGCGGTTGTTTGACTGTTCATATTTAAGACCTTCTTTCGTTGTTATCACGGTAATTATAGAGGAATTTAAGTCCGGTTTCAAGTAGTTTCAGCATTTTGAACAGGAAATACTTGATTAAAACGTGAAAGCCCATATATAATAAGCTGTAAACAAAAGCATCATAATCATATGGAGGTCAGATGATGGAGGCATATACGAGTTTTGCGGCAGTTTACGATACATTTATGGACAATATTCCTTATAAGGCATGGAGCACATATTTGATCGGACTGCTTAAAAAATATGGTGTGGATGACGGACTTGTGCTTGAGCTTGGATGCGGCACAGGCAATATGACAAGACTTTTGGCAGAAGCCGGATATGATATGATCGGCATTGATCTTTCTGAGGATATGCTGATGGAGGCGATGGCAAAGACTGACGAAGAGCAGCAGGGCATTTTGTATTTGAATCAGGATATGAGATCATTTGAATTATATGGTACAGTACGGGCCATTGTCAGTATTTGTGACAGTATGAATTATATTCTGGAGGAAGAAGACCTGCTTGATATTTTTAGGCTGGCCAATAATTATCTTGATCCGGGCGGTGTGTTTATTTTTGATTTAAATACAGCGTATAAGTATGAGACGCTGGGAGATGCGACCATTGCGGAAAGCCGGGAAGACTGCAGTTTTATTTGGGATAACGATTATGATGAGACAGCAGGGATCAATACATATGAACTGAGTCTTTTTATTAAAGATGATCAGATGACAAACGAAGTCGGAGGAGAGATTTTCAGACGGTTCAGAGAAGTTCATTGCCAGAGGGCGTACAGCATAGAAACGATCCGACGGCTTATAGAGCGTTCAGGCATGATATTTGAGGGTGTTTACGATGCGTTTACAGATGAACCGCCGAAAACATCCAGTGAAAGGATTTATGTGATTGCCCGGGAACATGGCAAAAAAATACAGGATAAGAAAGGATAAAGCGATGACAGATTATATTGTAAGAGCGACTGCGGCAAATCATCAGGTAAGAATTTTTGCTGCGACAACAAAAGAATTGGTAGAAGAAGCCAGACGCAGACATGAGACAAGTCCGGTGGCTACGGCAGCGCTTGGGCGGCTGCTGACTGCAGGCGCCATGATGGGCGCGATGCAAAAAGGTGAGGAAGATAAGCTGACGCTTCAGATTAAGTGCAGCGGGCCGATTAAAGGATTGACGGTGACTGCGGATGCCAAAGCTAATGTTAAAGGCTATGTGGAAAATCCGGATGTGATGCTGCCTCCGAATAAAAACGGCAAGCTGGATGTTGGAGGCGCATTGGATATGGGCGTGCTGAGTGTGATTAAAGATATGGGACTTAAAGAACCTTATGTGGGACAGACACACCTTGTATCCGGAGAGATTGCGGAAGATCTGACATATTATTTTGCAACATCTGAACAGGTAAATTCCAGTGTTGCCTTAGGGGTGCTTATGTCCCGCGACAATACTGTGCGTCAGGCGGGCGGGTTTATCCTTCAGCTGATGCCGTTTGCCGGGGAAGAAGTGATTACCGCACTGGAGAGTAATTTAAAAGACCTGCCGTCTGTGACAGCAATGCTTGATGAGGGCATGACGCCGGAGATGATGCTTGACCGGGTGCTTGCAGGATTGGATTATGAAATATTAGATACGATAAAAACAAAATTTAAGTGCGACTGTTCGAGAAAAAAAGTAGAAAAAGTTGTCATCAGTATCGGTAAAAAGGAAATACAGGCATTGATCGATGAAGGAAAGCCTGCTCAGGTACACTGTCATTTCTGCAATACAAACTATGATTTTTCTGTAGAGGAATTGAAGCAGCTCCTGAAAAAATCCAAATAAAATAATTATGAAAAAAGAATTAAATCGTCGGTAAATGGCTTGTATTCGGGCGATAGTGTGTTACAATAAAATCAGTCAGCACTCGATGGCGATGAGTGCTAATGACAATTTGGCTCTAAGAGAAGGAGGAAGTAAACGCTATGGAAGAAAACAGCCGGAAAAGTACGGATATAAAAAACAGTCAGGGAGCAGATTATAGAAATTCAGGCAGCAGAGGCAGCGGTCAGCACAATGATCCGGAAGGCAGCAATACGCCGAAGATGCCGAATTTCGAAAAAATGATCATTTATCTTGTTATCGGCTTTTTATTTACACTTCTGCTGAACAGTCTTCTGAGTTCGTGGCTGAAAGACGCATCAAGCAGGGAGATTTCGTATACAGAATTTATTCAGAAAGTTGAAGACGGCAAGGTTCAGTCGGTAGTGTTTGATTATCAGAATAGTCAGATTTTTATCGTGCCATCGAAAAATGATGAATCAAGTGCATCGCTCGGCACAATAACTTATTATACGGGGTATATCGAAGATAGTACACTGCTTCCGCTTTTGAACGAACACGATGTCATTGTCGATTCGGAAATTCCGGAGCAGACATCACCTGTGATGTCAATATTGTCATGGATATTGCCGATTCTGTTTATTTGGCTGCTGATGTCATGGATGAGCAGAAAACTTATCGGCAGGATGAACGGCGGTATTGGAGGCATAGGCAAAAGCAATGCCAAAGTTTATAATATGGAAAAAGGGACCGGTGTGACATTTAAGGATGTTGCAGGTCAGGATGAAGCCAAAGAATCGCTTATGGAAATTGTAGACTATCTGCACAACCCCAAGAAATATACGGCAATCGGAGCAAAGCTTCCTAAAGGTGCGCTGCTTGTAGGCCCTCCGGGAACAGGTAAGACATTGCTGGCAAAAGCGGTGGCAGGCGAGGCACATGTTCCGTTTTTCTCGATTTCCGGATCGGATTTTGTGGAGATGTTTGTAGGCATGGGCGCTAAGCGTGTCAGAGATCTTTTTGAGCAGGCGGAAGCGAAAGCTCCATGTATTGTTTTTATTGATGAGATTGATGCCATTGGCAAGAGCAGAGATAATCAGATCGGAGGCAATGATGAACGTGAACAGACATTAAATCAGCTGCTGACACAGATGGATGGCTTTGATGACAGTAAGGCGGTTGTTGTACTTGCAGCAACAAACAGGCCGGAAGTTTTGGATAAAGCGCTGAGACGTCCGGGACGTTTTGATCGGACGATTCAGGTGACTCAGCCGGATAAACAGGGCAGAATTGACATATTAAAAGTTCACTGCCAGAAAGTAAGATTGGATGAAAGTGTTGACCTTAACGAAATTGCACTGGCAACTTCAGGTGCATCAGGCGCCGATCTGGCAAATATTGTCAACGAGGCAGCCCTCAGAGCCGTTAGGATGGGACGCAGCCTAATTTCTCAGGAAGACTTATTTGAATCTGTGGAAGTCATTATTGCAGGTCAGCAGAGAAAGAATCATATTATGTCAAAAGAAGAGCGTACAATCGTATCCTATCATGAGATTGGTCATGCCCTTGTAGCGGCACGTCAGACGAATACGCAGCCGATCCAAAAAATTACCATTATTCCGCGAACCTCCGGGGCCCTTGGATACACCATGCAGATGCCTGAAGAAGAACGGTTCCTGATGAAAAAGCCGGAGATGCTTCAGGAAATAGTGACGCTGCTTGGCGGCCGCGCAGCCGAACAAGTTCGTTTCGGAGTTGTGACTACGGGCGCTTCCAACGATATAGAAAAGGCAACCGATCTGGCGCGTAAGATGGTGACCATGTATGGAATGTCTGATGAATTCGGTATGATGGGACTGGAACTTCCGGGAAGCCAGTATATGGATGGCCGGCCGGTGAAGACATGTTCCGAGGAGACGATGGCACGGGCTGATGAAATTGTCCGCAGTACACTGGAGCAGTCTTACAATACAGCAGTGATGATCCTCGAGGAAAACAGAGATGATCTGGACAAAGCAGCCGAGTATCTTCTTGAAAAAGAAACGATCACTGGTGAAGAATTTATGAATATTATCAGTCACAAAGCGACAGAAACTTCAGATTGAGTTTGCAGCGGCATTTTCAGTGCCGCTGCTGTCTTGCGATATACCCGGTAAGCTGCCGTTTCACTTATACAATCCGCATTGCGGGATTGTATTTTAAGCGTCAAAGGCGTATAATATCACCTAAGAAACATCATTTGAAGTCAATGGAGATAGCTTTTATAGTCATAAGATATTGATGAAAGGGTATGCTTATGGATGAAGTTATGGGGAAAGATCGGGGGAAAATCGCTCACTTATTTGAGGGTTGTCAGGCGGCGCTGGTATGGTCGTGTCTTCAGAATTGTATGGGGAGAGCATGGGCAGATCGTTTGGATTATCCTGAGGCGGCGCAGATTATTGTCGGCGATTTTTGCTTTTTTGCTGGCAAAGCCAATGAAGCACTTGTAAAGAATATACCGGTTGATTTTATGTCGGATGAAGTTTTGATGGTACCGCAAAACGAATCATGGGAGTTTTTGATCAGAAAAATTTACGGTACGGCGGCGAGAGGGTTTGCACGATATGCTATTAAGAAAGAAGGAGATATTTTCGACAGAGCAAGACTGAAGCGCTTTGTCGATAAAGTTTCGGATCTGTATTGCCTTAAAGAAATTGACAGGGAACTTTATCATAAAGTGCTTCAGCATGAATGGTCGAAAGATTTTTGTGCTTTGTATAAAAATTACGAAGATTACAGAATGCATGGCTTGGGGTATGTTGCTTTGTATCGGGGAGAGCCGGTTTCCGGAGCCTCAGCTTACGGCTACTATCGGAGTGGGATAGAGATTGAAGTAGATACAAAGACCGGATACCGCCGTCAGGGGCTTGCAGCTGCGTGTGCGGCGCGGCTGATTTTGGAATGTCTAAGCAGAAATATATATCCAAGCTGGGATGCTCACAGCCTTCAGTCGGCAGGATTGGCCCAAAAGCTGGGCTACCATGCAGACAGGCCATACGATACTTATGCTGTAAAAATAAAAAAAAGCAGCGCCTCTAACCGTACACCAATCGAATAAGAAAGTTATTGTATTTTGCAGGGCAGCATGGCAAATAGCTATGCTGCCCTGTTTGTATGCGATCCACAACACTTTAATGAATGTCTTTATTTGTGTATTTCATATAAGCAAAAATGATTCCGCACATTCCTATGGCGGCACCAACAGCGACCATGACTCCGTCCAGTTTTCCAGTTGATACAATATCGGCACCGTCGCAATATCCAAACGGTGTTATGTATTTCAGAAATTCAGCAATATCGGCAATATTTGCAATCAGATTCAGGAAATACATCATTGAGGCAATGCCAAGTCCTATGCCGGTACTGCCTTTGCGAAAAAATGCGGAAATACCAAAGCAAATTCCTGCCAATTCAATCTGAAGCAGATAATAGGCGAGATGCAGCAGGCTGATTTCTTTCCATGGAATTGCTTCACCAATAGCGGCTATGGAGCCGACAGAAACAGCGTAGATTATGATATCCATAGCCGTGATCTGAATCAGGACAGCAATCAGTTTTTCTGTAATAATTCGTTTACGGCTGACAGGGTGGGTTAATAAAAATTCCGCAGTTTTGTTTTTTTCTTCTTTACTGAGAATGCCTGCTGCACAAAGAGATGCGTAAAATGCACCGCCGAGACCTAAAATATTGCCGCACTCAACAGCATAAAATCCGATGAGAGTTCCAAAGTTTAAACGATCCATACCGAATGCCTCAGAAAAAGAACCCATGGAAGCGAATACATCGTTAACACTGTCCATCTGTCCTTTCATTTCAGGGAACAGAAAAATGCAGACAGCAAGCAGAAAGCCAATAGAGGCCGTCCATACCAAGGATGAGGTTTTGCCCTGCCGCAGTTCGTGTTTTACAAGCGTCATACTGCATCACCGTCCTTTTTATAATAATGCAGGAATACTTCTTCAAGATCCGGCTCCGTAATCGTTAGGTCGTTTACCTGTCCTGAGGACAGCGCGCGGAGCAGGCTGTCCATATCGCCGCTGTAAAGAAAACTGATTGAATCTTCCGAATCTTTTCTGTCTCGAATTCCGTCCAAGGACTTCAAGTTAACAATACCGTGTACCGTAATGCGTTTTGCGCTTGTTTTCGAGAGAATCTCCACGCTGTCGCATGCAATAATCCGGCCGTCACGGATTATTGCCGCACAGGTACAGTTGCGCTGAATTTCCGAAAGAACATGGCTGGATATAAAAATTGTTGTGCCTTCTTTATTTCTCTCACGAAGAATGTCAAAAAACTCTTTTTGCATAAGCGGGTCTAATCCGCTGGTCGGTTCGTCCAACACGAGAAGTTTCGGGCGATGCTGCAAAGCACAGACAATGGCAACTTTCTTTCTGTTGCCGAATGACAGAGCATCGATTTTTCGGGAGGTATCAAGCTGTAAACGCTCACAGAGCAGTTTTGATTCAGCGGTACAATTCTTTTTCCGCAAATCGGCAGACAGCTTCAATAAGTCTTTTACTTTCATTCCCGGGTAAAACAATGCTTCCGAAGGAAGATAGCCGATATCCTGTAAAATGGATTCCTTTTTTTGGGCGACATTTTTCCCGAATATCATTGCGTTTCCTGAGGTCGGGGAGATCAGTCCGAGCAATGTTCGGATGGTCGTGGACTTTCCTGCGCCGTTCGGTCCGATGAAGCCAAAGAACTCGCCCTGTGTAACCGTCAGGTTAAGGTCGATGATGCCTCTGGACTTGCCATAATACTTTGTAAGATTTGTCGTTTTAATAATCTCCATATTGCGTCACTCTTTCCAAAGACAGATATGTCTGCTTATACAAATAGGAAATTAAAGTTCCCTATCCGATGACCTGTTGAATGGTACAGAATCTATTTGGAAGAAAATTTTTCTTCACAATAAATGCAGCGATAAGTTTTTGTATGTCTGTCAGTCAGACGGAAGATTTGTGGAAGTCCCCGTTCTACAGATGTGATGCACCGCGGGTTTTTGCAGCGGATCACATTGGTAACTTTTTCGGGAAGCCGCGGATTTTTCTTTTCGACAATCTTTCCGTCGCGGATGACATTGACTGTAATATGATTATCCACAAATCCGAGGATGTCCAAATCCAGATTCATCTCACCCTGAACTTTAATAATATCTTTCTTGCCCATCTTACTGCTGGAAGCATTTTTAATAATCGCTACCTGACAGTCCAGCTGTCCAAGTTTCAGGTAATTATAAATATCCATACTTTTTCCGGCTTTGATATGATCGATCACATAGCCGTTATCAATACCGCTGATATTAAGCATAAGTTTACCTCCTCATTTTACAGACTGAGTCCTAAAAGTTTCATAATCAGAGCCATGCGTGCATATACGCCGAACTGCGCCTGTTTGAAATATACAGCTCTCGGATCGTCGTCAACTTCAACAGAAATTTCATTGACGCGTGGCAGCGGGTGAAGGACGAGCATATCTTCCTTGGCGTAAGACATTTTCACTTTGTCAAGAATATAGCGGTCTTTCAGACGGATATAGTCTTCCTCATTGAAGAAGCGTTCTTTCTGAACACGAGTCATATAAAGAATATCCAGCTCTGGCATGACATCTTCAAGTACTTCGGCTTCAATATACGGAACATTTTTCGCTTCAAGAACGTCAGTTTTGATGTATGTCGGAAGTTTTAATTCTTCAGGTGAAATCAGTGCAAAACGGATGCCCGGATAGCGGACAAGCGCATTGATCAGGGAATGTACGGTACGTCCGAACTTTAAATCGCCGCAAAGGCCGATGGTCAGATTGCTGATGCTGCCTTTGAGTGCATGGATGGTTAAAAGATCGGTCAGTGTCTGTGTCGGATGCTGATGGCCTCCGTCACCGGCATTGATAATCGGAATGGATGAGTGTAGAGAAGCAACATAAGGCGCGCCTTCTTTCGGATGCCGGATAGCCGCGATATCGGCATAACATGAAACGACACGGATCGTATCGGCAACGCTTTCGCCTTTGGCTGCGGAAGATGAGTCCGCACTTGAAAATCCAAGGACATTGCCGCCGAGATTTAACATAGCGGATTCAAAGCTTAACCGGGTACGTGTACTCGGTTCGTAGAATAAAGTGGCAATTTTTTTGCCTTTGCACACTTGTGAATACCGTGTGGGATCTTTGGCAATATCCTCCGCCAAAAGAAGTATTTCTTCCGTTTCTTCAACAGATAAATCCAGTGGACTGATAAGATGTCTCATAGCTACCTCCTGATAAAATTTTAAATGCTGAAAAGGTGTTTTGATTCCTTTTGACTCTTGTATCATCATAATATAAAATGAGTAATAATTCCAGAGGTATTTTGACAAATTCCCTCAGAAAATTCTAAATTTTCTGTAAAATGGGGAAATATGCGAAAAATTTTATTTGACACGTTTTATCGAGTATGCTATGCTAGAAATGTACACTAGTATGAATGTGCTTAGTGATGTAGAATGGAGGATTCTAACATGAACAAAGGTACAGTAAAGTGGTTTAACAACCAAAAAGGTTACGGCTTCATTTGTGACGAACAGGGTAACGACGTATTTGTACATTACACAGGCTTGCAGATGGAAGGGTTTAAATCACTTGAGGAAGGCCAGGCTGTTGAGTTTGACATTGTCAATGGCGCTAAAGGGCCTCAGGCAACGAATGTTGTAAAACTTTAATCATTAACTATCAGTACCTTTTTTTCTATCATATAATTTTTTAGTGTTGTTGTGAAATCTTATCTGTGGAAATAAATAGTATTGAATTTAACGATTAGGCAAAGGGTTATCCCTGATGGGATGACCCTTTTTTCCGTATATAAAAGTCGGGGAAGTGAAGGCATGGAGGAAAACAGACAGTTAAGAGAAGGCGTGACGACAGGCACATGTGCCGCGGCATGTGCGCTGGCGTCAGTTTTATGGCAGACTAAAGGCATATGCCCGGAAAGTGTGTCGGTAGATACGCCGGCGGGACGACGCGTCTGCTTGGAAGTTATAGCAGGAAAATATGCAGAATGTGCTGTCATTAAAGATGCCGGAGATGACCCGGATATTACCGACGGATGTGTTGTCCGGGCTTTAGTGACCATCGGAAGTGAAAATGGCGCAGTAACATTTGAAGCAGGGCAGGGAATAGGCACGGTGACGCTGCCGGGACTTAAAGTTCCCGTCGGGGAGCCGGCCATCAATCCGGTGCCAAGGCAGATGATCGAGACACACATTCGTAAAGTTATCGGCGAAAAGAGTGCCCGGGTCGTTATCAGTATCGACGACGGCGAGCGGCTGGCAGCGCGGACGTTTAATCCGAGACTTGGCATCATTGGAGGACTGTCCGTTCTCGGAACAACCGGTATTGTCCGCCCGATGAGCGAGGAAGCTGTGAAAGATTCTCTGGCCGCCGAACTTTCAGTGCGCAGGGCATTGACAGAACATCTCGTATTTGTGCCAGGAAACGGCGCGGAGAAGGTACTGCGAAGCAAATATGGACCGATGCCTTTTGTGCAGATCAGCAATTATGTGGGCTATATGCTTGACCTGGCCGGGCAGATGGGAACACGGACGATACTTCTGGCAGGGTTTGCGGGTAAGCTGGTCAAAGTGGCTGCGGATATTATGAATACCCACAGCCATACGGCGGACGGCAGGCGGGAAACGGTATGTACATTTGCCGCCCTTGCCGGCGCAGACAGAGAAATCATACGGCAGCTGTATGCCAGTGTAACGACCGCACAGATGGTCCGTATTATCAGACAGGCGCATTTGGAGAGAATATGGCAGCAGATGGCGGAGAAAGCCAGGGAAAAATGCAGTCTGCGTACCGGCGGCAAGATAGATATCGCCGTAATGTTTTTAGATGAACACGGCGATGTGCTCGGGCAAAGTGCAAATACAGAAGAATTGCTAAAAAGAATAGAAAAAGGAGGCAAAATATCATGAATACATTGACAGTCATCGGCGCAGGGCCGGGAGACAGATCGATGATGCTTCCGGCAGCTGCAAAAAAAATAGAGGAAGCCGATATTGTCATTGCGGATCGCCGATATGTGTCTGTGATAGCGCACAAAGACGTGCGGCCGATGGGAAAAATATCTGAGATGACGGCAGTATTTGACTGCCTTTGCCAAAATCATAAAGTGACGGTTGTTGTTTCAGGAGATCCGCTCATGTACAGCCTGTACAAAACTATTCGAAAACAGTTGCCTGATATAGAGATTGAAGTTATACCGGGAATCGGTTCCATTCAGTTGTTCGCGGCCCGGCTTGGAGAAACTTTGGAAGATGCTGTTTTTTTGAGCGCCCACGGCAGAAATCTCAGCGAAGGCAGATTGGCGCTGATGGCGGACAAGCACGAAAAAGTGTTTATTTTGTGTGATAAAATCCACGGCCCAGCATGGATTGCCCGAGTTTTATGCGGATGCGGACTGGAGTATGTGGATATGTGGGCGGCTGAAAATTTATCCTACGAAAATGAAAAGATTGTCAGCGGCAGGCCGGAGGATTTTATTTCGCTGGAATTTGAAAGCCTTTGTGTCGTATGTCTCAAAAATCGGCAGGCGGCACAGCCAGAACGTTTGAGGCTGCCTGCCCTGCTTTCGGATGAGGATTTTATCCGGGGGAAAACACCGATGACAAAGGAAGAAATCCGATGGATAATTCTTGGAAAATTAAAGCTGACCAAGGATGCCGTTGTGTGGGATATCGGCGCCGGAACCGGTGCTGTCTCTGTAGAATGTGCCAGACAATGTCCCTTTGGACAGGTCTATGCAGTGGAAAAGGACGAAAAAGCCTTAGAGCTGATTGAAAAAAATAAAAAGAAATTTCATGCCTATAATTTAAAAATTGTTCCTGGGCAGGCGCCGGAAAGCATTCGGACGCTGCCGGTGCCGACCCATGTTTTTATTGGCGGTTCAGGCAGAGCCATTGAAGCAATCATCGATAAAGTCATCGGGGCCGGGCCGGGCATTACGGTCATGGCAGCCTGCGTCACAGTGGAGACGACAGCACAGGCCGCCGTGTGCTTTAAAAAGCTGGAAGATGTTCAAATGATACAGGCAGGTATATGCCGGAGCAGGCCCCTTGGCGGATACCACATATGGGATCCCCACAATCCGATCACATTGATGGTTGGCAGGACGGTGTGATACAGGACGGTTATTTCAGACCTTTTCTTTAAAGCGGCGGTATGATATGATGATTTTAAATGCGAGTAAGGAGGACATCATGGCGGGAAAATTATATGGCATCGGTGTCGGGCCGGGAGATCCGAAGCTGTTGACATTAAAAGCAAAAGAAATTCTGGAAAATGTACAGGCGGTTGCCTATCCGGTGAAGGAAAAAGGCGAGGAGAGCACGGCATATCATATTGCCGCGCAGGCAGCCGATCTTTCAGGCAAACAGATTATAGAAATTGAATTTAAAATGGACAAAGACAGACAAAAGCGGGAAGCCTGCCGCAGGGAGGCGGCCAAGCTGCTGGCGTCTTATCTTGATCAGGGATTGGATATTGGGATGATTACACTAGGAGATGTTTCTGTCTACAGCACTTACACTTATGTCAACCAAATGCTGGCACAAAAGGGCTACGAGACAGAAATTGTACCGGGGATTCCGTCATTTTGCGGCGGAGCGGCCAAAGCGCAGATCAGTCTGGCCGAGGGCAATGAAAGTTTTGGCGTTATTTCATCACTTAAAGGCGAAGCACAGCTTGAGACGGCGCTTAAGACTTTTGATAACCTGGTTGTCATGAAAGCGGGAAGTTCCGTAAAAAAAATCGCGGCAAAGCTGGCGGCCATGGGGCTTGAAAGTCATGGGGCAGTTTTGTCCAATGTCGGTATGGCGGATGAATACATCGGGCCTTTGGATACAGAAAGAGATTACGGTTATTTTACAACACTGATTATAAAAAAGAAGGAGGATGTTCAGGATGGTCTATTTTATCGGCGCAGGACCGGGGGATCCCCAGCTTCTGACAATTAAAGGGAAAAAATATATCGATAGGGCGGACGTGATTATTTATGCGGGATCGCTGGTCAATGAACATGTTTTGGACGACAGAAAGCCGGAGGCCGTTGTCTATAACAGCGCTTATATGCATCTTGATGAAGTCATCGGCGTGATGAAAGAAGCTGAGGCGGCGGGACTTATGACGGCGCGGGTCCATACCGGAGATCCTTCGATCTTTGGCGCGGTCAGAGAGCAGATGGATGCTCTTGATGCGCTTCATATTCCATATGAAGTCATTCCCGGTGTCAGCTCATTTTTGGGTGCTGCCGCTTCTCTAAAAAAGGAATATACACTGCCCGGCGTCAGTCAGACGGTTATTTTGACCCGTATGGAAGGAAGAACGCCGGTGCCTGAGGGAGAAAAGCTGGCTGATCTTGCCAAACATCATGCAACGATGATTATTTTTTTAAGTGCGGGCATGATGGAAACGCTTGTGGGGACGCTCCGGGAAGTTTACCCTGAACATACGCCGGCCGCAGTTGTTTATAAAGCAACGTGGGAGGATGAAAAAATCGTCATCGGCGATCTGACCAATATCAGCGACAAAGTGAAGGCAGCGGGAATTACAAAGACAGCGCTGACTATTGTCGGCGACTTCCTCGGGGATGAGTATGAGCTTTCAAAGCTGTACGACAAAACTTTTACCACAGAGTTCCGGCAGGGACAGCCGGAGGCTGAAAATGAACGTTAGCTACTTTTATATGACAACTCAGGGAGAGGCGACTGCACGGAAGCTGTGTCAGGCGCTTCCGGGAGAAATTTACGGGAAAACCGATTATAAAGCGCGTGTGCGGGCTGTTTGGGACGAGGCGGATGCCATCGTTTTTATTATGGCCACAGGAATTGCAGTGCGGACCATCGCGCCGCTGCTTCGCTCCAAAACCAGTGATCCGGCGGTGATTGTTATGGACCAAAACGGCAGGTTCGTCATCAGTCTGCTTTCGGGGCATCTGGGCGGCGCCAATAGGCTGGCTGCGCAGCTGGCAAAGATTTGCGGCGGTATGCCGGTCATTACGACGGGAACCGATGCGGCAGGCGTGCCGGCCATGGATTTATTTGCGCAGAAAAACCGTCTGCGCATTGAAAATATCGGGATGCTCAAATATATCAGTTCAGCGATGATCGAAGGACAGCCGCTGGCTGTGGGCACTGTTCGGCCGATTGAAGGCCGTTTTCCAGACAATGTGACAGTGATGCCGGTGCATGAGGCGGCACAGTTTGAAGGGCCGGCGGTCATTATCGGGAAAACGGCGCCCGCGCATATAGAAGAAGAGACATATCCGAGACTGTATCTGACCATCCGGGATCTGGTCGTTGGTGTCGGCTGCAAAAAAGATATGCCGTTCGAAAATCTGATGGAAGCCTTCCGGCAATTTACAGACAGTGCAGGTATTCCATTAAAGCGTATCGGCGCTGTGGCGACCTTTGAGATGAAAAAAGATGAGCCGTGTATCCGGGCGCTTGCAAAAACATTGGAGGTACCGCTGATCATATTTACAAAAGAAGATATCGATACCATTGATATGGATCATGCCGGAGGGAAAAAAATCCAAGTATCCCAATTTGTCCGACAGACAACAGGCGTCGGCTCGGTGTCCGAGGCATGCGCTTATCTCGGCGCGGGATGCGGCCATATTATGATCGGAAAAACCAAATACAGCGGCATCACATTTGCGCTGGCAAAAGATGAAAGGTCGTTAAAGCTATGAGTATACAGTTAGTCAGTATCAGTCATAAAACAGCGCCGCTGCATATCAGAGCGCTTTTTGCCTTTGATGCTCAGACGCAGACGGCACTGATGGAAAAAATACGCAGTCTGCCTTTAATCGAAGAATGTGTAGTGATCGCCACATGCAACCGTACGGAAATTTATACGTACAGCAGCGTCAAAGACAGTGAACGGGAAATTTTTGAATGGATCAGGAAAATGCTTGCCCGGACTGTCGGCACGGCCCATGACATCAGCGGCGTGCTGCGGTTTTATTACGGGCCGGGGGCGGAACATCATCTGTTTGAAGTGGCCTGCGGGTTGGATTCCATGGTCATCGGCGAAGATCAGATTCTGGGACAAGTTAAAAACGCCCATCAGCAGGCGATGGCACAGCATATGTGCGGCACATATCTCAACGCATTTTTCAGATATGCGGTGACTGCGGCAAAAAAGGTGAAAACAGATACCCGGCTGTCAAAAACGCCAGTGTCCACAGCGTCTGTCTGTATTAAAGCAGCTCAGGATTATGTGGGCAGACTGGAACATAAAAAAGTGCTTCTGATCGGCGCTACAGGAAAAATCGGAGGCATTGTGGCAAAAAATCTTATGTCGGATTATAAGCCGCAGCTGTATGTGACAGCCCGGGGCGCCGGTAAGGTGCGGCAGATACGGGAAGATCATCGGGGCTATATTTATACGGAAATACCGTATGAACGACGTTATGATTTTATCGGGGAGATGGATGTGGTCATCAGTGCCACGGCAAGTCCCCATTATACACTGACGCGGGAAAAAGTTTCAAAATGTATCACGCCGGGGAAAAGGATGGCTTTTATGGATCTGGCGGTGCCGCCGGATATTGAAAGCAACATCGGCGAACTGCCCGGCGTCGGCTGCTTTAATATTGATGATTTTGCAAAAACAGCCCGTGAAAATAATGAAAAAAAGCTGCGTGAGGCAGGCGCGGCAAAAACAATTTTGGAAACATATGAGACAGAATTTAAAAAATGGATGTTGTTTCAGCAGGCGCTGCCGGACATTCGGCGCGTTAAAGAAAGCGTGGCTTCTGATTGTGAAACAAAGGGCATTGACAGAGCTGTCAGCCGTCTGTTTTTTAAAATCCGGGAAAACGCTGATGTGGATACGCTGGAGCGCTTTCTGAAATGTCTTGAACGTATGTAGCTATGCAAATTTCATGAAAAGGAGCACCATATGGCAAAGTTATATGTAGTAGGTTTTGGACCGGGCGGCTATGAGCATATGACCGTCAAAGCAGTCCGGGCGATCGAGGGCGCCGATCTTATTATCGGCTATACAGCGTATGTGGAAATGCTTAAAGCCGCTTTCCCGGATAAAATATATTTGAGCACACCGATGACCAAAGAAATCGACCGCTGCCGTCTGGCAGTGGAAAAGACCATGGCAGGATTGAATGTGGCGCTGGTCAGCAGCGGAGACAGCGGCATTTACGGCATGGCCGGCATTGTGCTTCAAGTTGCGGATCAAATTCAGGCGCCGGTTGAGATTGAAATCGTTCCGGGGGTAACAGCGGCCAGCGCGGCGGCGGCAGTGCTTGGCGCGCCGCTGATGCACGATACGGCGCTGATCAGTCTCAGTGATCTGATGACGCCGCTGGATCTGATTATGAAACGGGTGTCCTGTGTGGCGCAGGCGGATTTTGTGATCTGTCTGTACAATCCGAAAAGCAAAAAGCGAAAAGATTATGCGGCGCAGGCGGCAGCACTTGTGATGGAGCACAGATCGGCACAGACACCGGTGGGCATCGTGCGCCATGCAGGACGTGACGGCCAGCAGACGGTGATCACAGAACTGGGGAAATTGGCGGAAGCGGACATTGACATGTTTTCCATTGTTATTATCGGCAATTCACGGACATATGTAAAAGACGGAAAAATGATCACGCCGCGGGGATATCAGCTGTAGGAGGTAAAATATGCCGGCATTTCCATTATTTATAGACTTAACAGGAAGGAAAGTTCTTGTTTTCGGAGGCGGTCAGGTCGCTTTAAGAAAGATTCAGACGCTGCTTTTGTTTCAGGCTTCGGTGGAAGTGAGTGCGCCAAAGCTGTGTGAAGAACTGGAGGCGATGATCGACGGGGGGACAGTTAAAAAAGCGGAGATAACTATTAATTTTGACGGCGAGGAAGTGCCGTCGGTGATGGATGTATTTATGGTCATCTGCGCCACAGATAACGAAATTTTCAATCACCGGATGGCAAAAAAGTGCCGCGATATGCAGATCCCGGTCAATTCCGCCACCAGCGCCGCAGATTCGGATTTTATATTTCCGTCGGCAGTTGTCAGGGGAGATATTGTCTGCGGCGTCACAAGTTCAGGCAATGTTCCGGTGCTCACAAAAAAAATACGGGAAATGATTGACGGGGCGCTTCCGGAATGGTATGGAGAATTATCCAGAAGGCTTGTTTATGCGCGCCTGATAGTTAAAAATCATATCGGTTCCCAAAAAAAACGGGGCGAGCTGCTGCGTGTGCTGGCAGATTACGGTCTGAGTCACGAAGGCAGTATTCCCGATGAAATCATATGGAAAGAAATTCAACATGCAAAAGAGGCCGGATTATGATGACACATTTACGGATAGGAACGAGAAACAGTCAGTTGGCGCTGGCTCAGACAGCGCTGGCCAAAAAAGAATTATCGCAGCTTTTTCCAGAGATGGATTTTGAAGTCGTGACGATGACAACAAAAGCGGACCGGCATTTGGATCGGACGCTGTCCAGTTTCGGCGGAAAAGGCGTTTTTACAAAAGAACTGGAGGAAGGTTTGATCTCCGGAAGTATTGATATGGCTGTCCACAGCGCCAAAGATATGCCGGCCGTTTTGCCTGAGGGACTGATGATCGGCGCTGTATTGGCGCGGGCAGACGTTCGTGATGTTATCGTGACGTGCAGCGGGACACAGTTAAAAGCGCTGCCTGCAGGAGCCGTTGTCGGGACAGGCAGTCTCAGACGGCAGCTTCAGGCAGAAGCTGTTAATCCCAAGATTACAGTTCGCCAGATCCGGGGCAATGTTCAGACCCGTCTTGATAAGCTGGCACAGGGTCAGTATGATGCGATTATCCTTGCTGCTGCGGGACTTTGCCGGCTGGGAGCTGACATCGGACAGGGAGGATATGCGGCAGCAGACGGCTTTGATTACAGCCGGTTTCAATATGAAATTATGGAGACATCTCAAATACTTCCTGCGGCGGCGCAGGGCATTCTTGCTGTGGAATGTCGGGCGGATGATGAACAGACGAAAGCGCTGCTGGCGGCAGTGAACGATGTGCGGACGCGGCGGATTTATGAAGCGGAACGCAGCTTCCTGATAGGTATCGGGGGCAGCTGCAATGCGCCTGCGGCCGCATTGGCGGATTTTGAAGGAGATCGGCTGAAAATTGAAGCGATGTATGCCCCGGCAGGCAGCGGTCATATCCATCGTGTCTGTCTTTGGGCAGACGAAGCCAAGGGAGATGGGGCGCTTGGCACCGAAGCGGCGCGTTTGTTAAAAAGTATGTCGGAAAGCGGAGGCAGCATATGAGCAGAGGATTTGTCTATTTAATCGGCGCAGGGCCGGGAGATCAGGGATTGATGACAGTCAAGGGACTGGAAGCTTTAAAAAAATCGGATGTGGTTATCTATGACCATCTGGCAGGTGTGTCTTTGCTTACTCAGGCGCCCCTTGAGGCAGAACTCATTTATGCCGGAAAACAGGCCGGAAAGCACTATATGAAACAGGAAGAAACGACCGCGCTGATGATCAAGAAAGCGGCGCAGGGTAAAGTCGTGGCCAGACTTAAAGGCGGCGATCCGTTTATTTTCGGCCGGGGCGGGGAAGAAGCGCTTGCCTTAAAAGACGCCGGTATTGATTACGAAGTGATTCCCGGCGTGTCTTCATCATATGCGGCGGCGGCATACGCAGGCATTCCGGTGACGCACCGGGCGATGGCATCTTCATTCCATGTGATCACAGGACATGAAGATGCCTCCAAAGAGGCCTCATCCTTGGATTATGAAGTGCTTGCAAAGGAAGAAGGAACGCTTGTCTTGATGATGGGCCTGAAAAACTTGCCTCAGATTACACAAAAGCTGATCCGGCACGGAAAAGACGGGAAAACGCCGGCGGCGGTTATTGAACGCGGGACGCTGGCCGGACAGAAATGTGTGACGGGAACCCTTGAAACGATTGTAGAGGATGTATCAGCGGCAGGCATAAAGACGCCGGCGGTGACAGTGATCGGACAAGTGGCATCGCTGCACAAAAAGCTGGATTGGTTGGGACAGGGACCGCTGGCAGGCAGGCGTGTCCTTGTTACAGCTTCAAGAGAACTTTCCGGCCAGCTGTGTGAAGATATCCGCAGTCTGGACGGTGAGCCGGCGGATGTCAGTCTGATCTATACAGTGCCTATCCATGGCAATGTTTTAAAACAGTGGATGGCAAAGCCGGAAGCCTACACATGGATTGTGTTGACGAGCCGCAATGGTGTGGACATATTTTTTGAACATATGAAAAATGCCGGTATCGATATCCGGCGTCTGTCCCATTTGAAATTTGCGGTCATTGGCAGCGGGACAAAAAAAGCGCTGGAAGCGCGGGGAATTTTTGCAGACTGTCTGCCTGAAAAATACAGCAGCAGACATTTGGGAGAAGTCCTTGTGCCGATGCTGAATAAAAACGACAGCGTGCTTTTGCTCAGGGCAAAAGAGGCATCCGATGTGCTGCCGCAAATGCTTGAGCAGGCAGGCGTTAATTACCGCTGTCTGCCGATTTATAAGACGGTAACAGATGGCCGGCGTGCGGAAGAATTGAACCGGATGGCTCAGTCCTCAGACTATGTGACGTTTTGCAGCGCCTCTGCGGTGCACGCATTTTGTGAAAATCTGGAGCCGCAGACACATGTTGGCGGAAAAATCGTCTGTATCGGTCCGGTGACTGCAGCGGCCGCAGCCCGGGCGGGCTTTAAAGAAATACTTACCGCAGAAGTTTATACGACTAAAGGGCTGGCAAAATGCATGGCCAAAGATGCCGGCGGGGAAAGTTTGTCATGAGCACAGTGATTGGCATCATTTCATTTTTTATTATTTTAAATCTGAGCGCCCTCCTTTTGGCAGGCATGCTTGCGGCCGGCGCCGGTGTCCTTTATTTGTACAGCAAAACCGGCCGGCGGGCGTCAAAAATCAAGTCATTTTCAGACAGCTTGGATGCGCTGTTTACAGCGCCGGGGCGGCTTTGGGTGATTATATCGGCGGAAATTGCCGCACTGACAGTGACAGTTCTCGTCAGTTTATGGTGGTATACACAGATCGGTTTTCGTTATAAGGCCGCGGCCGCGGCAGTGACTGCGGTGATCCACGCCGGCGCACTGGCGGCAAAATGTCTTCGGGCACGCAAATATGCAGGAAAAGAACAGGAAGATAAGCCAAAAGAAACAGCCATTTATTTGGAAAACGGAGAGATAAAGAAAACGCGCAGAAGCTGACAGACTTCTGCGCGTTGTACTTTCTTCTAGTTTGTAAAGAAATCCAAAATATTCCAGCCGGCGGAGGTGTTGCTTTTGTACAACTCCGTGTATCCGCAGCGGGTGCATGTGATCGTAATAAACTTTTTATTCTGTATATCAAATATTTTGGCGAAGTTGCCGCCGGTTGCCTGAAACTGGTCGCTTTCGTAAGTGGTGTTTCCGCATTTCTCGCAGACATAAGGTTTTCTTTCCATACATAATCCTCCGTAAATGAATTGCGGCGCCCCATTTTTGGTTATGAGGTGCGGTAATGAACAGATGCCTATATTTTATCGCAAAACATAGGGTTTGTCAAAGATAATGGAATAGTGTATAATCGAGACATCAAATGCCGGCCGGGGTTCCATTTGCAGCCGGCATATAAAATTAGGAGATGATTTGAATGGAATTGATACGAAGACCGAGGCGTTTAAGAGTTTCGCAGGCAATCAGAGATCTTGTCCATGAAACGGATATCCATACCAATGATTTGATTTATCCGATTTTTGTGGTGGAGGGTGAGCATGTGCGGACGGAAATTCCGTCGATGCCGGGTATTTACCACTATTCCCTCGATACATTAGAGACACATTTAAAGGAAGTGTGGGACAGCGGTGTCCGCGCAGTGATTTTTTTCGGTGTGCCGGATCACAAAGACGCTGTCGGCAGCGGCGCATATGATGACAACGGCATTGTTCAGCGGGCGCTGAGACTGACGAAGGGGCTGTATCCGCAGATGATCTGCATTGCGGATATTTGTCTGTGCGAATATACGAGCCACGGACACTGCGGCGTGATTGATGGCGCGTGCGGCAAAGTTTTAAATGATGAGACGCTGGCGCTGCTTGCCAAGGCGGCTCTTTCATGCGCCAAAGCCGGCGCGGATATCGTGGCGCCGTCGGATATGATGGATGGCCGCATCGGATATATGCGCAAAGTTCTGGATGAAAACGGCTGTGAAGATACGCTGATCATGGCTTACAGTGTCAAATATGCTTCGGCATTTTACGGGCCGTTTCGGGATGCAGCGGATTCGGCGCCGGCATTCGGCGACCGCAGATCTTATCAGATGGACTGGCGCAATAAAAAGGACGCCATTGTGGAAACTGCGCTGGATGTGAGCGAAGGCGCGGATATATTGATGGTCAAGCCGGGACTGCCGTACCTTGATATTTTAAAAACGGTATCCGATAAGTTTATGCTGCCGATGTGCAGTTATCAGGTGAGCGGTGAATATGCCATGATCAAGGCGGCAGCGCTCAATGGATGGATCGATGAGAAAGCTGTTGTGACGGAGGCAGTGACAGCGATGAAGCGTGCCGGTGCAAAGATGATTATTACCTATTATGCAGTGGATATTGCGCGTTGGCTTAAAGAGGAGGAAGCATATGACAAAGAGTGAACATATTTTTCAGGAAGCATGTCAGGTGATGCCGGGCGGCGTAAACAGTCCTGTGCGTGCTTATCGGGCTGTAGGGCTGACGCCCAGATTTATCGATCATGCCAAAGGCGCCTATATTTATGATATTGACGGAAATAGTTATATCGACTATGTAGGCTCATGGGGGCCGATGATCCTCGGACATGCCCGGGAAGAAGTGGTGGAAGCTGTCTGTGAGGCAGCACGCCGAGGGACAAGCTACGGCGCGCCTACATGCGCTGAAGTGGAAATTGCGGAAATGATCAATGAAGCGGTGTCCTGCTCGGAAATGGTCCGTCTTGTCAATTCGGGGACAGAGGCGGTCATGAGCGCCATCCGCGCAGCAAGAGGCTATACAGGCAGAGATTATATTGTCAAATTTGAAGGCTGCTATCACGGTCATTCTGACGGACTGCTTGTGAAAGGCGGTTCGGGGCTGCTGACGGAAAATGTGCCGGACAGCGCCGGCGTGCCGGCGGCATTTGTGGAGAAAACACTGGTGGCAAAATACAACGATGCGGATAGTGTCAGCGGTTTGTTTGACGCTTATCCGGGGAAAATCGCGGCAGTCATCGTGGAGCCGGTGGCTGCCAACATGGGCATTGTGCCGCCAAAGCCGGGATTTCTCGAAGCGCTGCGCAGTCTGACAAAAGATCACGGAGCGCTGCTTATTTTTGACGAGGTGATTACAGGATTCAGACTGGGCTGGGGCGGCGCTTCCCAGTGGTTTGGAGTGACGCCGGATATGGTAACGCTTGGAAAAATTATCGGCGGCGGCATGCCAATGGCCGCTTACTGCGGAAGAAAGGAAATCATGAGTATGGTATCGCCGTCAGGCCCGGTCTATCAGGCTGGAACCCTTTCAGGCAATCCGGCGGCAGTGGCCGCGGGACTGGCAACATTAAAGATTTTAAGGAAACATCAGGACGAGATTTATCCGGCCGTTGATCATGCGGCAAAAGCACTGGAACAGGCTTATACGGCGGCCATTGAAAAATACCATATTCCGGCATCGGTCAACCGGACAGGCTCGCTGCTGAGCATCTTTTTCACAAACCGTCCGGTGGAAAGCTACGATGATGCGGTCAGCGCTGATCTGAATATGTTTAAGCGCTATTTTGCGGGCATGCTTTCTCAGGGCATTTATTTGGCGCCGTCTCAGTTTGAAGCAGTGTTTGTAGGCTATGCCCACGGCCCTCAGGAAATTGAAAAGACGAAAGCGGCCATTGACACAGTGCTTGGAAGTCTTGCGCCGGACAGAGACAAAGAGGCATAAGAGTATGGGCGCAAAAATGTATGACTGCCTCGTGGCGGCGGGGACGACCGAGTCCAAAGAGGTGCTTTCGGTGCTGAAAGCAATGAAAATTACAGCGCTTGCCTGCACGGCAACTGACCTTGGCAGCCAAATGCTTAAAGACTGCGGCTGTGATGTGCGTGTCGGCCGTCTGGATGGGGAGGGGTTTGCCCATCTGATTGAAGAGCACCGTATTTTAAAGGTGATCGATGCAACCCATCCTTTTGCCGTTGAGGCGACAAAACATTTAAAAGCGGCCTGTGAAAAAACGCAGACAGCATATGTACGGTATGTCCGTCCGTCGGCTGTCTATGACTATGATCAGATCATTCATGCCGCCGACGCTGCCGATGCGGCCGGGAAGCTGGCAAAGATACCGGGCGCTGTTCTTTTGACGACAGGTGTAAATACGGCGGATGTTTATGAGAAATTGGTGCCGGATTTTCATGAGAGGGTGTATATACGGGTTTTGGATACACCGGCATCGGCGGCCCGGTGCGCCGCCCTTGGCATCAGCCCGGATCATATCATTGCCCAAAATCCTCCTTTTTTGCCGGAGGAAAATGATGCGCTGATCAGTAAGTATCATATCGGTGTGCTTGTCACAAAGGACAGCGGGCCGGACGGGGGCGTGCCGGAAAAAATTGAGAGCGCGCGCCGGTTCCATATTCCGGTCATTTTAATTGACAGAGCTGATGAGTCCGGTCTGAAATCACAAAGTGAGCTGCGGGCATGGCTTCAGTCAGCCGGAAGCCGGGTGATGCTTGCCGGGACAAACAGCGGATGCGGCAAGACAACAGTGACATGCGCCATTTTAAAAGCGCTTTGTATGCGCGGCGATATAGTGACAGCATTTAAATGTGGTCCGGACTATATTGATCCGATGTTTCACACATATATTACCGGCCGGCCATCGGTTAATTTGGACAGCTTTTTTTGTGAAAAAGATAAGCTTTGTCAGCTGATGGGACGGCGTCTGGCAGACAGTGATATAGGTGTTGCCGAAGGTGTGATGGGAATATTTGACGGCATCGGGACTTCGTGGGAGGCAAGCAGCTTTGATATTGCTGTCAAGACACAGACGCCGGTCATTCTCGTTGTTAATGCCAGAGGTATGGCGCTGTCTCTGGCTGCGCTGATCGGCGGATTTGTCGCCTTTGCCCGGGAAAAATTCGGACCCGGAGGGGCGCGCCTGATCCGGGGCGTTATTTTAAATCAGGCGGGAAAAAGCCTGTATCAATATTTGCATCAGATGATCGAAGATGAGACAGGCATCCCGGTCATCGGCTATATGGAACCGCAGCCGGAGGCTGTGTTTGAGAGCCGTCATCTGGGACTTGTGACCGCGGCGGAGACAAAGGCACTGAACCGGAAGCTGACAAAGCTTGCCAAAGGCGCAGAAAAAAGTATCGATCTTGAACGGCTGACGATGACTGCGCAGATGGCGCCAACGATGACGCTGCCGGAGGCTGTGCCGGATACTAAGGCAAAAAAGAAATCGGGGCCGATCATTCAATTTGCGCCTGTGAAGCCGGTACTTGCCGTGGCCAGTGACAGGGCGTTTTGCTTTTATTATGAAGACACGCTGGAACTGTTCAGAGAAATAGGCATTCAGATTGTCACTTTTTCACCGCTGCACAATCAGCCTGTACCGCGCAAAGCGAAAGGTCTTTATCTTGGCGGCGGTTACCCCGAACTTTATGCTAAAGAACTGGCAGGCAATCATGTGTCTAAAGGGTCTGTGCGCAGAGTATGCGCCAAAGGTATGCCGGTCATTGCCGAGTGCGGCGGCTTTATGTATCTTCACGAGACCCTTGAAACGGCAGAGGGAGAAAAGTTCCCGATGGTCGGCATACTTTCGGGGAAGGCAGCCATGACCGGACGGCTCGGGCCTTTCGGCTATGTGGATGTTATCCTGAAAAAAGACGGCCTTCTGGGAAAAGCGGGACAGGTGATCAAAGGACATGAATTTCATTATTCTGTTTCGGAAAATCCGGGCAAAGATTTTAAAATCGTCAAGCCAAACGGGAAAACATGGAAAGGCGGTTTTATGAACGAACGGCTTTATGCCGGATATCCCCATCTTTATTTGAACAGCTGTCCGGATAGTGCTTTATTTTTTAAGCGCGCTATGATAGAATACGGTAAGAGAGCGTAGAACAATGTTGTTTTTTAAATTAACGATTGGATTTATATTAGATTTAATATTTGGAGATCCGGCTTGGCTCTATCATCCGATACGTCTGATCGGCCGTTTGATTTCGGCGATGGAGACAGTGCTGCGGCGTCTGTTTCCAAAGACAAGGCAGGGAGAGCTGGCCGGCGGCGCCGTGCTTTTGATCGTGGTCGTCGGTGTGTCTTATACGGTCAGTTTTTTTATTCTTAAAGCGCTGGCTATGATCCATCCATGGATTGCCGTGATTGTGGAAGTTTTTTGGATGTATCAGATTTTTGCGGTAAAGTGTTTAAAAGACGAGTCGATGAAAGTTTACCGTGCCTTAAAGCAGCATGATCTGGGGCTGTCGCGGCGGATGATATCTTATCTTGTGGGCAGAGATACGAGCGAGCTGACCGGCGAGGAGATTACAAAAGCGGCAGTGGAGACCGTGGCTGAAAATACGACCGACGGTGTCATTGCACCGATGATTTTTATGGCAGTCGGCGGCGCGCCGCTGGGCTTTGCCTATAAGGCCATCAATACACTGGATTCCATGGTCGGCTATAAAAATGAAAAATATATATATTTTGGCAGAGTATCGGCCATTGCCGATGATGTTGTCAATTTTATTCCGGCAAGAATCGCCGGCATACTGATGATCATCGCTTCATTTTTGTGCGGATTTGACGCCAAAGGCGCGGTGAAGATTTTTATAAGAGACAGAAAGAAACATTTAAGCCCAAACAGCGCACAGACAGAAAGTGTCTGCGCAGGAGCGTTTGGCATTGTTTTAGGAGGAACGCATAATTATTTCGGAAAGCCGGTCGCAAAGCCGGAAATCGGCGACAGACGGCGGCGGGCGATGCCCGAACACATACTGTACAGTCATATATTGATGTATATGACAGCGATATTGTGTATGTTTCTTCTCAACGCAATTCGCTTTGTTATATATGTAACTTTATAATCATAAGCCTGCGTATGCGGGCGCAGATTAAGGTTTCCGCAAGGATGAAAAGGGAATCAGGTGCAAATCCTGAACAGTCCCGCTGCTGTAAGGGCGGATTCAGCAGTCTCAGACCATTGGCGTATGCTGAGAAGGGAGGCTGCAGTGGCCTAAGTCAGAAGACCTGCCTTAAACTGTTTTCACTGTTTACCCTACGGAGTATAGGGAAGGAGGCATTTTATGAAAATCAAAAGAAAAGCAGGGTACATCCCTGTGCTTGCCGTTATGGCAGCATTTACTGTGGCGCCGGTGTCTAATGCCATGCATATTATGGAAGGCTTTTTAGCACCGGCTTATTGTATTGCATGGGGACTTGTCTGTGTGCCGTTTATCGTGCTGGGACTGCGTTCGATCAGCAGGATTGTGGAGAGGGACCGCAAGACAATGCTGCTGATTGCCATGTGCGCGGCGTTTGCATTCGTTTTGTCAGCACTGAAAATACCGTCAGTGACCGGCAGCTGTTCCCATCCGACCGGCGTAGGCCTTGGGGCTGTTTTTTTCGGGCCGCTGGCCACATCGGTATTCGGACTGATTGTTCTTTTATTTCAGGCGCTTCTTTTGGGCCACGGCGGGATCACGACGCTGGGCGCCAACGTTTTTTCAATGGCTATTGTCGGCCCGTTTGTTTCATACGGCGTTTACCGTCTTGTAAAAAAGCTTCACGGCAATCAATATGCGGGGGTTTTTCTTGCCGCTGCGCTGGGCGATCTTGCCACTTATTGCGTCACTTCGGTTCAGCTTGGCCTCGCTTATCCATCCCCGGAAGGCGGCGTCATCGGCGCTGTGATTGAATTTCTCGGCGTCTTTGCACTGACGCAGATACCTTTGGCCGTCGCCGAGGGCATTGTTACTGTGCTTATCTTTAATCTGATCGCCAAATACGGCGCAGATGAGACGAAAAGTTTGGATGTCTTCTATGAAAAAGGAGGTGCAGTGCGATGAAAAAAAGTACGATTATCCTGCTTGTGGCAGCGCTTATATTAATTATTGCGCTGCCGATGGTGTTCCTTGGAAGGAGCGCCCAGTTCGGCGGCTCCGACGGAGAGGCAGAGGCATTGATCACAGAGCTTGATCCCGATTATGAACCATGGTTTACGCCGCTGATGGAAAAAATTTTCCCTGACGGGCTGCCCGGAGAATTGGAAAGCCTCCTGTTTTGTCTTCAGGCGGCGCTCGGTTCCGGTGTTGTCTGCTTTGGTATCGGATACATGGCGGCCAGAGCAAAGTACAGAAAAAAGGAGCCGGATCAAGATGAACGTCATTGACCAGTATGCGTACATGTCGCGGCTGAACCCGCTGTCCCCTTTTTTAAAGTGTCTGACGGCGGCCGCCGCGATGGCGGCCTGTCTCGGATTTAACCGATGGTTATTGTCACTTTTTATCATCGTCAGTATGGGATGTATAACGGTTTTGCTTGGCGGTGTGCCGTGGAAAACATACATCAGGCTGCTTTTGGCGCCGACTGTGTTTTTGCTGCTTGCCGTGCTGCCCATTGTGATCGATGTGACGAAAACGCCGGCCAATTTACTGTCAGTGCCTTTTTTTTCAAGATATATCTCACTGAGCCGGCAGAGCGTTTATATGGGAGCCGCTCTTGCTGCGAAGGCGATGGGCTGCGTTTCATGTCTTTATTTTCTTTCACTGTCCACACCTGTTTTTGAAATTGTTCAAGTGCTTGAACGGCTGAGATGCCCGCGGCTTTTGACAGAACTGATGCTGCTTGTTTATCGTTTTATTATGATTATGATGGATACATGCCGCAGTATGAGCACGGCGGCGGATGCCAGACTGGGGTATATGACGCGAAAAACATGGATGAAGACAACGGCGATGATCGCCGGCAGTTTGTTTTTAAAAAGTTATAAAAAGTCGTCGGCAATGTATGATGCCATGGAGGCCAGATGCTATGACGGCCGTCTGGAATTTTTAAATGAGCCCAAGAGTGTGACGGCCGCGCATGCCGCGGCCGCCGCCGGCTATACCGCACTTTTGATATGTATCGGCGCTGTGCTGATGGTCAGAGGATGAAGTTTGGAAAGTTTGGAAGTAAACTTCCAAATCTACCATTATTGACGCAGCAAGTGCGTCATGAAAGAGGAAAATATGAGTGCATTAATGAATATAGAACATGTGGATTTTACATATAGCGACGGCAGCCGGGCCTTAAAAAATGTGACGCTGGATATTTATTCCGGTGAAAAGCTGGCGGTGCTTGGCGCCAACGGCGCAGGAAAGTCCACACTTTTTTTAAATATGAACGGTATTTTGCGGCCGTCATCCGGAAAGATATTTTTTAAAGGAGCGCCGGTTGCCTGTGATAAAAAAAGTCTGATCCGTTTAAGGAAAAATATAGGGATTGTATTTCAGGATCCGGATCAGCAGATGTTTGCGTCAACCGTGATGGGTGAGATTTCTTTTGGCGCTTTAAATTTGGGCATGTCCAAAGAAGAAGCGGCCCGGCGGGTTAAAATGCTTGCAAAGCAGCTGGGACTGACAAGTCTGCTTCAAAAACCGCCCCACTTTTTAAGCGGCGGCCAGAAAAAACTGGTGAGCATTGCCGATGTCCTTATTATGGAACCGGAAATTATTATTTTTGATGAACCGATGGCAGCGCTGGATCCGGTGAATACGGATTGTATCCGGGAAATTTTGGAACAGCTGACCGCAGAGGGGAAAACGATTGTCCTTTCCACTCACGATGTGGATTTTGCCTTTGAGTGGGCGGACAGGATTGCTGTGTTTTCTGACGGAAATCTGATACAGACCGGGACACCAAAAGAGGTTTTTGCAAATAGAGCAGTGCTGGAACAGGGAAATTTGAAAATGCCAGCTGTATTGCAAATTTTCCAAAGTTTGTGCGCGCAGGGGTATTTTGAGCCGGGAATGGTCTGCCCGTCCACCGCGGCAGCGCTTGTGCAGATGATCAGCGAAAAAAAGACAACGGAGCGATAGTTATGGAACATGGAGGAAACAGATATCAGGCAGGCAGAAAAATCGGCGTTTCAGAAGATGCGCTGATTGATTTTTCGGCCAATATATGCCCTTTAGGGATGCCGGATCCGGTGCGGGAAGCAGCGGCAGCGGCCGCAGCGGCGGCGGTGCATTATCCGGATCCGTCTTCATCGGCTCTTTGTGAACAGATTGCCCGGTCAATGACAGACGAAGGGTATGACATCAGACCCCAGTGGGTTATGTGCGGCAGCGGCGCAGCGGATCTGATTTACAGACTTGTCTTTGCCATGAATCCGCGCACCGCCGTAGTGCCCCATCCGACCTTTGGGGAATATGAAGAAGCTATGGGCTGCATAGGGACAAAAATTATCGGGTATGATTTAAATCATGACGGATTTGAAATCAAAGAAGATATTTTGGAAAACATCAATGAGACTGTGGATATGGTTTTTATATGCAGCCCTAATAATCCGACCGGTGTGCTTACTGAGCGGGCGCTGCTTGAAGCAATCGTGGAGAGAACTGCTCGGGTGGGCGCATTGGCTGTGATTGATGAATGTTTTTTGGATTTTGTGCCTGAGCCGCGCCAATATACGATGGCAGGGCATTTGACAGACTATCCCAATATGCTTATTCTCAGATCATTTACGAAAATGTATGCGATGCCGGGACTTCGGCTGGGTTATGCCCTTTGTGGCGATGAAACGATTCTTGATCAAATGAAACGGTTCGGGCCTCCGTGGCCGGTGAGCACGGCCGCTCAGGCGGCAGGCATGGCGGCGATTTTGGCAAAGGATCATCGGCAGAAGACGGTTGGTTATATACTCAGAGAGCGGACGTGGATGGAACAGGCGCTGGCGTCGATGGGCATTGAATTTACGCAAAGCAGCGCCAATTACATATTGATCCGTGTCCCGGAGGTATCTGATCTTTATGAACAGATGCTTTTGCGGCGCATCATGATTCGGCGGTGCGAAAATTATGTAAACTTAGATGGCAGCTATTTCAGAATTGCCGTGGGGTGTCATGAAGATAATGTGCAGCTGATGGCTGCATTGAAACAGATCATTGGTGAAAAAAGGAGGCTAAAGGAAAGATGAAACTTATTTCTTGGAATGTCAACGGGCTGAGAGCCGTCATGAACAAAGGATTTATGGATATTTTTAAAACCCTGGATGCAGATGTTTTCTGCATCCAGGAGACAAAACTTCAGGAAGGGCAGATTCAGATGGCACTGGAAGGATATGCCCAGTATTGGAATTATGCCCAGCGGAAAGGTTATTCTGGAACCGCAGTATTTACCCGCACTGCGCCGGAAAATGTTACTTACGGTCTCGGCATTCCGGCCCATGATACGGAAGGACGGGTCATCACGCTGGAATTTCAGGATATGTATCTTGTGAATGTGTATACGCCAAATGCTCAGGATGGTCTGGCCCGCATCGACTACCGTATGCAGTGGGAAGATGATTTCCATGCCTATTTAAAGTCGCTGGAGCAGCGCAAGCCGGTCGTTGTCTGCGGTGATTTCAATGTAGCCAATGAAGAAATCGACCTGAAAAATCCTAAGACAAACCGGAAAAATGCCGGATTTTCCGATCAGGAGCGGGGTAAGATCAAGGCGCTGCTGGCTGACGGTTTTATTGATACATTCCGGTATTTTTATCCGGATAAAACGGGCGCTTATTCTTGGTGGTCCTACCGGTTCAATGCCCGAAAAAACAACGCGGGATGGCGCATTGACTACTTTATTGTGTCCGAGGCATTGAAAGACAGGCTTGTCCGGGCGGATATTTTAAGTGATATTTACGGTTCCGACCACTGCCCGGTGCTGCTTGAAATCAGGGATTGAGGTGCGCCATGGCAGCGAAAGTCATTATGATCCAGGGAACGATGTCCAATGCAGGCAAAAGTTTTCTGACGGCGGGGCTGTGCCGTATTTTTCATCAGGACGGCTATAAGACAGCGCCGTTTAAATCCCAGAATATGGCGCTGAATTCATATATTACAAAAGACGGTCTTGAAATCGGGCGGGCGCAGGCGATGCAGGCAGAGGCGGCAGGTATCGAGCCGACGGCGGATATGAATCCGATTTTATTAAAACCGACAAGCAGCGTCGGTTCTCAGGTGATTGTCGGCGGAGAAGTGGCCGGCAATATGCAGGCGATGGATTATTACAAAAATAAGACCCGGTTTATTCCGGCGGTGATGGAGGCTTTTGAAAATCTGTCCAAAGCCTATGACATTATTGTCATTGAGGGCGCCGGCAGTCCTGCGGAAATTAATTTGAAGGATAATGATATTGTGAATATGGGACTTGCCAAAATGGTGAAAGCGCCGGTGCTGCTTGCCGGAGATATTGACCGGGGCGGCGTGTTCGCCTCGCTGTACGGCACAGTGAAACTTTTGGAGCCGGATGAGCAGGCCATGATCAAAGGGCTGATCATTAACAAATTCCGGGGCGATGTCCGTATTTTAGAGCCGGGGCTTCGGATGATCGAGGAAAAAACAGGCGTGCCGGTACTTGGCGTTGTGCCGATGACAGCAGTGGACATTGATGATGAGGACAGTCTGTCCCAGCGGCTGTGTGCCCATGAGGGCGGCGGCGTTATTGACATTGCTGTGATCCGGCTGCCCCATATTTCCAATTTTACGGATTTTTCCGCATTTGAGCGCATGGACGGCGTGTCAGTGCGCTATGTGGGGAAAGTATCGGAACTGAAGCGGCCGGATCTGATCATTTTGCCGGGAACGAAAAATACGATGGCCGATATGAAGTGGCTGCGCCAGTCCGGTCTGGAAGCGCTGATTCTCCGGGCGGCCGGCGAGGAGGTGCCGGTGATCGGCATATGCGGCGGCTATCAGATGCTGGGCAAAATACTGGAAGATCCGCAGGGTGTGGAGTATGGCGGCACTATGCGCGGACTTGGGCTTTTAAATGCAAGAACAGTGTTTATGCCTCAAAAGACGCGGACCCAGATTAAAGGTACCGTGATCGGCGGCGAAGGGATGCTGGCCTCCCTCATCGGACAGGAAGTTTCAGGTTATGAGATTCATATGGGAAAGACAGAAAATCTGGGCGGATGTGTGGATATGATCCGTCTTGAGGATGGCCGCACGGACGGCATGATGCATCCTAAAGGCACAGTGTTCGGCTCGTATCTGCATGGATTGTTTGACAACACAAAGACGGCGTGGGCTGTTGTTGACGCGCTCTGTAAGAAGAAGGGCGTCCGTCTGGAAAAGAAGGCATTTGATCTGAATGCCTATAAAAATGAGCAGTATGATCTATTGGCGCAGGCCATCCGCGCATCTGTTGCGATGCCGGAGATTTATAAAATTTTGGAACGGGGGATTTAGATGAGACAGGGTTTGGTACACATTTATCACGGCGACGGCAAAGGGAAAACGACTTGCGGCATCGGACTGTGCGTGCGCGCAGCGGGCGCCGGGGATAAGGTGCTGATCTATCAGTTTTTAAAAGACAACAGTTCCAGTGAGCGCCGTATTTTGGAACGTATCCCGAACATCACGGTGATGGACGGCAAAGAAGATATTAAGTTTACTTTTCAGATGACGGATGAAGAAAAAGGGTTGTGCCGCGCCTACTACAGCCGTGTTTTTGAAGAAATCTGCACAGAAGCGGTACAAGGGGATTATGATGTCCTTTTCTTAGATGAAATTTTACATGTGATCAATCAGCAGATGATCGATGAGGATACTGTGTTGGAATTTTTGGCGCACCGGCCAAAGAAGCTGGAAGTTATTATGAATGGCTATGATCCCAGTGAGCGCCTTAAAAATGCTGCAGACTATATTTCTTATATTCAAAAAGAAAAGCATCCCTTTGACCGGGGCATCGGCGCACGCACCGGCATTGAAAAATAGTGAGGAATGAGTATGTTAGAGGAAATTGAAATCGTAAAACCGGAAGAAATCGAAAAACGCAGCATGGAGATTATTGATTCAATTCTCGGGGAAACGGCGTGGACAGGGCTGGAACTTTCGATTGTGAAACGGTGCATCCATACGTCGGCGGATTTTGATTATGCAAAAAATTTGTATTTTTCAGAGAATAGTGCTAAAATAGCCGTGGACGCCCTAAAGCGGGGCGCGTCAATTATAACAGATACAAAGATGGCAGCTTCGGGTATTAATAAGAAGAAACTGGCTCAGCTGGGCGGCAGTGTATACTGCTTTATGGATGACAGTGATGTGGCAAGGGAAGCAAAAGCGCGGGGCGTGACCAGGTCAAGCGTGTGCATGGAGCGGGGTATGGCCCTTCCCGGGGAAAAGATTTTTGCTGTGGGCAATGCGCCGACAGCGCTGATCCGGCTTTATGAATTGATCGGCAGCGGCAAAGTCAGCCCGGCAGCAGTTATTGGCGTGCCGGTGGGTTTTGTCAATGTGGAAGAATCCAAGCAGCTGATCATGAAGACTGCGGTGCCGTGTATTGTGGCGCAGGGAAGAAAAGGCGGCAGCAATATTGCGGCGGCGATATGCAATGCGCTGATTTATGCCGGAAGCGGCAGATAAGGAGGAAGGATTTTGGCGATTGATATACAGGCGGCGACAGAAGCTTTTCGCAAGTATGTGTCGGCCTATGACATATCGGATGATAAAATTCGCCTGAAAGTTGTGCATACATTTCATGTAAAAAGGGCCAGTGAGGACATTGCAAAGGGACTGGGACTTTCTGAGGAAGATACCCGTCTGGCAGTGCTCATTGGGCTTTTGCATGATATCGGAAGATTTGAGCAGCTTCGGATTTATCATTCATTTATTGATGCCGAGACGGTGGATCATGCAGCGCTCGGTGTGAAAATTCTCTTTGAAGATGAGAAAATACGGGACTTTATAAAAGATTCCGGTTATGATACAATCATTCGTGGAGCGATTGCCAACCATAACCGGTTTGCCATTGAGGACGGCCTTGATGAACGCAGTCTGCTTCATGCAAAAATTATCCGAGATGCAGATAAGCTGGACAACTACCGTGTGAAGCTGGAAGATTCCATCGAAACGATGCTGGGCAAAGGCATCACCGAGGAGACGCTTGGCGGTTTTGACATCAGTGATGAAGTCTTTGAAGATACAAAAAAGCGCATGTCCGTTCTGTCATCGAAGCGCAGGACTCCAATGGACTTTTGGGTGTCTTATTTTGCAATGACATTTGATATTTATTTCAGTGATACATTACAGATCATTGAAGCGCAGGATTATATACGGCGCATGGCCGGCAGAGTTTCATATACCAATGAAAAGACGCGTCGGCGTATGGATGCGCTGATAGAAAATATCCTGTCCTACATGCAAGAAAGGATTGATCAACATGATTAAAATTGATATTTTTTCCGGTTTTTTAGGCGCCGGAAAGACGACGCTGATTAAGAAGCTGCTTTCGGAAGCACTTGGCAGCGAGAAAGTCGTACTCATTGAAAATGAATTCGGTGAGATCGGCATTGACGGCGGTTTTTTGAAAGATGCGGGTATTGAAATCACAGAGATGAATTCAGGCTGTATTTGCTGCTCTCTTGTGGGCGATTTCGGAAAAGCGCTGCATAAAGTTATCGATGAATTTGCCCCGGACAGAATTTTGATCGAGCCTTCGGGCGTCGGCAAATTGTCGGATGTGATGGCTGCGGTGCAGAAAGTTGTTGTGCCGGGCAGTGTTGAGTTAAACAGTCTTGTGGCTGTGGTCAACGCTCAGAAGTGTAAAGTATTTATGAAAAATTTCGGCGAATTTTTCAACAACCAGATTGAATATGCCAAGACAATTATTTTGAGCCGTACTCAGAACATGAAAGAAGCGAAGCTTGATGAAGCTGTGGCGATGATCAAAGAGAAAAATGGGGAGGCAACGCTGATTACGACGCCGTGGGATGATCTGACCGGCGCTCAGATTTTAAAGGCGATGGAACAGCCGATTTCTTTAGCCGATGAGATGTTTGCAGAGGAAGAAATCTGCCCGGAATGCGGATGCCATCACCATGACGGCGAACATCACCACCATGATCACGAGGAACACGACCATCATCACGATCATGAGGAACACGGCCACCATCACGATCATGAGGAACACGGCCACCATCACGATCATGATCATGACAGCCATGAACACGAGCACCATCATGAACACGACGACCATGACCAGTGCTGCGGCCACGATCATGACCATCACCATCATCATGACCATGGACATCATCATGCAGATGATGTATTTACAAGCTGGGGCGCAGAGACAACACACAAATATAACAAAGAAGATCTGGATAAAATTCTTAAAGTATTGTCTGAGACAACGGAGTACGGCAGTATTTTGAGAGCCAAAGGTATGGTTGAAAGCACAGAGGGCGGCTGGATCTATTTTGACCTTGTGCCGGAAGAATATGAGCTGAGATCAGGAGCACCGGATATTACAGGCAAGCTTTGTGTGATCGGCACAGATCTGAAAGAAGATGCGCTGAAACAGCTTTTTAGCATTGGCTGAAGGGAGTGAATAGCCATGAAAAAACCGGTGGAAGTGCCAGTGTTTTTGATCACGGGATTTCTTGATTCGGGGAAAACCACGTTTTTAAGACAGATTCTTCAGGAAGAAGGATTTTCTGAGGAAGCAAGATCGCTGCTCATCACTTGTGAGGAAGGCGAGGAAGAGTATGATGAATACAGGCTGGCAGAGTTAAATATTGCCCTGACAAGCGTGGAAGACGAGGAAAGCCTGACGTCGGAGTTCCTTGAACAGTGCCAAAATTTTTATAATCCGGAATATGTGTTTATTGAGTATAACGGTATGTGGAAAGTCCAGACCTGTCTTGATCTGAAACTGCCGGACGGCTGGTTTATTAATCAGATTATTACGACAGTGGACGGTTCAACTTTTGAAAACTATATGAATAATATGCGTTCCATGATGCTTGATATTTTCTCAAGTTCAGAGATGATATTTTTCAACCGCTGTTCGCAGGATATGCCTTTGAATGTTTTCCGCAGAAATATTAAGGCGGTCAACCGCCGTGCGCAGATGGTGTTTGATGATGAAAACGGCGACCCGATCGAACTGCCGCCGGAAGAACTGCCATTTGACCTTAAAGCGGAGGTTATTGAGATCGAAGATGATGACTTTGGTATTTGGTATCTGGATGCCATGGAGCATCCGGAAAACTACGAAGGCAAGACAGTCTCCTTTACCGGACGGGTATATATTGCCAATGACTTTCCAAATGGCTGCTTTGTGCCGGGACGCCATGCGATGACGTGCTGCGTGGAAGATATTCGCTTTATCGGCTTTATATGCAAGACAAAGCATATTGATAAATTTAAAAATAATATGTGGGTAAAAATCACAGCAACTGTGAAGACAGAATATTTTCCGGCATATCAGGGCGAAGGGCCGGTCCTTTACTTGAAACATGCCAAAAGTACGAAAAAACCGGAAGAAGAACTTGTCTATTTCAATTAGAAAAAGGCAGGCTGGGCAGAATTCATCAATTTATAAATAAAGGGTAGACTTTATCCCTGTGAAATGTTAAAATAGTACCGTGCATTTGGAAATACATGTGAAAACAGGGAATATAAGGAGGCACTTTTTAAGATGAATAAGAAAATCAGGACTCCGGAGGTAGAACAGCTTTTTAAAGCGATTATGTGTTTGAAAGATACAGAGGAATGCTTTGATTTTTTTGAAGATTTATGTACAATTAATGAACTGCTCTCGCTGTCGCAGCGGTTTGAAGTGGCCAAGATGCTCAGAGAACAAAAGACGTATCTTGAAATTGCAGAAAAAACAGGGGCATCAACGGCAACCATCAGCAGGGTCAACCGGTCGCTGAATTACGGCAATGACGGTTATGATATGGTGATGGGACGCCTTGAAGCCGAAGAAAAATAAAGTGAAAGATAAAAAGCATGACGTTATGCATCATGCTTTTTATTTTTTTTGTCTTTTGTATGCTCAGATTCATTGGCAGCGTCGGACATCTTATCAATCAGTTTTTCCACAATTTGTTTTTTCAAATAAATATCATAGCTCAGAAGGCATATAAAGCTGAAAAATGTCAGCAGGTTTTTTTCATCGCCGGAAGTTTCCTTAAAAAGTTCTCCGGCAAGATGCAGCTTGTCGGTCATATCGTCAAAAACCGAAGCGGTCGCGGAGGTGGCCATCTGAAAGATTTCATCATAAACAGCGGTCATGTCCGGCGAATTTTTAGTCTTAAAATAAGTGCTTTTAATGGGCTCCAGAAGTGTCTGGATATCGTTGATCGATAAAATATTTTTATAATAATAAATAAATGTCAATAAAAGTATGTGATCTTTGGAATACTTTTTCTTTTCCGGCGGAGGAAGCAGCTGATTCTTTGCATAATTGTTGATCATCGTTTTTGTCAAAATTTTATCTTCATCATAGCGCTTTGAAAATGATAAATGCTCATCCATGAAAGTTGTCACCTGATCCATATATAAATCAATATCCGGAATAATCGAAGGATGTACATAATCTGCACTCAGTTTCTGTTCCCGGATCTGATTGATTAATGCTAAAATCTCGGAGACAGCTTGATTGTTCTTTTCGCTCATTCAATACCCCTTACCTTTGTTTAATGTAATACTGATGTTTTAACATGCAGTTTCGCTAATTCTGAACATAGTTTTCTAAATGACTTAACAATGCCATTATACTATGAAAGCAGGCAAAAGGTCAATGTTAAAGATATGTAATTGTTGAAAATGTTCATACCGGACGGTATAATAGTGATACTGAAGCTTTATGGTTTTGGTGCAAATCAGAGATTACGGGGAGAGGATCAGTTTGGAAAAAATGAGTGAACAAAAGGGAAAGGTGAGCGCACTGCTGCCGGTAGGTATATTTCTTGTTATTTTTATCGGCATGGGTATTGTCAGCGGTGATTTCAGCAGGACGCCGGCTATCGTCGGCTTTCTCATTGCGCTGATGGCGGCTTTCTTTCAAAACAGAAAAGTACCTTTTAACGAGAAAATGCGGATTGCCGCCGCAGGCGTGGGTGACGATAACATTATGACCATGTGTCTGATTTTTCTTGCGGCCGGCGGATTTTCAGGCGCGGTTTCAGCGGCCGGCGGCGTAGAGAGTACCGTCAATTTCAGTCTTTCAGTGCTGCCCTCATCAGTAGCAGTTGTCGGCCTGATGCTGATTAGCTGCTTTATTTCACTGTCCATGGGGACAAGTATGGGAACGATTGCCGCACTGGCGCCGATCGCAGTGGGTATCAGCGATAAAACCGGTTATCCGATGGCGCTGTGCGGAGCGGCTGTTGTATGCGGAGCCATGTTTGGGGATAATCTTTCAATGATTTCAGATACAACAATCGCCGCTGTAAAAACTCAGGGCTGTGAGATGAAAGACAAATTTAAAGCCAATTTTTTGATTGTCCTGCCGGCAGCCCTTTTATCGCTGCTGATTTTTGCAGTTATTTCCAGAAACGGCAGTTATGAAATTACAGAACCGCTGGAATATGATATTATCAAAATTGTGCCGTATATCCTAGTACTTGTGGGTGCGCTGATCGGCATCAACGTGTTCCTTGTCCTTATTGGAGGCACAGTTATTTCGATTATTATCGGCGTGGCTACAGGCGCAATCCCCTGGATGGATATTTTTCAGGCCATCGCTTCCGGGCCGGATGGCAGCTCGGGCGTGACGGGCATGTATGATATAACCGTCATATCCATTGTCGTTGCCTGTATTGTGGCCATTGTGAAGTACAATGGCGGTATTGCATGGATCCTGCAGTTTATCCGGCGGCGGATCAAAAGTCAAAAAGGCGCCCAGCTTGGTATCGCCGGACTGACGCTGCTGGTGGATATGGCCACAGCTAACAATACGGTTGCTATCGTGATTGCCGGGCCGATTGCCAAAGAAATCAGCAATCAGTACGGTATCGCACCGAAGCGTTCGGCTTCGCTTCTGGATATTTTCGCCTCGGTAGGGCAGGGACTGATCCCTTACGGCGCCCAGCTTTTGCTGGCCGCGGAAATTACCGGCGTGACGCCGTTTAAAATGATGCCGTATCTGTATTATCCGATATTGATGGCTGTCAGTGCCGTATGTTTTATTGTGTTTGGTAAGAAAAATGTATAAAAATAATTGCGAAAAATCCGGGAATTTAAAAAAATCTCCGGATTTTTTGATGCGCACAAACAGGTAAGGGGAAATTCTTACAAATTTCTTGCAAAAACGTCCAAAGTATTGACCAAATTGCAAAAAGCGATAGATTTCCATGAAGATGACGCCGGGAAAAATTTACGGTATCGAAGGCTGCAACGGCTCCGGAAAGACAATGCTGATGCGGGTGATCGCCGGTCTGATTTTTCCTACAAAAGGTCAGGTGTATATTCATGACGCGCCTCTTGGAGCTGCATCGGAATATCCGATCACGCTTGGCATTCTTATTGAAAATCCGGCGTTTTTAAACAGTTACTCTGGCTTTGACAATTTAAAGATTTTGGCGTCTATCCGGCAGAAAATCGGCGCGGAGACTATCAGACAGTGTCTTGCCGATGTAGGGCTTGACCCTGATGACCGGAGAAAATACAGAAAATATTCGCTTGGTATGAAGCAGCGTCTCGGTATTGCCTCAGCGATTTTGGAGCAGCCGGATATTCTGATCTTGGATGAGTCGGTCAATGCGCTGGATCAGGATGGAGTGGCGCTTGTGCGTGAGCTGATCCTCAGAGAAAAGGCGCGGGGCGCCCTTGTAATTCTGAGCTGCCATGACCATGCATTTTTAGAGAGCGTGTCCGATGAAATGTATCATATGAAAGATGGCAGATGCTGGCCGGACGGAGGTGCTGGGGCATGAAAAAAATTAAAAAATATATCATTGGGCTGCTTGTGCTGGCGCTTTGTACCGGCATCGGTGTAAGAATTTATATTGTGAACCGGTCTGTGCCGAAAGTCATCGACCGGTATTATCAGATCGGGGACACGGTGCCTTTTGAGTATGATTTGTTTTATACTACATCAATGGACGGCTATTCTCTGAAAGTCATTTCCGCAGAAGTGAAGACAACAGAACAGTTTATAGAAGAATACGGCGCCAAAAGAGAAGATATCCCGGACAGCCATTATTCGTCCAAAGTCTATGACCTTGAAGTGGAAATTGCCAATGCAGACAATATGGATACAGGTATCAATCTGTTTGAACTTGGTCTTCGGGCTGCCGGATCAGACGCTGAGCCGGTGGGCGTTTGAGCATATCGAAGACTTGGATTTAAAACTGGTGATTTCTTTATATCCTGAGAAAAAGATGATTGAGCTGACATAAGATTTTAAACGTATAAAACAAAGCAAGATAAAACTCCGAAAGATAGGATTTGTAAAAGAATCCTGTGTCTTTCGGAGTTTTGTTTTTAACAGGCCGGGCCATACAGCCTTATCCGCGGCTTAAGTTGAGCGCGGCGGCTTTGATGACTTCAACGCAGGCGTCAAGGCCGATGGTGCTGTTGAGACATAAGTCGTAAGATTTGCAGTCGCTCCATTTATTTTCGGCAAAATAATTATAATAGGAAGCGCGGCTTTTGTCCTGACGCATGACATAGGCTTCAAGATTTTGGGATTTGATGCCGTACACATCGTGAGCACGCCTGATGCGGTCATTTTTCGGCGCATGGATAAAAACGCTCAGGCACGATTTGCGCCCTTTAAGGACGTAATTGGCACACCGGCCGACAATGACGCAGGAACCTTTATCGGCGGCATCGGTAATGACTTTGGATTCAGCAAGAAATACCTGCTCCGAAACGGATTGATTGTTTGTGGTGGCATAATAGCTGAACATCTCATAGAAAGCATTGGTAAACGGCTTCTGGTTTTCGGTTTTGCGGATGACATCCTCAGGAAGCCCGGACGTGCGTGCGGCTTCGGAGATAATCTGTCGGTCTAAAAAAGGAATACCAAGATCGCCGGCCAGCTTTTGGGCGATGAGACGGCCGCCTGAGCCGTATTCACGGCTGATTGTAATAATGACATGACTCATAAAAAAACCCCCTGTCTGAAAATGAATCAATATCTGGATAAGCTTATTTTACCACAAAAAATATAAGTAAAAAAGTAAAAAACGAAAAGTCAAAATGACGGCACTGGTCAAAATGCACAACATGAAAAAATAGATAAAATGCACAAAAAACGAGTGAAAAAACAAAGAAATTAACCGTTATAATTGTGCATTTAATATAAAGCCTATGTAAAATCAAAGGATAAAACGGAGAAAGGAAGGTTAAAGCGTTGTCAAAATGACAACATCATGATATGATAATGCCATCGGAGGAATCCGAAATAAAACTCTATAGGAGGTAATGACGATGCAGGCAACTGTGGTACGTAAAAATAAAACAAATACAGTGATCAGAAACAGAAAGGAATCTTTATCAAAGAGAATCTGGGATTATCTTGTGGAAGTTTCTGAGATTGTCACACCGGGAATGATCATCATGAACGGCGGTTACTACCGTCCGGCAGGCGGCAGCGTGAAAAATATAACAAGATAATAGGTGCCGTAACAGTGCAGTCCTGAATATCAGGGCTGCATTTTTCTTAACAAATTGTTAAGGTTTGGCGAATTAGTTGACAATCCAAGTAATTTTAGGGTATAATGACTAAAGAGTGGATTTTTGAAAGGAGTGATTCTTGATGGCAGAGAGAAATATATCGGAGATTACCCCGGAGATTTTGGAATTATCCAAATTATGTCAGGAATACAACGGTATAGATACAAGCCTGTACACGAAGTATGATGTGAAGCGGGGGCTCAGGGATGTCAACGGCAAAGGTGTTTTGGCCGGCCTGACACATATATCTGAGATCCAGTCGTCAAAAGAGATTGACGGTAAGCGTGTTCCGTGTGAAGGCGAACTTTTTTACAGAGGATACAGTATCAGAGATCTTGTCAAAGGCTTTATTAATTCAGACAGACCCGGCTTCGAGGAGATCACCTATCTGATTTTATTTGGAAAACTCCCAAATGCAAAAGAATTGAAAGATTTTTCGGATTTGCTTGTTTCCTACAGAACACTTCCGACAAACTTTGTGCGCGATGTGATTATGAAAGCGCCGTCCAATGATATGATGAATACGCTTTCCCGGGGGGTACTGACACTGTACGCATATGATGAAAATCCGGATGATATTTCTATTCCAAATGTACTGCGCCAGTGTATTATGCTGATCAGCGTTTTTCCGATGCTTTCAGTGTACAGCTATCAGGCATATAATCATTATATATGCGGCGACAGTTTTTATATCCACAATCCGTCGCCGGATATTTCCACAGCAGGCAATATTCTGCGGATGCTGCGGCCGGATATGAAGTATTCTAAATTTGAAGCGGCAATCCTTGATCTGGCTCTTGTGCTTCATATGGAACATGGCGGCGGTAATAACTCTACATTTACGACTCATGTTGTTTCATCATCGGGTACAGATACATATTCAACTATTGCGGCAGCCCTCGGTTCTCTGAAAGGACCAAAACACGGCGGCGCCAATATTAAAGTGGTCGAGATGTTTGAGGATATGAAACAGCATGTCAAAGATTATGATGATGAAGATGAAATTAAGTTATATCTGAATAAATTGCTGGATAAAGAAGCTTTTGACCGCAGAGGACTGATCTACGGCATCGGCCATGCTGTCTATTCCATTTCCGACCCGCGTGCGGATATTTTCAGGGCTTTCGTTAAAAAGCTTGCCGAAGAAAAAGGCAGACAGAACGACTTTAAATTGTACTCGATGGTTGAGCGTTTGGCGCCTCAGGTCATCGGTGAACGGCGTCATATTTACAAAGGCGTCAGTGCCAATGTAGACTTCTACAGCGGTTTTGTATACAGCATGCTGGATCTTCCGCTGAAGCTGTTTACGCCGATGTTTGCAACCGCAAGAATTGTAGGCTGGAGCGCGCACCGCATTGAAGAATTGATCAACGTGGACAAAATCATCCGTCCGGCATATCAGTGTGTCCTTGACAGAAGTGAATATATACCTTTGAATCAGAGATAAAAAATCGCGCTGTAAGGCGCGATTTTTTCGATACACCCGGCAAGCAGCTGCTGGGCTTGCACATGCAGCTATTTGCCGGGTAACGGACAGCGAACGGCTCACCGTTCGCTGTCCGCAGTATCGCAGCGGATAAGGGGAAGATACTTCCCCTTATCCGCTCAGACCGGCTATACACCCGGCAGTTATTATAAAATCATGGACGACAGATAACTGTTGTGATAATGAGGATCGAAGGTTACATCCTCACCGAACCATGCCGGAGGCGTAAAGGCGAGTGCGTCGGCCTCGCTTTGAAATTCGACTTCAGCGATGATCAGACCGGCAAAGATGCCTTCAAAGATATCCAGTTCGCATGTCAGATCATCATCCAGTGGGATAAGATAACGCTTTTTAGTGATAATGTTGCCGTCAGCTTTGACGATCAAGTGTTCATAAGCTTCTTTATTTAATGGAAGATTATATTCTTCCCGGGTCATCATGCCGCCGCCTTTGTATGTGAGATAGTAATCATCATCCTGCCGGCGGACTCTGACGACAGGATTTGTACAAAGATATCCCTGTTCAATCAGATGGTATGCAAATGTGTCCAGAGCCTGCGGCAAAGACTTGATTAAATATTTTTTTTCAATTTCCATGAAAGATCACCTCGTTTTTTAGTATAAGTTTAAACGATGAATCCCAAACAGGCAATATTAAAGTTGGCTTCATTTACCAACATAGAATTTGGAGTGCTGTGTATACTAGGAATACAGACACAGTGATGTCTGTTTAAATATACAAAATCAGAAAAACGGAGGCGTTCAAAATGTCTAACACAAGTGGATCAAGTTCAAACGGCAGCCGTATGGAAGTGCCACAGGCAAAAGAAGCAATGAACAGATTTAAGATGGAAGTAGCCAGCGAATTAGGTGTCAACTTAAAGCAAGGCTACAACGGCGATCTCACTTCCGCTCAGACAGGATCCATCGGCGGAGAAATGGTGCGCCGCATGATCAAAAAACAGGAAGAACAGATGTCTTCAGGACAGTAAATGTCCGCGCCAAAAGGCAGACAGTACCGTAATGAAGATATGAACGAAAGGTGTTCCCGGCTTTGTATGGCAAGGCCGGGAACATCTTTTGTTGTAAAAATCACTTTACATATGAAAATCCTTATTATATAATATGATACAGAGTGCCTTATCACGCCTGAAATCAGATAAGGAAAGCTAAAGCAAAAGAAAGCAGGATCAGGAGGATTTATAATAATGAGTGTACAAATCGAGATGTTAGAAAAGAACATGGCTAAATTGACGATCGATGTGCCGGCAGAAGAATTTGAAAAAGCAATTACAAGAGCTTATAATAAAAATAAAGGCCAGATCTCAATTCCGGGCTTCCGTAAAGGCCATGTGCCGCAGAAGATGGTTGAGAAGATGTACGGCGTCGGCGTATTTTATGAAGATGCTGCCAACGATGTAATGCCGGGCGCATATTCGGAAGCTGCCAAAGAAAGCAATCTGGATATTGTATCCAGACCGAAGATCGAAGTAACTCAGATCGAAAAAGGCAAGGATTTTATTTTTACAGCAGAAGTTGCAGTGAAACCGGAAGCAACACTGGGTGAATATAAAGGTATCGAGGTTGAAAAGACAGCTGTTGAAGTGACAGACGAAGAAGTAGATGCTGAGATCAAGAAGGCTCAGGAACAGAACGCCAGAGAACTTGTTGTCGAAGACGAAGCTAAAGACGGCGATACAGTTGTGATCGATTACGAAGGCTCTGTAGACGGCAAGACATTTGAAGGCGGTTCTGCAAAGAATCATCCGCTTGTTTTAGGCTCCAAGTCTTTCATTCCGGGCTTTGAAGATCAGCTTGTCGGCGTGAAAGCAGGCGAAGAAAAAGACGTTGTTGTTACATTCCCGGAAAGCTATCATGAAAAGAGCCTTGCAGGCAAAGAAGCTGTATTCAAATGCAAAGTACATGAAGTTAAGAGAAAAGAATATCCGGAAATTGATGACGAATTCGCTCAGGATGTTTCTGAATTTGACACATTGGCTGAATACAAAGACGATGTCAGAAAAAATCTTCTGACAAAGAAAGAAGAAGCTGCCTTAAATACAAAGAAACAAAAGGTTATGGATAAGATCATCGAGAATGCGACGATGGAAATTCCTGATCCGATGGTAGAAACACAGGCGGAGAACATGATTGATGAATATGCACAGAGACTGAGCTATCAGGGACTGAGCATTGAACAGTACTATCAGTTCACTGGCTTAAATGAAGCAGCCCTTGTGGAACAGTTCAAGCCTCAGGCATTAAAGAATATCCAGAGCCGTCTTGTACTTGAAGCAGTCATCAAAGCAGAGAATATTGAAGTTTCTGATGAAGAATTAGATGAAGAAATCAATAAGATGGCAGAGATGTATAAGATGGAAGTTGATAAAGTCAAAGAACTTCTGGATGACAACGCAAAAGAAACCATGAAGAAAGATATTGCTGCAGAAAAAGCTGTAGATTTTGTGGCAGCTTCGGCAGTTGAGGTTGAGGCTAAAACAGAAGCTGAAGCCGAATAATAGTCTTTACAGCAAAAGGAGGAGAATATGAGTTTAGTACCTTATGTCATTGAACAGACAAGCAGAGGCGAACGCTCCTACGATATTTATTCAAGACTTTTAAAAGACAGAATTATTTTTCTCGGAGAAGAAGTGACAGATACATCGGCAAGTTTGATCGTATCTCAGCTGCTTTTCCTTGAATCTGAAGATCCGGGCAAGGATATCAGCTTATACATCAACAGTCCGGGCGGTTCTGTCAGTGCCGGTATGGCAATCTATGACACGATGAACTATATTAAATGTGATGTATCAACAATCTGTATGGGAATGGCAGCCAGCATGGGCGCATTTTTGCTGGCCGGCGGTACAAAGGGCAAACGTATGGCACTGCCGAATTCGACGATTATGATCCACCAGCCGTCGGGCGGCGCACAGGGACAGGCAACAGATATTAAGATTGTTGCGGACCGTATTTTAAAAACAAAGAAACGTCTGAATGAAATCCTTGCTGCCAATACAGGACAGCCGCTGTCTCAGATTGAAATTGATACAGAGCGGGATAATTATATGGATCCGGAAGAAGCGAAAGCATACGGTCTGATCGACCGTGTCATTGTCAGCCGCTGATGCCGAAGATCCCCCAGTCAGAGCTAATGGTGCCATGAACAGTATGGCAGAGTAATAGAATGAGGTGACTACATGGCAGGTCGCATGGACGATAAGAAGCAGCAGGCAAGATGTTCGTTCTGCAATAAGACTCAGGATCAGGTCAGAAAGCTGATCGCGGGCCCGGGCGCTTATATTTGCGATGAATGTATCGAAATCTGCGCGGAAATTCTTGATGAAGAACTGGACATGATGGATGAAGAAAGCGGCATTAATCTGCTTAAACCGATGGAAATTAAAACATTTTTGGATGAATATGTCATCGGGCAGGATGAAGCCAAGAAAACGCTGGCGGTAGCTGTTTATAATCATTATAAGCGCGTGCTTTCCGGCAGCAGGATCAGCGATACAGAGCTTCAGAAAAGTAATATTATTATGACCGGGCCTACCGGCTCAGGCAAGACGCTGCTGGCGCAGACGCTGGCACGGATGCTCAATGTTCCGTTTGCCATTGCAGATGCCACGGCGCTGACAGAAGCCGGATATGTCGGTGAAGATGTGGAAAATATTTTGCTGAAACTGATTCAGGCTGCAGATTATGACATTGAAAAAGCGCAGCACGGTATTATTTATATTGATGAGATTGATAAGATTACCCGTAAAGGTGAAAATGTATCGATTACCCGTGATGTTTCCGGAGAGGGCGTTCAGCAGGCATTGTTAAAGATTGTTGAGGGAACAGTGGCGAGTGTGCCGCCTCAGGGCGGAAGAAAGCATCCCCATCAGGAGTTCCTGCAGATCGATACGACGAATATTTTATTTATCTGCGGCGGGGCTTTTGACGGACTGGAAAAGATCATTGAATCAAGGATCGGACAGAAGGCCATCGGATTTAATGCAAATATCGGACATAACACAGATGATATTAATGTAGGTGAAGTGCTCAAGCAGGCGCTTCCCGAAGACTTTATCAAATACGGCATGATCCCTGAATTTATGGGCAGAGTGCCTGTCTATGTTTCCTTGGATCAGCTTGATGAAGACGCGCTTGTAAAGATTTTGACTGAGCCGAAAAATGCGCTGATCAGACAGTATGAGCGGATGTTTGAAATGGACAATATCCGCCTCAGGTTTGATGAGGACGCTGTCCGGGCAGTAGCCAAACTGGCGATTGAGCGAAAGACCGGCGCCAGAGGCTTAAGAGCGATTCTTGAGAAAGCGCTGCTTGATCTGATGTATACTGTACCGTCAGAGGATAATGTTCTGGAATGTGAAATCACAAAAGACGTGATTGAAAAAGGCGAGCAGCCGGTAGTTATTTACGGCAGCAATGTTGTTGCAAAGCCGGCGCCGAAACGTCTCCCGAAAAAGAACAGCGGGGAAATTGCATAAAGACACTATAATGGGGATGCTGCGCGGTGCACATCCCCATTTGTTATCAATGTACCGTATCTGGCGGTACAGACGATTTAAAGGAGGAACTTCGCAATGAGCGAAATCAGCTATACACTGCCGGTTCTTGCCTTACGCGGCCTGACGGTTTTGCCGGACATGATCGTTCATTTTGATGTGAGCCGGCCGAAATCCATCGCCGCACTGGAAGCTGCAATGCTTGAGGAACAAAATATTTTGCTAGTGACGCAGCTTGATCCGGGCAATGATAAACCAAAAAAAGAAGATTTATATACTGTGGGAACAGTGGCTAAGATTAAACAGATGGTAAAGATGCCGAAAGATATGCTGCGGGTTCTTGTGGAAGGTAAATTCCGGGCGCATTTAGATGAAATGGTTCAGGAAAAGCCGTTTATGCTGGCAGAAGTGACCATCTATGCAGAGGAACACCAGATGGATGTATTTGAGGAAGAAGCGATGGTACGTTGCCTGCAAGAAAAAATCGACGAATTTTCAGGAAGCAGTAAGTTGAGCAGAGATCTGCTGCGCCAGTTTAAGGAGATAAGCGATGTCTATAAACTGGCAAACCAGCTGTGCAATGATCTGCCGATGGATTATGTACAGCGTCAGAAGTTTTTGGAAGCAATAGATATTAAGGATCGATGTGAGGAATTGCTGTCATTTATGGGGAAAGAAGCGGAGATTTTTAAAATTACCCGTGAAATTCAGGAAAAAGTGAAAGCAAAGATAGACAAAAATCAAAAGGAATATATTCTGCGTGAGCAGATGAAAGTCATCAGGGAGGAACTGGGGGAATCCAATACAGTTTCTGATGCTGAGGAATTTGAGGCACAGCTCAAAAAATTAAAGGCAGATAAAGGCGTTAAGGAGAAGATACATAAGGAAATTGAACGCTTTAAAGCTGCCGGTAATTTTTCGGCGGAGAGCAGCATGATCCGCGGATATATCGAGACTGTGTTGGATATGCCGTGGAATAAGGCCGGAAAAGATAATGGGGATATCCGGCAGGCAGAAAAAGTACTTCAGGAAGATCATTACGGCCTGCAGAGGGTTAAAGAGCGTATTATTGAGTATTTGGCAGTGCGTCTTTTGACAAAAAAGGGCGATGCGCCAATCCTCTGCCTTGTGGGACCTCCGGGTACGGGCAAGACGTCGATCGCCCGTTCTGTAGCAAGGGCGCTTAATAAAGCTTATGTGCGTATCAGTTTGGGAGGTGTCCACGATGAGTCGGAAATACGCGGGCACCGCAGAACTTATATCGGAGCGATGCCGGGACGCATTGCCAATGCACTTCGTCAGGCAAAGGTTAATAATCCGGTGATGCTTCTCGATGAAGTTGACAAAATCGGCAGCGATTATAAAGGGGATCCGTTTGCGGCGCTTTTGGAAGTGCTGGACGGGGAACAAAATTCCAAATTCAGAGATAATTATATTGAAATCCCGATCGATCTGTCGGAAGTGCTTTTTATTGCCACAGCCAACACAGTATCGACCATTCCGCGGCCTCTTCTTGACCGTATGGAGCTGATCGAGATTAACAGCTATACAGAAAATGAAAAAATGCATATCGCCAGAGAACATTTGCTGACAAAGCAGATTGAACGCAACGGTCTGAAAGAAGGCCAGCTTCAGATCAGCGATAAGGCGATGGAAATGCTGATTTTAAATTATACCCGTGAGGCCGGCGTCAGAAATCTGGAGCGGCGTCTCGGCGATCTTTGCCGGAAGGCGGCGAAAAATGTTCTTGCCAAAGGCGGAGACAAGCGTGTAAAAATTACGGAAAAAAATCTGGAAAAATATTTGGGCAAGCCGAGATATTTATTTGACAAGGCCAATACTGAGCCGGAGATCGGCATTGTGCGCGGACTGGCATGGACGAGCGTCGGCGGCGATACGCTGTCTATTGAAGTCAATGTCCTTCCGGGCAAAGGCAAGTTTGAACTGACCGGACAGCTGGGCGATGTGATGAAAGAGTCGGCCATGGCAGGCATCAGCTATGTGCGTTCCATGATTTCCGAATATGACATTGATAAAGAATTTTTTGATAAGCATGATATCCATATTCACATTCCGGAGGGGGCAGTGCCTAAAGACGGACCGTCTGCCGGCATTACGATGGCGACGGCGATGATTTCGGCCATCACAAAGATTCCGGTCAGGGCAGATGTGGCAATGACCGGCGAGATCACCCTGCGAGGCAGAGTGCTGCCGATCGGTGGTTTAAAAGAAAAAATTCTTGCAGCAAAAATGGCCCAGATTAAGACAGTAATCGTGCCGGATAAGAATGCCCGTGATATTGGTGAACTGGATAAGGAAATTACAGGCGGCATTGAAATCGTTTATGCCAAAACGATGAGTGATGTATTAAAAACAGCGCTCGTGTCATAGGAGGAATATATGATTATTAAAAACGTCAGTCTTGAAACGGTATGCGGCATTACGAGTAAACTTCCGGATAATCAGCTTCCGGAAGTGGCTTTTGCCGGAAAATCCAATGTGGGTAAATCGTCACTTATCAATGCGCTGATGAACCGGAAGTCATTGGCAAGGACATCATCTCAGCCGGGAAAAACACAGACCATTAACTTTTATAATATCAACGGCAGCCTTTATGTGGTGGATCTGCCGGGCTACGGTTATGCCAAAGTTTCTGTGGAAGTGAAAGCAAAATGGGGAAAGATGATTGAACGCTATCTGCGTACGTCAAAGCAGCTGCGGCTCGTTTTTTTGCTCATTGATATACGGCATAAGCCGTCAGCCAATGATGTTCAGATGTATGAGTGGATTATCCATAACGGTTTTTATCCGGTGATCGTAGCGACTAAAAAAGATAAAATCAAGCGCAGCCAGCTTTTGGGACAGCTGAAGCTGATCAAAACGACGCTTGGGGTGACCGAAGGCACGCCGGTTGTCGCATTTTCTGCGGAAACGAAAGAAGGGCGCGATGACATATGGGATTTAATTGAAACGTATGCTCTTGAAGAAGAAGAGGAAGCATTTCAGGAGGCTGAAGATGAAGAATTGACAACGCACGAATGATAAAAATTAGGGGAGAAGGTTGCATTTATCATGAAAGGTCAGAGATTAATGACCGGGGGGTCTATATTTAAACATCTTTTTTTCTTTGCAATTCCGTTAGTAATCGGAAATCTTTTTCAGCAGCTCTATAATACGGCGGATTCAATCATTGTCGGCAATTTTGTCGGCAGTGAGGCTTTAGCGGCCGTTGGTTCCAGCGGACCGCTGATCAACTTGTTGGTCGGTCTGTTTATGGGGACGGCGACCGGCGCCGGTGTTGTTATATCGCAGTATTTTGGAGCAAAAGACAGGGATAATGTCGGTAAAGCCGTACATACAACAGTTGCATTTGCTTTAGTCAGCGGTATTTCTCTGACAGTTGTCGGCATGGTGTTTTCATCAGTCATTCTAAAGTGGATGGGTACGCCGCCGGAAGTTATGGAAAATTCCGTGATATATTTGAGGACGTATTTTGCAGGCAGTCTGTTTTCAGTTGGCTACAATATGTGCACAGGTGTACTCAATGCAGTCGGCGATTCTAGGAAACCGCTCTATTTTCTCGCGATTGCCTCGGTGGTCAATATTGCTCTTGATCTGCTTTTCGTCGTTGTTTTTCACATGGGTGTCATCGGCGCCGCGCTGGCGACCATCATCAGTCAGGCTGTTTCTTTTGCCCTCGTTTTGTGGACGCTAACCCGTGTGGACGGTTGGCATAAGGTCGTACTGAAAAAAGTAAAGTTTTACAAAGGCTTCTTATCAAAGATTGTTAAAATAGGTCTGCCGACGGGCATACAAAACATGGTTGTTTCTTTTTCAAATGTCATTGTACAGAGCAGCATTAACAGTTTTGGTTCTTATGCGATGGCCGGATGTGCGGCATACAATAAAATCGACGGTTTTAATATTTTGCCGGTGCAGAGTATTAGTCTGGCGGCAACGACTTTTGCCGGACAGAATTTCGGCGCCAAAAAGTATGACCGGGTGAAAAAATGTCTGTTTGTATCTGTTGCCATGGTCGTTGGATATACGGCATTTTCTTCGACTCTGCTCATTATTTTCGGAAATAATATCATCGGCATTTTCTCTTCGGATCCGAATGTGCTTAAATATGGCATGATGATGCTGATGCATATGGCACCGTTTTATTTTATGGTTGGCGTTGACAATGTACTTGCCGGAAATATTCGCGGTGTAGGCAAGACGATGATGTCTATGATCTTTTTTGTGGCTAACTTATGCGGCGTGCGGGTGCTTTGGATCGGGATAATGCTTCCGATATTCAGAGATATCAATATTGTTTTCTGGGGATATCCTGTCAGCTGGCTTACATGCCTGATCTGTATGGTTATTTATTTGTTCCGAGTAAAGTGGCTGAAAGAATCGTTCTAAAATGTGAGCCCCTCCCATATTTTTAAATAAAGCTTGTTTGGCAGTAAAAATAGGGAGGGAGCGCGATGTATGAATGTCAATCGGCGGCGGAGACGCTGTCGGCGCTGAAAACAGACAGAAACGGCCTGACAGCGGAAGAAGCTTGCGGGCGCTGTCAGATTTACGGACAGAATGTGCTTGAAGAAGAGAAGAAAAAGAGTATGTCTGTCATGTTTCTTGAGCAGCTCAATGAACCTTTGATTTTTGTACTGTTTGTCGCAGCTGCAGTATCCATGGTGCTTCGGGAATTCGGCGATACAGCCATTATATTTGCGGTAATTTTTATCAATGCGTCGGCGGGCGTTATTCAGGAGGGCAAGGCGCAAAAGGCGATGGAGGCTCTCAAAAAGATGACGGCGCCGTCGGCGCTTGTGCGTCGGTCGGGAAATGTGACGGAAATTAAGGCGTCCCAGCTTGTTCCCGGTGATATTGTGCTGCTGGAAGCAGGTCGGACAGTGCCGGCTGATCTGCGGCTCATACAGACGACGTCGCTGAAAGCGGATGAATCGTCGCTGACCGGGGAATCGATGCCCGTGGATAAGGATGCTGCCTTTGAGGCTTCAAAAAAGACTGGCATCGGCGACTGCAAAAATATGGCATTTATGTCAACTACAATCACTTACGGGCGGGGCGAGGGCGTCGTCACTGCCACCGGTATGAGCACGCAGATCGGGAAAATTGCCGGTATGATCCAATCGGCTTCAAATGAAATGACGCCTTTACAAAAGCGGCTTGCAGAGCTTGGGAAAATCTTGAGCATTGTAGCCGTTTTTTTATGCGCCGCGCTTTTTGCCATTGCGGTGATCCAGCACAGAAATGTTCCGGAGATGCTGATTACTGCCATTTCACTGGCGGTTGCCGCTGTTCCGGAAGGACTGCCGGCAGTAGTGACGATCGTGCTGGCGCTCAGTGTGTCAAGGATGGTCAAAGTCAATACGATCGTGCGGCGGCTGCCGTGTGTGGAGACACTGGGCTGCGTCAGCGTTGTCTGCTCAGATAAGACGGGCACATTGACTCAGAATCAGATGACTGTCCGGCAGTGCTATACAGATATGCAGCTGCGCCCGGTAAGCGGGCTGAATAAAGTCAGAGATGAACTTTTTATCGAAGGTTTCTGCCTGTGCAATGATGCTGTTTTAAAAGAGGACGGGCAGGGCATTGGCGATCCGACAGAACTGGCTTTGCTTGCCATGGGAAAAACGTGCGGTTATCATAAAGAAGCTTTTGAACAGATGAATCCGAGGGTGGATGAGCTGCCTTTTGATTCAGCGAGAAAAATGATGTCCACCCTTCATAAAAATAAAACTGGCTTTGTTCAGTTCACCAAAGGCTCCTGTGATGAACTGCTGCAGCGATGCAGCCATGTATGCGTCGGCGGACGCGCCTGTCCGATGACACCGGTTCACCGGCAGGATATTGAACAGGCGCTGGCCGTCATGAGCCGGCAGGCGCTGCGGGTACTGGCGCTGGCAATAAAACCGGAAGCCGACAGTCTTTGTGAAAACGGGCTTGCGTTTGTCGGTCTGGCAGGCATGGAAGATCCGGCGCGGCCGGAAGCGAAAGCTGCAGTGGATACTTTTAATAAGGCGGGAATTAAAACGGTGATGATCACAGGTGATTATCCTGAGACAGCTTTTGCCATCGCCAAACAGCTTGGGATTACTGATGACCGGGAAAAATGTATGAGCGGCAGCCGTCTGGAAATGCTGTCAGATGAGGAATTTGCGCGGCAGGTAGAACAAGTCCGTGTGTTCGCCAGAGTGTCGCCAAAGCATAAAGTGCGCATTGTAAAGGCGTTTAAACGCCGGGGACATATTGTGGCGATGACCGGCGACGGCGTTAATGATGCGCCGTCTTTAAAGGCGGCGGATATCGGCATTGCTATGGGGAAAAACGGCACGGATGCGGCAAGAAGCGCGGCGGATATTGTTTTGACAGATGATAAATTTTCAACGATTGAAAAAGCGGTGGAAGAAGGCAGGGGCATTTACGCTAATATCAAGAAGTCAGTGCTGTTTTTGCTGTCCTCCAATTTTGGAGAAATCATGACCATGTTTGCAGCTATTTTGCTTGGCATCGCATCGCCGCTGAAGGCAAGCCATATTTTGTGGATTAATCTGATCACCGATTCACTGCCGGCGCTGGCGCTGGGCGTTGACCAAAATGATACGAAAACGATGATGTCCCATCCGCCGAGGCCTCCGAAGGAAAGTTTGTTCGCCGGCGGGGGACTGATGCTGACATGTTTTTACGGCGCATTAATTGCAGTAATCAGTTTGGCAGCATTTTTTAAGGTGCCGTATACGATCCTCCGCTATGAAGGGATGGCCTTATCCATGGAGTCGGTCACAGCGCTTTTGGCCCAGCCTCACATATTGGCCCGCGCCCAGACATATGCATTTACCGTGCTTGGAATTTCACAGCTGTTTCATGCCGCAGGCATGAGAAATATTGAAATTTCTATTTTTAAAATGCGTTGGTTTTCCAATAAGCTGATGCTGGCTGCCTTTGCCGCAGGTCTGGCGCTTCAGTTCGCGGTGACGGAAGTTCCGGTGCTGATCGGTCTTTTCGGAACAGTGCGTCTGGATATGAACGAATGGGCCGGCCTGCTGTTTTTAAGCGCCATGCCGGTATTGGCCCATGAAGTGCTTGTACGGTTTGTAAAAAGAAACAGAAAAATGGGATAAAGGAAGGTGCCTTCTCGTGTCCGCGGTATCGTGCAAATAAAAGAAAAGAGACTAACCGGCTGGATTAGTCTCTTTTTATATATTAATCTTTGGTCAGATCACAGCAGCAGTTGTCTTCCGTTGTGCCGCAGCGGCTGTAAGCCGGCGGCGTTTCGGATTTGATGCGCCCAAGGGTTGTGTTGTCGCAGCAGCGGCTGCGCAGTTCACAGACCGGTGACGGTGCTGTTTCAAAGCGGTAATCTTCGCCCATGCAGCGGATACTTTGGTCAATGACTCTGTGAGATGCCACATTGGCCACGTCATGGTTGATTGTATTCTGATACCAGAAGAAGTGATCATGATCCGCAAGCTGGTTCAGGCCGACCACACATTCGCCTTTTTGAGTATTGCCGACCGTTGTTTCGAGGACGCGTCTGACATACTCGATATTCGGACCAAGCGAAAGCACTTCCGGCAGACATCCGTTTGGAATGACCTGCTGCCAGTCTTTATGCTCGTATTTGCCAAGAAGTTCACATGCTTTGTGCAGATGGGAAATTTCCTGAATAAGACAGTCTTCCCAGATTTGACGTATACGGGCGTCACATTCGGTCATCATACAGGAATAGTAGAGGTAACATTCGGTGTATTCGTGAAGAAGAAGATCTTCCAGCCAGGAGGCTTTCGTATCTTTCAGACTCTCATATTCACTGACGTGCTGTTCTTCGATCATGGCAATTTCCTGATACAGATTCCGACCGGTATCGGATTTGCTGTACAGGTTGGCCACATTCATATAATAGTTCATAGTCTGCTGTTCGGCGGCCGTAATAATGTTGATATTAAGTTTTGTCAGAGTGGACGACGTCGGACTGACGTATTTGAAAATGCTGTCTGTCGGATAGCGGTGTTCACTGATGGTCGGCCGTCCCGGCATGATTTCTGTATAGCCGCCCACAAGTTTTTCGGGATAAACGCCGTATTCCATATTTAAAAGATTGGCATAACGGTACAGATGGTCAAAATCTTCCAGAAGCGCGATATTTAAAGCGTTGATGACATTGCAGTCTGTTTCCTGTTTGGCAAGGGCAGATGTCAGATCAACGGCAAGCTGTTCATAACCGATCGTGTGTTCAAGTATCGTTTCATCACACGGCTTGAGTGCGGAGATCCTTTTTTGCTGCTGCTGTTCAATGCGGCGGACAAGAGCCAGTTCGCGGCGCAGATCATTGTCAGGACAATGTCTTGAAAAGTTTCTCGAAAACCACTGGGCCTCAAATTCAGTGCCGTTCATCAGAATAATCCGTGTTCTTGTATAAGGACTGACCGTTTCTTTGTTGTAAGGTTTCGGCCTCAGCTTCGACCAGTCCATAAACGTTTTGTCTATCGGCAGCGGTTTTTCTTCAAAGGGGTTAAAGCTCATAATATCTCTCCTTTTTGTTTTTTTGACATCCATGATATAAAAACTCAGGGTGTCTCATACAGTATATGCGGACACATGCCGATGTATGACGGGGAGAAATACATTTTTGCTTTTTGGGGCGGCCTGTGATATACTAAACCGTGTTACCAAAAGAACGAAGACCGATGAAAGAGGTGTTCATATGAGAGAACTTAAAATAGAAACAAACGAAGAAAAAACTGTAGTGTTTGAGCGGAAAGCTAATTACTATGAAACGGATCAGATGGGCATTATCCATCATTCCAATTATATCCGCTGGTTTGAAGAAGCCAGATTGTTTTATCTTGAAAATTCGGGTCTGCCGTATAAAGAGATGGAAGACGCGGGGATTTTTATTCCGGTGCTTGGTGTGACCTGCGAGTATAAGGTGTCTGTAAAATACGGGCAGACGGTACTCATCTATGTCTCGATCACAGAATTTAACGGCATACGTATGAAATGCAGCTATCGGGTTGTGGAAAAAGAGACGGGAACGCTGTGTTCGACAGGCACAAGCGAGCACTGTTTCCTGACAAAATCATATAAGCCGCTGTCATTAAAGAGAAGTTACCCACATTTTTATGAGAAGATAATGGAAGCGGTTCATAACGGTATGTAAAGAGGTGAAAGGACATGTCTGCAGAAAAATGCAGCCGGCAGACGAAGCAGAAAGCGCTGCTTCTTGAATATATGAAAAATCACAGAGATATTCATTTAAAAGCTGAGGATATTTTGGCAGGGCTGAAGCAGCAGCAGGAAGCGGTCAGCAAGGCGACGGTTTACCGTTTTTTAAAAGTTCTGGAAGAAGAGGGTCAGATCCGTCGGTACACCCTTTCGGACAAGGTGCCGGCATGCTATCAGTATGTGGGCGATCATCCGGAATGTAAGAAACATTATCATCTGATGTGCAGCCAATGCGGTACGATTATTCATGTGGACAGCCCCGCGCTGCGGGCGTTTATGGCGGAAATCATGGAAAAAGAAGGGTTTGCCATTGATGAGTCGAGAACAGTGTTTTACGGTTTGTGCAGAAAATGCCGTAAATAGAATTGCAAATTTCATCAATGGACTTTATAATAAACATGTATGCCGTTTAAGGCGGCAGTAAATTAAAGGAGGACGAAAGAATGATTGAACTGACAAAGGGCGGCGCTTATCTGGTCAATGGCACGGAAGTTGTCGAAGACAGTGCAGAAGCGTCAAAAATCATTGAGAGCATGACAGGTCTGGCGCCGGTCAAAGAAGATGCTGCAAAGCAGACGATGGCCTACAGCATTTTAAAGGCTCACAATACATCGGACAACATGGAACAGCTCAGGATCAGATTTGATAAGCTGACATCTCACGATATTACTTATGTAGGCATTATCCAGACGGCAAGAGCATCAGGACTGGAAAAATTTCCGATGCCGTATGTGCTGACCAACTGCCACAACAGCTTATGTGCCGTAGGCGGAACGATCAATGAAGATGACCATATGTTTGGACTGACATGTGCCAAACGCTACGGCGGCGTATATGTACCGCCTCATCAGGCTGTCATTCATCAGTTTGCAAGAGAGATGCTGGCCGGCGGCGGAAAGATGATCCTTGGCTCAGACAGCCATACACGCTACGGCGCGCTTGGTACGATGGCCATGGGCGAGGGCGGACCGGAACTTGTAAAGCAGCTCTTAAATAAAACCTATGATATTAAGATGCCGGGCGTGATCGGCGTTTATATGACAGGAAAACCTGTGCCGGGCGTAGGCCCTCAGGATATTGCGCTGGCAATCATCGGAGCAGTTTTTGCCAACGGCTATGTCAATAATAAAGTGATGGAGTTTGTGGGACCGGGTGTTGCCAATTTAAGTGTTGATTACAGAATCGGCGTTGATGTTATGACAACAGAGACCACATGTCTTTCATCAATCTGGGTGACAGACGATCAGGTAAAGGAATTCTATGAGATTCACGGACGCAGTGAAGATTTTGCTTATCTGGCGCCGGGCAGCGTGGCTTATTATGACGGCATGATCAAGATTGAATTGGATAAGATCAAACCGATGATCGCCATGCCGTTCCATCCGAGCAATACATATACGATTGAAGAATTAAATGCCAACCTGATGGACATTCTGGATGACTGCGAGAAAAAAGCGCTTGTCAGCTTGGATGGCGCTGTGGACTTTACATTAAAAGATAAAGTGATCAACGGAAAACTTTATGTGGAGCAGGGCATCATCGCCGGATGCGCCGGCGGCGGTTTTGAAAATATTTGCGATGCAGCTGATATTTTAAAGGGCGCCAGCATCGGACCGGATGAATTTACATTAAGCGTTTATCCGGCAAGTACGCCGATTTATATGGAACTTGTGAAAAACGGCGCAGTTGCGTCATTGATGGAGACAGGCGCTATCGTGAAGACAGCGTTCTGCGGACCGTGCTTCGGCGCAGGCGATACGCCGGCCAACAACGCTTTCAGTATCCGTCATTCCACAAGAAACTTCCCGAACCGTGAAGGTTCCAAACTTCAGAGCGGACAGATTGCTTCTGTAGCGCTGATGGATGCCCGTTCAATCGCTGCTACAGCGGCCAATAAAGGTTTCCTGACAGCGGCTACAGATATTGATGTCAACTATACAAAACCGAAATATTTCTTTGATAAAAATATTTACGCAAACCGTGTCTTTGACAGTAAAGGCGTGGCTGATCCGAGTGTGGAAATTAAATTCGGCCCGAACATTAAAGACTGGCCGAAGATGGAAGCGCTCACAGACAATTTGATTTTGAAAGTTGTTTCAGAGATCCATGATCCGGTAACGACGACCGATGAGCTGATTCCTTCCGGAGAGACATCATCTTACCGTTCAAATCCGCTGAAACTGGCTGAATTTGCCCTTTCCAGAAAAGATCCTGCTTATGTGGGACGCGCAAAGGAGGTTCAGAAAGCGGAATATGCCCGTGTAGAAGGCAAAGATCCGGGAGAAGCATTTGCGGAAATCGCACCGGTCATCGAAAAAATCAACACTTTTGTATGCCCTAAGCTGTCTGCAGGCGACTACGGCATCGGAAGTACGATTTTTGCCGTAAAGCCGGGCGACGGTTCAGCCAGAGAGCAGGCGGCTTCATGCCAGAAAGTGCTTGGCGGCTGGGCAAACATTGCCAACGAATACGCGACAAAGCGTTATCGTTCCAACCTGATCAACTGGGGCATGCTGCCGTTCCTGATCAATGAAGGCGATCTGCCGTTTAAGAACGGTGATTACTTATTTATCCCGAATATTAAGCAGGCGATCATTGAAAAAGCAACGGAAATCAAAGCCTATGTCGTCGGCGACGAGATGGAGCCGTTTGTATTGAAGATGGGCGATCTGACAGATGATGAGAGAGAAATTATTCTGAAAGGCTGCCTGATCAATTACTACAGAGGATAATGCAGTATAAAGCAATGGGACGGCTAAGTCCGTCAGAATAAATTCGATGATGATGAAAAAGGCCAAAGTATACAGGCGCAGCCGTCAGGGCGTCTGATGCTTTGGCCGATTGATTTTAAACAGTAAATAGTATAAGATAAAGAGTATCAACAGATTATCGGCATGAAAATATAAATCGGAGGCGGATACATGGGGAATTATTTGAATGTTGGAAATGCGGGATTTGAAACAATCAGAAAAGGAATATATGTAGATAAAACAGAAATGATTTCGTTTATCAACCATACATTGGGGACAACGGACAAACTGACATGTGTCAGCAGACCAAGACGATTTGGAAAATCATTTGCAGCCAAAATGTTGTGTGCTTATTATGATAAAAGCTGTGATTCCCATGCACTGTTTGATGGACTTGCAATATCAAAGGATGAAACGTATGAGAAGTATTTGAACAAATATGCTTTATAATATTGCTGATGTCAGAGGATGCAGATTTATTTTTATTATTGATGAGTGGGATGCTTTGTTTCGGGAAAACCAGGAAGATACCCGTCTGCAGGAATCGTATGTGGGATTCACTGAAAAGGAAGTAGAGGGTCTCTGTGAAAAATATCATATGAAATTCGCGGAAATGCAAAAATGGTATGATGGATATTCTTTCAGTAAAGTTAAATCAATATACAGTCCGAATTCAGTGATAGAGGCAATTAAAAATGAGGAAATCAGTAACTATTGGACTCAGTCAGAAACGTATGAATCTTTAAAAATATATATTGAAATGGATGAAGATGGCTTGAAAGAGGCAGTCATTCAAATGCTTGGGGGATCAAAGATTAAAATTGATGCGGCAACATTCCAGAATGATATGACGACGATTAAATGCCGGGATGACGTATTGACGCTGCTGATTCATCTGGGCTATCTGGCATATGATACTGAAAATAAATCTGCGTATATACCGAATGAGGAAGTGCGGGAAGAATTTATCCGGGCGCTGACGACGGGAAAAAAAGTGGAATAAGACAAACCAAGGGGCTATAGAGCAGATTAAAAATAAGGATTATCCGCAGATATTGAAGGATTATGGCGGGGACGTTCTTTTAGCAAGTCCTCTCATTCTGTTATTGGAAACTTTATTATATGACAAACGGAGTATATAAAATTTCAGAAAAAGATAAAACAAAGAATCTCCGAAACCCATGATCGATTTTCAATACCCATGGCTTATATCCTGTAATGCCCTGTAATATCATCCCGTTTTTCAAGAATATCTTCTTCATATCGAGCCTGAAAACGGCCGTTATGGTGGATTACATAAGGGATGCCCCGGCTGTTTCTCTGATCGGAGACGATACCGATGTGATTTTGAAAAACAACGATATCCCCGCCCTGCCATGCGCTGATGTCATGAACATCGGTTGTCAGAGCAATGGCCGTGTGGTCAAAATAAACTTTCAGATTGGCAACTCTGCGGAAGTCTATGCGGATATCCGGTGTATCAATAGAATAATCCTCAGGGTGAGCAGTGACATCATCGTAAACAAGCTGCATGAGGTCGTAACCGGCGTTTTTTAGAGCATTGGCTACAACATCTGTGCATACACCATAGTTATCATCAGGATAGCCGGAAGCATAATATTTGCTTTTATAAATCGGCTTTTGAGCAATGTAGCTGCGTGCGCTCATTAAAATATCGGTCTGGTCATCAATGCCGTCGCCATCCATATCGATGGAACTTTGAATTTCGGGAATTCCGAAATCCGCATTGCTGTGGTCGTGAACCGGTGTGGTGTCCGGCCCTGTGAAAAAATATCTGAAATGCCATAGAAAACATACGGCGGCCATCAGAATGATGATTGCAGCAGTTATCTGTAATTTCTTTGTTCTGGACATTGACATCGTTTCCTCCTCAAATGATTGAATTTATATATTGTTTAATATATAATAGAAAATGTATCAGAAAATGTCAAAATATTTACTTTTGGGAGGGGGAATTGGATCATGTTTTGTCCAAACTGCGGCAAAGAAACGCCGGATCATTCCACGTTTTGCAGCCATTGCGGATATAAGTTGGATGCACAGATGCCTTCGGGACAGGAAGAGCCTAAGATACCGCCATTTTCAGAAAATAATCAGATGCCGGATCACAGAAAACAGGGTACCAAAAAGATATTTGTGCTGATCGGCGCCGGGATCGCTGTGATCGCGGTCATTGTGGCAGCTGTTATATTTTTTGCGGGGCGGCCGATGACTGTCCGGCTGAATGATTATGTGACGTTCAGTTTTACTGGCTATAACACGGCAGGTTATGCTTCTGCCGATTTTGACCGGCAGGCATTTTACAAAGATTATGCCGGGAAGATCAAATATGAGGCGCCGGAAGGCTATGGTGAGATGGACGATAATACTATTTGTGAGATGTTTCTGAATGCCTGTGTTTACGGTCAGTTAAATGAGACTTCCGATCTTTCCAACGGCGATGAAGTTCAGTATATATGGTCGTGTAATGACTCGGCGGCGGACACACAATTTCATGTAAAGCTTTCTTACAAGGATATGACTGAAAAAGTCGAAGGGCTGGAAGAACCGGAAGAAGTGGATCCGTTTGAGCATGTTGAGATGGTTTATTCCGGTACAGCGCCTTACGGATCGGCCTCAGTCAATGTGAACGGCGATGAGGACTATTTGTATGATATCAGCTTTGAGGTCAGTCCGTCAAGCGGACTTTCCAACGGCGATACGGTGACGGTCACTGCGTCAGGCTACAGCGGCGATGACGCGCTGCTTGGCAGTTATGGGGTCACGCTGTCCAATACTGAAAGCAGTTTTACGGTAGAAGGACTGGCAAAATATGTGACATCGCTGGAAGAAGTCAGCGATGATGCGCTGGCGCAGATGCAGGCACAGAGCGAAGACGTGATCCGGGCGGACGAAGCCAGAGGAAACGCGGAGAATGTAACGCTGGACAATTTGACCTATATGGGCAGTTATCTTTTATCTGCGAAAAATCCGGATTCGGTTTATGGAGCATTTGATATGCTTTATATGGTTTACAGGAAGGATCTGACCTTCCATTATGATGAGGAAGGATTCACCGATACACTGTCCTGCTATTATACGGTACGGTTTGACGATCTGACAGTCAGCGGCGGCACGGTTTCGGTTGATCTGATGAATTATACGGAAACTTCTGCATCTTTTGATTATTCGGTGCAGTACGGCGAAGAGACATATGAAACAGACGGATATTATGTTAATGGATATGAGACATTAGACGATGCCTTTAATGAATGTGTTGCTGTGAATATGGATATATACAATTACCAGTCAAGTATAGAAGAAGCTTCAGAATCAGAATAGAAGTAAGATGTAATTTGGCAGGCAGCGTATCGGCGGCCAATACCGGTGCGCTGCCCTTTTTCTGTCAGATTTTACAGGAGGTGTCAGAGATGTTGGATTGTCTTGCCGTCGGCATCGGCGGTTTTATCGGTTCTGTGTGCAGATATCTTGTCGGGAAAATACCAATTAAAAATCCGGCGGGATTTCCGATCAATACATTTTTAATTAATATTGCAGGGGCTTTTGTTATTGGCTGTCTTGCGGCGGCAGCAGCAAAAAACAGTGATATTTCCCCAAGGCTGATGCTGTTTCTTAAAGTGGGGCTGTGCGGCGGATTCACAACCTTTTCCACATTTTCGCTGGAAACAGAAACGCTGCTGCGCTCCGGCAATGTGATCACGGCAGCGATTTATATTGCTGCCAGTGTCGGCATAGGCATTGCGGCAGCAGCACTGCCGCAGCTTTTTATAAAATAGAAAATTATTTGACTGTATGGCGGGGGTTCGTTAAAATAAAATGCAGAGGTGAAATATATGGAAAAAAAGAATGAGGTATTCAGCCTGCTGTACCCGGAAGGATATACAAATGAAGATAAAGAACAGCATCAAATGAAAAATTATGATTTTATTCAGGCGCTGACGATTGATGATATGATTATTTTGCCAAAAAGTGAATATTTGGGAGGCACAAGCGATCTGAGCGGCTATTTTACGACGGATACAAAAGTGCTCAGATATCGTCTGGATATTGTCAGCGACCTTGTGGAGCATAAGGAAACATATGATATTTTTATGAAAGCGATCCCGATCATACAAAATATATCGGAACTGCGGAAAATTATGAGCAGAAATTTTACAGTGGAATCATCGCTGTCGTCTATCCGCATTCTGGAAATGTATGAGGAGATTGTCGATCTTTTTTATGACGGACTGAAGAACTGTACATTTCAGTCTGAAGGTATGCGCCGTTTTCAGAAGAAACTTCAGGAGATTGCTGAAGGCGAAGAATACCGGAATCTGAAATCTGATCTGGGGAAAATGCAGGTGGATTTCGGAGCCCTTAAGAGCGTGACAGTGGGCATCAATTTGGATGAGATGCTACAGGCAAAGGAAGCCGGCGTAATCTCCATTAATCGGGAGCCGTTTCGTTCAGGAGACCTGATGGTTAAACTTTTGAAAAAGAAAAAAGACAGTTTTCTCGGGCTGACGCCGATGATCGGCCTTGGCAGAAATCTGCATCAGGGCGAATCCGCATCGGTGAATCAAAGTATACAGATCGCGCTGACATCGATTTTTCATAAAGCTATCCGCCAGTTTGAGCCGCTTGTGCAAAAATACTTTGCGGCGAGTACAGCCTTTTTTGTGCAGCTGCTTGATGATATCCGTTTTCTGACTTCCGGTGTGAAGTTTATTTATGAAATGAGAGAGATGGGCTTTGATATGTGTAAGCCGGAAGTGGCTGAAATCGAAGAAAAGAAATGTGATTTAAAGCAGGTTTACAACCCGAAGCTGGCGCGCAGTATGGTGGAAAAGACGATTGTGTCCAATGAATTTACATTTGATGACCGGGGGCGGTTTTATCTTGTGACCGGCCCGAACCACGGCGGAAAATCGATTTTTGCATATTCTATCGGCATGGCACAGGCCATTTTTCAGCTGGGACTTTATGTGCCGGCCGCCAGCGCCCTTATGAGCCCGGTAACGGGGATATTCACCCATTTTCCGACAAATGATGAGGATAACTTCGGAAAAGGCCGTCTTGAAAGCGAATGTGCCCGGCTTTCGGAAATTTTGAAAGAACTGAGTGATACGGATATGCTGCTGATGGATGAATCATTTTCCAGTACGAGCGGACTTGAGGCGGGCTATATTGCCTCGGAAGTGCTGACAGGCATTGGGGTAATCGGCTGCGGCGGCATTTATGTGACGCATATTCATGACCTGTCCATGCAGGTCGGCGACTATAACACTCACCCGCAGAACAAAGGAAAAATTGATAACCTTGTAGCTGTGATGAAGGACAGCGATCACGGAATCCGGAGTTACCATGTCATGCGTACGGTGCCGGATGGATTAAGCTACGCAAAGGATATTGCCGGTCAGTATGGCCTCAATCTGGAATCGATTTTGAAAAGCCACGGCTGAAAGCTGCCTGACCGAAGCCGCTGACAGCTTTCGTCCTAAAAGACGTCTTCTTTGGCGCGGGCTCTCCGGTCTTCAAAACTGTTGATGACAGGGACGAGAAATGTGGCGATGAGTCCGCCGGCAAAGCCGTTATTGTAAAGATTCATGCCATTGTTGATGACACCGATGTTCAGTGCAAGACAGGCATGGAGAAATCCGGCGGCAATACCGAAAATAATGCCGTATTTCCCGGCAATAGGCGCCAGTGTCGTTGAAAAGAGGGCGGCAAGTATGACTGAAGGGTCTGTGATATGCCGGCTGGCCGGCAGTGTGGAAAGCCATACGCCGAACATGATCGGGGCTATGTTGCGCAGATGCTTTCCTGTGGCAGAGAAGCCGACGATTGTAAAGATGCCGCCCAGTGTCGGGCCGTTAAGCTGGGCTCCGGCAGTGATCACAAACAGTGTGGCGAAGGCGCCGTTGACGGCCATATTGATCAATGAGGCGCCGAGACCTTCCTCGGCAAAATAATCTGTGCCTGCCAATCCGGGATGTTTTAAAATATCGATATATTTTTTAAAAACCGAACGGGAACGTTCGGCAATTATGCCGATGATTAATAAAATGGCGAAAAAGCCAAACATAATAATTATAAAAAGCGTGTTATTTCCCGAGGACCATATTTCACGGGACTCTACATCAAGTCCAAAAGCTTTAAAGACGGATACAACAATGGTGGCAATCAGTCCGGAAGCAAAACCGACATTGTACAGAGAAAAACCCCTGTGGGCATAAAATAAGTGTGTTGCGAGGGGAGGAAGGCAGAAGCCCATCACGATGCCGACAAAAATACTGAAAATCAATGCCAGAGGCGCCGGAAAATGCTGAATATATATAATTTCAGTAATAATCGGAGAGAGGCTTGTACCGTAAAAACCTACATAGATATATTTGGAAGGGTGCTGGCGGTGAAAACAGGCATATAAGATGACGCCTAACAGGATAGACCATATGTTGATAATGTTTTTACCGAATAGTGAAAATCCCATCATCAAAAAGATGGAAGTCACTGCAGCGCCGGTGAGTTCTATTTTTAAACAGTAAAGAATGGCGATGCTTGTTAAGGTGAGCAGACTGGCGTTGATAAATGCGGCGCCGATGCCTCCAAGCTGGATATAGTCTGTGATAAGAAAATCGGGTTCCCGCAGGATGGTGATGATCCCTTCAATAATTTCGTCAGGCGGAGAAGCAAAAAATCCGACAATAAAAAAATAACATGGAAAGAGACACAGAATAAGAAACTGATGATTTCTGGATAGTCGGATGGCGGGAGTGACAGACTCTTTTTTTTCGAGTTCCATGAATACCTCCTGTCATAAAAGAAACAAAAAACATAATTACACAGTTATTATATATAATTCGTGTACATGCCGCAAGGGGCAAATATAAACATTGATCATAAGAAAAGCATATCTCCGAAAAGGGTTCTGCAGACAGAACCTCTTTCGGGATATGCTTTTTATAATGTCAGCATAGTCCGCTTTTATTTGCTGTTATTTTTTTCAAGTTCAGCCATTTTCATTGCTCTTACTTTTAACGGCAGGCCGAACAGGGTGATAAATCCGGAAGCATCATGATGGTCATAAAGATCTCCGGTCGTGAAGCTTGCAAGTGATTCGCTGTACAATGAATACGGAGAAGTTGTGCCGGCTTTGATGATATTGCCTTTGTACAGTTTGAACTTCACTTCGCCGGTGACATACTGCTGTGTGGACTCAACGAATGCCTGAACAGCTTCACGCAGCGGTGTAAACCATTTGCCTTCGTAGACAATCTGAGCCATACGGTTGCCCATCTCTTTTTTCACGTCCATCGTCGCTCTGTCGAGGACAAGTTCTTCCAGCTGACGATGTGCTTCCATAAGAATTGTTCCGCCCGGTGTTTCATAAACGCCCCGGGATTTCATGCCGACAACGCGGTTTTCAACAATATCGATAATGCCGATACCGTGTTTGCCGCCCAGCTGATTCAACTTTGTAATAATTTCGGAAACTTTCATGTTCTGACCGTTGATGCTTGTCGGAACGCCTTTTTCAAAAGTCATTGTTACATATTCCGGTTCATCAGGAGCTTTTTCCGGTGTTACACTTAAAACGAGCAGATGATCATAGTTTGGTTCGTTGGCAGGATCTTCCAGTTCAAGGCCTTCATGGCTGATATGCCAGAGGTTGCGGTCACGGCTGTAACTGTTGTCCGCTGAAAACGGAAGATGGATGCCGTGCTGCTTGCAGTATTCGATCTCATCTTCGCGGGACTGCATCGTCCAAACATCAGTCATACGCCAAGGCGCGATAATTTTAATATCCGGAGCAAGCGCTTTAATGCTGAGTTCAAAACGGATCTGGTCATTGCCTTTGCCTGTAGCACCGTGGCAGATAGCAACTGCGTTCTCTTTGCGGGCAATATCAACAAGACGTTTGGCAATGGCAGGACGGGCCATGGATGTGCCGAGCAGATATTTGTTTTCATAAACAGCGTCCGCCTGTACGCATGGTACGATATAATTGTCACAGAAATCGTCAACAATATTTTCGATATATAATTTGGAAGCACCTGAAAGCTTTGCCCGTTCTTCCAGTCCGTCAAGTTCATTGCCCTGGCCGCAGTCAACGCAGCAGCAGATGACATCATAATTGAAATTTTCCTTTAACCATGGGATGATGGCAGTTGTATCAAGACCGCCAGAGTATGCTAAAACAACTTTTTCTTTCATAATAGATTCCTCCAAAATTTTTGTAAAATATGCGGTATTCAAATCTGTTGTTACTATACACCTTTTTATCGGCCATTGCAATAGCTTTTTTTGAAAAAATATAAATTTTTGTTTATAAATATACATTTGTGAAGAGTTTATGCATTTTTATATTCATAATATAAAAAACAGCGTATTTAAAGGTGTTCAAGGAAATGGATGCATTTGTAAAATATGAAAAACAGGTCGGATATAGTAAAAATGCCCAACAATGATGAATAATTATGTACAAAGTTATGGAATTCATATATTTACATTGAAAGATAGTTGTATTAATATAGATAAAAGATTTATATCTTGAGGAGATGAGCACATGATTAAAGCAGGTATTATCGGTTCTACAGGATACGCGGGAGCAGAGCTTGTGCGTCTGCTTTTGGGTCATCCTCAGGCAGAGATTGTCTGGTATGGCTCCAGAAGCTATATTGATCAGAAGTATTCCGATATTTATAGAAATATGTTTAAATTTGTAGATATGACATGCAAAGATGATAATATGGAAGCATTGGCAAAGGAGGCGGATGTTATTTTTACAGCGACGCCTCAGGGACTTTGCGCTTCCCTTGTCAATGACCGGATTCTTGAGCAGGCAAAGATTATTGATCTGAGCGCTGATTTCAGGATCAAAGATGTTTCGGTGTATGAAAAATGGTACGGCATCAGACATGCGGCGCCCCGGTATATCCCGGAGGCAGTGTACGGCCTTTGTGAAATTAACAGAGAAGATATTAAAGGCGCAAGAATTGTTGCCAATCCGGGCTGCTATACAACATGTTCGATTCTGAGCCTTTACCCTCTGGCAAAAGAAGGGCTGATCGATATGGATTCTATTATTATTGACGCCAAATCAGGCACTTCCGGCGCAGGCAGAGGCGCAAAAGTGGACAATCTGTTCTGTGAGGTTAATGAAAATATGAAAGCTTACGGCGTAGCTTCTCACCGTCATACACCGGAGATTGAAGAACAGCTTGGCTATGCCTGCGGCAAAGAAGTTGTTTTAAGTTTTACGCCCCATCTTGTGCCGATGAACAGAGGTATTCTTGTAACTGCTTATGCAAAACTGATGCCGGGCGCGGACAGTCAGAAAATTGGGGCAGCTTATGAAAAATACTACAAAGATGAAAAGTTTATCCGTCTGCTGCCGGAAGGTACATGCGCCCAGACACGATGGGTCGAGGGCAGCAATTTTACAGATATTGGTTTTAAAGTGGATCCGAGAACAAACAGAGTGATTGTCATGGGGGCGCTGGATAATCTGGTAAAAGGCGCTGCCGGACAGGCAGTCCAGAATATGAATCTGCTTTTCGGGCTGAAAGAAGATATGGGACTGGAGCTTGTACCGCTGTTCCCGTAATGCTTCAGGAGGTATAAAAGCTGATGTCAAAGCCAAAGGGGATTAAAAAGATGATAACAATCAGAACGATGACGATGGAAGATTATGACAAAGTATATGCGCTGTGGAAAACCATTCAGGGCTTTGGCATCCGCAGCATCGATGATTCCAGAGAAGGCGTGGAACGCTTTTTAAAGCGTAATCCATCCACAAGTATAGTGGCAGAGGAAGACGGAAATATCGTCGGGGCGATTTTGTGCGGCCATGACGGGCGGCGGGGCTGTCTGTATCATGTCTGTGTAGAGAAAAATCACAGGAAGCACGGCATCGGCAAGGCGATGGTCGTCAAAGCCATGGAGGCGCTTAAGGCAGAGCATATTAATAAAGTATGTCTCATAGCATTTACAAGTAATGAAGGCGGCAATGCATTTTGGCGCGAAGTCGGCTGGAAATTCAGAGATGATCTTAATTATTATGATTTTGTACTTAATGATGAGAATATTACGGCGTTTAATCGCTGACAGGAGGATAGATTTATGGAGACTTTCAAAGGCAGTGTAACTTCCGCAAAGGGGTTTTATGCAGCTAGTACAGCTGCGGGCATCAAGTATAAAGACCGCAGCGATATGGCGATGATTTACAGTAAAGAACCGTGTGTGTGCGCGGGAACCTTTACAACCAATATTGTAAAGGCGGCGCCGGTTAAATGGGATATGCGCATTGTGGAAGAGTCGCCGTTTGTACAGGCAGTTGTGGTCAATGCGGGTATTGCCAATGCCTGTACAGGCGAGGAAGGTTTGGCTCATTGCTGGGAAACTGCACAGACGGTCAGTAAAATTATGGGAATTCCGGAAGAGGCTGTTCTTGTTGCGTCCACAGGCGTGATCGGTATGCAGGTACCGATCGATAAAATCTGCGCAGGTGTCGGACAGATGGTGCCGAAGCTTTCAGATGGAAAAGAAGCCGGAACAAAAGCAGCAAGAGCAATTATGACAACGGATACTGTGCCGAAACATATTGCTGTTTCGTTTAAGATTGACGGCAGGACAGTAACAATCGGAGGAATGTGCAAAGGTTCAGGCATGATCCATCCGAATATGTGTACCATGCTTTCATTTTTGACAACAGATGCCGCTATTTCCAAAGAGCTGCTGACCGAAGCGCTGAAGGAAAGCGTTCAGGAAACATATAATATGGTTTCTGTAGACGGCGATACATCGACCAATGATACGGTGCTGCTGATGGCCAACGGTATGGCGGGCAATCCTGTGATTGATAAAAAGGATGAAAGTTATGAAAAATTTATTCAGGCGCTTGATACAGTAAATACATACTTATGTAAACGTATTGCCGGCGACGGCGAAGGCGCGACAGCGCTTTTGGAAGTGAAAATCATCGGCGCGGCGACAAAGTCTGATGCTGTGAAGCTGGCAAAGTCTGTCGTAACATCAAATCTTGTGAAGACAGCCATTTACGGACACGATGCCAACTGGGGAAGGATTTTGTGCGCTATGGGCTATGCGGGCGTTGATTTTGATCCGGAGCAGGTGGATCTTTATTTCGAAAGCGCCAACGGTAAAATCAAAATTATAGAAGACGGCGTTTCCACAGGCTACAGTGAAGAAGAAGCAACGCAGATTCTTACTTCTGATGCGGTCACTGCGATTGCCGATGTGAAGATGGGCAAAGCATCAGCAACAGCGTGGGGCTGTGATCTGACCCATGATTATGTAAAAATTAACGCAGATTACAGAAGCTGACCTGCGGTTTGAAATGAGGATAGAGATATGACGGAGAAAATTAATGAATCCCAACGTAAGGCGGAAGTGCTTATTGAGGCGCTTCCATATATCCGGCGGTTCAACCGGAAAGTGATCGTTGTCAAGTACGGCGGAAGCGCAATGGTCGATGAAGATTTGAAAAAGAATGTCATTAAAGATGTTACTTTACTTAAACTGGTCGGTTTTAAACCGATTATCGTTCACGGCGGCGGTAAGGAGATCAGCCGTTGGGTGACGAAAAGCGGCATGACGCCAAGATTTGTCAACGGTCTGAGAGTGACAGACAAACCGACGATGGAAATTGCCGAAATGGTTTTGAATTATGTGAATAAATCACTCGTTCAGCTCGTTGAGAGTCTGGGCGTGCTTGGTATCGGCATCAGCGGCAAAGACGGCGGACTGCTCAAAGTTAAAAAGAAGTATTCTGACGGACAGGATATCGGTTATGTGGGAGAAATCACAGATGTTAATCCGAAGATTTTATATGATCTTTTAGAGAAAGATTTCCTTCCGGTTGTCTGCCCGATCGGTCTGGATGATCATTTTGAATCTTACAATATTAATGCCGATGACGCGGCATGCGCCATCGCGAAAGCGATGCAGGCGGAAAAACTGGCATTTTTGACCGACATAGAAGGTGTTTATAAAGATCCGTCGGACAGTTCTACATTGATTTCAGAAATGACGATTGATGAAGCAAGGCAGCTTCTTTCAGGCGGATTTATCGGCGGCGGTATGCTGCCGAAATTGAATAACTGTATTGATGCGATCGAAGGCGGCGTTTCCAGAGTCCATATTCTGGACGGACGTATTCTGCATTGTCTGCTTCTTGAAATCTTTACAAATAAAGGTATCGGTACAGCCATTTTAGCAAAGGATGAAAGCAGGTGTTATCATGAAAATGAATGAATATATTGACCGTGCGGAACAGGTGATTCTGCATACATATAACCGTTTCCCGGTGGTGATGGAAAAAGGTGAAGGCGTTTATTTATATGACGTGACAGGAAAGAAGTATTTGGATTTCGGCTCAGGTATCGGTGTATTTGCCCTCGGCTACAATCACCCGGGCTACAATGAAGCTTTAAAAGATCAGATTGATAAAATTATCCATACCTCCAATTTATATTACAATGTTCCAGCTATTGAGGCAGCGGAAAAGATTGTCAAAGCGACCGGCATGAGCCGTGTGTTTTTCACAAACAGCGGTACAGAAGCGGTGGAAGGCGCTATTAAAGCGGCGAGAAAGTATGCTTATTTAAAAGACGGCGGACACGACCATGAGATTATTGCCATGAACCATTCTTTTCACGGCAGAAGCTACGGCGCCCTGTCAGTTACAGGCAACCCGAAGTATCAGGAAGCATTTAAGCCGCTGATCGGAAATATCCGCTTTGCGGATTTTAATGATATTGACAGTGTCAGGGCGCAGATCAATCATAAAACATGTGCGGTCATTCTTGAACCGGTTCAGGGCGAAGGCGGCGTTTATCCGGGTACAGAAGATTTTCTGAAAGCACTGAGAGCACTTTGTGATGAAAAAGATATTCTTTTAATCTTCGATGAGATCCAGTGCGGCATGGGACGTACAGGTTATTTATTTGCAAGCCAGAAATTCGGTATTGTGCCGGATATTATGACAAGTGCCAAAGCGCTTGGCTGCGGCGTGCCGGTAGGCGCTTTTATGCTCAATGAAAAAACAGCGGCGGCTTCTTTAAAAGCCGGCGACCACGGAACGACATACGGCGGCAATCCTTTTGCAACAGCCGCAGTCAGCCGTGTCTTTGATATTTTTGAGAAAGAACATGTGACGGAGCATGTTCGGGAAATCAGCGGATATTTTGAGGAAACGCTGGATCATATCGCCCGGAAATATGATTTTATTTCTGAGCGCAGAGGTTCAGGTCTGATGCAGGGACTTGCTGTTGAGGGAATTCCTGTAGGCAGCATTGTATCCAAGGCACTTGAGGAGGGACTTGTTATTTTAAGCGCCGGCGCGAATACTATCAGACTTTTGCCGCCGCTTGTGATTGAAAAGGAACATATCGATGAATTTTCTGAGAAGCTTCAGAAAGTTTTGGATACGTTTTCGGCTGAGTAAGGCATATTATTTATAAAATACGGCATAATAATCCCAGTTCATTATAGGAGGCAAAATTATAATATGACAGGGATTGTGATTGCATTGATTTCGGGCGCCCTGATGAGTATTCAGGGCGTTTTTAATACGGAAGTATCCAAACAGACAAGCTTGTGGGTGTCAAACAGCTGGGTGCAGTTCTCGGCGCTCGTTATATGCCTTGGCGCATGGCTTTTTAAAGATCGTCAAAGTTTTGGCAGGCTGCTTCAGGTAGACCATAAATATTTGCTTCTGGGCGGCGTTATCGGTGCCTTTATCACGCTGACGGTCATGCTGAGTATGAAAAATCTGGGACCTGCGCAGGCGGCGCTGCTGATTGTTGTGTCTCAGCTGGCAGTAGCTTATGTGATCGAATTGTTTGGATGGTTTGGTACAGAAAAAGCGGAGTTTTCATGGATTAAATTGGGAGGTATGGCATTGGCTGTCGCCGGTATTGTGATATTTAAATGGAAATAGGGCAAATGACTGTAAGAAATTGTGAAAAAAACGGCTTGTAAATTGCAAAATGTTTATGTAGAATAAATAGTGTGTAAGTTTTTAGGCGGATTTTCTTCCTTGATTTTAATTTAAGGGAGGCGGTAAATTTGCGTAAAAAATTTGTGAAAATGCTGACAGTATCGGCGATGATCCTGATCTGCGGCATTTTGTACAGCTGTCAGGGCGCCGGAGGGCTGACTGTTTCTGTTGATGAGACATCAAAAGTACAGTTATCCGGCAGCGGCGATGGTGCCGCGGACAGCACAGGTACTGATATGAGTGTGTCCTCACAGACTTTGGCAGAAACCATGTATGTTCATGTCTGCGGTGCAGTAAAGCATTCAGGCGTTTATATGCTTGAAGCGGGAGCCCGGATTGAACAGGCCATAGAGGCAGCCGGCGGATTCTCGGAAGATGCTGATATGGCAGCTTTGAACCTTGCTGCTTTGGCGGCGGACGGCGAAAAGATTTATGTGCCGGTTCATGGCGAGACAATTGCCCATACAGACGGCATCGGATCAAAGCAGGGAGGACTTTTGGATATTAATAAAGCATCAGCACAGGAGCTGATGGAATTACCGGGTATCGGCGAGGCAAAGGCGGGACAGATCATTGCCTATCGGCAGGCGAACGGGCCGTTTGAAAGTATTGAGGCGCTGAAAGAAGTGCCGGGAATTAAGGACGGTGTATTTGAACCGCTTAAAGACCTGATTTGTGCCGGGTAATTATCGGATGCGGCAAAAACCGTGCGAATTGGAGGAATTATGGAGAGAAAAGTGTTAGTTGTCGATGACGAAAAGGTCATTGTTAAAGGTTTAAAATTCAGCCTGGAACAGGAAAACATGGAAGTGTCGGTTGCCTATGACGGCAAGACGGCGCTGGAGATGGCCTCGGCCAATACATACGATGTGATCCTGCTCGATGTGATGCTCCCGGAGATGAACGGCTTTGAGGTATGTCAGGCCATTCGGGAGTTTTCAGATGTTCCGATCATCATGCTGACAGCTAAAGGTGATGATATGGACAAAATTTTGGGCCTTGAGTACGGCGCTGATGATTATATAACAAAGCCATTTAATATTCTTGAAGTGAAAGCAAGAATTAAAGCGATCATGCGCCGCGTAAAGGCAAAGGCGCCGGTACGGGAAGATACAAAACAAGTTGTTGCCGGCGATATGCGTATCGATATGGACAGCCGCCGGGTATTTATCGCCAATAAAGAAGTCAATCTGACAGCAAAGGAATTTGACCTTCTTGAACTTCTTGTGATGAACCCGAACAAAGTCTATAACCGCGAAAAGCTTTTAAATCTTGTGTGGGGCTATGATTATCCGGGTGATGTCCGCACTGTTGACGTTCATGTGCGCCGTCTCAGGGAAAAGATAGAAAGCAACCCAAGTGAACCGAAATATATACATACAAAATGGGGTGTTGGTTATTTTTTCCAGAAGTAAGAAAAAAAAGCAAATTAAACAAAGTTCGGGACGCAGAGGATTCTTCCGCAGTATGTATTTCAGTCTGATTGTCATGTTTATATGCATTTCAATCGTACCTTTATTTATTATGCGGGGAATCCTTCTTGTTAATGTAAAAAACAGTCTCTACAGTGAACGTGTGGAAAATATCCGCCAGCACAGCGAAACGCTGGCCGAGCAGATGGTCAGTGAGGACTATTTTGAAGAGACAGACAACGAATATATTAATTATCAGATGACGCAGCTGGCATCGATCTATGACGGACGGATTATTGTCATTGACAGCAGTTATACGGTTGTATGGGATTCCTACTACAGAATTAACGGCAAGCAGGTTATTTCTGAGGATGCACTTAAGTGTATGCGCGGCAGCCAGGTATGGCACCACAATGACGAACTGGATATTGTGGAGCTGAGTGTGCCTGTGATCGAGGAGACACAGGACGGCAGTCAGATTCTTGGGGCGCTGCTTCTGAGTTCGTCCACGGCGACAAAGACCGAGGCGTATATACAGGTGCGTACTACGAGTACGATTGTTTTTGCGATAATCGCATTTTTAATGGCAGTGCTTGTTGTATTGTTTTCCAAAGTGTTCGTTAAGCCTTTTAAAGTACTTGTAAAGTCAATCAATCACATTTCAGAGGGACATTTCGAGGATACAGTTCACCTCAAGGGCTTTAACGAAATTGTTCAGATTTCGGATGCTTTTAATAAAATGCTCGTTCAGCTTAAGGATCAGGAGGAATCCCGTCAGGAGTTTGTGTCCAACGTATCTCATGAACTGAAGACGCCGATGACATCGATCAAAGTGCTGGCAGATTCGCTGAATACTCAGCCGGATGCGCCAAAAGAACTGTATCAGGATTTTATGAAAGATATTGTTGAGGAAATCGACAGGGAAAACCAGATCATCAATGACCTGCTTTCGCTGGTGAAGATGGATAAAAAAGCCGGAGAATTGAATATAAGTAAGGTTAATATTAATGAGATGTTGGAACAGCTGCTCAAGCGGCTGCGTCCGATCGCAGCCAAACGCAATATTGAATTGGCCTTCGAGGGATTCCGCACGGTCCATGCGTGTGTTGATGAAGTAAAATTGTCGCTGGCTTTTTCAAACCTTGTCGAGAACGGCATTAAGTATAATGTGGCCGGCGGCTGGGTCAAAGTATCCCTTGATGCGGATCATAACTATTTCTATGTGACAGTCAGCGATTCGGGCATCGGTATCCCGGAAGAATATCAGGATAAGATTTTTGAACGCTTTTACCGGGTGGATAAAGCCAGATCCAGAGAGACCGGCGGCACAGGTCTGGGACTGGCGATCACGAAAAATATTGTGCTGATGCACGAAGGCGGCATAAAAGTTAAGAGCCGCGAGGAGGAAGGAACCGTCTTTACAGTGCGCATACCTTTGAGTTTGGACCGCCAGGAGGTGTGAACAGATGATTAAAAGATGGATATGTCTGCTGATTTTGATCTGTGCGGCTGTGCTGTCTGCGGCATGTTCCGGCGGCAGCGGCATTGTTCAGGATGCTTCTACGGTAGATACAGATTATAAAGTCTACTGTATTGATATGGCGGCGCCGGCTCTCAGAAGCATTTCTGAAAATTACGACTCTCAGACGGCATATGAGTTGGTCGGAGAATGTCTGGAGGCGCTTGGTCGGGATCCGGAACGAAGAAATTATGATCCTGCGATTGCAGAGCCGCTTATGGTAGAGCAGTATGAATTTGATGAAAATGCCAGACAGGCCAATATTTACTTTAACAGCGCTTATTATGAGATGTCTAAGGAAAAAGAAGTGCTGGTGCGGGCGGCAGTTGTAATGACGCTGACACAGTTTAATTCGTTGATTGATTATGTTGAATTTTATGTCAACAATACACCGCTGACCGACTCTGAAGGCAAAGCGATGATAATGATGTATTCGGATTTTGTGGACAGTACAAGTGCTGATATTAAAGACTTGAATGAGGAGACGCTGACCATTTATTTTGCAAGCACTGATGGTACTCAGCTGGCTTCAGAAGACGTTCAGGTGCATTACAGAAAGTCGGCGACGATAGAATCTGTTGTCATGGAGCGGCTGATTTCCGGACCTTTATCCGATACGCTTAACCGGACGTGTTCGGCAGATACAAAGTTAAACAGTATTTCAGTCAGCGACGGTCTCTGTACAGTAGATCTGAACGGAAGGTTTTTGGAAGCGGTCGACAATCAGAGATTTGATGTCCGTGTGTATTCGGTTGTTGATTCGCTCTGCGCACTTCCGGGCATTGAGCGGGTGCAGATTTTGATTAACGGCGCTGTCTATGAGGAGACAGTGGACGGTATCAGTATCAGCGAACCGCTGACAATGAATGAAGAGATTATTGCCAAGCCGGTGGATGCGCCGCCGGCAGTGCAGACGGAGATCCCGCAGACTTCGTAAGAAAGAGGCAGCAGAAATTTATAAAAAAGTTTGGACGATGAAAAGGCCTATTGTATGGTTCGGCACAGCCTATATATTTGGAGAGGTATTTGGGCTGGTGAGCTATCCGGCGGCGGCTTTGGGCGCGGCCGCTGTGGTCATGGTGATTATTTGTATGTGTACAGGCAAAACTGCAGGAAGACATCCGCTGACGCGGGTGTGCTTTATGGTTTTGCCTTTTTTTATGGCAGCGGGCGCTTTGCGGGCGGCAGACGCAGCTGCTGAAATTGAGGCAGCAGTACGGGCGTTTGAAATGTTTGGGCAAAATATTCAAGTATCAGGCAAGGCCGTGCGTATTGAGGAAAAATCAAAAGTGAATTATATCTATATCAGGGTTACAGAATCAACCGAGGAGGCGCTTTGCGGCAGAAAACTGATTCTGGCTTCGGATAAGGAAACAGTGGTGGATTACGGCGATCTTGTAACAGCGAACGGTAAAACGATGCTGTTTGAACCGGCTTCCAATCCGGGAGTCTATGATGCAAGGGAAGCTTTTGCGGTTCTTGGCGTTTATTATCAGATGTTTCCGGAAAAAATGACGGTAACGCCGGCAGATGGACATATGGTGGGAAAATTGCTGCTGAGATTCAAGAATAAACTGAAAAGTGTTTACTCAGCAATGCTCAGCGAGAAAGATGCCGGGATAGTCTGCGGTATGGTGCTCGGTGAAAAGCAGACGATGGATACGCAATTGAAAGAACTGTATCAAAGGCAGGGAATCGCTCACATTTTTGCCATTTCCGGGCTGCATATGAGTATGGCTGGGATGGGGATGTTCAATTTGCAAAGAAAGATCAGAGTGCCTCTCATTCCGGCGCTGCTGATATCCGCGGCATGTATGACTGCCTACGGCTGGATCTGCGGCATGGGTGATTCGGCCATTCGGGCGATTGTGATGATGGTATTGTCGATGAGCGCTCAGGCCGCGGGAAGAACCTATGACAGTCAGAGCGGACTTTTTTTGGCAGCATTGATGATACTATGGGAAAAACCACTCGTTTTTACCACCTTTGGATTTATTATGTCCTTTGCATCCGTTTGGGCGCTGGTCGCCGTATGCCCGATTTTTCAGCGTAAAAAAACACAAAAGCGCTCCGGCAAAATCAGAGAAAATTGGGAGAATATATTAATGCCCGGCCTGTGTATTTCAGTGATCACTGTGCCGGCAGTCTGCTGGTTTTTATATGAATACCCCCTTTACGGCCCGGTTATTAATCTGATGATCATACCGCTGATGGGGATTTTATTTCCGACAGCTTTGATCGGAGGCATGACAGGGCTGATCTGGCTGCCGGCAGGAAAGTTTTTTATGGGGATTGTCCATGTGCTGCTTGGTGTATATGAACTTATCTGTCGTTGCTTTGATGCCTTTCCGGCCTCTCAGGTGACAGCGGGGCGACCTTGTCCCGGACAGCTTTTATTGGCCGGACTTATGTTTGCAATTTTGGCTGGGGCGGCGGGAAAATACGGACTGAGGCACGGATGGGCATGGCTTGCCGGTCTTTTGGCAGCCGAATATATCTTGCTGGCGCTGCCAAAACCGGTGGATGGCCTTCGTATTATTTTTGCCGATGTGGGACAGGGAGACTGCGCGATTGTGAGCACAGAAGACGGGACACATTTTATGATAGACTCGGGCAGTTCTTCAAAAACATCTTCGGGGAAATATATTACAGAAAAGGTATTAAAATATTATGGCATCGGATCATTGGATATGGTCTTTGTTTCCCATATGGATGATGATCATGTCAATGGCATTGAGGAGCTGATGACACGGGGATGGACGATTGGCCGGCTTTTTGTGCCGTCGGTTATCCCCAATCGTGAAAAAGGCGAAGAGCTGCTCAGGCTGGCGGCAGAGCATGACATACATACGGAGATATTTGATGCCGGCATGGCTGTTACTGCCAAAGAGGGTCAAAATATCCGCTGGTCGCTGAATTGTCTGCATCCGTCGTCTGACTTTGAAACAGCATCAGACAACGAAGCGTCGATGATGCTTTTGCTTCAATACGAGGGCGTCCGTATACTTTTTACCGGAGACGGGGAGACGGCGGCGGAGGAAGCTGTGCTTGATTGTATCGGGACAACGGATGTACTGAAAGCCGGACATCACGGCTCAAAGAACAGTACAGGCGCAGCGCTTCTGGAAAAAATCCGTCCGAAAGCAGCGGTCATTTCATGCGGAAAGGATAACCGCTATGGTCATCCTCATAAGGAGGTGCTGCAGCGGCTGTCATTTTATGAGTGTCCGTATTTTACAACTGCCGAAGGCGGTGCGGTGATACTGAAATATCAGAGTCATGTAATGAACATATCTTCACAGTTTGGGGGATAAGTCCGGGAAAGAGCGGAAACATTGTGCATTAAATTGATAAACAATGAAAAAAGCATTGATACTGCGGACAAAATGAATGAGAAACCGGAAGGGCAGTATGATTTGTGTTAAATTTGCATAAAGAGTAGGTAAAGTGGTTGGTTACTTTCGTGAAAAAAGCATTTTGACTTTTAAAAATAAAATGGTAATATAATTACTGAGCTTCGGGTAAGTATAAGAAAGCACATAGGTCTGCCTGTTTCGGCAGAGACTAAGTTTAAGAAGATTTTTAGGAAATCTTTATAATTTTCAACTATCATTTTTTTATATTTCAATCTATACTTAAGCTTGACAAATCTTAATGTGGGTTAGGAGGAAGGATTTTTATGCTTACAGTAATTAGAACCGCAGCGCTGATCGTAGGACTGTTCTTTACGGTAGGATATTTATACCAAGTTTTCTATGTGCTGGTCGGTTTGCTGAAGACGCCGAAAACATATGAGGAAACAAAAAAATATAAATACGGTGTTTTAATTTCTGCAAGAAATGAAAGTGCGGTCATTGCTCAGCTGATACAGAGTATTAAACAGCAAAATTATCCTAAAAAACTGATTACAGTTTTCGTTGTGGCAGATAACTGTACAGATCATACAGCAGAGATTGCAAGACAGGCGGGGGCGGTTGTCTATGAAAGATTTAACAAGGAGCAGGTAGGTAAAGGTTATGCGCTGGATTGGCTGTTAAAAAATATTGCCAAGGATTACGGCGAAGATGCCTTTGACGGTTATTTTGTCTTCGATGCAGATAATATTCTTGATGAAAACTATGTCGCTGAGATGAATAAAGTTTTTGGCAGCGGTTATCGTGTCATCACAAGTTACCGTAATTCCAAAAACTATGGAGACAACTGGATTTCTGCCGGATATGCACTGTGGTTTCTCAGGGAAGCCAAGTACATTAATAATGCCCGTATGATGCTTGGGACAAGCTGTGCGGTTTCCGGAACCGGCTTTCTTGTAAGCCGTGAAGTTTTTGAGAAAAACGGCGGCTGGAAACATCATCTGCTTACAGAAGATATTGAATTTTCAACAGACTGTATTGTTCAGGGCGAACGTATCGGCTACTGCAATTCAGCGATTATTTATGATGAACAGCCGACAACGTTTAAAGCGTCATGGAATCAGAGACTGCGCTGGTCCAAAGGTTTTTATCAGGTATTTTTTAATTACGGCGGAAAGCTGTGTAAAAATATTTTTAAGAAGCATAGTTTTGCAGCTTACGATATGTTTATGACGATCGCACCGGGCGTGCTGCTGACGCTGGCAACATTTGCTATCGGTATCGCCGGAGTGATTTATGCGCTTGTTAACCCTGTGTATATGAATGTGATGGTACATTCGCTGACGGAAACAGTTGTATTTGCCCTTGGCGCAAGTTATGTAACGATGTTTACACTGGGACTGATCACGACTGTAACAGAGTGGGATCAGATCCATACCCGCAATTGGAAGAAAATAGCATATTTGTTTACATTTCCGGTATATATTATGACATATATTCCGATTTCACTTGTAGCGCTGGTGAAGAAGATCCAGTGGGTGCCAATTCAGCACAACGTTGTTAAAACTGCCGGAGAAATCCGTCAGATGCAGTAAAAAGAAGTTATTGAATGAAGTTAATAAAAAATCTCCAGCCATATAATGCGGCTGGAGATTTTTGTATTAGAAAAGTGACGCCTATTTCTTATCGAAGAACAGGGCGCCGGCCAGAGAAAACAGGAAGCCTGCAAAAATAAAAAAATCGCCGAGATTGAAAATGATGTTCTGAAATTTTTTGGGTCCCACATTAAAGCGGATATAATCGGTGACAGTGCCTTTGATCAGACGGTCATAGGCATTGCTTCCCGCACCGCCCAGAAGCAGCGTCAGTCCGGCTTTCAGAAGGATATTGCCCCGACGGCCGCAGACAGCTGTCAGCAGACCCGCGATAAAACCAAGACATATCATTGTAAATGCAAGCAGAAACCGGACATTGTTTTTAAGAAAGCCAAGCATGGCACCGGGATTTTTAAATTGGGTTAAGGTGACCTTTCCGGCCAGAATTTTGACCGGCAGTTTCAGCCGTTTTTTTTCTACACGGTATTTTATGAAAAGATCAGCGCCGCAAAGACCGGCTGCAGTTAAAAACCATAGCATCGGCAAAACCTCCTTTTGGCTATTATACCCGACAGCGGACAGATTCGGCAAGAGGGAGCAGAGGATTTAATAAATGTTATTGACAAATTGATGTATTTATGAGAAAATTTTCAGGAAATTAAAAAAGTCCTGTGAGGGAGTAGTTTGCGGAAAGCCGCGGTAATATCAACATCATGATGAAAATCTGGTATTGCCTTAAAAAATGAGACTCACAGACAGCAGAGTGTCCTGTTGTCTGTGAGCCTTTTTTTTCCAGTAGGAGGAATGAGGGATGAGTTTTTTTGCATTATTCACTTTGGCTGTAGGCCTTGCGATGGATGCGTTTGCCGTATCTATATGCAAAGGTCTTGCCATGAAAAAATTATCGTTAAAGCATATGGTCATTGTCGGTTTATGGTTCGGCGGTTTTCAGGCTTTAATGCCGGCTGTCGGTTATCTGCTCGGCGTCCAGTTTGCGGAGAGGATATCTGCCATAGATCATTGGATCGCCTTTATTTTGCTTGCGCTGATCGGCGCCAACATGATCCGTGAAGCTGTGTCCGGAGAGGAAGAAGAAGCGGATGCCTCGCTTGCGCCGGGGAAAATGGTCATACTGGCGATTGCCACAAGTATTGATGCGCTGGCTGTAGGCATTACTTTTGCCTTTTTGTCAGTAGATATTGTTCCGGCGGTCACATGCATCGGCGTCATTACATTTGTTTTATCGGCGGTCGGCGTGAAAGTAGGAAATGTATTTGGCATACGGTATAAGGCGAAAGCGGAGATTATCGGCGGCGTGATTCTGATCCTTCTCGGCGTCAGAATCCTTTTGGAGCATTTGGGCGTTTTTTAGTGACGGCTTATTTTAAGAACATTTTGTGAAAAAATCGGATTTTAACTGGACGAAGCGGTTAAATTAGGCTATCATAATAAAGAATAAATGCGAGAAGGAGAAAAGGAGATAATTAAAATTAATGAATGACAATAAACAAAATAATAACAAAAATAACAAGAAAAATGTGACAGTAGCTATTGCCGGCGTTGTTGTTGTTATATGTATTCTTGTTTTGTTTAATGTTCTCGCAAGTCAGATCCGGGAAAGTCAGCGTGTGGAAATCAGCTACAGCCAGTTTCTTCAGATGCTGGACGACGGTGAAGTCGAGAGCGTGACAAGCACAACAAGCGGTACATTGGAGATTACCAGAAAGGACGACGGCGAACTGATTCCAAAGACCTATTACACAGGTGCATTTACAGATTTGGATCTTGTAGACCGTCTTAATGATGCCGGTGTGGAATTCCAGCAGGAGGTGCCGAGTTCAAGCTCAGGTATTTTAAATATTCTGCTCGTATATATTCTTCCGTTTGTCATTTTATACGGCATCTTTTTCCTTGTATTCCGTTCGGTATCCAAAGGCGGCGGTATGATGGGCGTTGGAAAAAGCAATGCGAAAATGTATGTTCAAAAAGAGACAGGCGTAACATTTAAAGATGTTGCAGGTCAGGATGAGGCGAAGGAATCACTGAAAGAAATCGTGGATTTTCTCCACTATCCGGGCAAGTACACTCAGATCGGCGCCAAACTGCCTAAAGGGGCGCTTCTTGTGGGCCCTCCGGGAACAGGTAAGACACTGCTGGCCAAGGCGGTTGCCGGCGAGGCAGGCGTTCCGTTTTATTCACTGTCCGGTTCAGACTTTGTGGAAATGTTTGTCGGTGTCGGTGCCTCCAGAGTGCGCGATCTGTTTAAAAATGCGCAGCAGTCCGCACCGTGTATTATTTTTATTGATGAGCTTGATGCCATCGGCAAGCGGCGTGACTCCACTTACGGAGGCAACGATGAGCGTGAGCAGACATTAAACCAGCTGCTCTCAGAGATGGATGGTTTTGACTCATCGAAAGGTATTATTATTCTCGGCGCAACAAACCGGCCTGAAATTCTTGATAAAGCGCTCTTGAGACCGGGGCGTTTTGATCGAAGGATTATTGTTGAAAAGCCGGATTTAAAGGGCCGTATTGAAACGCTTAAAGTCCATGCGAAAAATGTCAATATGGATGAAAGTGTGGATTTTAAAGAAATCGCGCTGGCCACAAGCGGCGCTGTCGGATCTGATCTGGCAAATATTATTAACGAAGCGGCTCTGAGCGCGGTCAGACATCGCCGGATGGCAGTAACTCAGAGTGATTTGTTTGAATCTGTAGAAGTTGTTATCGCCGGTAAAGCAAAAAAAGACCGGGTACTCAGTGCAAAAGAAAGACGTATCGTATCTTATCATGAAGTCGGACATGCGCTGACAGCGGCGCTTCAGAAAAATACAGAACCGGTACAAAAAATTACAATTATACCGAGAACGATGGGTGCGCTTGGCTATACGATGCAGGTGCCTGAAGAAGAAAAATATCTGATGTCTCAAAAAGAGATGGAAGAAGAACTGGTCGTATTATTTGGCGGCCGTGCGGCAGAGTTTGTGAAGTTTGATTCAGTGACAACCGGTGCATCCAATGATATTGAGCGTGCGACGCAGATGGCGCGCAGTATGGTGACGATGTATGGTATGTCTGAGAAGTTCGGACTGATGGGGCTTGAATCCATCGAGAACCGGTATCTTGACGGACGGGCTGTTTTAAACTGCGGTGATGAGACGGCCGGAGAAATCGACAAAGAAGTTATGCGGATTCTTAAAGAAGCCTATGCAAAAGCAGTTGAACTGCTGAAAGACAATATGGAGGCATTGGACAGAATTTCAGCATATCTCATTGAAAATGAAACAATTACCGGCAAGGAGTTCATGGATATTTTTAATAAGGTACGTGTTGAAAACGGACAGGAACCGCTTGGCCTTAAGGAAAATGATGTGGCAAAAGAAGCCATAGCCATTGAGGCCTCTGTTGAAGAAGCCCATGAGCAGAATATAGGAAACACTGCACAAAGCAGCCCAAGCGCACCGCAGGATCAGGGCGCTGACCACGAATAAATAATGAATCATAAGTCCTGAAGTTACGGCTGACCAAAGCTGACAGACTTCAGGACTTTTTTGACCGGTAAGCCGGTCAGACAGCAGCCGTTTGATCAGAAATAGCGGAAAAGAGGAGGAACATTGTGTTTAATATTGAGGAGGAATTGAAAAAGCTGCCGGCAAAGCCGGGGGTTTATATCATGCATGACAGCCATGATGATATTATTTATGTGGGCAAAGCCATCAGTCTGAAAAATCGGGTTCGGCAGTATTTTCAAAGCAGCAGGAACCTGAGTCCGAAAATCGTGCAGATGGTCAGCCGCATCGCCCGCTTTGAATATATTATTACTGATTCGGAACTGGAAGCACTTGTTTTGGAATGTAATCTGATCAAAGAACACCGTCCTAAATATAATACGATGCTCAAGGACGATAAAACGTATCCGTATATCAAAGTAACTGTCAATGAGCCGTTCCCGAGAATTTTATTATCGAGGAAAATGAAAAAAGATAAGGCAAGGTATTTTGGCCCGTTTACAAGCAGTCTGGCAGTGAAAGATACCATCGAACTGCTTCAGAAAATTTATAAAATACGCACCTGCCATCGGGCGCTGCCAAAAGATATAGGCAAAGACCGGCCCTGCCTTTATTTTCATATTCATCAGTGCGGCGCGCCCTGCCAGGGATATGTTTCGCAGGAAGACTACAGCGTATCTGTTAAAGGTGTACTTGGCTTTTTAAACGGTAATTACGGTCAGGTGGAGCAAATGCTGACTGACAGGATGATGGAAGCTTCGGAGAAGATGGAATATGAGAAAGCCATGGAGTACAGAGATTTGCTCAAAAGTGTCCGCCATGTGGCTGAAAAACAAAAGATTACAAGTTCCCAGATGGAAGACCGGGACATTATCGCTTTTGCGAGAGCAGATGATGAGGCTGTTGTCCAAGTATTTTTTGTGCGCGGCGGAAAACTTATCGGAAGAGAACATTTTTATGTGACTGGTGTGGGCAGCGACTCCCGCACCGAAGTCATGACAGCATTTGTCAAGCAGTTTTATGCGGGCGCGCCCTTTGTTCCGAAAGAACTGCTGCTTCAGGAGCCTATAGAGGATGAAGATGTGATTATCCAATGGCTTTCAGCTAAGCGGGGGCAAAAAGTGACAATCCGGGTGCCTGTACGGGGGCGGAAAGAGCGTATGGTGGAATTGGCCTATGAAAATGCCAGTCTTGTGCTGGCAAAGGACAGTGAGAAAATCAAACGGGAAGAGGCAAAGACCATCGGAGCTGTCAAAAATATTGCCGATATGCTGGATATTCCTTCCATTGTGAGAATTGAAGCTTTTGATATTTCAAATATCAGCGGTTATGAAAATGTGGGTTCGATGATTGTTTATGAAAACGGCAAACCAAAGCGCAATGCCTACAGAAAGTTTAAAATTAAAAGCTTTACGGGACAGGATGATTACCGTTCTATGAAAGAAGTACTGACGAGACGATTTACTCACGGCCTTGAAGAGCGCCGGACGCTGGAAATGAAACAGGGAGATTTTTCAATGGGCAGTTTCAGCAGTTTCCCGGATCTGATCATGATGGACGGGGGCAGGGGACAGGTCAATATCGCTCTGGAAGTACTTGATGAACTCCATTTAGACATTCCTGTGTGCGGCATGGTTAAAGATGATAATCACCGGACGCGGGGACTGTATTATCACAATGTTGAAATTCCCATCGATAAGGATTCTGAAAGTTTCAAACTGATTACAAGAATACAAGATGAGGCGCACCGGTTTGCCATTGAATATCACAGAAATCTGAGGGGGAAGACACAGGTCAGATCAATTCTTGATGATATTGAAGGCATCGGGCCGGCCCGCAGAAAAGCGCTTCTGCGCCATTTCGGTGAAATCGGAAAAATCAGCACAGCTTCGGTGGAAGATTTGGCCGCTGTGGATACAATGAATGAAAATGCGGCTCGCAGTGTCTATAAATTTTTCCATCAAAATGAACCTGCGAGGAAAGTTTAAAAGTGAACTTCCAAATCTGCCATTATTGACGCAGCAGGTGCGTCAGGAAAGAGGAAAGAATGACGGCAATAAAAGAATTGAGAAATATGTGATTGTATGATATGATAAAAGAAACTGTGTGTACGATAAGGAGGAGCGTATGTTTGATGATATGAAGGCCAGTTACAGTGTAAAGCTGAGCCGTATAATCGAAAGAACAGGACTGAGAAATCTCACGGAAAATATTAACACTGAGAAAATTTTGATCAGAGAAACAGATATTAACCGTCCGGCGCTGCAGCTTGCGGGATTCTTTGATAATTTCGATAATCATCGTGTGCAGATTATCGGAAATGTAGAATATTCTTATATTTCCAAAGTTTATGAAGATCAGGGCGCTGAGATGATTGAGAAAATATTTCAGCAGGGCATTCCGTGCCTTGTTTACTGCAGAAACCTTCAGCCAAGCCAGCAGATTATAGATTTGGGAGAAAAGTACAACATTCCTGTATTGTCATCGCCTCAGGAGACATCGGCGTTTACTGTGAAGCTGATTTATGTGCTGACAGAAGAATTGGCGCCTAGAATTTCCATTCACGGCGTTCTTGTTGACGTTTACGGCGAGGGCGTGCTGATCATCGGTGAAAGCGGTATCGGTAAAAGCGAAGCGGCGCTGGAACTGATCAAGCGCGGACATCGTCTTGTTTCCGATGACGTTGTTGAGATTAAGCGTGTCGGCGATAATCGCCTGATCGGAAGCGCGCCGGAGATCACAAGATATTTTATTGAATTAAGAGGTATCGGTATCATCGACGTGAAGACATTGTTCGGTGTTGAGAGTGTCAAAGAATCTCAGCGTATTAACCTTGTCGTAAAACTGGAAGAATGGGACAGAGAAAAAGAATATGATCGTCTCGGACTGGAAGAAAAATACACAGAATTTCTCGGCGAAAAGCTTGTCTGCCATTCGATTCCTATCCGTCCGGGCAGAAATCTGGCGATTATCGTTGAGTCGGCGGCAGTCAACTACCGTCAGAAGAAGATGGGCTACAACGCAGCGCATGAGCTGTACCGCCGTGTGACCGGCAACCTGCAGAGAAAGCGGGAAGAAGACTGATCAGTCTATTAAAAACAAAGAGAGGATGATATTCAATGGAAAAAATTTGCTTTGGCGTAGATATCGGAGGGACAACTGTAAAAATCGGCATTTTGTCCACAGACGGCCAAATTCTTGAAGATTGGGAAATTAAGACGAGGACAGAGGACAACGGCAGCCATATTCTGGATGATATTGCGGATTCTGTTAAAAAAGCGATGGCTGACAGAGGCTATACAAAAGATGATGTTGTCGGCGTCGGCATGGGTGTACCGGGTCCGGTTAAAGATGACGGCACAGTGCTTATGTGCGTCAATCTGGGCTGGGGTGTTTTTAATGTGGCTCAGGTGCTTTCTGAAAAGCTGGATGGCATGCCTGTCAAGGCCGGCAATGATGCCAATGTTGCGGCGCTGGGCGAACAGTGGCAGGGCGGCGGCAAAGGCCATCAGGATATGGTGATGGTAACGCTGGGCACAGGCGTCGGCGGCGGCATTGTTTTAGGCGGAAAGATTTTAGCCGGAACTTGTGGTGCAGCCGGAGAGATCGGCCATATGAATATTGTTGATGAGAAAGATATTATCGGTGTGTGCGGATGCGGCAACAGAGGCTGCCTTGAGCAGGTGGCATCAGCTACAGGTGTTGTGAAGCTTGCTAACCGTCTTGTTGCCGAAACTGAATGTCCGACCGTTTTAAGAGATCTTGATGAAATTACGGCAAAAGCTGTTTTAGATGCGGCAAAAGCAGGTGATGCTGCGGCTGCGGAAGTTGTGGATACGATGACTTCTTATCTCGGAAAAGCGTTGGCGATGATCGCGGTTGTTGTGAATCCTGAAATTTTTGTCATCGGCGGCGGCGTTTCAAAAGCAGGCCAGTATTTAATCGATAAAATTCAGGAACACTATAAAGAGAAAGCTTTCCATGCGGTCAAAGATGCTGAATTTTCATTGGCAACGCTGGGCAACCATGCAGGTATGGTCGGTGCAGCAAAACTTGTACTTAATTAATCGGAGCGTATTTAACTATGAATCATCAATTCAGAAATGAATTAGAACTTATTGCAGGCGCAGGCAGCATCTTGTATGATGAGCCGATGCGCCTGCATACGACTTTTAGAATCGGCGGTACAGCCGATATTTTTGTGACACCTCAAAATGAAGAGCGTTTTGCGGCGGCTGTCAGACTGTGCCGTCAGCATGCCGTTCCATATTATGTGATCGGTAACGGGAGTAATCTTCTTGTTGCAGACCGCGGTATCCGCGGTGTTGTTTTTCAGATTTATCATACAATGGACGATGTATCTTTTGAGGATAATAAAGACGGTACGGTCACAGTGACGGCCGGTGCCGGAATCATGCTTTCAAAACTGGCGCGTACTGCGGCGGAGCACGGTTTGACAGGCCTTGAATTTGCCTCGGGCATTCCGGGAACATTCGGCGGAGCGATGACAATGAATGCGGGAGCCTACGGCGGGGAGATGAGTCAGTGTGCCGTGAGCGCCAGAGTGATGGACTGCGAAGGCAATACAATGGAATTGAAGCAGGAAGCATTGGCGCTGGGCTATCGGACGAGTATTTTCCAGCAGCGTCATCTGATTGTGCTGAGCGCTTCGCTGCTTCTTAAAAAGGGCGATACACAGAAAATTTTGGAGAAGATGGATGATCTGAACAGCCAGCGCAGAGAGAAACAGCCGTTGGAATATCCGAGCGCGGGAAGTACATTTAAGCGTCCGGAAGGCTATTTTGCCGGAAAGCTGATCCACGAAGCGGGCATGCGGGGCTTCTGCGTCGGAGATGCCTGTGTATCAGAAAAACACAGTGGATTTGTCATCAATAAAGGCGAGGCTACGGCCGAAGATGTGCGCAGGCTGATCAAAGCCGTTCAGGATAAAGTGATGGAACAGTTCGGCGTTGCTTTAGAGATGGAAGTTAAGATGCTTGGAGAGTTTGAAGATTAAACAGGAGGAGAACAGATGCGTTTTGTGATTGTAACGGGAATGTCAGGTGCCGGCAAAAGTTCTGCACTGAAAATGCTTGAGGATGCAGGTTATTTCTGTGTAGATAATTTGCCTGTACCTCTCATTTCCAAGTTTGCGGAGATCGCCTGCAGTGAAAGCGCAGCCATGCAGAAAGTAGCGCTGGGCATCGATATCAGAAGCGGCGAAGGTCTGGATAAGATGGATGAGGCGCTGGCAAATCTTGAAACGATCAATATTAATTACGAAATCCTCTATCTGGAATGTGATGATCACGTCCTTGTCAAACGCTATAAAGAAACAAGACGCTCTCACCCGCTGTCAGGCAATGGAAGGATTGAAGACGGTATTGTCAAAGAACGCCGGAAGATGGAACCGCTGAAGAAAAAAGCTGCGTATATTATCGATACAAGCCAGCTTCTGACGCGGGAACTGAGAGCGGAAATTTTTAAAATATTTGTGGAAAACCGTACATCTTACGGCAATTTTTTTGTGACAATTCTTTCTTTTGGATTCAAATATGGTATTCCATCGGATGCAGATCTTGTTTTTGACGTCCGTTTCCTGCCAAATCCGTATTATATTGATACAATGCGTCCGAAAACGGGCAATGACAGGGAAGTGTATGAATATGTGATGCAGTCGCCTCTTGCCCATGAATTTTTAGATAAACTGGAAGATATGATCCGTTTTTTAATTCCTAATTACATTTCAGAAGGAAAAAACCAGCTGGTGATCGCCATCGGATGCACCGGGGGCAAACACAGGTCTGTAACGTTGGCAAATGCCCTTTATGACCGGTTGAAAACACTGGAATACGGCATTAAAGTCGAACACAGAGATATCGAAAAAGACAGTTATTACAGGAAGTGAGTGGATTATGTCATTTTCAGGAAAAGTCAGAGAGGAGTTATCCAACCACATACCTGAGGCCAGACATTGTCAGATCGCCGAGCTTTCGGCGATCTTTGGTTTCTGTGGAAGGGTTATTTATACAGAAAAAGGGAAAATATATACAAAAATTCATACGGAAAACATATTTGTTGCAAGAAAGTACTTTACATTATTGAAAAAATCATTTAATATTAATAGCGATGTCAGTGTTAGACGCAATATTTTCTTAAAAAAGAGCAGACTATATACGGTGGCGGTCGCAGATGACACCCTGTCCAGAAAGATATTGCTGGCGGCCAGATTGATGACGCCGGATGGGGAGATTGAAGAAAACTGTTCACTGAAAGATAATCTTGTGATTCAGTCTACGTGCTGTCGGCGCGCTTTTTTAAGAGGGTCTTTTTTAGCGGCTGGTTCAATGAGTGATCCGGAAAAAACATATCATTTTGAAATCGCATGCCCAAGTGAAGATAAGGCAGAACTTCTTCGGGCTCTGATGGTTTCTTTCGATATTGATGCCAAAATTATCCAGAGAAAAAAATATTTTGTTGTTTACATTAAGGATGGGGCGCAGATTGTAGACATGCTCAATGTGATGGAAGCCCATGTCTCTTTGATGGAACTGGAAAATATCCGCATTGAAAAGGAAATACGCAACAGCGTAAACCGGCAGGTCAACTGTGATACGGCAAATATCCGGAAAACAGTATCTGCGGCAGTCAAACAAGTCGAAGATATTAATTATATTAAAAACACTGTCGGATTTGGCAATTTATCGGATGGACTGCGGGAGATGGCAGACCTGCGGCTGGCTTATCCGGAAGCAACATTACAGGAGCTTGGAAAGATGCTTTCCACGCCTGTGGGTAAGTCGGGTGTGAATCACCGGTTACGTAAATTGAGCCAAATAGCTAATGAGCTTAAGAGTGCAGCAGTTGAGCATTCGGAGTAAGAAAGGCGAGGTACAATTATGATTTCTAAAAGCATTACGATTAACATTCCAACGGGGTTAGAGGCAAGACCGGTCGCACTGTTAGTACAGGTTGCCAGCCAGTACGAGAGCAGGATTTATGTAGAAATCGCGGAAAAGAAAGTCAATGCCAAGAGTATTATGGGGATGATGAGTCTTGGAATTGCAGAAGGTGAACAGGTAACAATTATTGCTGATGGCGCGGATGAGGAAAATGCCGTTGCAGACATCGAGCAGTATTTAACAAAGAAATAGGCTCATGACAATAGATAAAGATTTAAATGTTTGCTGCGCAGCCCGTAAGGATTGTGCAGCATTTCTTAATTGCCGGGAAATTGTCTGAGCGTTGGATCGGCACAGGAAAGTCAGGGTGAACAGATGAAATCAAAAGTAGATTTAGATATGATCAATCAATTTGACGGATTTGCAAGAGATATAGGTATTGTCATAACAAAGGCGCAGGATGGCACCGGTGAGGGCGTCCTTGAACTGGAAAAAAGACATTTTAATCCCATCGGCTCTGTTCACGGAGGCTGTCTTTTTTCCCTTATTGATACGACGTGCGGAATCGCTCTCAGTTCTGCGGGCGTATCGTGTACAACACTGTCTTCGAGTATCGAATATTTAAAAGGTGCCATGAAAGGTGTTTCCCATAAATTGTATGCCAAAGCAAGGCCGCTTCGCATTGGCAGAAAGATTGCGGTTTACGAAGCGACAATCGAGGATGACCGCGGGACGCTGATCTGTCACGCGACGGTTGATTTCTATGTGATGTCGGAAAAGTATCGGGATAAATACGCAAAAGAATCCTACGGCATAGATACGCAGCAGTAATGACGCGGCAGCTGCGGCAGAAGGAGGAAGTTTGGAAGCAAACTTCCAAATCTACCATTATTGACGCAGCAAGTGCGTCAGGAAGGAGGAAAAGATGAATTTTACACATTTACATGTCCATACAGAATACAGTCTTTTGGACGGCTCCAACAAAATCAAAGAGCTTATTGGGCGCACGAAGGAACTCGGCATGGACAGTGTGGCGATCACCGACCATGGTGTGATGTATGGTGTGATTGATTTCTATAAAGAGGCAACGAAAAACGGTATACGCCCGATTATCGGATGTGAAGTTTATGTGGCTCCGGGGTCACGTTTCGACCGTGATCCGTCGGCATCCAATCGTTATCATCATCTGGTTCTTCTCGCTGAAAATAATGAGGGCTATCACAACCTTATTAAAATTGTATCACGGGGGTTTACGGAAGGATTTTATTATAAGCCGAGGATCGATAAGGAACTGATAAGGCAGTATCACCAGGGGATTATTGCCCTGAGCGCCTGCCTCGCCGGTGAAGTTCCGGATCTGATCAGCAGAGGATTTTATGAAGAAGCAAAGCTGGCAGCGCTGGAGATGGAGGAGGTTTTCGGCAGGGGCAATTATTTTTTGGAACTTCAGGATCACGGCATACCGATGCAGAAAACAGTCAATCAGGCGCTGCTGCGCATGAGCAAAGAAACAGGCATAGAGCTTGTGGCCACCAACGATATTCATTATACCTATTCGGAAGATGCCGAAGCCCATGATATTTTGCTGTGCATACAGACGGGGAAAAAAGTGACCGATGAAGACCGTATGCGCTACGAGGGCGGTCAGTTTTATGTGAAATCCCCCGAAGAGATGGCGCAGCTGTTTCCGTATGCACTGGAAGCGCTTGAAAATACGCATAAAATTGCCATGCGCTGCCATGTGGAGATCGAGTTCGGACATTATAAATTGCCAAAGTTTCCGGTGCCTGACGGCTACAGTGCGTGGGAGTATCTTCAGAAACTTGTTTACGACGGTTTTGCAAAACGTTATCCGGATCAGCCGGAACCGCTTAAAGAACGGGTGGATTACGAACTTAATACGATCAGTACTATGGGATTTGTGGATTACTTTCTCATCGTCTGGGATTTTATCCATTATGCAAAACAAAACGGCATCAGCGTCGGTCCCGGACGGGGTTCTGCCGCCGGAAGCATTGTTTCCTACTGCCTTGAAATCACCAATCTGGATCCGATCAAATACCAGCTGCTGTTTGAGCGATTTTTAAATCCCCAGCGTGTGACCATGCCGGATATTGATGTGGATTTCTGTTTTGAACGGCGTCAGGAAGTGATCGATTATGTTGTACGCAAATACGGAAAAGATCATGTGGCGCAGATCGTGACTTTCGGAACGATGGCGGCGAGAGCGGTCATCAGAGATGTGGGGCGTGTTCTGGATATGCCGTATGCCTTTGTGGATTCTGTGGCGAAGATGATCCCCACAGAACTTGGCATTACCATTGACAAAGCGCTGAAGCACAATCCTGAATTTAAGGCGGCTTATGACAGCGATACGCAGATCCATTATCTGGTTGATATGTCCAAACGTCTTGAAGGGCTGCCGCGGCATGCTTCCATGCATGCAGCCGGCGTTGTTATCAGCCCGAAGGCAGTGGATGAGTATGTACCTCTTTCCAGAGGTTCTGATGACGCCATCACAACCCAGTTTACGATGACGACCTTGGAAGAATTGGGACTTTTGAAAATGGACTTTCTTGGGCTTCGCACGCTGACGGTCATCCAAAACGCAGTGCGCCTGATCAATCGGCGCCCGGGTGTTTCTGTCAATATTGACGAGATTGATTATGACGATAAGAACGTGTTTGACCTGATCAGTTCGGGAAAGACGGAAGGTGTTTTTCAGCTTGAAAGTTCTGGCATGAAAAACTTCATGAAGGAATTAAAGCCAAACAGTCTGGAAGACATTATCGCAGGGATTTCCCTGTACCGTCCGGGGCCGATGGATTTCATACCGAGATACATAGAAGGCAAAAACAATCCGGATTCCATCCATTACGACTGCCCTCAGCTTGAAGAAATTCTTGCGCCGACCTACGGCTGTATCGTCTACCAGGAGCAGGTTATGCAGATCGTCATGCGTCTGGCCGGCTATGACTTGGGCCGAAGCGATCTTGTAAGGCGTGCCATGTCCAAGAAAAAAGCGGATGTGATGGCAAAGGAGCGGGAATATTTTGTATACGGCAATGAAGAATATCATGTGCCGGGCTGTATTGCCAACGGGCTGGATGAAAAAACAGCCAATAAGATTTTCGATGAAATGACAGATTTTGCAAAATATGCGTTTAACAAGTCCCATGCCGCGGCATATACGATTGTTTCCTACCAGACGGCGTGGCTGAAATGCTATTATCCGGTGGAATTCATGGCTGCGCTGATGACTTCTGTGATGGATAAATCAACGAAAGTTGCCGAGTATGTGATGGTATGCCGTCAGATGGGCATTGAGATTCTGCCTCCGGATATTAACGACAGTGAGCGGGATTTTTCTGTGACCGACGGGAAAATACGGTATGCTCTGTCAGCGATCAAGAGTATCGGAAGAACGTTTATTGACGGTATGGTTAAAGAGCGGGATTACGGCGGACCGTTTAAAAACCTGAAAGATTTTTGTGAAAGAATGTATGGGAAAGATTTGAACAAGCGTACAATCGAAAACTTTATTAAGGGCGGCGCCGTTGACAGTCTCGGTCATACGCGGCGGCAGCAGATGATGGTTTATGCTCAGATGCTGGATCAGGTAGCTGCGGACCGTAAAAAGGCGATGAGCGGACAGATGAGTCTGTTTGATTTTGTCAGCGATGAAGAAAAAGAAAGCTTCATGATCCATTATCCGCAAGTGGGCGAGTATGATAAAGAAGATCTTCTGGCCTATGAAAAAGAGGTACTCGGTATCTATGTCAGCGGCCATCCGCTGGAAGAATATGCGCAGGTTCTTGAAAAAGAGACTACAGCGGTTTCGGCGGATTTTATACCGGACGATGAGACTGGCGATATCAGTCTGAAAGACGGACAGATAGTGACTGTGGGCGGAATGATCGAGACAAAAACACTGAAAGTGACGAGAACCAATAAAATGATGGCCTTTCTCAATTTGGAAGACCTTTACGGATCGGTTGAGGTCGTTGTATTTCCAAATGATTATGAACGCAATAAAGCTTATTTGAATGAGGAAGAAAAAATCCTTGTGCGCGGCAGGGTTTCGGCCAGCGAAGATCAGCAGGCAAAAGTGATCTGCGAAAAGATCACACCGCTGCGGCAGCCTGCCCGCCAGCTGTGGCTTCAGTTTGCAACAAAGCAGGATTTTCTAACTAATGAACAAAAAATATATGATATTATTGTGAATCATGACGGGAATGACGAGATAATTATTTTTTGCAAAGCAGAAAAGGCTATAAAAAAATTGCCGCGGGCAAATAATATTCGTATAAATGACGATGTTTTGGAGGCCTTTAAGGCAGTTTTTGGAGAAAGTAACGTCCGAATCACACAATCTATCTTGAAAAACTGAAGCAAATCGTATAGAATAAAAACGAGTAAAGATGTTAAAAACATAATAGACAGTTATGTTTAAAACGTTATAAACAGTGAAACAAATAAATGGAGGTAAGAGCATGAGTGAGCAGAAGATAAAAACAATTGGTGTTTTAACGAGCGGCGGCGATGCTCCGGGTATGAATGCGGCAATTCGTGCGGTTGTCCGTACAGCAGCAGCTTACGGATGCAAAGTGAAAGGAATTCAAAAAGGATACAGCGGTCTGCTGGATGAAGAAATCATCGATATGGATGTGACAAGCGTTGCGGATATCCTTCAGAGAGGCGGTACGATTTTGTATACGGCCAGATGTTCTGAATTCCGTACACTGGAAGGTCAGAAAAAAGGTGCGGAAATCTGCCGTAAGCACGGCATTGACGGTGTTGTTGTCATCGGCGGCGACGGCTCATTCCAGGGCGCACAGAAACTGTCCAGACTGGGCATCAATACGATCGGTGTTCCGGGAACCATAGACCTTGACATTGCCTGTACAGAATATACGATTGGTTTTGATACAGCGGTTAATACAGCGATGGAAGCCATTGATAAAGTGCGTGATACATCCACATCTCATGAAAGATGCAGTATCATTGAAGTTATGGGAAGAAGCGCCGGCTATATAGCATTATGGTGCGGCATTGCCAACGGAGCGGAAGATATCCTGCTTCCGGAGATGTATGATTACGATGAGAATGCGATTATCGATAATATTATTAAAAATAAAAAGCGGGGCAAGAAACATCATATTATTGTTAATGCAGAAGGTATCGGACATTCTGCAAGTATGGCAAAGCGTATCGAAGCTGCTACTGGCGTTGAGACACGTGCGACGATTCTCGGTCATCTGCAAAGAGGCGGAAGCCCGACGGCAAAAGACCGCGTGTATGCTTCCATGATGGGCGCTTATGCTGTAGATGCTCTTGTATCAGGCAAATCCAACCGTGTTATTGCATACAAGCACGGCGAATATGTAGATTACGATATTGAAGAAGCACTGGCGATGAAGAAAGATATCGACCCGTATCAGTACAGTGTTTCAAAAATATTAGCTATTTGATGTCCGCTGAAGGACAGATTTTTACGATTGAAAATTTGTGTAAACTGCTGCATATGTCAGGTAAAAAAACTGCATATGCAGCAGTTTTGCTGTTGTCATGTGTATGAAATGATGCTATAATACTCCTGTCTTTACGCTAAAAATAAAAAGGGAAAATGGCACTGCCGCATATATAAGTGCGGCATGTACACATGGAGGAAATGATGGCACAGGAAGATGAGTCAGCATTAAAAAAACGATGGAAATTTTCTACAACGCAGATTATTGCATTCGGTTTTTTACTTATGATTTTTATCGGGGCAGTTTTGCTGACGCTGCCAATCTCATCTGCCGACGGCAGTTTTACACCGTTTGTTGATGCTTTGTTTACATCGACGACGGCAAGCTGTGTGACCGGTCTTGTCACAGTGAATACACTGCAGCACTGGAATTTGTTCGGCCATATTATTATTTTGCTGCTGATTCAGTTCGGCGGCTGGGGCGTCATTACATTTACGACCATATTTTTAATGATGCTCGGAAAGCGAATTACACTTCGCCAGCGTATGCTGATACAGGATGCGTATAATCTCAATACGTTAAAAGGGCTTGTAAAGCTGACGATTAAAATTATCAAAGGGACAGTCATTATCGAAGGCGCGGGCGCGTTGCTGTATATGATCAAATTTATCCCCGAATACGGCATTCTTCAGGGGGCGTGGAAGTCTTTATTTACGTCTGTCAGCGCTTTCTGCAATGCGGGTATTGATATTATCGGCACAGAAAGTCTTGCGCCGTACAGAGGCAGCTTTATCGTTAATTTTACGACGATTGCTTTAATAGTCATCGGGGGTATCGGCTTTTTCGTATGGTGGGATTTTATCGCAGCTGTAAAGAAAAAGGAAGGTATGCGGCGGACACCGCTGAATATTTTCAGAAGATTGTCTCTGCACAGTAAAATTGTTATTACAACGACAGCAATACTTATTTTCGGCGGTACTTTATTTATTTTGATCGCAGATTTTAATAACCCGCTGTCATTGGGCGAACTGCCTCTGCATGAAAAAATTTATGCATCATTTTTCCAGGCAGTTACTGTAAGAACGGCAGGATACCAGACGATGCTTCAGGAGAATTTTTCAAATGCCACACAGATGATGTCTATGCTGCTGATGTTTGTCGGCGGTTCTCCGGGAGGTACCGCAGGCGGTGTTAAGACCGCAACGGTTGCCATGATTTATATCAGTGTAGTTTCTATGCTGAAAGGGAAAAAGTGCACGGAAGTCTTTAACAGAAAGATTGCTAATGACGTAGTACTCAAAGGTTTATCTGTTATTGTCATCAGCCTTTCGGTATTATTGATCAGCACGATCGCGCTTTCGATTGTTATGGAAGACAGCAGTATGATGGATATTGCTTATGAGACGACTTCCGCGATTGCGACTGTCGGCCTGAGCCGGTCATTTACACCGAGTCTGAATACGATAGGCAAAGTGATTATCATTGCGACAATGTATATCGGACGCGTGGGACCGATTTCTATGGCACTGGCATTTAATGTTTATGGCAGACGGAAAGCGAAAAATATACAGCTTCCGGAAGAAAAGATTATGGTTGGATAAATTCAGGTGCATGGAGGAAAGAAGATCATTATGGTAAAAAAAGAATTTTTAGTTTTAGGACTTGGAAAATTCGGTGTGAGTGTGGCGCGCACACTGTCAAAACTGGGCTGTCAGGTTATTGCAGTGGACAGAAATGAAGAGAGAGTGCAGGATATTGCAGAGGAAGTGACCTATGCTGTTACTGCGGACGTGACAGATGCGGAAGTGCTGGAAAGTCTGGGCGTCAGCAATCTTGACGCGGCGGTGGTTGCCATTTCCAATGACATGGAAGCAAGTATTATGGCAACAATTATCACAAAAGACCTTGGTGTACCTTATGTGCTTGCAAAAGCGTCCAATGAAGTTCACAAAAAGATTTTGCTGAAAGTCGGCGCGGATTCTGTCGTATTTCCGGAAACGGAAATGGGCGCGCGTATTGCCAAAAAGATGGTGGCCGGAGATTTTGTCGATCTGATCGAATTATCACCGAATTTCAGTATTATTGAAACGTTTACAAAGCAGGCATGGATCGGAAAAACCATACGCGGTATTGGTTTCCGTGAAAAGTATAATATTAACGTGATCGCAGTGAAGGAAAATAATCACATCGATGTCAGCCCGGATCCGGATATGCCGCTGAAAGCAAGTCAGATGCTGGTACTTATCGGCGCAAACAAATCATTAAAGGAAATTGATATTCTTGTATAAAAACGGAGAGATATGATGATAAGCAGTATGGCGAATCCACAGATAAAACAGCTGACTGCTCTCCAGACAAAGACAAAGACCCGTCAGGAAACGGGTCTCTTTGTCGTTGAGGGCATAAAAATGGTCTGCGAAGTTCCAAAGGCATGGCTGGTTAAAGTGTATGTATCAGAAAGCTTTCTCAAAAGCTGCGGGCAGCTTGCAGCGGATTTTGACGGATGCCTTGAGACAGTTACAGATAAAATATTTAAGGAAATATCGCAGACGCAGACACCTCAGGGCATTCTTGCAGTTGTCAGGCAAACGTGTTATGATATAGAACAGATGCTGTCAAAGGCGCATCCTGCGCCCCTTCTGCTCATTTTGGAATCCATTCAGGATCCGGGAAACCTGGGGACGATGATCCGCATGGCGGAGGGCGCCGGCGTGGACGGTATTATTATGAATAAAACGACGGCGGATATATATAATCCAAAAGTGGTCCGGTCGACGATGGGATCGATTTTCAGAGTGCCATTTATATATACAGCGAAGCTTCAGGAGACTTTGGCAATGCTTAAATCACGCGGCATTCTTTTATATGCGGCACATCTTCAGGGGGAAAAATGGTATTTTCATGAGAATTATCGGAAGCCGTCGGCATTTCTGATCGGTAATGAGGCCCATGGCCTGACCGATGAAACAGCGGCAATGGCCGATACATTTGTGAAAATTCCAATGGAAGGCCGTGTGGAATCACTGAATGCGGCAATAGCGGCAACGATACTGATGTATGAAGCAAAGCGGCAGCGCATGTGCGACTGATTGTAAAAAGCAGGTGGAGGCAAAGCAATGAGCGTAAACTTAAAAGGAAGAAATTTTTTAACACTGAAAGATTTTACTGCAGAAGAAATCGAATATTTACTGGATCTTGCGGCAGACTTAAAGGAGAAAAAGAAAAAAGGTATTCTCCATGACACATTGAAGGGGAAAAATATTGCCCTGATTTTTGAAAAGACGAGTACGAGAACACGCTGCTCTTTTGAAGTGGCGGCCCATGATCTTGGCATGGGTACGACATATCTTGACCCGGGCTGTTCTCAGATCGGCAAAAAAGAAAGTATTGCGGATACAGCGAGAGTACTCGGCCGTATTTTTGACGGTATTGAATACAGAGGCTACGGACAGGAAATTGTGGAAGAACTGGCTCAAGATGCCGGAGTGCCTGTATGGAACGGGCTGACTAATGAATACCATCCGACACAGATGCTTGCCGATATGCTGACCATCCGTGAGCGCTTCGGCTATTTAAAAGGTATTAAACTGGCTTATCTTGGCGATGCCAGATATAACATGGGTAATTCTCTGATGATCGCCTGTGCGAAGATGGGCATGGATTTTACTGCCTGTACGAAAGCGGCGTATTTCCCGAATAAAGAACTTGTTGATTACTGCCGGTCCGTGGCAGAACAGAGCGGTTCAGTCATTACGCTGACTGAAGATGTGATGGCGGGCACAAAAGGCGCAGACGTTATCTATACTGATGTGTGGGTATCAATGGGAGAGCCTGACGATGTATGGAAGACAAGAATCGAAGATCTCTCTCCATATAAGGTGACGAAAGAAATTATGGACAATGCCGGATCATCTGCAGTATTTATGCACTGTCTGCCGGCGTTCCATGATCTGAAGACCGAAATTGGAAAGAAGATGGGGGAAAAGTACGGCTTTAATGAACTGGAAGTGACGGACGAAGTATTTGAAGGAGAGCAGTCCATTGTTTTCGATGAAGCCGAAAACAGAATGCATACAATTAAAGCCGTGATGGCGGCAACACTGCAGGAGTGAATCATGTATCAGGAAAATATTGTTCTGTGCGGTGCCAGTGCTTATGAAAAAAAATTTTATTTAAATGATAATTTTGAAGGCCTGCCTGATCAGATCAAAGATGAATTAAAAATTATGTGTGTGCTTTTTACAGAAGATGTGGGCGGCGTGCTGACGCTGGAGTTTGATGATGACGGCAATCTGAATCTTTCAGTCAGTGCCGATGAAAATGATGTCCTGTTTGATGAGATCGGATCAGCGTTAAAAATCAAGCAGCTGCGAAACCAGAAGAGGGATTTGTTTGAAGCATTGGAAACCTATTATAAAGTCTTTTTCCTCGGAGAAGATTTTGAAGAATAAAGATAAAATACGCCGGAGGAGGCAGAAAATATGTTATTAGTAGTGGATATAGGCAATACGAATATAACCTGCGGCTTTTTCAACGGTGATGAGCTGTCAGGAAGCTTCAGAATGATGACACAGACACAGAAAACCTCTGATGAATACGGCGTATTTATCAGAAATATTTTGGAACTGAACGGATATAAATATACGGAAGTTGAAGATGTTGTGATCGCGTCGGTTGTTCCCAATGTGATGCATTCATTTGTCAGCGGACTGAAAAAATATTTGGAAGTAGATCCGATTATCGTCGGTCCGGGAATCAAGACCGGTATTAAGATCGGCGCAGAAAATCCTAAGGAAGTCGGTGCAGATTTAATTGTTGATGCGGTGGCTGTGAAAGAACTTTACGGCGGGCCGGCCATAGTTATTGATTTTGGCACAGCAACGACCTATGAACTCGTCCTTGAAGATGGCACAGAAGATTCGGTCGTTATTTGTCCGGGGATCCGACTCAGCGCCAAGGCGCTCAATACAGGCACTGCAAAAATACCTGAGATAGAGATTAAAAAGCCAAAGACGATTCTGGGAAAAGAAACGACGGTATGTCTTCAGGCAGGACTTTTTTACGGCGCGATCGGTCAGACCGAATACATTGTAAAGAAGATGATCGAGGAATCCGGCCTGAAAAATGTCAAGGTTATTGCCACCGGCGGTCTTGGACGTATTATTGCCAATGAAACTGAATGCATTGATATTTATGACAGTATGCTGACCTTAAAAGGACTTCGCATTATACGTGATAAACATAGAGGAATCAGGGCCTGATGAACAATAAACGCAAAGATTATCTTCAGGGATTTGATATCGGCAGTGTCCATATAGAAAATCCGCTGGTACTGGCGCCGATGGCCGGCGTGACAGATCTTCCGTTTCGGCTGCTTTGCAAAGATCAGGGCTGCGCGCTGATGTGTACAGAGATGGTCAGCGCCAAAGGGTTGTATTATCATAATAAAAATACCGGTATCCTTATGGAGACAGATCCGAAGGAGCGTCCGGTGGCGCTGCAGTTTTTTGGCTCTGATCCGCAGATTATGGCAGAGATGGCAAAGCAGGCGGAAGTGCTGGATTTTGATATACTGGATATTAATATGGGATGTCCGGTGCCTAAAATTGTCAATAACGGTGAAGGGAGCGCGCTGATGAAAGATCCGCTGCTGGCAGGGCGGATTGTAGAGAACATCGTTAAAGCTGTTAAAAAGCCGGTGACAGTGAAAATACGCAAAGGATTTACAGCTGAAACGGTCAACGCGCCTGAATTTGCCCATGTGCTTGAAGAAAGCGGAGCTTCGGCAGTTGCAGTGCATGGAAGAACCCGGGCACAGTATTACAGCGGCAGTGCAGATTGGGATATTATACGGCAGGTGAAGGAACGTGTCAGTATTCCGGTTATCGGCAACGGCGATGTGATTTCGGGAGAAGATGCCATGCGAATGATGGATGAAACCGGATGTGACGGCGTGATGATCGGCAGAGGCGCACAGGGTAATCCGTGGATTTTTTCGCAGGCGCTGCATGTGATGGCCACCAAAGAAGCAGCCCCAAAACCGTCGGCAGAGGAAGTCACTGCGATGGTTTTAAAACACGCAGATATGCTGATCGATTTTAAAGGCGAATATCTGGGTATCAGAGAGATGCGCAAACATACGGCATGGTATCTGGCCGGATATCCCAACTCGGCAAAACTGAGAAAACTGGTAAATCAAATAGAATCTTACAATGAACTGGAAGCACTGCTGAATCTATATATAGAAAACAAACTTTAAAATTTTAAAATATTGACACGGTACAGGCAATAAGATATAATACAACAAATTAAAGCAGATGGGGCATTCTCCCCGTCTGCACTTTGCTGTATAGCAGGCATCGGGCATGAGCAGATGTCACGCTGGAGAATAGAAACAGATAGAAAGAAGGAAGCAAGAAATGGCAGAAATCAAGAAAAATATTATGACATTTGCCGGTTTAAAAACGCTGGAAGATGAACTTTTTGACTTGAAGGTGAATAGACGAAAAGAAGTTGCACAAAAAATCAAGGAAGCGAGAGAACAGGGCGACTTATCAGAGAATGCAGAATATGATGCAGCAAAAGATGAACAGAGAGATATTGAGAGCCGTATTGAAGAACTGGAGAAATTGCTGAAAAATGTGGAAGTTGTCGACGAGGAAGAAGTCGATCTTGATACAGTCAGCGTTGGATGTAAAGTACGTCTTTATGATGCGGAATTTGAAGAAGAAATCGAATACAGCATTGTCGGTTCTACAGAGGCAGACAGCCTGAACAATAAAATCTCCAATGAATCTCCGGTCGGCGCAGCGCTTCTTGGCAGAAAAGTAGGCGAGACAGTGGAAGTTGAGACACAGGCTGGCGTTTTATTATTTAAAATACTTGAAATTCAGAGAGCAAATTAAGAAGGAGCGAAAAGGAAAATGACACAGGGAAAAAACGGACAGGAGCAGGATGTTAACCAGTTATTGAAGGTTCGGCGTGAAAAGCTGAAAGAGCTTCAGGACAGCGGAAAAAATCCTTTCCTTATCACAAAATATGATGTGACCCATCACAGTCTGGAAATCAAAGATCATTTTGAGGAACTGGATGGCAAAGATGTAGCAATCGCAGGACGTATGATGTCCAAACGTGTCATGGGCAAAGCTTCATTCTGCCATGTTCAGGATTTAAAGGGCAGCATTCAGTCTTATGTTGCAAGAGATGAAATCGGAGAGGAAGCCTACAAGGATTTTAAGAAACTGGATGTGGGCGATATTATCGGTATCCGCGGCTTCGTATTTAAGACGAAAACCGGGGAAATTTCTATCCATGCCAAAGAGATTACTTTATTGTCCAAGAGCCTTCAGGTGCTTCCTGAAAAATTCCATGGTCTGACTAATACAGATACACGCTACAGACAAAGGTATGTGGACTTGATCATGAATCCTGAAGTCAAGGAGACTTTTGTTAAACGTTCTCAGATTTTAAGTTCCATCCGCCGCTATTTGGATAGTCTCGGATTTATGGAAGTGGAGACACCGGTGCTCGTGCAAAATGCCGGCGGCGCTTCAGCAAGACCGTTTATGACACATTTTAATGCACTGGACGAAGATATTAATCTGCGTATTTCACTGGAACTTTACCTGAAACGTCTGATTGTGGGCGGTATGGAACGTGTATATGAAATCGGCCGCGTATTCAGAAATGAAGGCACAGATACGAGACATAACCCGGAATTTACATTGATGGAATTGTATCAGGCGTATACAGACTATCACGGCATGATGGAACTGACAGAGAACATGTACCGTCATGTTGCACAGGAAGTGTGCGGCACAACGCTGATTCCTTACGGCGATCATATGATCGATCTGGGCAGTCCGTTTAAGGTGATCACAATGATCGATGCTGTCAAAGAATACAGCGGTGTTGATTTTAATGAAATTAAGACGACAGAAGAAGCAAAGAAAATTGCCGATGAGCATCAGATCGAATATGAGGAAAGACATAAAAAAGGCGATATTTTAAGCTTGTTCTTTGAAGAATATGTGGAAGAACACCTGATCCAGCCGACATTTGTCATCGACCATCCGATCGAGATTTCTCCGCTGACAAAGAAGAAGCCTGAAAATCCGGAACTGGTAGAACGTTTTGAACTGTTTATCACAGGCCGTGAGATGGCTAATGCTTACTCAGAGTTAAATGATCCGATCGATCAGAGAGAACGTTTTATTGCACAGGAAGAGTTAAAAGCGCAGGGTGATGAGGAAGCAAATTCCATGGATGAAGATTTCCTGAACGCATTATCCGTTGGTATGCCACCGACAGGCGGTATCGGCTACGGCATTGACAGACTGGTGATGCTGCTGACAAATTCACCGGCCATCAGAGATGTCCTGCTGTTCCCGACAATGAAGTCACTTGATCCGAAGAAGGGCGAGACAAAGGCTGAAAAAGCATCCGCCGATGCAGCAGCTTCCCAGGAAGCTCCGGCCCCAGCCACAGAAAACGTGTCCGCGCCAAGAGTACAGCTTGACCTTTCCAAAGTAAAGGTAGAGCCGCTTTTTGAGGAGCTCGTTGATTTTGATACGTTTTCAAAGTCGGATTTCCGTGTGGTTAAGGTAAAAGACTGTGTGGCTGTACCTAAGTCCAAGAAGCTTTTACAGTTTACTTTGGATGACGGAACCGGCACAGACCGCACGATTTTAAGTGGTATTCGGGAATATTACGCGCCGGAAGAGCTGATCGGCAAGACCTGTGTGGCCATCACAAACCTTCCGCCAAGGAAGATGATGGGCATTGATTCCTGCGGTATGCTTATCTCCGCTGTGTGCGAGTATGACGGACAGGAAAAACTGAATCTTCTCATGCTGGATGACGGGATTCCGGCGGGAGCGAAGTTATATTAAGTGTCACCCTCATTGGAATCTATGACTGAAAAACAGTAGTTTGTACCAATGTTGTACCATTTTTGTACCAATTCAACAGCAATTTTTGAAAATTTATAAAGAGATATGAGAAAAAGCCCCAGAGGATCGAAATCTTCTGGGGTTTTGTCGTAAGAAATGCAGGCGCATTTTTTTATGGCAAAAAATGAAAATGAACCAGGAGGAATGTTTATGTGGAGTAAGACCCGAAAAGCAATGGAAGAAAGAATGGCCCCTTCTTTAAAGGGCAGAGTTTTTTATGATTTTGAATATTGCCGCCCTCACTATTGGACGGAACCGCCTGCTAATC
>DVJY01000056.1 GCA_018716485.1 Candidatus Scybalocola faecipullorum
ATAATAAATATCAAGGTATTATTAAATATTCATCGCAAAAAGATAGGCATAATTTTTTTATTTTCCTATCCATACGGGAAAAACAATGTTTCAGAAGATTATCCGGAATTTTTTTATAATAGGCATATGCAATACTCCCCGCCATAGACGCAACAGTATCACAATCCCCACCTATCGCAATAGAATTCAATATAGTGCTTTCATAATCTTCTCCTTCAAAAAAAGCAATAAATGCCTGCGGCACTGTGACAGGACATAGTGCAGAGAAATCTTCATCTTTTATATGGATATTTTCTATATTTTGATCCAAATTATAAAAATACTTGGATACAATATAATCTTTTATCTCTTTTTTATTTTTTCCATCCAGTGCCATTTTGGTAGCTGCCGCTATTGCACAGGCCCCGCGAATTCCTTCAGGATTATTGTGTGTCACTTCAGCCTGTAGTTGTGCAAACCTTTCTACTTCACGAAGTGTTTTATAACCGTAGGCAATAGGACTTACCCGCATAGCACATCCATTTCCCATGCTATTCGGTGGAACCGGAACCTTTCCAGTTTTTTCATAATTGAAATACCAGTCCAAATAGCCAAGGCCATATGCTTTATCTCCATATCGTCTTGTATAGTTAAAAAGGCTTTTGGCCAACAGATATTTTTGTTCCCCTTCCCCAAGCGCAGAAACATTCCCATATTCCATCATCCATTCAGCAATCGCACAGGTCAGAACAGAATCGTCTGTCATATGATCTTCTTCATGCATTAAAAAAATTTTCTTGTCTTCAATACCAAATTCATAAGTTGAACCCAGTATATCTCCACATATTGCTCCTAACTATACTATTTTCCTATTACTCCATCATACGGGTCGAAATAGTCTCATCCTCATCTTCGTTTCAATAAAAAAGACTGTCACTGATCTGATCAGAAATCTTCTTGATGTCTTCATCTCCTAAGGAGACAAGAAGCATTACGTCAATATTCGAAAATTCAGAATAATCTCCTCTTTCTTTGCTATGATTAAAATATCTCGCTATATATCACTTCCATTATATCCTATGCCATAAAATTTGTATATCAAATCATAAAGAGGAAATAACTATCTCCCATATCCTGCCTGCAGTTTCTTATTCTTTCACCGAAAATTAAATAATAAACGGAAATATTCGATTGCTCAGATCCGTTATTTTTTATTCATCCGGCCGAGCATTTTATTCCTTTTATGATTCTGATAAATATTTGCTGCATTTGCAATGTTCATATCACGTCTTGCCTTTGCAGCTGTTTCATTTGCCTCACGCTGGAGATCATTCATTTCATCTGCATAAGCATTAGCCTCCTCCTGCAACTGGTTATAAGTCTGTTGTTCCCGAAGCCGTGCCTCATCAATCTTTCGCTGCTCATTACGGTCATAAAGGTCGATTGCTTCTTTAATCGTATAATCAGATGTAGATACTGCATGATAGATATATCTGATGATTTCCGTTTTTCTATAATGAACCGGGATTGCGTTCAGGTTATCATAAAGTCTGTCCCTCTTAGATTCAAGGATCGATATATCTTCTTTTATTTTACGTATTGTCTTTTCTTTTTCTTTCTGCCACTCACGGTAATCCTTCTCCCATGCATCGGATTCCTTTTGAAAGGCAGCCAGCTGATTTTTAAATTTTCGGTCTAATTCCTCCTGCTTTTTGTCATACTCCGTATCCTGTTTGCGGCACTCCTCCTTATATTCTCTGGAATTGCGGATACGTTCTTCATCCGCTTTTTTTTCTTTTGGGAAAATCACAACTCTGCAATATATGATATAGATAACAGAGGCTCCAATCAAAAAAATATCTGCAAAAATCAATAGGGTCATAAACATTGATAATGGTGGTATTGCAGATAAAATCATTGCGGCAATAAACAGAAGTCCAGTCACAATCAGCGGCCTGGACCATTTTGTATAATCCGGTTTTAACTGTGATAATACCGGATTATATCGTCTTACGACTTGCTCTCGTTCTGGTTTAATCGGTTTTTCTTTCGGAAAACGCCGTTTCTTTTCATAATCCTCTTTTTCCATTAACTTATCCATAGATTCCTCAGCCTCTAAAATCTGCTTTATCATAGCAATCGTTTCTTTATTCATGTAGCATGTCTCCTTTTATTTTGCTTTTTTACAGGATAAGTCATTATATGGGACAAAATAGTCCCATGTCCCAATCTTCTTTTTCCATCAAAAAAAGCCTGGTTTAATCCCAATGTCATTAAGATAGCATTGGAACAATCCCATAGTTCCGAAGAACTGATATAAAAAGGTATCATTTTTCGGAACTTCTCTTTTTTACAGAAAGTTAGGCATGGGAAAAACTCCTTCGTTATAAAGGAGTAAAAATAGATTGATTTTTATTAGAATCATGCTAATCTATAATTGAACGAAACCACACATGCACTAACAGTATCTCTGGGTCGGGAGCGGTTAGGCCTTATGGGTAATAAGAACTTTACTATGGTGGCTTCGACATCAATTGGTGGTCCGTTTTCTGTTTGCTTGAAAAACGCAATACAGATTCGGACTGCCCTTGAAAAATTAATCTGGTGCTGATATTTTCGCCCCTTTTCGGGAATTTTTGTTCCTAGAGTGATCAGCATACTAAAATTATACATAATAATTCTTGAATAAATTTCCTGACAAATAGAATTCTCTTGCTTTGAATGGAAAGCTTCCATACCTAAAATATATTTTGCTTCTCTAAACCCTACTTCTATATTCCAGCGCAATTGGTAAAGCTTTTTTAATTCCTCGACTGAAAATTCATCTTCTGAAAGACTCGTAGCAATCAGTTCATAACTACCGTTTTCCAATTGAAACCGTACAAATCGGATGGTTAGTTCATAATCATTCGATTTACTATCTTTTATATAATCAAATCGAGCGGTTTTGCTGAAATATTTGTATTTAATACGATTCACTATGCATGGGCCAGTTGAATGTCTCGTTATTACTGCATCTCTCATCAGATCAAACGGACCATCTGATGGGAAATCAAATCCAGATGCCATAGTTCTGATTGCTCCCAGATCTCTGATTCTAATTACATAATCAAAAAGTCTTTCCTCTATATGGGCAAACAGATTATAATTCTCGTATCCCCGGTCAGCCATGATAATGACCGGATATTTTTCGGAAATTCTGTCAACCATAATGCATGCTGCACCTGTTTCGTTCCTTTCTTTTCCATGTTGAATGACGCTGTCCATAAAAACTTTACCACATACGTCATACAGGCTGTTTAGATACAAGGTGGAATGATGATTCTCTCCGATTACGTTTTCTTCGTTTGGGTTATATGGCAAAGAGAGTTCGCTGCCATCTATTGCAGCAATTCGATAACCCTTAAACAAAACAGGATCAGATTCTGTTCGGTTATAAAATAATTTAAAGAGCTTCTCCATAGCTTGAAATGACAGCTTCTTTCGTTGTTGAACAAAAGAAGATACTGAAGGGAAGCCGTCTTGAAATTGAAAATATTCAAGTATTTCCGTTCCTAACGACTGACTTCCGAAAGAAAGAATAAAATGAATTAGTTTGTCTAATGGCCATTTTCGTGTTCTGGAAAAAGCTTTTGGAACTAAAGAAAATTCATTATGGTGAGATACAATTTCTGAAACACACTCATTTAAACATTTTTTCAGATCATCTGCAGTTAGATTCATTTGCGTTACCTCCTTTAATCAAGGGGCTTCGCCGCAAATTTTATTGTATTTGTCAAGTGTTTTTTTGATTTTTGGACATAAAAAAGCAGAATATGCATTTCTACATATTCCACTCTTTTCACTCTGAGATGATTATCCTTATCTTAATGACATTGGGTTTAATCCAAGCTTTTCATTCATTTTTTTCATTTTGTAAATAATCCCCCGGCATTCACTTGGAGTAACGCCTACATACTTTTTTAATATTTTTTGTCATATGCTGTACCGATATTTAAAAAAATATTGAAATGAATGCCATTACAGCAGCACCGCCGATCGCTCCGGCCAGCATATATAAAATTCTGCATACCCGCAGTATTTTTTTCAGCGCCCTGTCGCCGCCGGAGCATTGTCTGATGTATTCCGCAAAAGGCTGATGCCGGAGCGTCCAAAGCTGCTCCTGCCCCCATATAAATGGGCAGGCACATATAAGTGTCACAGCTGCCAAAAGTATCTGCTGTGTTCCATCCTTTTTCATACGTTCCCACTGTCGGGTATCTGACTGCTCACCAACTGTACTCAGGCCATTTTGATCAAGTAAAGATTCTATTCTGTTCAGATCAAATCCCCGTCTGAGCTGAATAAGATAGTTTTCAGGCTGCTCTGTTTCGTTCTGAGCCATAGTCTGCATATCGGACTGTTCACCATTTTGTATCTGTGCGTCAGAATCCTGCATTTCGCTGTCCTTAATGCTCACTGTGATCGGATTTTGCGAAGATACTGCGGCATTCATAATAGCATCATAGTTTTCTGATGTGGTATAGGCATATAACGCCTCCGATGTATCTGAAAAAACATGCCATATACGCACCGCCGTCCCCGTTGTCTCTATGTTTGCCTGCTGCATGTTCAGCGTTCCGGCATCTAAGGGAAATTTTTCTCCCTCCTCGTCAGACAGCTCATTTTCCACACATCCTTCCAGCAAAATATACGGCATCGCCCCGGACGGCATATGTCCTTCTGTTCCAAAGCGATCCGCTAAATATGGTTCACTGCATCCGATCAGTATGATCCTGCCGCTGTAACCATGATAATTTATCTGCTGCTCGCTCTGTTTCCATACTGTCGCCATCCGAACACTTTGATCAGAAATAATTTGGGAAAACAGCGCTTCATTTTCCTCAGAAACTGTACATACAATTTCTGCCGGCGAAGCCATCGCCGTATAAAGTCCGATCATCTCGGCTGCGCCGCCAAACAGCCAGTAGCAGCCGAATATCAATATACATGTGATAAATACTGTACTTGGCTGCGCCAATATTTTTTTTGCGAAACGAAAACATACACTAAGCTTCATCGTCTTTTCTCCGGCGCCGCCTGCGGATAAGCAGCGGTATCATTGTTCCGATGACAATGATGCCGGCAGCAGCCGCTGCGGCCGCGATCAGCTGACCTGTCATGTCTGTATCTTCAGAAGTTTCTGTATTTAACATGGTGTTCATCTGCAATGGATTGATCTGCACGGTCAGTTCCTTTTCAACCGTATATATTTCTCCTGCCGCGTCTTCATAACTTAAAGTAATGACTCCGGAAGTTCTTCCGTAACGCTCCGATTCCGAAGCTGCATCTTCATTGACCATCCCGGCAAACGCCTGAATTTCTCCGGACAGTGCGCTGCCGCCTTCCATATTTCCCAAAAACAGGCTCGTCCCGGAAGAAAGCCCCGGAACTTCAAGTGTGCACCGGGCATTAAACACACTGCCACGCCCCAGATTAATGGCCTGAACAGGAATGACGACCTGATCGCCTGCATTGATTTCCTCTGCCAAAGTCCCCACTTCCAGTTCTACTTCCATTTTTTGTTCAACTGAAAAATTAAACGTGGCTTCCGATGTCAGTGAAAGAGCATCTGGATTGTCGTAGGACATAGATAAATTCACTGTATATTTGCCCTGCTCACATGTCTCATCGCAAAAAAACTCCAGCGGAAGTTCCAGCGTACCGCCTGCGCCAAGGCTGTCATAGTAAAATACATTACTGTCTGACATCAGCGACACGCCCGGAGCATCACATGATACGGTCACCGTCATATTTTGGACCCGCTTTTGCGTATTCGTATTTTCAAGCACCGCCTTCACCGAAAAAGATTCCCCGGCATATATTTTTTCCGGCATATCCTCACACTTTGACAAAATCACTTTCGGCTCTGAGGTTGGTTTTGTCTCCGCCTCCGTCTGGGGCACTGCTTCGGTTTCTTCACCGGAGCGGCCGTCGGTAATCTGAACATAAGACGTCAGCGACTGTGTCATCGGCTGACCGCCGCTTGTATATTCAATCATCATCGTCACCGGATAGATGCCGTTGATCCGATCTGTACTCAATGCCAGATCAAAGCGAATTAAAAACACGGGGCATGTCTGGCTGCCTCCATCAATCTTTTCATCTGTTTTATAAAATGTCTTTTGATAATTTTTATAGACAAAGGGCGAGTTTTCCGAAGCGCCAAGATTCGGCGTCACTCTGACCGACGTAATATCACTGTTTTCCTCTGCTGTCAGCGGAATGATAATTGTGGCTGTGCCGCCGTCAGCCTTCGGTATGTAACCTTTTTTATAGGGCTGCCCCATCCCCGGATAAATATGTTCATCATCAATGACAAGCTGTCCGTACATCTCCCCTGTCTGCCCTTCGTCCGGCGTATCAGCCGGCACATCGCTTTCGGAAACAGTGATCGTTTCTCCCGATGTCTCTGCTCCGTCGGCTGCGGCGGTCATCCCGATCATGCCCATACTTAAAATCATTATACAAGTTCCCGCTAAAATCCATCGTCTTATCTTCATTGTATTTGTCTCCTATCCAGTCTGCCATCCTCTATTTCATAAACCTTATCAAAAGACATTTGTTCTGTTTTCCTGTATGAAAAACACAAAAACGCAGCGCCGCTTTGAGCAGTCAATGTCTGTGCTGTCTCCCAAAACTGTTCCCTGTCCTTTTGGGAAAGATCCAGAATTGCCCCCGCCATCAAAATAATATCCGGCTCATCTGCAAAAGCCGCAGCTAAAAGCAGCCGCGCCTTATCAAGTCCTGTCATTGTCTTCGCACGCATACTGCACTTATCCGACAGACCGCAGCGCTCCAGCCATGGCCGCGCCCGCCCTTTTGCCTCAAAAACCCCGGCGCCCCGTAAAAGCTGGGGCAGCTGTATATAATCCCACACAGTCATGCCCTCCAAATACGGAAAACTTTCCGGGATCACCGCCGCCTTTTTGTTCATGCGTATTTCTCCTTCATCGGGCTTCTCCAGCCCGGAAGCCATTCTAAATAAGTCTCTGACACCGCCGTCGCCGCGGATTAAAACCTTTTCTTTCGGATATACACTCAGACTCGCCCGCAGCACTGCCGCCGTCTGATATTTGTGCCACTTGGTGACAGTGCAAAATTCCAGCACTGCCTGATCTTGTGTCATATGGATCACGCCCCTGTCCTGATTTTTAATCGATTCATGCCATTTCCTGCTGTCTGCGTGTTCTCACACATCGCAGCATGCCACCATCCATCTCGCAGACAACATCACATAAAACATCGATATCATTTTGTCCGTGGCTAGATAAAATGATCGTTTTGTTCTGCGATCTCAGTTCTAAGATCAGCTGATGCATCTGTGCCACGCCTTTTTTGTCCAGACCGTTAAAGGGCTCATCTAAGATGAGCAGCGACGGGTCTTCCATAATTGCCTGAGCAATGCCAAGCCTCTGACGCATTCCCAAAGAATATTTGGCTACGGTTTTTTTCAGTTTCGGATCAAGGCCCACCTTTTGCAGCGTCCGCTCAATGGCATCTTTGCCGATTTTTCTTCTCAGAGAAGCTAAAATTTCCAAATTTTTATAACCGGTCATGTTGGGCAGAAATCCCGGCGTTTCTATGATCAGCCCGGTATCCTCCGGAAAATCAATATCTTTTCCGATCCGTTTATAATTTACAGTAATCTGTCCGCTGTCCGGGATTAAAAATCCGCAGATACACTTCATCAGCACCGTCTTTCCGCTGCCGTTGTTGCCTACAATACCGTAGATCAGTCCTTCTTTAAATTCAAAGGATACATGTTTAAGCACCTGTTCTTCTCCAAAACTGACCGAAACATCAGTGACTGAAATGACTGTTCTCATCGCTGCCTCCCAACTGTTATTTTTGTGTCCCTTTAAATTGAAATTGATAGCGTTTCATAACCAATGCGGACAATACTGCAAATACTGTCAGCAGACATAGAAATATGAGCACGGTTTGCCCGAATGTGGGCAGCCGGTCGTAGCCGAAATTGTGCATCGCATAGGTGGCATGATTGAGCGGCGACAGCCAGCCCAGCCAAACACGGGCTTTATAAAACAATTCTTCCGGCAGTTTCAAAATCGTCTGTATATTTTCCGGTCTCAGTAAAAATCCGAAAACACTGAAAATAAGGACAGCAGCTGTACCGGCAATCTGTCCTTTCCATAAATTAAAAAAGAGCATCATAACAACAAGCACAAGTGTATATAAAAGCATCAGCAAAAACACGCACAGCATCGCCGTATACGGCCGGCTCATTTCCAAAATATTGACCGCCGCCGGAATGTTCAGCGCTTCTCCCGCCTCAGAATAGGCTAAAATTGCGGCTGTCCGGCTCCATATATTATTAACATAAGACATGCGCATACACAGGACACAAGAGGACAAAAGCACAAAGCCCATATAAATCACCGTGGCTCCGATCATATACAGCATCTGGCCGAACACCCATATTTTTTTATTTTCCCTTGATAAAAAGAAGGGGGTCGCCGGTGTGATAAAGGGCACATCCGCAAACAAAATCAACAGCAGCAGCGATGAGAGCAGAATCGAATGGCTGTCTCCGAAAGTCCATATAAACGCCTCCGCAATCTGCATCGTCGTGTGCTGTTCCCCGGCAAATGAAATAATTTTATCTGTCAGAAAAAAGCAGAGAATGAAGGCCAAAATAAAAGTGACTGCAATTCTCGGGCTGCGGCGCCACTGCCGAAAATTATAAAATGCTGTCAGCCAGAGCAATCGTATATTTTTAAACATTTTTTAACCTCCTGTCCGCAGACTGATAAAAGGCCCATGCCGCAAGCAGCGTCAGCAGCAGCATAAACACACAGGCGCTCCATCCGTTCCATGGCCATCCCATGGTCAGGGCAAGCCATTCCCTCGGATATATGACCGGATATTGACTAAAGTAGCGTTCATATAAAATGACCAGAAGATACATGGCCATAAACGGCCCAATCCATGCCATATAGCGATTATTCACTGCTGAAGAAAGCCAAAGCCCCGTCACACTGCCGACCGCTCCGAAACAAAAGCAGCGCATCAGCAGTTCAAGCCATGGCGTCCACGAAATGTCTGCCGCTGTTTCCGTCTGTACCGCCGCCGTTTCCAACGGCATAAAAATCATGCATGAAACGATGGTTACCGCCAAAACGCCTGCCGCAAGAACACCACCGCCTGAAAGCGCCGTCACAGACGCCTTTGAAATCAGCCAAAGCTTCCGCTTTTTTGTCCTTGTCAGCGAAAATTTAACCATTCCCGACTGATATTCATCGATAAATGACGACGCATAAGGAAATGCGCACAAAACAGGCAGGCAAAAAAATATTTGCTCACCTGTCAGTGTTTCCTGTATAAAGTTCAGTGTCCAGCCGGCTTCCATTGTTTCACTGCCGCGCACAACTTCTGTAATCGTATCCAATCTGGAAACAGCCGCTATTATCAGCATGATCCACACGGACACCCACAGCCACTGTGGCCGAAAGGCCCGCTTTAAATCATAGACCAGCATGTCTTCGTCTCCATTCTAATAGCCCAGCGACGCATCAATGACGCTGCCGTCCACCGCATTGATCAGGCATATGTCCGAAGACCATTCGATATCATTCAAATAAATATTGCTTTCAAAGGCCCATACCGGAACAATCAAAAACTCGCCGCTGTTATCTTTTTCTTTTATTCTGAACAGCCCCTGACGTATCTGCGTTGTTTCAATACGCGCCTGAACATCGTCAAACGTGGGATCTTCAGGATCAATCCACTGGTCTGCCGTATAAGAAGTCTGTGCCAGTGTCTTAAATCGATCGCATGCCTCTTCAAAAGAAATCACAGCAACATCTTCATTTTCTATATTCAAAATATCAACCGGCGAAAACAGCCATACAGAATCAATCATGCCATTATACAAGTTAATTTCCAGACTGGTGTATTGATAATTGGCGGCGTACAATTCCTCTGACTTCACATCAACCGTCGGCCCGTAAATAACCGGTATATCAAAATAAGCCGGTGTATACACAAATCGCTGCCGAACAGCTTCATCCTCGGCGGACAGGTCTGCCGAATATGCTAATGTCCAATTTTCGTTTCCTAATCCGAGATCTTCAATTAAATGTTCTGCAATCTGTCCGCCTTCCTCTATAGTAACATTCTTATAAGGGATTTCCTCCAAGCCTTCCTCCAAGCGGTAAAACATCATATGATGCATAACATAATCACTGGCCGTTCGATTTGCCGCAGACAGCATCAGCATACGGTCCTCACTGACCGTCTGAAGCAAATCTGTCTCTTTAAGTGAATCATAATCTGCTTGTCCTTCATTCACCGAAGCTTCTGCGTCGTAATAATCATATGGATGAAATGCCCAGTCTGAAAGCTTACGCTGAGAAGTCTCCGGCGCTGTATCATACATACTTTCATAATCGGCAATTTTTCTATTATAATCATCAATCATACTCTGAGCCTGTGACTCACTTCCGTATTCTTCAATCAATCGGTCTTTATCTGTAGCCATCTGCTTATAACGAAGAATTTCTGCCTCGATTTCACTCTTTGTAAGTGTATGATTCGGTTCATAGGCTTCCTGACCATCAAATAATACTTCCGCCCATGTCTTTACTTCTTCTCCGGTAATTTCGTGGGGCATCACTCTGATGACCGGCATGGCATTATCCAGCGAGGAAACTTGCGCATCAATCTGAACGGTTACATCACCGGCATCGTTTGTAAATTCATCTTGATATGTATCCGGCGCCTCCGACACTTCTTGGCTGCTGCTGTCTTTAATCGCGCTCTCCAGTACACCTTCATTTTTATTCACAACGATATCTCCCTCGGGGCTTGGCTGACAGGCTGTCATCAAGAATATCGCCGCACAAACACACAGTAAACTTTTTCCCCGCTTCATACACTCTCCCTCATTTCCATTCGGCGCAGACGATCAGGCCTGCGCCGATTAAATACATTGCACTTTAATCTTCAACACTTATCCTACTATCCTACATAGGACCATGTACCATATGCTGAATAGCAGTGCCATATGCCGGTCGGCGTCTCAAACTGTCTCATATTATATTGATTTGCCCAATAAGGATACGGTCCTTTATATATTTTATATGGATCTTCGAAAGTTTTATAAATCAGTGAGCTTCTCAAGGCTGCCCATGTCTTTGGCCCACAACTTCCGTCAACCTCTAAATTTTTAGACACCTGAAACGCTTCTACTGCATTAGCAGTTCCATATCCATAACTTCCATCGATACCGCCTGAATTAATAATATACGCTCTTGTTGACGAATTATAATTCAGCATCATCACTTGACATTATTGTGAATTAAGTATAGCATACATAATCCAATTACACCGTTTTGACCTTCTTTTACATTATTTTGTCCTTTTTTTGTCTAATATAACAATATTAATATATTTTTTTCAAAATTCTTTGATGACATTTCACATTTTTCAGTGTATGATAATAAAAAATTAAGGAGTAACTCAATGTTGAAAATAGCTATTATTGATGATGATAAAAATTTTGCCGAACATTTAAAATCTGTTGTTGCTCAATCTTTTAAGGCCGAGCAGGAGGAATATAGTATTGTTCTATACACTTCTCCCACTGACCTCGAATGGGATTTGGAAGATAAACACTATTTTGATATATTTTTTATTGATGTCGAACTGCCTAAGGAATCGGGTCTTGAACTGGCACATCGTATACGTCTGAAATACGATGAACCGTTCATCATCTTTGTGTCAAATTATATGCAGTACTGCATCCGCGGCTATGAATATAATGCATGGCGGTATATTATTAAAGATCAAGTGGATGAACTGATTCCAAAAGCAATTTCAGGAATGCTTAAAATACTGCGTACTCAGCAGCATCAATATTACGTTATAGAATCACCGAACCGATGCAGCAAAATTAATTATAAAGATATTTATTATATTTATGTTCAGGGAAAATATTCTTATTTTTGCGGCAGACAAGATGAAATGAGAGTAAGAAAAACATTAAATAAAGTATTTTCTGAATTAAACAGCCCTGAGTTTATTTATGCCGATAAAGGATATATTGTAAATTTAAAACATATCATGGAACTGAAAGATCGGACTCTGTTTATGCGCGACGGCAAGGAAATTGCTGTCAGCGCCCCGCAGTATCAGAAAGTTAAACAAACAATTTTTAATTATTGGAGTAATAAATTATGAGTTTTGGACATGTTATTCAAATGATCACCAACTTAACAATTCTGTTTGGCGGAGCGATATTGGCTGTACGTCCGTGTCCATTAAGATGGAACAATATACCCGTGAAAGTTATGCTTGCATTATGTATGGCGTTTCTTTCTTTTTTAACCGTGGGAAATACTTTTTATTTTAAAATATCAATAACTGAATATATGATAACCGCCTTTCTTTTGCTTATCATATTATTTATTTTTTTCAAAATAAAGTTTTTTAAATTACTATCTCAGCTTCTTATTTATAGACTTCCAATTCAATTCATCACAGAATATATTATTTTACTGATAAGTTTATCCATCCAAAAATCAGTGGCTTTTTACATTAGTCCTCTGGAACTTGAATGGCATTGGCTTCATATTGTACTGTTTTTTATAATCATTACCATAACATTCATTCTTTTGTATAAATTCAGAAACGGACTCTTGCATTTTAAACGTTCAAAAGTTTATTTATACATATCATTGGTATTACTATTCATATTAGTGGCAGATGATATTATTTTTCAGCAACATCACTTTTATGACACAACAACAAATGTTTTAGCTAACTATTATGTCTATTTTTTCTCTTTGTGTGCTTGTATTATTATTATATTTATCATACTCATTAACCATTTTGAAATTAAAACCAACGAAAAAAATTTACTAATAAATTTTGAACTGCTCAAGCAGCAATATACAAATACGTTGCAGGATTATAAGACAAATTCCCGTAAGCTTCATGATATGAAATATCATTATTTACTCATCGAGAAATATTTAAAAAACAATGAGATTAATGATGCATTAAATTATATTCATAGTATGATAAAGGAAATTGATTGTTTGCAAAAGAATCATTATTCCGGCATAAATGAAATTGATTGTTTGCTAAGTAATAAAATTACTTATGCAAAAAAATTTAACATACAAATTATATTGAATTTAAATGTATTGTTTAATCCGATTAAAGACTATGAAATTTGTATTCTTTTGGGAAATCTTCTGGATAATGCGATTGAAGCTGTTCAGTCCCTAGAGAACACACAAAAGAAAATATACCTTAATATGAGAACCGAAAATTCCATGTTTATTCTAAAAATAACAAATCCATATAAGGGGGCGCGGAACATATCAGACAGCCATTATCTTACAACAAAGAGCGACAAAACGATCCATGGATTCGGATTGGACAGTGTAAAAAATATCTTAAATTCATATGGCGGGAAACTGGAAATTGTTGACGACGGAAATACATTCTGTGTCATGGCAATTATATTTAAGAAATATTAAAAGAGGCATATCTCCCGATATGCCCCTTGATTCTCAATATATGATTTAGAACGGTCCATAGCCAATCTGGTTTGCAATTACGATTAAAATGAAACCTGAAAGGATCAGGCATGCATAAATCTTCCACGCAAACTTAAACCAGCGGCCGTAGTCCATGTCACACAATGACAGCTGAAGCAGTGCTGCTGTCGGCCAGAATGTATTTGTAAAACCATCGCCGTACTGATATGCAAGCACCATAACCTGCTGATTGATGTGAAGCACTTCACCCAGCGGTTTAAGAATCGGCATAACGACAACCGCTTTGCCGCTTCCGGATGCTACGAAGAAGTTGAAAATTGTAACGAATACAAAAATAATCAGCAATGTAAGAATCGCACTCTTACCTTCGAGAAGGTTCTGAAGTACACGAACGATTGTATCTGTAATATTGCCCTCTGTCAAAATAACTGATACCGCACGGCTTAAACCGATAACCATTGTCGGGGCAATAACGCCTGACATACCTTTGCCGAATTCTTTACATGCTTCATTTGGATTAATTTTGAACAAAATCACTGCGATGATTGTTACCGGCATATAAATCGCTGTAATTTCATTCAAACTCCAGCCCCATGTCAATGAACCGATGACAGAAATAACGATGGTTGCCAAGAAGCAAAGAATTAATACAATTCTTTTCCATGTAAATTCAAGACCCTCGTCAAATTTCATCGGCGCTGTCTGTTCCTGAAGATAATTTTCTCCCATAAGGCTGTTTTTCGGATCCTTTTTAATCTTAATACAGTAGCGGACAAGGAAAAACAATGCAATAAAATAGAAAACAGCAAGGCCGATGGCACGGAAGCCGATGCCTGAGTACATCGGAAGTCCGACCAGCTGCTGCGATACGCCGGTCGTGTACGGATTAATCATACCGCTTGTAAAACCAACGGCTGTGGACAGCAAAATAACTGCCGTACCGACCATCTTATCGTAGCCCAGTGTAATAAACAGTGAAATAATAATCGGATAAAACGGATAAAGCGCATCCAAATAGCCGATAACGCCAAGGCCGACAAACAATGTATAAAATGCGATAACCATAATCAAGTCTTTTCCTTTGGATTTTTTGATCATCGCCTGAATGCCTGCGGAAAAAGTCCCTGTCATGTTAATGCCCTGAATACATCCGCTGATCAGCAATACGCAGCCGATGATATTGGCGCTTTCAATAAAGCCCTGCGGGATTGCAGTAAAGAACTGTATAAATGATACCGGGGTCTGCTCAATTCTTGTATATGTATTAGGATCGATCGCCCCGTCGATACGCTCATAAGCGCCGGCCGGCACGATATAGGTCAATATTGCGACAAAAAGCATTAAAATAAGAATGACCAAATACACATGAGGCATCTGAAATCCTTTTTTCTTTTTTGCTTGACTGCTCATAGTTCTTCCCTCTTTCTGTAAATCATATTTCTCGCGGCTTATGCATGTGCTTTCAGCCATTCAATGGCACAGTTTGCAAGAATCGCGCTGCCGATCGGAAAGGCCCGCTCATCAAGGACCATATTCGGATTGTGCAGCGGATAGCCTTCCGGCGATCCGGCGCCCATAAATGCGAAAAACGCCGGCACTTCCCGGGTTATATAGCCAAAGTCTTCCGCGCCTTTCATCGGCGGCACAGGATTGACATTGCCTTTGCCGACTATTTCTTCCACAAACGGCACTACTTCTGCTGAAAATTCAGGATCGCATACCGTACTCGGTGTTTTCAGCACGACAGTCTCGTAAGTTCCCCGCCATGCTTTGACATAATGGTCAATAAGTTCTGGAATACGCGTCATCAGATGGTCGTAAGCCTCAGGACTCAGCGTTCTGAAAGAGACCATAATTTCCGCCGTATCCGGGATAATATTTGAAGCTTTGCCGCCGTTGAGCGCGCCGACAGTCATTGTGGCAAACGCTTCCGGATCAACTTCTCTCGGAATCAGCATATTAAGTGCGCCGCAGAGCTGATTGGCAATATTGACCGGATCAATGGTTTTTTGCGGTTCGGAGGAATGTCCGCCTTTGCCCTGAATCTTTATGATAAATGTGGCCATTGCCCCTGATGATACGCTCGGAGAATAGGTCAGCTTTCCGACCTCTGCCTGAGACGCTACATGAAGCGCCATGGCCGCATCAACTTTCGGATTTTCCAAAAGTCCGTCATCAACCATCGTCCTTGAACCGTAGCCCATTTCTTCACCCGGCTGGAACATCAACTTGACAGTGCCTTTCAGTTCTCCCTCCATGTCTTTGAGAATTTTCGCCGCGCCTAAAAGCATGGCCGCGTGGGCGTCATGGCCGCACGAATGAGCATTGTGATTTTTTGAGGCAAATGCAAGCCCTGTGGTCTCCTCCATCGGCAGTCCGTCCATATCCGCTCTCAGCAGTATACACGGGCCGCCGCTGCCGATCACGCCGACAACACCTGTTGATTCCGGCGCATCGCCATAACCCATTTTCAGAACTTTTTCCCGCTCCTGCGCTGAATGAATACCGCAGTCTTTATACTCGATGCCAAGTTCGGTCAGCCTTTTTTTCACATAAGCTGCCGTATTCGGCGTATATACCCCAACTTCCGGCATCTGATGCAGTGTCTCTCTGTCAGCAATAATTTGCGCTTTAATCGCCTCTGCCTTTTCTAAAATACCTTTCATGTCAGCACTCCTTTCCTGTCATTTTTCATAAGTTGTCTCTCCGGCCATCTCTGTCCGAAGCACTTGTATATTCAGAATATCGTCATGGGGGATTTGAAAAATATCCCTGTCAATAACGACCATATCTGCAAATTTTCCTTCTGTAATTGTTCCCATCAAGTCCTGCTCACCGTTGGCATACGGAATATTTTTAGAGAACATACATACTGCGTCATAAACGGATACTTGTTCTTCCGGATGATAGCCCTCCGACGGATATCCGTGTATGTCTTTTCTTGTGACCGCCGCAAAAATACCCTGCCACGGCGAAAAACTTTCCACCGGGCAATCGGAGCTTCCCGTCAGCATCAGCCCGGCATCAATCATCGTTTTCCACTGGTAGCTGTATTTTGCCCGTTCTTTGCCGATGCGGTCTTCAATCCAGTGCAGATCTGTACATAAGAATGAAGGCTGAACATCTAAAATTACCGGCAGCCGCTTCATCCGTTCAATCTGTTCCGGATGGGTCATCTGCACATGGATCAGGCGAAACGGCAGCCGTGTTTTTTGCTCTCTTTCTGTCATGCCGCGGCTGCGGGCTGTCTCCAATGTATATTCGATGGCGTCGAGCACACATTCAAGCGCCTTGTCTCCGATACAGTGGATTGCCGGCTGAAGTCCTTTTTCATAGGCTTCAAGCATGGTCCTGTTCATTTTTTCCTGACTTGTCACCAAAATGCCGTCTGTATCCGGCGCGTCGTCATAGGGCTCAAACAGTTTTGCCGAACGGGCGCCCAGCGAACCGTCACAAAAGATTTTAAAAGCGCCGTACTGTACTGCCCGATAGGGATCGTTTCGCTCATAAGGCGTCACATAGGGCTTCTCATACATTTCGTCCAAAGTAATGGTCATACGCACCGGAAGCCTGCCCCTTCTGTTTAATGCCAGATAAAGGTTATAATCTTCACTGTAATTCCATATAGCTGCCGCATAGGTGTGCATCATCGTCAGTCCCATAGATACTGCTTTCTCAAACGTCATTTTCATATATTTATCCCGCACTGCCGGAATGGTCATCGGATCCGGGATTATATCATCAAAAATACTGATTGCCTGCTCTCTGATAATACCTGTCGGCATGCCGCGCTCATCCAGTTCCGCTTTTCCGCCTTCACCGTAAATATAATTTTGTCCTATACCCGCAGTCTTCAGCGCCATACTGTTGGCCACAGCCGCATGCAGGCACACTCTTTTTATTAAAATCGGATGTTTTTGGCTGATTTTATCAAGGTCTTCCCGTGTCGGCAGCTGATCTTCGCAGTCATGCCACTTGGACTGGTCAAAATTGGAGCCGCGGATCCACTCGCCTTCCGGTGTCTGCGCCGCTTTGTCTGCCAGCATCTGCATTGCCTCTGCTTTAGACTGCGCCAGCCCAAGATCCACAGTTGCCAGCGTCTGGCAGTATGCATAAAAGTGCAGATGCGAGTCTCCCATGCCCGGAAGTACTGTCTTTCCTTCCAGATCAATGATCTCGTCGGCATCGTAGTGCGCCAGCGCCGTCCTGACATCGCCTGTATAAACAAAACGTCCGCCGTCAATGCCCACAGCCTGAACCCATGCGTCCTCTTTTTCCAATGTATAAATTTTTCCGTTGATAAACAGCTTATCAATGTGCTCTTTCATTATAAGATGTCCTTTCAAACTGTATGATTATGCAAAAGTATCGCGAAAAAAAGCGACGTACACATATTCTCTATGTGACGTCGCTGCCCTTGTTTATGCGTGTTAATATACTTCACATGAAAAATTTTGTCAATAGTTTCTTTCGTATTTTTTATAGAAAGTCATAAATATTTTAGATTCATTGAATGAATTATATCATACATTGGTGAATAATTAAACGCATTTTTGCATTAAAAATGAGATTAATCATTTATTTTTTCATCGCGAAAAGTGTACATTTTATAATCTTGATATTATTGCAGTCAGACGGCCAGAGTAATCTGATAGCACAGCTAATCATCAAATGCACAAATGCAGAAAGAAAATAAGCGAAACGGGAATCGTCGCTTTTATATTTGAGGTCTCCATCTGCACACTCCCTTTTCCAAAATCAATCGTATTTCTCGATATGTACCGTTGCAATTGCAGACTGGTTCGGTTCCCCAGTAACAAGGTCTTGCGGTGCAGGAATCAACATCATAAAGCCATCTTTACCATATCGCTGATTATATCCTTGTGCACAGGATTCTTCCACGGAAATATGCTGCACCTGCCCAATCACCATAGCTGTTATTCCCGCACCACTCAAGTCCTGTATTTCTTTCAATGTGCATTCCATACTAAGAAACGCTTCATTGATCACGGGTGCGTGGATAGTTTTTGCCATGGAGATTGTAAAGCCTCCGGCCACAAACTCATCGTCGTCAATTTCGTTGTGATGAATCGTGTTTACCAAATTGTCATAATAGCTGATCGGAAGAAAGTTAATACAAAAACACTTGTCTCTTTTAATATTGGCATAGGTATGGGTGTGCTGATATAGATTTCCCATCAC
>DVJY01000006.1 GCA_018716485.1 Candidatus Scybalocola faecipullorum
TTTTATTTTATTTTTTTAAGCGCTGACTTTTCCGCGGCCCATTTCCTGACCGATGTTTAAAATATGGTCTCCGATACGCTCAAAGTCTGTGAGCATTTCAGAGAAGATAACACATCCTTCAGCGGAAGAAATATTTTTCTGCATACGTTCAAGCGAATGTCCGCGATATTTTTCGGTCATATCGTCAATTTTTTGTTCCAACGCTTTAATTTGCCGGATATCTTTTTTAGAAGTTGAAGCGATGGTTTCCAATGCCTCCAGAGCTTCCATGCTCGTGGACTGCATCTCACGGATCTCGTCCATTTCGGCATCCGAAAGCACAATGCCCTGTTCTTCCATGGTTTGTGCATATTCTCCAAGATTAACGGCGTGATCGCTGATGCGTTCTAAATTACCGCATACTTTAAATAAGGCACTGATGTATTTGGTGTCTTTGGCATTATTTTCATTGACAAGAATTTTGGAAATGTATTTTGAAATTTCCTTGTTTAAGTAATCGATATACTTTTCTCTTTCCTCAATGGAGGCAAGCAGCTGAGTAGACCTGCTGCGGATTGCATTAAAACTTTCATTGACATTTTCTTTTGTCATTGCCAGCATGCGTCCAAGTTCTTTTTTTATATCATTTCTTAAAATGGCGGATAACCCGATATGGTTTTCGCCTTTCATTTCAACCGGACGAAGGAATTGAAGATGCATACCTTCTGCCTTTTCTTCTGCTTTTTCCGGAAGGATTTTTTCGGCAGCCAGAGCCATGAAATTACCGAATGGAATCAGAAGCAGCGTTGTTGCAATATTAAATAAAGTATGCATGTTGGCAATCTGCGCGGAGACTTTATCCGGTGTCAGCCATTCGATTAAGCTGGTGAGCGGTGTGAGGATGCATATGGCTGTAAAAATAATTGTACCAATAATATTGAACATCAAGTGAATGATAGTTGTCCTCTTGGCGCTGCGGCTTGTGCCGATAGAGGCAAGGACAGCTGTAATGCATGTACCGATATTTTGACCAAACAGCACATAGACTGCATTGGAAAGGCTGATCAGTCCGGAAGAAGCCAGTGTCTGCAAAATACCGACAGAAGCTGAAGAGGACTGAATGATTGCTGTGAAAATCATACCTGCCAGTATGCCAAGCACCGGATTGGAGAATTTTGTCATTAATCCGATAAAGGCTTCTGAGTTCTGAAGCGGTTCCATTGCGGAACTCATCATATTCATGCCGACAAATAAAATACCAAGTCCGGCGATAATAAGTCCGTAATTATGAACCTTTTGGTTTTTGATAAATACGATCAGCGCTACGCCAAGGAAAGCGATTAAAGGCGCAAAAGTACCGATATCCAGAGCAATCAACTGTCCGGTGATAGTCGTGCCGATATTGGCGCCCATGATAATCCAGACAGCCTGACGGAGCGTCATCATACCGGAGTTGACAAAACCGACAACCATGACTGTAGTTGCCGACGATGATTGAATAACCGCCGTAATACCTGCGCCAACCAATACTCCGAGAAAACGGTTGGCTGTTAATTTCTCCAGAATCTTTTTCATTTTATTACCGGCTGCGGCCTCAAGACCGCCGCCCATCATCTGCATACCATACAGAAAAAGCGCTAAACCGCCCAACAGGCTGAATATGTCTGTAAGTTTCATAATTTCCTCCCTAAATCATTTAATTTGGATTTAACCTATATTTTACAGACAGACTTTTATTTTGCAATATGATATACAAAGAATTTACGCGAATTTACAAATAATTTACACAAAATTATTATAATTTACAGTTTGAACCTGTTTTATAATATTTTCCCCGGATTAACGCAGATTTAACATTATTTTAACAAAAGAATCTGATGGAGTGCAGACATATCCATCGATGCCAATATATAATCTGCCGGAGGCAGCGGTTCATCAGGAGAAAGGTTGGAGTGTATATAAACAGAGGCGATACCGGCAGATCTGGCGCCAAGAATATCGCATCGACCGTCATTTCCGATCATCACGGCAGTATCTTTTGCAATCCGATGTTTTTCAATCAGTTGATTAAAAAATCCGGGATCAGGTTTTTTAATACCAAAGTCTGATGATATGAAGATATCATCAAAATAATGATCAATGCCGAGCGCATGCAGTTCGCAGGCGGTGAATATGCGCTGGGCATTGGAAAGGAGGAATACTTTTTTGCCGGCGGATTTTAAATCTGCCAGCAATGCCGACGCACCGTCGTACAATCTGACATAGTCTGTAGAAAGTATTCTGAAAAACTGGCCGGCATGGACAGACAATTCTTCAGAAGGAGAGACTCCTTTTTGAGTGAAAAGCTTGGCAAAAATATGTTCAATCTGTATTTCGGGATGGGCTTCATGAGCATTTTGCAGTACTTTCTCATTGATATCACTGGTATCGGCAGTCAAAGCTTCATAGGCGGTTTGAAGTTCTCCGGCAGTGTAGGAAGCGCCGTAAAACCCATAAAAAAGCGCCAGTTTTTCCCACAGTATTTTTTTGCTTTCATCGGTATGTATATCAACAAGTGTTCCGTATAAATCAAAAATATAAGTGCTGTACATCCGTATCTCCTCCTAAATCTGAAAAGCCGCAGAATCGTTGAAATACAACAACTCTGCGGCCGTAGCTTGTATTTTTATTCGTGACTTTCAAAAGTCTGTTCTGCGTCTGCTTCTGTATCACGGTGATGATCATGGCGTCTTGGACGCTCCTGAGCATCTTTCAGGCTGAAACTGATGCGTCCCATCTTGTCTTTGCCCATACATCTGACAGTAATGACATCGCCAAGCTTAAGAACATCCTCCACCTTATTGACTCTGTGGAAAGCAAGCTTGGAAATATGAACCATGCCTTCTTTACCCGGTGCAAATTCAAGAAATGCGCCGAATTCTTTAATGCTGACAACTTTACCTTCATAAAGTTTTCCGGCTTCAAAATCTGAAACGATCATCTGGATCATTTGAATTGCCTTTTGGATATTATCTTTGTCAACGCCGCAGATAGACACGGCACCATCTTCGCTGATGTCGATTTTAACATCTGTTTCAGCAATAATCTGGTTAATGACTTTGCCTTTCTGGCCGATGACATCGCCGATTTTTTCCGGATCAATCTGAATCTGAGTAATCTTTGGCGCATACTTGCCAACTTCTTTTCTAGGCTCAGCGATAGCCGGTGTCATAATTTCATTGATGATATACTCTCTCGCTTCTTTTGTCCGTGCGATAGCTTCTTCAATGATCGGACGTGTCAGGCCGTGGATTTTGATATCCATCTGGATTGCGGTAATACCGTCATGAGTACCTGCTACTTTGAAATCCATATCTCCGAAAAAGTCTTCCAGACCCTGAATATCTGTCAGAACGATGTAGTCATCGTCGGTGTCTCCAGTAACCAGACCTGCGGAAATACCGGCAACCTGCTTTTTGATCGGTACACCTGCAGCCATCAGAGACATTGTAGATGCACAAATACTTGCCTGAGATGTGGAACCGTTGGATTCAAATGTCTCGGATACTGTACGGATAGCATAAGGGAATTCTTCTTCGCTCGGCAGTACAGGTACAAGTGCTCTTTCAGCAAGAGCACCATGCCCGATTTCACGGCGTCCCGGGCCTCTTGAAGGTTTTGTTTCACCGACAGAATATGACGGGAAATTGTAATGATGCATATAACGTTTGGAGGTTTCCGCTTCATCCAGGCCGTCAAGACGCTGCGCTTCAGACAGCGGCGCTAATGTGGTCACTGTACAAATCTGTGTCTGTCCTCTTGTAAACATAGCGGAACCATGAGTTCTAGGCAGCAGGTCTATTTCTGCGGACAGCGGACGAATCTCTTTAATGCCTCTGCCGTCCGGACGTTTATGATCTTTTAAAATCATCTTACGGACTGTTTTTTTCTGATACTGATAAACAGCATCATCAACTAATGGAAGCCAGTCTTCATTTTCAGCAAGAATTTCGTTGATTTTTTCCTTAATCTGACGGATATTTTCTTCTCTTGTTTGTTTATCATCAGTAAATACAGCCTCTTCCATGGCTTCCGGCGGCACGATTTCTTTGATCGCTGCCATCAATTCGTCAGGAACGGCGCAGCTGATATAAGCATGCTTCGGTTTTCCGCACTCAGCGACGATCTTATCGATAAATTCAATAATTGTCTGATTGACATCATGTGCAGCAAAAATTGCCTCAATCATCTTATCTTCAGGTACTTCATTGGCGCCGGCTTCAATCATGATGACTTTATTTCTTGTGGAGGCTACGGTCAGTGATAAATCAGAAACAGCCTTCTGTGCAGCGGTCGGATTAAATACAAATTCACCGTCAACCATGCCGACCTGTGTCATCGCACATGGACCGTCAAAAGGAATATCTGAAATTGCTGTAGCAATTGCCGAACCAAGCATTGCTGTCAGTTCAGGGCTGCAGTCCTGATCTACAGACATTACTAAGTTGTTTAAAGTAACATCGTTTCTGTAATCTTTCGGGAAAAGCGGACGCATCGGACGGTCGATGACGCGGGAGGTTAAAATTGCATTTTCGGAAGCTTTGCCTTCACGGCGATTGAATCCTCCCGGAATTCTTCCCACAGCATATAATTTCTCTTCATATTCAACACTTAATGGGAAAAAATCGATGCCGTCTCTCGGCTTTTCACTTGCTGTTGCTGTAGATAATACAACGGTATCGCCATAGTGCATGAATGCAGCGCCGTTAGCCTGCGCAGCAACACGGCCGATATCCACAGACAGAGTTCTTCCGGCAAGTTCCATGGAAAAACGTTTAAATTCTTTTGCCATATTGATTCTCCTTTAATTATGATAAAATGAGGGAATCTTCCGAAACTACTGAAAAAGCCGCAGCGCCGGATCTGCAGATTTTTCAGTGGTCTCGGTATCAAGATTCCCGTTAAATTGAATAAGCCGCACGGCTTGCGGAAAAATCCGCGCTCCATGCGGCTTTTACGCGGCTGATTATTTTCTTAAGCCTAATTTTTCAATAATAGCTCTATATCTTTCGATATCTTTCTTCTTTAAATAATCCAGTAAACCACGTCTCTGACCAACCATTTTAAGAAGACCGCGTCTTGAATGATGGTCTTTTTTGTGAATTTTTAAATGCTCTGTTAATTCAGCGATACGTGCGGAAAGCAGAGCGATCTGCACTTCCGGTGAACCTGTATCTTCAGGTGTCTTGCCGTACTTTGCAATGATTTCTTTTTTCATTTCTGTTGTGATCATGTTTTTTCCTCCTAATTTTGAAATGCCTGATGCCAAGACTTGGTCGGAGTGATCCATCATCTGAGCATAGGTTGTTTACTCATACCTGCATATTATAGCATGGGTTGTTTTAATTGTAAACATTTATTTTTAACTTGCATCTTTATTTAAAACACGATAAGATAAACTATAATTATACATAAAGAAAGAAGGAGATTCTATGAAACTCTGGGGCGGACGCTTCACTAAAGAGACGAATCAGCTCGTAAATGAATTCAATGCGTCGATTTCCTTTGATAAACGATTTTTCAGGCAGGATATCGACGGCAGCATCGCCCATGTAACGATGCTTGCCGCCGTGGGAATACTTACCCATGAAGAAAAAGAAAGCATTATTAAGGCGCTGACAGATATTAAAAACGAAATCATCGAGGGAACACTTGAAATTGATGAAAGCTTTGAAGATATCCACAGCTTTGTGGAGGCTGAATTAACCCGCCGTACCGGCGATACCGGCAAAAAACTTCATACAGGCCGCAGCCGCAACGATCAGGTGGCGCTGGATATGAAATTGTATACAAGAGACGATATCGATGAGACTGATCGTCGCTTAAAACATTTGATGGCTACACTGCTGACAATGGCAGAGGCGCATACTGAAACATATATGCCGGGATTTACACATCTTCAGAAAGCGCAGCCGCTGACGCTGGCACACCATCTGGGCGCTTATTTTGAAATGTTTAAGCGGGACCGTTCCAGACTGCATGATATTCGTGTCCGTATGAATACATGTCCCCTTGGCAGCGGCGCACTTGCCGGCACAACATATCCTTTGGACAGGAATATGACTGCTCAGCTTCTGGGCTTTGACGGACCGACATTAAACAGTATGGATTCGGTATCTGACAGAGATTACCTGATTGAATATCTTGGAGCATTGTCCACGATTATGATGCATCTGAGCCGCTTTTGCGAAGAAATTATTTTGTGGAACAGCAATGAATATCAATTTATCGAACTTGATGATGCTTATTCCACCGGAAGTTCTATTATGCCTCAGAAGAAAAATCCGGATATTGCTGAGCTTGTCCGCGGAAAAACCGGACGTGTCTACGGAGCGCTGACAGCTCTTTTGACAACAATGAAAGGTATTCCGCTGGCTTACAATAAAGATATGCAGGAAGATAAAGAAATGTCTTTTGATGCCATGGATACTGTTAAAGCATGTATTACACTCTTTGACGGCATGATTTCGACGATGAAGATCAATAAGCAGGCAATGGAGAACAGCGCGCGTCACGGTTTTACAAATGCAACAGATGCTGCAGATTATCTTGTAGGCAAAGGCGTGCCGTTTAGAGATGCTCACGGCATTGTGGGGCAGCTTGTATTGTATTGTATTGAAAAAGGTATCGCTTTGGACGATATGACTCTGGAGGAATATAAAGCGGTCAGTCCTGTATTCGAAGAGGATATCTATGATGCCATTTCTATCAGAAACTGTGTAGAACTGCGAAATACAATCGGAGCTCCGGGTAAAAAAGCGATGCAGGAAGTTATAGAAATTAATAAAAAATATATGGAAGAAAATTGATAGTTAAGACGGGATCTCATGGAATGATAAAATCCGGATTTCCCGTCTTTTATTAGTAAAATCTTCTGATGGAATAATCCGGATTTTTATTTATAGGATATGTTTGAAAAGGGAAAGTCAGTGGTTCTCTCCGCCTTTCCGTGCCAGAAGATTTCCGGCATATATCAGTAAAGACTCTTTCTGAGTATCGTTGAGTTGATCGTAGATTTTTACCAGGCGCTTTGTATTGTCATTAATTAAGATATCGCTGCCGTCATCAAAAAACTCACTGACAGTGATGCCAAACGCCTGACAGATTTTTTCAATTGTGAGTATCGTCGGACTGTTTCCGCGATGAATCAAGTTTGATATCGTTGATTGTGCTATGTGAGATTCTTTGGCAAGACGGTATTCTGTCCACCCGCGTTCACTGCATAATTTTCTTAATTTACTGACAATATCCAAACCAATCGCCCTCCTGAAGACTATTTTAACATATTCTGAAAAAAGCCAATAGTTATGACATGTGATAAAACATATCTATTTACGAAATCACTGCGCTTATGTGAACTATCAGCTTTTGTTTTGAGTTATAGAGGGCAAGGCGGCATCATCTGAAGATATGTTCAGTGACACGGTGGATAATTGTTCAGAAGTGATTATTATTATAATACATTTTTTGAATATTACCTAGACAATAGATGACCTTTTTAAAATATTTAAACCGCTGTGCAAAAGCAGCAATTACTGCCCTGTACAGCGGTTTGGCGACATAGAATTATTTAGAATTAATGACATTCACATCTAATTTATCATATGGGATAACGATGTTATTCCGGTCAAAAGCTAATTTGATCATTTCCTGTATTTCAGCTTTCGCTGTCCAGTAATTTTCAGAAGATACCCATACCCGCAATGTCATATTAATGGCACTTGGATCAAATTTATTGACAAATGCCAGGTAATCCTGATCTTTAAGTACAAAATCATCTTTTTCAGCCAATTCCAGCAAAATGCCTTTTACCTTATCAATATCCTCACTATAGTCGACGGAAACATTAAAATCGATCCGACGGGTATCTTCCTGTGTGACATTAATTAATGTTGCATTGGCAAGAGAACCATTTGGAACTATAACCGCACGGTTGTCGGCTGTCAGAAGTTTTGTATAAATAATATCAATATTTGTCACAGTGCCTTCATTGCCGATGCCGTCAATAATATAATCTCCCACTTTAAACGGTTTTAAAACAAGAATAAGGACACCTCCGGCAAAATTTGACAAACATCCTTGAAGAGCAAGACCGATGGCAAGTCCTGCCGAACCGACAAGGGCAACGATCGAACTCATCTGGACCCCAAGTGTTGTGATCACTGTAATAATAAGAATAACTTTTAAGGTCATAGATATCAGCGATGACAAAAATGAGGCTACACTGTCGTCAAGCTTAGACTTAAACAGGATTTTTGAAAATGCTTTAACAATGAGTTTGATTATATACCATCCGGCAAGGGCAACGATGCCGGCCGTCAAAAGGTTTGAACCAAATCCCGAAAGTTTTTCAATGAAAAAATCGGCAATCTGTTCCAGACGGCTGGCTGCTTCACTAACACTTTCGGCGGCAGCGGATGCAGCTTCGGCCGCCGCATCCGCTGCGGAAGTTGAGGTCAGTATATACATCTGTAATTCCTTTCATTAGCGTTTACTTTTTGCGTTTTGTTTTCTTTGATGTCTTCTTTTTGGTATCTTTGTTTTTCGGTACATCAGGCTTCTCCGCTTCAGCTTTGGTTGTCACCGCTTTTACAGCCTCCTTTTTTACAGGAGCATCTGCAGCGGCCCGGCTTGCTTTGGACGCCGGCTTTTTAACTGCTTCCTTGGCATCTGTGTCCTCTTTTTCAATATTTTCTATTTTACGGACTTGTCTTTTGGAGGCCGTCTTTGTTTGTGTCCCAGTCTTTTTAGTCGTTTTTGCAGGGAGCAGCTGTGTGCAGGTAAAAATAGAAATACCCAGCGGAGGGATTGTGATTGTGATCGAATCATCTCTGCCGTCGCACTCTTCAGCTCTGGACTGTTTTAAACGCGGATTGACATTACCTTTTCCGCCGTATTCCACAGCATCGCTGTTAAATATTTCTTTGAACTTTCCTCTGAACGGCACACCGATTTTATGTTTTTCGCGGACAACCGGTGTAAAGTTGCAGACGAATAAAAGTGTTTCATCAGGCTTGTCTGTTTTGCGGACAAAAGAAACAATCGTCTCATCGCCGTCAATACAGTTGAGCCATTCAAAACCTTCAGGATAGTCATCATATTTTGTGAATGCAGGATAAGTTGTGTACAGTTTATTTAAAGCGCGGACATAATTCTGCATTTGCTGGTGGCGTTCGTTTTTCAGCATAAACCATTCAAGACTTTTGCTTTCGTTGAATTCTGTGAACTGTGCGTAATCCTGTCCCATAAACAGCAGCTTTTTGCCCGGATGTCCGAACATATAGCCGTAAGCCAAACGGAGATTTGAAAACTTGTCATCATATTCTCCCGGCATCTTGCCGATCATGGAACCTTTGCCGTGAACAACTTCGTCGTGGGATAATACAAGTACGAAATGTTCACTGTAGGCGTAAATCATACTGAAAAGGAGCTCGTTATAATGATATTTTCTAAACAGAGGATCCAATTTCATAAAATTCAGGAAGTCATTCATCCAACCCATGTTCCATTTGTAATTAAAACCGAGACCATCCTCATCGGCCGGTTTTGTCACATTCGGCCATGCGGTCGATTCTTCTGCAACCATTAAAATACCTTTATTTCTTTTGGCCATAATCGAATTCAGGTGTTTAAGCATCTCTATAGCTTCAAGATTTTCCTTGCCGCCGTAAATATTTGCAACCCATTCTCCGTCTTTTTTGCCATAATCCAAATAGAGCATGGAAGCTACCGCATCCATGCGGATACCGTCGGCATGGAACTGTTCTACCCAGTACAGCGCATTGGCAATGAGGAAATTGCTGACTTCAGGACGTCCGTAATTGAAAATCAAAGTACCCCAGTGCGGATGGGAGCCTTGCCGCGGATCTTTGTGCTCATAGACGCAGCTGCCGTCAAAACGAGCCAGACCGTAAATATCTCTTGGAAAATGGGCAGGCACCCAATCGAGGATGACGCTGATGCCGTTTTGGTGAAAATAGTCAATCATATACATAAAGTCTTCCGGGGTGCCGTATCTGGAGGTCGGCGCATAATATCCGGTTACCTGATACCCCCATGATTCATCCAGAGGATGTTCCATGATCGGCATCAGTTCTACATGGGTATATCCCATATCTTTGACATAATCAGTGATCATGACTGCCAGTTCCCGGTAATTATAAAAGTCTCTGCCGTCTTCTTCATCCGGCCGTTTAAATCCGCCCAGATGTACTTCATAGATGGACATCGGCTCTTCTTCGGAAACTTTTTTTGCGCGCTGTTTAATCCATGCACTGTCGTTCCATTTGTATTTTGTAATATCATATACAACGGAGGCTGTATTCGGGCGTACTTCTGAATACGAAGCATATGGATCTGCTTTCAACATGACCGTATTGGCATGTTTTACTTTAATCTCATATTTATACTTTTCCATTGTACCAAGTCCCGGGATGAATAACTCATGAATACCGCTTTCGCCGAGACATTCCATCGGATTCCGACGTCCATCCCATTGATTAAAATCGCCGACTACGCTGACGCGGACTGCTTCCGGAGCCCATACAGCGAACATAACACCGGAAATTCCGTCGATTTTTTTAGGGTGCGCACCCAAAACTTTATAAATCTCATAGTGAATGCCGGCATTAAATTTTTCAATATCGTCTGAATCAATTAAATTTTCAAACATATAAGGATCATACAGTGTTTCAGCCGTTCCATTGTCATAAGTAATATGATACTTATATGTAATTTTCTTTTGTGAGTCGATTAAAACAGCAAAATATCCGCCGTCATCCATTTTTTCCATCGGGTAAATTGTCTTTGTATGCGTATCCTCAACATCGACCTTTTCGGCAGTCGGCAGAAAAGCTGCGATTAAAAGGCCATCCTCAACAAGATGCTGGCCTAAAATATTGTGGGGACGGTTATGTTCTGAATAAACAAGCGCCTCAATTTCCGGCCACTGCATATATGGATATAATTTTTCGTACATAAAAGACCTCCTGTATTTTCTCAATAAATTTTATGAAATTATTATATCACTTTACGTCTTTTTAGTAAACATGAATAAAAATTCCGGAACGCAGTTTTGGTTCAAACCATGTGGATTTTGGCGGCATCAGCAATCCGGCATCAGCTACCGCAAAAAGTTCACTGATATCGACCGGGCATGTAACAAATCCGGCGGCAAAACCACCGGCGCATTGCTGCTCAATGGCTTTTACTCCTCGGATACCTCCGATAAAATCGATGCGTTCATCGCTGCGTACATCAGTAATATTTAAAATCGGTGCAATAATTTTTTCATGGAGCAGTGAAATATCGAGATTTTGTACAGGATCATTTGTTTTCTGTGCGTCCAAACACTTAAAAAGATACCACTGTCCGCCGACAAAGCAATGTATATCTCCTTTTTCTTTTGGCTCATATCCGTATGGCAGCGTTGAAATTTCAAAATGCCTGTGTACAGCCTGCAGAAAAACCTCCGGGGTCATACCGTTCAAATCTTTGACAACTCTGTAATACGGATAAATCGTCAGCTGATCATCAGGAAAAAATACAGCCATCAGATCATCATTGTCACGATCATGACAGACACTGACGCCGGAGGCCGCTCTGTGATGCCCGTCGGCAATATAGACGGATGGTATTTTGGAAAAAGCTTTTTCAATTTCTTCCATCAGCCCGCGGTCACTGATGATCCATACGCGGTGACGGACGCCGTCATCTGCGGTAAAATCATAAATCGGTTCTTTTTGCTTTTGCTCCGAAACAATGGCATCAATTGGCCGGCTGTGAGGATAAGCGAGAAATACAGGCCCGGTTTGGGCATTACATACATCAATATGGCGGCAGCGGTCCGCTTCTTTGGCCCTGCGTGTCTGTTCATGCTTTTTGATAACATTATTGACATAATCGCGGGCAGAAGCACAGCCGACAATGCCGGTCTGGCTTTTTTGATTCATTGTCAGTTCATATAAATAAAAACATGGTGCAGTTTCCTGAAGAAAAATACCTTCGGAAATCTCACGGTTTAAAAGTGCTGCCGCTGCTGCATACACTTTTGGATCATAAGGATCGATGCCGGGCTCAAACTGAGTCTCCGGACGGTCTATACAGATAAATGACATCGGGTGATCTTTTGCCAGTGCCCGCGCCTCTTCTTCTGTAAAAACATCATATGGCAGCGCTGCCACCTCTTTTACATATTTGTTTTCAGGACGAATTGCTTTAAATGGCCTAATTACAGTCATCTTTTCCCCTTTCCTGACGCACTTGCTGCGTCAATAATGGTAGATTTGGAAGTTTCCTTCCAAACTTTTTCCTCCTTTTGGGTTCTACAGTTGCCCGGCGGTCGTCTGACGGGTGTATCGCGCAAAAACGGAAGCTTAAAAAGGTTTGCTTTTTAAACTTCCGTCTGTTGGCGCAGTCCGCGCCTTTGATTTATTTAATAATCCTTACGCCGAGACATCCGTCGATGGCTTTAATATCGTCAACGAGCTTCTGGGTGGCCGGAGATTCCAGATCGACCATGGTATACGCCCAGTTGCCGCGGCTCTTATTGATCATATCTGAAATATTAATATTATCAGCCGCAAAAGCGGATGTGAACTGTGCGATCATGTTCGGTACATTTTTATGGAATATAGAAACTCTGCCGGCAGCCTTGCATTTGCCCATATTACAGTCAGGATAGTTGACGGAATGGGAAATATTGCCGTTTTCAAGGAAGTCTCTTAATTCCTTAACTGCCATTACGGCACAGTTATCCTCGGATTCTTCTGTTGATGCGCCAAGATGAGGAATCACAATGGCATTTTCCATATTGGCAGAAACCGGTGTCGGGAAATCCGATACATATTTCTTTACTTTGCCGCTTTGTAAAGCTTCGGCAATAGCAGTTTCATCTGCAAGAAGATCTCTGGCAAAATTTAAAATAACAACGCCGTCTTTCATATTGGCAATCGCTTCAGCATTGATCATTTGTCGTGTACTCTCAAGCAGCGGCACATGAATGGTGATGAAATCACATTTTGCATAAATATCCTCAGGCTTTGCCACATGATGGATTTTGCTTGACAGCTTCCATGCTGCTTCCACAGAGATAAACGGATCATAGCCGTAAACTTCCATGCCGAGGCGGTCACACATGTTTGCTACAAGAACGCCAATAGCACCCAGACCGATGACACCGATTTTCTTTCCTTGGATTTCTGTCCCTGCAAATTGTTTTTTCTGCTTTTCTGTCAGCTTTGCAATATCCGGATTATCCTTTTGGGATTTAACCCATTCGATACCGCCGACATAATCTCTTGATGCCAGCAAAAGGCCTGTCATTACAGCTTCTTTTACGCCATTGGCATTGGCTCCCGGTGTATTAAATACAACGATGCCCTTTTGGGCGCAGCGGTCCAGAGGAATATTATTGACGCCGGCACCTGCTCTTGCAACAGCTTTCAAATTTTCCGGAAGTTCAAGATCATGCATGGAGGCACTTCTGACAAGAACAGCGTCCGCCTCCTGATAATCAGATGTTACGGTATACTGATCTGTCAGCTGATTCAGACCGACAGCCGCAATAGGATTCAGGCAATTGATTTTAAACATTAATTTCCACCTCTATTTATTTTCTGCTTCAAATTTCTTCATGAATTCAACTAAGGCTTTAACGCCGTCTGTTGGCATAGCATTATAAATACTTGCGCGCATGCCGCCGACAGTTCTGTGGCCTTTTAAGTTTTCAAATCCTGCTTCTTTAGCTTCTTTGATAAATTTTGCTTCTAATGCATCATCGCCGATAATAAACGGCACATTCATAAGAGAACGGCTTGAAGGTTCAACGGTTCCTTTGAAGAAATCGCTGCTGTCCAGATAATCATAAAGAATTTTTGCCTTATTACGGTTGATTTTCTCACGAGCTTCAAGACCGCCGGTTTTTAACAGCCATTTAAAGACTTTCCCGCAAATATAAATGCCATACGCAGGCGGTGTATTGTACATTGAACCATTGTCAGCATGAATTTTATATTTCAGCATTGTCGGTGTAAATGGCAGCACATCGTCTGTGATCAAATCTTCTCTGATAATACAGATTGTCACACCGGCAGGACCTACATTTTTCTGAGCACCGGCAAAAATCATCGCATATTTTGTCACATCGATCGGCTCTGACAGGAAGCATGACGACATGTCTGCAATAAGATCTTTGCCCTTTGTGTCAGGCAGCTGCCAGAACTTTGTGCCGTAAATAGTATTATTTTCACAAATATATACATAATCCATATCATCTGTAATCGGCAGATCAGAACAATCCGGAATATAGCTGAAAGTTTTGTCTGCTGAAGAAGCCAGTTCTACAGCTTCACCGTAAATTTTTGCTTCAGCGAACGCTTTTTTGGCCCACTGGCCCGTCAGAATATAACCGGCTTTGCGGTTCTTCATAAAGTTCATCGGAACCATGGCAAACTGCATCGAAGCTCCGCCCTGTAAAAATAAAACTTTGTAATTATCAGGGATACCGACCAGTTTTCTCAGGTCTGCCTCAGCCTCGTCAATAATTGTCTGGTAAGCTTTGGAGCGGTGGCTCATCTCCATAACAGACATGCCTGTGCCTTTATAATCAAGCATTTCATCTGCTGCTTCCTGAAGTACTTCCACCGGAAGTACGGCAGGACCTGCAGAAAAATTATATACTCTGCTCATATCTATACTCTCCTTTTTAAATTATGATGTATTTGGTTACTGAAGGTCTTCACCGGCAAAAACTTCAGAAATAGAAGCTCCCGGAGCAACCATTGGCCATACTTTGTCATCACAGTCGATTATACAGTCAAGAACAACCGGTGTTTTCATTTCGACAGCTTTTTTAATGGCATCGTCAAGTTCATCCAGTTTTGTAATGCGCATGCCTGCCGCGCCAAGACCTTCTGCGACTTTCACAAAGTCAACATTATCGTTGAGTACTGTATTGGAGTAACGCTGTCCATAGAAAAGCGTCTGCCATTGACGTACCATGCCAAGTACATGATTGTTTAATACAACTTCAATGACTGGAATATTGTATCTGGAAGCAGTCGCCAACTCATTGAGATTCATACGGAAACATCCGTCACCTGCGATATTGAATACAAGCTTATCCGGACATCCGCATTTGGCGCCGATGGCCGCGCCAAGGCCAAATCCCATCGTTCCAAGACCGCCGCTGCTGATCAGCTTTCTCGGACGGTCATATTTGAAAAACTGGGCCGCCCACATCTGATTCTGGCCTACTTCTGTACAAATAATGGCGTCGCCGCCGGTCGCTCTGTAAATAGCTTCCACAACAGCAGGACCGGTCAGCATGTTTTTATTATAAGTCAGCGGATACCAGCGCTTCATTTCATAAATATGATTCAGCCAATCTGTATGATCCAGCTGTTCAAGACGGGCGTTTAACTTTCTGAGCACAGCTTTGGCATCGCCGACAATACTGCAGTCAACCTTAATGTTTTTGTTGATTTCTGCAGCGTCAATATCGATATGGATGATTTTGGCATTTTGGGCAAATGTTTTTGCATTTCCGACCACACGGTCTGAAAAACGTACACCGACGGCGATTAAAAGATCTGATTCCATCACGCCGAGATTGGAGGTTTTTGTGCCGTGCATGCCGATCATGCCTGTATAAGCTCTGTCGTTGCCGTCAAATGCGCCTTTGCCCATAAGAGAATCCGCTACCGGAGCATGGATTTTGCCGACAAACTTTTTAAGTTCCTCAGAAGCATCTGAACGGATGACACCGCCGCCGACAAAAACAAACGGTTTTTTAGCGTGGAAAATAAGTTCCACCGCTTTATCCAAAGCTGCTTCATCGATTTCACCGGAAAAGATTTCCGATTCTTTTGGCTCTTCGTAAATATACTCCGCTTTCTTTTCTGTGACATCTTTTGTAATATCAATATGTACCGGTCCCGGACGTCCGCTTTTAGCAATGACGAAAGACTTACGGATCGTATCCGCAAGCTGATTGACATCTTTGACAATATAATTATGCTTTGTGATCGGCATCGTGATGCCTTTGATATCGACTTCCTGAAAGCTGTCTTTACCAAGGGCCGCAACGCCCACATTACATGTAATTGCAACAACCGGAATAGAATCCATATATGCTGTTGCGATACCGGTGACAAGATTTGTTGCCCCCGGGCCGCTTGTGGCCATGCATACGCCGACTTTCCCGGTAGCTCTCGCATAGCCGTCTGCCGCATGGGCAGCGCCCTGTTCATGGGAGGTCAGAATATGACGGATTTCATTGCTGTGTTTATATAATTCATCGTAAATATTTAAAATAGTTCCGCCCGGGTAACCGAAAACAGTATCAACACCCTGCTCTTTTAAACATTCAACAACGATCTGTGCGCCTGTCAGCTGCATAGATATTTCCCCCTTTAATTTATTTTTGAATTTCCAAAATAGCGCCTCTGTTGCCGGAGGTAACCATTGCCGCATAACGCGCCAGATAACCGGTGGTTACTTTCGGCTGACGTGGCTGCCATTTTGCCTTTCTTGCTGCCAGTTCTTCGTCCGGAACTGCCAGCTCCAATTTATTTTCAGGAATATTGATTTTAATGATATCGCCTTCTTCGACGAGTGCGATCGGTCCGCCAACGGCAGCTTCCGGAGAAACGTGGCCGATGGAGGCGCCTCTGGATGCACCTGAAAAACGTCCGTCTGTAATGAGAGCAACGCTGGAACCAAGGCCCATGCCCACAATCGCTGATGTCGGATTAAGCATCTCTCTCATGCCCGGACCGCCTTTCGGACCTTCGTAGCGGATCACGACGACATCGCCCGGAACAATTTTTCCGCCTTTAATTGCATCAATAGCATCTTCCTCACAGTCGAACACTCTTGCCGGCCCTTCGTGAACCATCATCTCAGGCGCTACGGCAGAACGTTTGACAACCGCTGTATCCGGCGCAAGATTGCCTTTTAATACGGCAATGCCGCCGGTCCCACTGTATGGATGATCAATCGGACGGATAATCTCAGGATTTTTATTAACACAGTCTTTAATGTTTTCAGCGACTGTCTTTCCTGTAACGGTCATCAGATCTGTATGTAAAAGTCCTTTTTTATTTAATTCATTCATGACTGCGTAAACGCCGCCGGCTTCGTTGAGATCTTCCATATAGGTATATCCTGCCGGTGCCAGATGGCACAGATTCGGGGTTCTTGCACTGATTTCATTGGCAATGTCCAGATTAAGTTCAACACCGGCTTCATGGGCGATCGCAGGCAGATGGAGCATCGTATTTGTGGAACATCCCAGCGCCATATCTACGGTCAGCGCATTTAAAAAGGCTTCTTTTGTCATAATATCCCTCGGGCGGATATTTCTGCGGTACATTTCCATAACCTGCATACCTGCGTGTTTTGCAAGTTTAATACGTTCGGAATATACTGCCGGAATAGTACCGTTGCCCTGAAGTCCCATACCGATGGCTTCTGTCAGACAGTTCATGGAATTGGCTGTGTACATACCTGAACATGAACCGCATGTCGGGCATGCCTTATTTTCAAATTCACAGAGATCTTCTTCCGAAATGCTGCCTGCTGTATATGCACCGACAGCTTCAAACATGCTGGAAAGGCTTCTCTTCTCTCCTTTGACATGACCGGCCAGCATCGGGCCGCCGGAGACAAATACGGTCGGCACATTGACCCTTGCCGCCGCCATCAGAAGTCCCGGCACATTTTTATCACAGTTAGGCACCATAACAAGAGCGTCAAACTGATGTGCCAGAGCCATCGCCTCTGTAGAATCCGCGATCAGATCTCTCGTAACAAGAGAATATTTCATACCGGTATGTCCCATGGCAATACCGTCGCAGACTGCAATCGCCGGAAAGACAATCGGTGTGCCGCCGGCCATTGCAACGCCGATTTTAACAGCATCAACTATTTTATCCAGATTCATATGCCCCGGTACAATTTGATTGTAAGAGCTGACAATACCGACAAGCGGTCTTTCCATCTCTTCTTTTGTCATGCCGAGCGCATTAAACAATGAACGGTGCGGCGCCTGCTGTACGCCTGTTTTTACTGCATCACTTTTCATAGATTTCCATCCCTTCTTTATCTCAAACTCAATGACCTGATGTCTGTTTATATTTCGTCGGCAACAGCACTGCCCATTTCCGTACAAGACAGCTGTGTGCATCCGTCGGACATGATATCTGACGTGCGCATGCCTTTTTCCAACACTTTCTGGACCGCCGCCTCAATGGCATCTGCCTCTTTATCCAGATCACAGGAATATCTTAAAAGCATGGCTGCTGATAAAATCGTCGCCAGTGGATTGGCAATGTTTTTGCCGGCAATATCCGGTGCGGAACCGTGGCTCGGTTCATAAAGTCCCAGTTTGCCTTCGCTTAAACTTGCTGATGAAAGCATACCGATGGAACCTGTAACTTCACTGGCTTCATCAGACAAAATATCTCCAAACATATTTTCTGTGAGGATGACGTCGAACTGACGCGGATTTTTAACAAGCTGCATCGCACAGTTGTCAACAAGCATATGAGAATAGGTCACTTCTGGATAATCTTTTGCAACCTCTTCAACAACTTTGCGCCACAGTCTGGAAGAATCAAGCACATTGGCTTTATCGACACTGATCAGATTTTTTCGGCGCTTCATCGCGGTTTCAAAACCTTTGACCGCAATACGGCGGATTTCGTTTTCATCGTAAGTCAGCGAATCGTAAGCTTTTAAAACACCGTTTTCTTCCACTGTTTTGCGGGCACCGAAATAAAGTCCGCCGGTCAGCTCTCTCATAATGACCATATCAAAGCCCTCTCCGATAATTTCATCTTTTAACGGGCACGCATCTTTTAATTCTTTGTAAAGGTAAGCCGGACGAATATTTGCAAACAGTCCGAGAGATTTTCTGAGTTTTAATAATCCTGCTTCAGGGCGCAGCTGAGGCGGCAGCTGATACCATGGGGAAGTCGTCGTATCCCCTCCGATAGCGCCAAGCAAAACCGCATCACTCTTTTTGCAGGTTTCAATGGCTTCATCCGTCAAAGGTGAACCTGTGGCATCAATCGATACACCGCCCATTAAAACATCTGTGTAGTTGAATTGATGACCATATTTTGAGGCAACTTTATCCAGAACCTTGATGGCCTCACCGACAATCTCAGGGCCGATGCCGTCGCCTTTGATGACTGCAATATTGAATTCCATATCGATCTCTCCTTCAAATAAAATCGTAGAGTAATACTAATATACTCTATTTTATCAAATATTTCAACTGCAAATTCAGTATAGTAACGTGCTGTTGCAATGAAAATAAAGCGGGGCAATGCCCGCTTTATCTTATTTTTGCTTATTTGTATAATTGACAAGGCCTCCTGCCTGAATCAGTTCCTGCATAAACGGCGGAAATGCCTGCCCCTGATATTGGGTGCCTTTTGTAATATCCCTGATAATTCCCGTATCAAAATCGATATCGACTTCATCGCCTGCTTCGATTTCTCTTGCCGCATCCGGGCATTCAATGATCGGAAGTCCGATATTGATAGCATTTCTGTAAAAAATCCTTGCAAATGTTTCAGCAATGACACAGCTGATGCCGGAAGCTTTAATAGCAATCGGAGCATGTTCTCTTGATGAACCGCAGCCGAAATTCTTTCTGGCAACGATAATGTCTCCTTCCTGAACATTTTTTATAAAATCCGCGTCAATATCTTCCATACAGTGTTCAGCCAGTCCTTTCGGGTCTGTAATCGCCAAATGACGTGCAGGGATAATGACGTCTGTATCAACGTTGTCTCCATACTTAAACACATGTCCGTGTGCTTTCATGCCAATAACCTCCTTATATGATCATAATCCGAGTTCGCTCGGACCGGAAATTTTTCCTGTGACTGCGCTTGCTGCAGCTACGGCCGGGCTTGCCAAATAAATTTCAGAAGTCACATGTCCCATACGTCCGACAAAATTTCTGTTAGTCGTAGATACACAGCGTTCATGATCTGCCAGAATGCCCATATACCCGCCAAGGCAAGGACCGCATGTCGGTGTGCTGACAATGGCGCCTGCTTCAATAAATGTCTGAATATATCCGGCTTTCATAGCATCAAGGTAAACTTGCTGGGTTGCCGGGATAACAATAACGCGAAGTCCTTTGGCAACCTTTCGTCCTTTTAATATCTCAGCTGCAGTTTTAATGTCCTCTAAACGGCCGTTTGTACATGAACCGATGACTACCTGATCGACGGCAATATCTCCGACTTCATCAATTGTATGTGTATTTTCAGGAAGATGAGGGAAAGCAACTGTCGGTTTAAGTTGGGACAGATCAATCACATAAGTTTCATCGTATTCGGCATCTTCATCTGCCGCATAAACTGTATATGCCGGAACTCCCGCCTTCTGACAGGCTTCTTTTCTTGCCGGATTCATATGTGCTTCAATATATTCGATGGTTACATCATCTACCGGAAAAATACCGTTCTTTCCGCCGGCTTCAATAGCCATATTTGCGATTGTAAAACGGTCATCCATGGACAGATGGGCAATGCCATCCCCTGTAAATTCCATTGAGCGGTAAAGTGCGCCGTCAACACCGATCATGCCGATAATATGCAGGATAATATCCTTGCCGCTTACCCACTTGGCTGGTTTGCCGGTCAGGACAAATTTAATCGCAGACGGCACTTTAAACCACGCCTTGCCTGTAGACATGCCCGCTGCCGCATCTGTACTGCCCACACCTGTGGAAAACGCGCCCAGCGCGCCGTAAGTACATGTATGTGAATCTGCGCCTATGACAGTATCGCCTGCCGTTACAATACCTTTTTCCGGAAGCAGCGCATGTTCAATGCCCATCTCCCCTACTTCGTAAAAATGAGTAATATGATTGCAGTGTGCAAAATCACGCATACACTTACAGTTCTGAGCGGATTTGATATCTTTATTCGGTGAGAAATGGTCCGGAATGAGCGCGATCTTATCTTTGTCAAAGACGCCCTTTTTATTAAATTTATCCATTTCCTGAATGGCGACCGGCCCTGTAATATCGTTGGCAAGCACCATATCTAAATTGGCCATGATCAACTGCCCGGCTTTGACTTCATCAAGTCCTGCTGCATGTGCCAATATTTTCTGAGTCATAGTCATACCCATACTCTAATTCCTCCTTAACCTTATTCATTGAATCAACTGTTGATATCATATCACATATTAAGGTATAATGGAAATATATAATATGAATATAAGCTATAAAAATATAGAATACCTAAACAGAAAGGAATCAGCCAATGAATGAGAATATGGAATTATATAAATATTTTTATGCGGTCGCACAGACAGGCAATATATCGGCTGCAGCCAAACAGCTGTATACAAGCCAGCCGGTTGTCAGCAAATATATCGGAAGATTGGAAAATGAGCTGCATACACAGCTTTTTATACGAACATCCAGAGGGGTACGTCTTACAGATGAAGGCCGTCTGCTGTATGAACATGTAGAAAGCGCTTTCGATGCCATTGAAGCCGGCCGTCAGGAACTGGAGCGTATTCACAGATTCGGCATCGGCAATATCCGTTTTGGCGTCAGTACCACACTCTGCAAGTACATGCTGCTGCCATATCTTAGGACATATATTAAACAGCATCCCCATGTGCGCCTGTCGATTCAGTGTCAGTCGACCAATCAGACGCTGGAACTTTTGGAAAAAAATAAGATTGATATCGGTTTGATCGGTGAACCGAGAGATTTTAAAGGCATTCGCTTTTTTACGGTATCAGAAATTGAAGATGTGTTCGTTTCCGCTGGAAGTTATCTGAAAAATTTGGAGACAATGGCTTATACGGAAAGTATTTATGAAAATGCAACGGTCATGATGCTTGATCAGGAAAATCTGACACGCCAGTATATTGACAGCTGTCTTAAACCGATGACACTTTTGTATGGTCACATACTTGAAGTATCTACCATGGACCTGATTATTGATTTTGCCAAAATAGGTATGGGCATTGGATGCGTCATTAAAAATTTTGTTCAGGACGAAATAGAAAGCGGCGCACTGGTCAAGGTTCCCATTGCGCCGCCGATTCCTAAGCGTCTCGTCGGATTTGCCGTAAAAAATCAGCCCTATGTGCCCGCTCCCGTGCGGTCATTTCTTAAGATGGTTAGCGATGAAGGCAGCCGCCGTTTGTCGCAATAACCGTTTGGTACCATTTGGCAGAATCTTTAGGAATTCTCTTTTGTGTACGGAAATCCACATAAATCAGGCCAAAACGCCCCTGATAGCCGTGTGCCCATTCAAAGTTATCCAGCAGCGACCAGAGAAAATAGCCGTCAATCGGCACTTCATCTGCCGCTTTGCAAAGATTTTGCAGATAACTTTCCAAATAAGCAATACGGCTGCCGTCATGGACCTGACCATCCGCTGAAACGATATCAACATTAGCCATACCGCTTTCTGTGATAATGACCGGTTTCCCGTAACGTTCATACAGAAATTTTGGCATCCAGTATAAAATCTCCGGTGTGACCGGGCTGTTTATCGTTGTATATGGAGCTCCGATATAATCCGGTACAAAATATGGCTCACCGTCATCGCCGCAGGCAACCATACGGCCGTCATAAATATTCTGGCCGACAAAATCAATTGGCTGATGAATTAAATCCATATCCTCCTGGGTAAATGCCGGCAAAATATCTTTGTATTTTTCGCAGACAGCTTCAGGATATTTCCCGAGGAAAATCGGATCGCTCCACCATGCAACACTCCATGCCCAGTCTTCCAATGCGATATTGTCAAACATCATCTTTTTAGCAGCTTCTACATCTTTCGGAGCAGCAGTTTTCGGGTATGTGTATTTTCCTGCAGGGGCAAAACCGATTTTTAACGGCTGTTTCCCATATTCACGCAATACCTGAACTGCTCTTCCGTGAGCTTTTAATACATGATGAGCGGCGGTAAACGCATCTCTGTCAGGCCCGTTGATACCCGGTGCATGGATGTCTGATAAATAGCCCAGACCTACAAAGCACTGAGGCTCATTGAATGTGAAAAAGTATTTAACACGGTCAGAAAAATATTCGGCAGCGATTTTTGCATATTCGGCAAACCATTCCGGACTTTCTTCGTTGAGCCATCCGCCTCTTTTGTGGAGAGTATACGGCAGATCCCAATGATATAAAGTTACAAAAGGCTCGATGCCATGAGCGAGCAGACAATCAATTAAATTGCTGTAATATTCAATTCCCTTTTCGTTGACTTTCCCTGTGCCTTCCGGCAGGATTCTTGACCAGCTCAATGAAAAGCGATATGCTTTAAGGCCCATTTTCGCCATCAGTTCAATATCTTCTTCATAACGATGATATTGATCGCAGGCGATATCTCCGTTACTTTTGTCTTTAATTTTTCCCTGTTTCTCGCAGAAAACATCCCATACGGACAATCCGCGTCCGTCTTCTTTTGCTGCTCCTTCAACCTGATATGAAGCCGTGGCAGCACCCCACATAAAATCCTTCTTAAAACTCATCTGACCTTCCTCCTGAAGTGAATTTGTTTCTATCATAATCGTCGTATCATCGTTTGTCAATGATACTGTTTATATAATGACAAAAATAACGCTGCCGCTGCTCTCATTGATGATTTTCTGCAGTGTTTCCTGCATTTTTTCCTGACATGTATCTGTCATTTTGGAAATTTTTGTTTTCATGCCTTCATCGACCAGTTCTCCGATTGACTTTCCGAAAATCAGCGTATTCCATATGCTCTGTTCATCTCCATTTTCATGACCGGCTGTTTTTATGTAGTCGACAAGATCCTGAGCCTGCTGCTGTGTACCGACCAAAGGTGCAATTTCTGTTTCTATATTTGCGCTGATCATATGTATTGACGGCGCATTCACTTTAATATTGACACCATATTTACTGCCGTGTTTAATGATAACCGGTTCTTCAACCGTCATTTCCGTTTTTACAGGCATCACGGCACCATAGCCTTTTTGGCGGACTTGGGAAAGCGCATTGGAAACAAGATCAAACTTCTGCTTTTTATCCACAAGTGTTTTGATTTCTTTGAGAAATTCATATTCTCCATGAATTTCGCATCCAAGGATGGCGCTCATCATTTGATAATAGTAACTCATGGAAAATGAAAGTGTAATGCGCACGTTGCCTGTTGCCGTATTAATTTCATCAATATAATAATTTTCCAGATATTCATTGCTGATTAATGATTTGTAGGCGTCGATATCTTTAATAACAAACACTTTTTCCATAAAATTTGTAACAGATGAAAGGATTGACTGACGGATTTCATGATCCTCCGGCAGCATTTCCATCCATTTAGGCATATAAAAATTGACAGAACTGATTGGAAATTCAAATAAGATGGCAGTCATGATTTTTTGAATATCGTCATTTTTCAACTGATCACAGTTTACCGGCAGGCAGGTGACTTCATATTTCTGCTCCAGTATTTCACATAATTTTATCGTATCATCGGCATACGGACGCGACGAATTAACGACAATGATAAAAGGTTTGCCTATTTCTCTGAGTTCCCGAACGGTTTTTTCCTCTGCAGGCTCAAATTTTTCCCGGCCGATTTCTCCAAAACTTCCGTCACTTGTGACGACGATACCGATGGTTGAATGTTCTTTGATGACTTTAGACGTACCGATGCCGGCGGCCTGAGAAAAAGGAATTTCATCTTTAAACCATGGCGTTTTGACGAGCCGCTCCTGTTCATTGTCCATAATGCCGGTAGCGCCGTCAACCACATAGCCGACACAATCAATGAGCCGCAGTTTGACTTCTATTTTCCCGTCATTGAAGGCAACACTGACAGCTTCTTTCGGGACAAACTTCGGCTCAACGGTTGTGATGAGCGTCCCCTTGCCGCTGACAGGAAGTTCATCTGTTGCCAGATTTTGATCAGACTCAGCCATCTGAGGAATGACGAGCTGGTTCATAAAACGGCGGATAAATGTAGATTTTCCTGTGCGTACCGGACCGACGATGCCGATGAATAATTCGCCGCCGGTCCTTGTCTGAATGTCACGGTAAAGGTTAAAAGCTTTATGTTCAACCATAAAAAAGCTCCTTCCATATATACTGATAACAATATATGAAAGAAGCTGATGGGTTATGCTTTTTATGTCCGTATTAATTTTTATGCCATGACAGCCGCTGATTCTCGATACGTCCGTCTCTTAAAAATAATTCTGTTACTGCCGTTTTTGCCGGTTTATTTTCAAAGAGTACATCATTGACCTGTGCTGTAATAGGCATATCCACACTGTATTTTTGGGCCATTGCCAGTGCGGCGCGTGCGCAGTAAACACCTTCGACCACCATAGAGACTTCTTTCATGGCAGCATCCAGTGTATAACCTTGACCGATCAGATACCCGCATTTCCTGTTGCGGCTGTGCCGGCTCGTACAGGTGACAATCAGGTCGCCGATACCGGATAATCCGAAAAATGTTTCGGGATAACCGCCGCAGGCTGTTCCCAGACGGCTCATCTCCGCAATCCCCCGGGTCATCAGCGCTGCTTTTGTATTATCGCCGTAACCGAGCCCGTCAATGACACCGGCAGCCAGCGCAATAACATTCTTTAAGGCGCCGCCCAGTTCGATGCCTGTGACATCAGGGTTTGTATATACTCTTAAAACATCACTCATAAAAATGTCCTGAACCCGTTTTGCAGCTTCTTCGTCAGAAGCACCGGCTACAAGGGTTGTGGGAATCCGTCGTCCGACCTCCTCAGCGTGGGATGGCCCGGATAAGACCGCAATCTGAGCCTGAGGAAGTTCTTCCCGCAAAATTTCAGAGAGCAGTTTCAGACTGTCATCTTCAATACCCTTGGCCACATTAACGACAAGCTGCCCCTTTTTTATATAAGGCGCCGCTTCTTTTGCTGTGCTTCTCACAAAAATCGAAGGTACGGCAAATACCAAAATGTCTTTATCAGAACAAACATCTTCCATAGATATTGTCGCAAGTACCTCTTCAGGAAGTATGACGCCGGGAAGCTTTGTGATATGCTCATGCTTTTTTTGAAGCATTTTGACTTCATCTTCAAACTTTGACCACATCGTCACATGATGTCCGTGACTGCCGAGAGCATATGCCAGCGCGCTGCCCCAGCTGCCCATGCCGATAATACCTGCTGATGCCATAAGATAACCTCACTTTTTCTTCTTTTTTTCAAATTTATTTTCAGTGCCGTGAAGCAGTCTGGAAATATTTGCGCGGTGACGCCACCATGCCATCGCCCAAAATAAAAGGCTGATAATAAATAAATGCCACTGTCCGAAATAAAAAATCAGGCAGCAGATCGGAAAGAGCGCCGTAATTGCCAGTGAACCGACAGAAACATAGCGTGTTGTATAAAAAGCAATGGCAAAAACAAGCAGCGCAATCAGCGCAAATCGCCAGTCAAAGGCAAACATAACGCCGGAAGTTACGGCTATACCCTTGCCTCCTTTAAAATGCAGATAAAACGGATAATTATGACCAAGGACGACACCAAATCCGGTATACATCGTCAGCAGTGTCGTATGGGAAGCATCACCTGCAAAAATCACATATCTGACCAGAAGAATAGCAGCAATACCCTTTAAAACATCTCCCGCATATGTAATATAACCGGCCTTTTTGCCGAGTGTCCGCATGACATTGGTCGTCCCTGCATTGCCGCTGCCATAGTTGCGGATGTCGATGCCATGACAGCGGCCATAAATATAACCTGTCTGAATACAGCCGAACAGATATCCGATCAGCAGGCATATCACAATATGAAATACCATCAGTTATCCTTGTCCTTTCTTTCCCTGTAAATGAAATGGATCGGCGTTCCGCGGAATCCAAAAGCTTCTCTGATTTTGTTTTCGATATATCGAGTATAAGAAAAATGGGTCAGTTCCTTGTCATTTATAAAAATAACGAATGTTGGCGGTTTTACGGACACCTGAGTGATATAATAAAGTCTGAGCCGTTTGCCTTTATCTGACGGAGGCTGTTTCATAGCAACTGCCTCCGATAAAATTTCATTGAGAACGCCTGTTGCCACGCGCAGTGCATGGTTTTCAATAACAAGATCAATTGTCTCATAAATTTTGTGAAGACGCTGTCCGGTCAGTGCTGAAATAAAAATCAGTTCTGCATACGGCATAAATGAAAGCGTCTGCCGGACATCGTTTTTAAACTTATTCATCGTCTTGTCATTTTTTTCAATGGCATCCCATTTGTTGACAGCGATGATCATACCTTTGCCCCGTTCGTGGGCAATGCCGGCAATTTTAGCATCCTGTTCAGTTACGCCTTCTACGGCGTCGATCATCAAAATCACCACGTCCGCACGCTCGACGGCTGAAACAGTTCTTATGATACTGTATCTTTCAATATCTTCTTTGACACGGCTCTTTCTTCTGAGACCGGCAGTATCAATAAAGATGTATTCTTTACCGTGATATTTGACAGGCGTGTCAATGGCATCACGGGTTGTTCCCGCCACATCTGAGACAATGACTCTGTCTTCACCGACAAGCCGGTTGACAAGGGAAGATTTTCCCACATTGGGCTTGCCCACAATAGCAATCTTCGGCCGGTCATCATCTTCTTCCATAGCTTCATGAGAATTAAAATGTTTTGCCACTTCATCGAGCATGTCGCCGATGCCCAGCATCGAAGCCGCAGAAATCGGCATCGGATCACCCAGTCCCAGACTGTAAAATTCATAAGTGTCCATTAAAAATTTATCGAAATTGTCCACTTTGTTGACTACGAGAACAATCGGCTTCCCTGATTTCCTAAGCATTGTAGCGACTTTCATATCCGCATCGGTCATACCCTGACGCACATCGGTCAGAAAGATAATTACATCTGCAGTTTCTATAGCCAGCTGAGCCTGCTGACGCATCTGTGACAAAATAATATCTTTGCTCTCCGGCTCAATACCGCCTGTATCTACGAGGGTAAACTGCATATCAAGCCAAGTCACATCCGCATAAATTCTATCACGGGTCACGCCGGGCGTATCTTTGACGATACTGATCTTTTTGCCCGCAAGTGCATTAAACAGTGTCGACTTGCCCACATTTGGACGGCCGACAACCGCTACGATTGGTTTGCTCATATAGTTACTCCTTTAATTTTTTATCATAATATCTACCAGTTCTTGTCCACTCGATTGTATAATATCAACTTCCACTTGTAAAGCTTTTTCCATATCTTTTACGGTCATATCGTCAAGGAAAACATCTTCGCCGCTTCTGAGCATATTCACCGGAACGAGAAGCGTATCGCCCAGCGGTACATCTTTGAGCTGGCCGACAATATCCTGTCCTGTGATCAATCCTGTGACAGTAATAGATTCGCCAAAAAAGTCGTTGCGTATACAGTGGACACGGATATCCATATTCGGAAATTTTTTCTGTACTTCATTGACAAGGGAACATATATAAGGATATGCCAGCTTTCCGGTCACGATATCTTTGTGAAGCTTTCTGTCATCGCCGGACAGATTTTCAAGCGCCTCATGTACTTCTTCAATCAGCAGCCGCATCATGCCTACCCCATTTTCAAGCTGAATATAACCGTCATACCGCGATTCTTCCGGCAGCGGACGTCCGGCCATAATATACCATTCATCACCGCAGTGAATGAAATGAGTATCATATTCTGCGTAAATCTTTTTCTGCCACCGCTCTACCATGTCGATGACCTTGGCGGCATCATCGCTGTTAAATGGCTCCACATCCGGCAGTCCGTCACGGAACCTGGTCATCCCCATCGGTACGACAGAAACACTTTCCATATAAGGAAGAAAACGGGTCAGATCACTGATCGTCTGTTCCAGAACCTGCCCGTCATTGATGTTTTTGCAGAGAACAATCTGTCCGTTCATCAAAATACCATGGTCATAAAGCTTTTGGATTTGATCCATGAGTTTTCCGGCAAATCGGTTGTGGAGCATTTCACATCTTAACTGAGGATTGGTCGTATGAATGGAAATATTGATCGGCGCCAGATGATATTTGATAATCCTGTCCAGATCTTTGTCTTTCATATTGGTCATTGTAATATAATTTCCCTGGAGGAAAGACAGTCTTGAATCATCATCTTTAAAATAAAGCGTAGGACGCATCCCTTTTGGCAGCTGGTCAATAAAACAAAAGATACAGCGGTTGCTGCATGATTTATAATCATCCATCAGTCCCTGCTCAAAAGTAATGCCAAGATCTTCATCTTCGTCTTTTTCAATTTCCAGCAGCCATTCTTCGCCGTTTTCACGAATAACGAGCATTTCAATATAAGTATCCTCAATCAAATATTGATAATCAAAGATGTCCTGAATTTCATGACGGTTAATTTCGGCGACTGCATCACCCGGACGCAGTTCCATTTCTTCGGCAATACTGCCTTCGGCGATAGATTTAATAATATGTATATTTTTCACACTCCACTCCTATTCCCTGATCATAAGAAAGGCTGCCAGAGATCCCCTTACGCCGCCTGTTTTCCTGTGGGACCATAAAAGATCACTGTTACAGCAGGTACATAGATCAGTGACTGCAAGATGCTCAGGTAAAATACCCGAATTTAAAAGAATGCATGCGTTGGCCTGCCAAAGATCAAGCAGATATTTACCGCCGCCTTTTTCTGTAAGAAAAGTATCGGTTTCTTCCGGACGAAACTGCTGCCTGAATACCTGAGCAACATCTTCGCTGACCTCATAACAGCTGCCGCAAATGGACGGACCGACGGCAGCAATGATGTCCTCAGGGCGGCATCCGAACTGATGGCGCATCATCTCTATAGTTTCATGACCGATAGCAGCCGCAGTTCCCCGCCATCCGGAATGGCTCAGGCCGATCACCTTTTTGACAGGATCGGCAAAAAAGAGGGGGACACAGTCAGCAAAAAAAGTTACAAGGCATGCTCCGGGACAATTTGTCACCAAACCGTCGATGTCGGTGTAATCTTTCGGCTTCAGAATACCTTTGCCAAGATCTTCTTCCGTAACGATGCCTACATTTGCGGTATGTGTCTGATCTGAAAAAACCATTTGAGACGTTAAAACGCCGACAGCTTTTCCGAAACGTTTGAAGTTTTCCATAACATCCGCTTCATCATCACCCCGCGTAAATGATAAGTTCATCGAATCAAACGGCGGAGCGCTGACTCCTCCCATGCGTGTAGAAAATCCATGGGTCAGCCACGGCAAATCTCTGAACGATTTAAATTGTATGACAGGCACATCGCCGGATATGCGCAGTACGGTCGTTTCTGTGCCCTTTTTATTAAAATGATATGGATTCATATGCTCATTCCTTTTAAATGATGCCAAATGCATTTTTATATAATGTGATGCTGTCTCCAAGGATAGAAACGACATCAAAACGATATGATATCTCCAACGGAAGATTTCGGACAGCCACATATTCTTTTGCAGTTACGATCAGCCTCTGCTGCTTGCGCCGGTCTACGGCTTCCCAAGGCATACCGCTCCCTTGATTTTTGCGGTATTTGACTTCAATAAAGACAAGGCAGCAGCCGTCTTTGGCAATAAGATCGATTTCCCCGTGCCTGCCATAAAAGTTCTTTTCTATAATCTGATAACCTTCTTTTTCAAGATAAGCGGCTGCGGCAGCTTCATATTTTGTACCGACTGCTCTGCGGTTCATCCTGTCACTCCTTTAGATGAAATGGGTTAAAAAACTGCGCCGGTGGATGGGCGACGGCCCGTATTTTCGTATGGCCTCAATGTGCTCTTTTGTGCCGTAGCCTTTATTTTTTGCAAATCCGTATTCCGGATATAAAATATCATACCCATCCATCATACGGTCCCTTGTCACTTTGGCCATGATACTTGCCGCGGCAATGGATACGCTTAAAGCATCGCCTTTGATAATCGGTGTCTGAGGAATTGAAATCTCCGGAATAGTTACAGCATCGTTGAGCAGCATCTGAGGGGTGACGCCCAGTTTCGATACGGCTTCACGCATCGCCTCATAAGTTGCCTGCAAAATATTGATCTCGTCAATGCGGGCACAGTCAATAATGCCCACCTGTGCGGCAACCGCTTTTTCCTGAATTTCTTCATACAGCGCTTCTCGGCGCTGCGGCGTCAGCTTTTTAGAATCGTTGAGATACAATATTTTGACATCTTTAGGCAGGATTACCGCTCCGGCCACCACCGGGCCTGCAAGCGGGCCGCGTCCGGCTTCATCAATGCCGCACACATAAGTCAGATGTGCATATTGGTGTTCATAGGCGCTCATCGCCTCAAGACGTTCCAATTCTTTTTGGGCTTTTGCCTCTGTTTTGCGGACTTTCTCAAAAAGCCCGCGAACACCTGCCCGGCCGTCACTGGCATAGCGCTCCATTAATCCGGCCATCAAAATGTCCTTTTGGGCTTTATCCATCAGTGCCGAAGCCGTCATATCGAGAAGCCCGGTTTGTTCAAATTCTGTTTTAATTTCCTGAATGTTTTTCATTGATTTTATCCTGTTATTGGTGTTTTAAAAACCCGATTTGATCCAGCGGCCAAATACGAAGCCATGCTTTTCCGGTAATGTCATCCTGATGGATATTACCTACAGAAGCATAGCGGCTGTCTTTGCTGACGCTTCGGTTGTCGCCGAGCACAAAATATTCATCGTCGCCGAGTGTGATCGGCTCTGAAGCTATTCCCGGATCGCCCATGGCGGTTTTGCCGTAATCTTCTTCAAGCGGTTCTCCGTTGATGTAAATCGTTTCCCCGGAAATCTGCACCGTTTCACCCGGCAGGCCGATGATTCTCTTTATGTAGTGAACACTCGGATCTTCCGGATAAGGGAAAACGATGATATCAAATCGCTTCGGCTCTGTGAATCGGTAGCTGACTTTATCTACGATCAGTTGATCGCCATTCATCAACGTCGTTTCCATAGAGGCGCCGACAACTTCTGTCCGCTGAGCGACAAAATTAACAATAAACAGGGAAGCAGCGACAATAACGCCGATATAAATGATCCAGCTGACAATCTCGTGAAGAAGACTTTTTTTCTTTTTTCTTTTTGCTTTTTCTGTCATATCTGTCCTAGCCTCCTGTCCGGGTTATGCCGGAGGAAATTCAAGGGTAATCCTTCCAAGCCGGGCGCTTCTGAAATCATCCAGCAAAAGCTTTGACGCCTTATCGTAGTCTGGCTCATTGCCCTTTAGTTTACAGTTTCTGTTTTCTGCAATACCATAAAGAATGTCTGCCGGTGAGGCGGTTTCATCTACTCCATAGCGCCCGGACAATGTTCCGGGATAATAGCGGACTAAAAGATCTGTAAGATCTGCCGCCAATTCCCGAATATCCAGCAGCTCATCTTTAATAGAACCGGCAATGGCCAGTTTCTTACCGACAGACTGATCTTCAAATTTCGGCCATAAAATACCGGGCGTATCCAGCAGTTCAAGCGTCTTGCTCAGACGGATCCACTGTTTTCCCTTAGTGACACCCGGTTTGTTGCCGGTCTTTGCGCATGCGCGGCCGGCATAGCTGTTAATAAATGTTGATTTTCCCACATTCGGGATGCCGACAACCATCGCCCTGACCGGCCGGTTTAATATACCCCGGCGGCGGTCTCTTTCAATTTTTTCTTTGCATGCCTGGGCTACGATTGCTGTGACCGCCTTTGCACCGCCTCTTGCTCTTGAATCCAGCTTCAGGACATAGTATCCTTTAGATTTAAACCATGCTTCCCAGTCTGCAGTATATTCAGGACTGGCAAGATCTGCTTTATTTAGTAATATGAGCCGCGCCTTGCCGCCGGCAAGGGCGTCGATATCTGGATTTTTACTGCTTAAAGGCAGTCTGGCATCCACCAGTTCGATGACGAGATCAATAAGTTTGATATCTTCCTGCATCTGACGTTTTGCTTTTGTCATATGTCCCGGATACCACTGTATATTTGCCATAGACTCCCAACTTTCTCTGTCATAATATTCAGCGCCGTTGCCCGGCGGCAGCCGACCTCCGGGCGTATCGCGCAAACCCTCATGCCGCGCCAAGCGCGGCAGTACGATAAATAAAAGCCACGGATTGCTCCGCGCCCCGGCGCTCCCGCAATCCTACCCGTATTCGCACTTTTCAGCCTGCCTTTGGCAGTCTTCGTGCTCATACGGCTTAGCGTCTCTAAAGCATAGACAACCCGGTCTGCAAGCAGACCGCTTGTCTATGCTTTGAGACGGGCTTTCAGAGTAAATAAATAAAGAAGGACAACTACATGATGTAATTGTCCCGCCTTTTGTCTGATTATTTGACTAATTCTTTTACCTTAGCACGCTTGCCTGCTCTGTCTCTTAAGTAGAATAATTTAGCACGTCTTACTTTACCTCTTCTGACAACTTCAATTTTTTCTACGATCGGAGAATGCAGCGGCCATGTTTTTTCAACGCCAACACCGTTGGAGATTTTTCTTACTGTAAATGTCTCTCTGTTGCCGCCGTTCTGTCTTTTAAGGACAGTACCTTCAAAAACCTGAGTTCTTTCTCTGTTGCCTTCTTTAACTTTTGCGTAAACTCTTACAGTATCACCTACAGAAAACTGAGGTACTTCTGCTTTCAGCTGAGCAGCTTCAATGCTCTTAATAATATCGTTCATCCTATGTGAACCTCCTTCATAATCTCAGATGTTCTTAATACCCGCTTATTCTGTACCAGAGGACCATCCTATTTACTCATGCCTAAACACTATATCACATTCCAAAAATCTGTGCAAGAGGTTTTTTGGAATTTATACATTCTTTTCCTGATCCCAATACAGCTTTTCCAGAAACTGACGATCCTTTTTATCCAGTGCCGCCTCTTTCAAAAGTTCGGGACGTCTCAAATAAGTACGCTCCAGCGATTTTTCTCTGCGCCAGCGCTCAATATTGGCGTGATGCCCTGACATCAGTACCTCGGGAACTTTTTTCCCGTGAAATTCCACAGGCCGTGTATATTGCGGATATTCCAGCAAACCATCCTGAAAGGATTCATACTGGGCAGACGTTTCATTATTTAATACCCCCGGTACAAGGCGGGAAATAGAATCGATCATGACCATGGCCGGAAGCTCGCCGCCGGTCAGGACATAATCGCCGATGGAAAGGTTATCTGTAACGATTTCTTCCAATACCCGCTCGTCGATACCTTCATAATGGCCGCATAAAAAAATGAGATTTTCCTCTTTGGAAAGTTCTTCGGCAATGGCCTGCGAAAATACCTTCCCCTGAGGCGTCATATAGATGACCCGCGGTTTTTTTGCCATTGCTTTTGTGATATCTGCATAGCAGTCATAAACCGGCTGGGGCTGCATCACCATGCCTGCGCCGCCGCCGTAAGGGTAATCATCGACATGGCGGTGCTTATCTTCAGTGTAATCGCGGATATTTACGGCATTCAGCGTAATGATGCCGCTGTCAAGGGCACGTCCGGTAATACTTGTATGGAGCCCCTGTTCAATCATTTCCGGGAATAATGTCATGACATAAAAATTCATTGCAGTCACCTTCACAGATCAAGCAGGCCCGGCATAATATGCACAAGTACCTGCTGTTTATCCAAATCAACATCCAATATGCATTGACGGATGGCCGGGAAAAGATATTCTTTGCCGTCATTTCCGTCGATGACATAAACGTCATTGGCGCCGGTCTGAAGTACATCTTTGACTGTACCGAAATTCTGTCCCTCATCTGTAACAACATTCAGTCCGATCAGATCGACGATAAAATTTTCATTCTTTTTCAGCTTTACTGCATTCTCGCGCGAAACAAGGATATCTTTTTTTCGGTATTTTTCTATGTCGTTTATGTTATCATAGCCTTTAAATTTTAAAATGACATACTGCTTAAAAAATTTAACGCTTTCAATTTCCATTTCAATATGCTGACTGCCAGTATCAAGGATACAGTGTTTCAGCTTTTTAAATCTTTTTGGGTCATCGGTTGTCGGGAACACTTTCACCTCACCGCGGATACCGTGAGTTGAAGTAATCACGCCGATTCTTAAATATTTTTCCAACATATAACTTATAACTCCTTTGGCGCCTCAGTGCTGTAAAAAAGCTGCCGCAAAATGAATATTTTCATTTTACAGCAGCTGTGATCCGGGCAATGCCCAAATAATTTACTGCATAATATCAACAACAACCTTTTTCTCGTCTTTGGAAGCTGCTGATTTGACAACAGTACGGATTGCCTTGGCAATTCGTCCCTGTTTGCCGATCACCTTGCCCATATCATCCTGAGCGACCTGAAGATTAAGAACAATCGTGTGCTCGTCTTCAGTCTCTGTCACAACAACTTCTTCAGGGTGATCCACAAGTGCTTTTGCAATAACTTCTACCAATTCTTTCATCTTATCACCTGATTACTTTGAAACACCTGCAGCTTTGAACAATTTAGCAACTGTTTCTGTCGGCTGTGCACCGTTAGCAAGCCACTTTTTAGCCAATTCTTCATCAACCTTTACTGTGCTTGGTTCTGTAGAAGGATCGTAAGTACCGATTTCCTCGATGAATCTGCCGTCTCTTGGAGATCTTGAATCTGCTACAATAATTCTATAGAAAGGAGCTTTTTTCTTTCCTAATCTTTTTAATCTGATTTTTACTGCCATCGTATTTCACCTCCTGAAATGATTTAATCTATAGTCAAGACGGATATGCCGCCCTGCCTTCTTAATATTTGTACCGGTCAAAACGGAAGTTTAAATCTGCCCCGCTTTGCACCTTTTCCGGTCAGCTGCCCTGAAAACTGTTTCATCATCTTACGCATCTGTTCGAATTGTTTGACAAGCTTATTTACTTCGGAAACATCTACACCGGCGCCTCTGGCAATCCTGTTTTTGCGGGATGGATTCATCAGATCCGGATTGGCACGTTCCTGAGGCGTCATTGAAAGAATAATGGCCTCAACCCGCTTTGTCTGGCTGTCATCAATATCCACATTCTTTAATGCTTTAGAATTCATGCCCGGAATCATGTTTAATATGTCTGTCAGATTGCCCATTTTTTTAATCTGGCCCATAGATTTAAGAAAATCGTCATAGCCAAATTCAGCTTTTTTAAGTTTCCGGCCCAAATCTCTGGCTTCGTCTTTATCAATGCTGGCCTCAGCTTTTTCAATCAGCGAGAGCACATCGCCCATGCCGAGTATGCGTGACGCCATACGATCCGGATAAAACTGCTCCAGATCCGAAAGTTTTTCGCCCATGCCGACATATAAAATCGGTTTGCCTGTTACAGCCCTGATTGACAGCGCAGCGCCGCCTCTCGTATCGCCGTCCAGCTTTGTTAAAATAACGCCGTCGACACCGACTGTTTCGTTAAATGTCTTTGCAACATTGACAGCATCCTGTCCGGTCATTGCATCGACAACGAGGATCGTCTGTGTAACATCAACATTGGCCTTAATATTTTTTAATTCCTGCATCATCGTCTCGTCGATATGCAGACGTCCGGCCGTATCCAGAATAACGACGTTAAAATCATGGGTTCTGGCATGTTCCACAGCTGCCTTTGCAATATCCACAGGATCATTCTTATCACCCATGGAAAAAACTGGAATACCCTGCTTTTCGCCGTTGACCTGAAGCTGTTTAATAGCTGCCGGACGATAAACGTCACATGCCGCCAGCAAAGGTTTTCTGCCTTTTTGCTTCAGCTTCCCGGCAATTTTTGCTGTCGTTGTCGTCTTACCTGCACCCTGAAGTCCTGCCATAAGAATTACGGTCACTTCATTGGCTGGCTTTAACGAAATTTCCTTCGTCTCGCTGCCCATCAAAGAAACCATCTCTTCATTGACAATTTTAATGACCATCTGTCCCGGCGTCAGGCTTGTCATGACATCCTGTCCGACGGCACGTTCCTGAACAGTACTGATAAACTGCTTGACAACTTTAAAATTAACATCGGCTTCCAGAAGCGCCATCTTTACTTCTTTCAGTGCAGCTTTGACGTCAGCTTCTGTCAGTCGTCCCTTGCTTCTTAAATTTTTAAAAACATTCTGCAGCTTTTCCGATAAACTTTCAAATGCCAACTTCAACTGCCTCCTTTACACTAAAGCTCCTCGATGAGTTCGTCACAAAGCGCTTCAATCCGCAAAATACCCTCCCGGCAGCCGCGAAGATCACCTTCCGGTGTCTCAAGCAGCTGACCTGCCATGCTGTGAATCTTTTCGATCTTTGATTTTGCTTTCATAAATCTGTCTACCAGATGCAGCTTTTGCTCGTAGCCTTCCAACTGCCGGTTGCATCGGCGGACGATATCATAAACACCCTGACGGCTGATACCTCGCTCACCGGCAATCTCTCCCAGAGTCAGATCGTTCTGGACAAAATCTTCATAAATGGATTTCTGATGCGGCGTTAAAAGTTCGCCGTAAAAATCAAAGAGCAGCGACTGCTCTAAAATCTTTTCCAAAAGAAGCACCACCTGTCAAGTACTTTTGCTTTACAGGTGGTAGTATATATCATTCCCTCAGGAGTTGTCAACTCTTTTTTCAGGAAAATATTTGTTTTTTAATAAATAGCTTTCGGAACTTTTAAAATCGGACGGTATCCTTTATCTTTGAGAGCCTTCATAATCTTATCTTTGTGCTCATGTCCGAAGGCTTCCATGGTGATCACGAGTTCCACAGCCGCATTTCGGTTGACTGT
>DVJY01000057.1 GCA_018716485.1 Candidatus Scybalocola faecipullorum
CGCGGGGATACGGTGCTAATAAATTTCCCCCTGTATTGCCCCAAATGTAAGCAAGAAACACTTATTACTGCACATCACATGAATATAACAGTTATCAAAGAGCCAGACGCACAGACGCAGAGCCGATAACACACAAGGTCTTATTCCTTGTTGTTATCGGCTTCTTTTTATTCAATATTTGACAACAGCCTGCCCCGCCCGACGGGGAAAGAAAAAAACCGTTGCCGGGCAGGTTGAGATTTCGTGTGCTCAATAAACATACCCCAGCGGCGGTTTTGAGAAATCAAGGCCGCCGTTTCTCTTTGTCCGGCGCAGGATCGGCGGCCCACGGAGGGAGCCGCCATGCTGATACGGCCTGCTTTTCAACGGAATAACTTCTCAAAAAAAGCCTGTACCCAACAGGGGGCAGCTCCGGCCAAGAGTATGAACTATACCATGTAAGAAAACTTCATATCACTTTCACAGTCGCCCGGTGGGTCTGCGACCTGCCGGGCGAATTTTGTCGGTTCCTGCGGACTGACAACCGGGCAGGAAACTATTTCAAGTTTTTTGATAAATGGAGGTTTTTATCGGGTAGTAAGCAACAACGCTGTCGTCATTTTGGCGGAAAGGGAGAGAACCACCTAATCCCCCAACAGAAAGGGGGTGAGAAGATGGAAACTATCCCCCGTGATTATGGCAGACAGCACCGCTTTGACGCTTTTTGCAAGGCGGTTCTGCGGAATGAGGCCAAGGATTATCTGCGGGAACAGACGCGGCAGCGGAACCGTGAAAAATCGCTGGACGCTCTGACGCAGGAGGAATTGGACAAGCTCGCCACGGTAGATCATTACCCCAGCGACAGCTACATTTTTTCGTCGCACGGTTATGACCTGCTGATCGACAATGAGCTTGTGGCCGACGCCTTTGCCAGCTTGCCGGAACAGGAGCAAAGTATTTTGATCCTGCACTGTGTTCTGGATATGGCAGACGGTGAGATCGGCAGCCTCATTGGGATGTCCCGTAGCGCCGTCCAGCGCCACAGGACAAGCACTCTGAAAGAGCTGCGTATCAAGTTAATGGCGCTTATGCCGGGAGGGAGGTAATGCGGATGAAGCAACCCACATTCAACGGCAGGGAGCTTCTGCCCCTTTCGGTAATTGACGCCGCCCATGCCGGGGATGCCGAGGCTATGGAGCAAGTGTTGATGTACTACGAGAGCTACATATTTAAGCTCTGCACCCGGACGCTCTATGACGAGAACGGCTATCCCCATGTGTGCGTGGACGAGTACATGAAGCGCCGACTGGAAATCAAGCTCATTCATTCCATCGTCAAACAAGAGATTTGACGACCGGCCCCCGGCAGCACGGAACGTCTTACCCTTTCCGCGATCCGGCATTTCTTCGGGTGGCCTCTGACAGCTCTTTGATAAATATGCCCGCAAGATAACGGCGGCGCATCATAGGGCAGCGGACACATTCTGCAATTTCCGCGTCGGCGTGGTGCGCCATGACCTCATATCCTATGAGAGAGCGAGAAACACCGGGCCGAGGGCAAGGCAGCTCTTAAACAGCGGTATTGCGATAATGATACTCCCTTATAGCTAAACGAAGCTCCGTCTTCTTCCGGGGCTTCCAAGTCCGAGCGTTAAAAGCGTCGCAGGCAATAGGTAGGGCCGCGTGAGAACCACGCGGGGGTGAAATTCCCGTGGAGCTGCGCCAACAGCCGTCCGTACTGCCCATTTCATTTTGATTTTACAATGAAAGGGAGAGATCAGAATGGACGGCAAAACACGGGTACAGGTAAAAGATAAGTTTTGCCTTACCATTGACGAAGCATCGGAGTATTTTAACATTGGAGAAAAGAAGCTGCGGCAGATTGTCGCTGATAATATAAACTCTGGTTTTGTTATTCAGAACGGGGTGAAAATCCTTATTAAACGGAGGCGATTTGAGGATTACTTAGAAGAAATGACCGCATTATAATTTTGCGGTTGTAGGTGAACTATGGGTGAGTAGCATCACCGAACATTCATATTGGCATATTTCTGTTGCGGGTGCTGCTTGATGTAGAAAATGAGCTTCGACTATGATATACTAACACTATATCGTTGTTGAGGCTCTTTTTGTGCGATACGAAAGGAGCATCGAAATGAGCGGAAAAAGACGCGATAACAAAAATCGCATTCTTCGCAATGGAGAGAGCCAACGCAAAGATGGACGGTACGCTTTCAAATACATTGACGCAACCGGCAAGCAGCAATTTGTTTATAGCTGGAAATTAGAAAAAACCGATAAGACACCGGCAGGAAAACGGGATGACATTTCCTTGCGGGAAAAGGAGCGAATGATCTTAAAGGATATTGACGATCAGATCGTTCCCCGTGGCGGTGAAATGACGGTTATTGAGCTGGTTCAAAAATACCTTTTGCAGAAAACAGGGGTGCGGCATAACACAGAGGCCAATTACAACTTTGTCCTCAACATTATCAAAAAAGAGGAATTTGGGAAAAGGAGAATTGACCGGGTGAAATTATCCGACGCCAAATGCTGGCTGATTAAGCTGCAAAAAGATGGCCGCGGATATAGCTCGATTCATTCTGTAAGAGGTGTTGTTAGGCCAGCATTTCAGATGGCGGTTGACGATGATTTGATTCGCAAAAATCCGTTTGAATTTCAGCTTGCCACTGTTGTTGTAAACGACAGCGTGACAAGAGAGGCTATTACAAGAAAACAAGAACGGGCGTTCCTGCAATTTGTAAAAGAAGATAAGCACTTTTGCAGGTATTATGATGGTATCTATATTTTATTTAAGACAGGGCTTCGGATTTCTGAATTTGTCGGTTTGACACTGACAGATGTTGATTTGAAAAATCGTAAGCTCGTCGTCGATCACCAGTTGCAGCGTAAGCGCAATATGGAATATGTGATTGAAGATACCAAAACGACTTGCGGCACAAGAGAAATACCCATGACGGAAGATGTTTATGAGTGCTTCCAGCGCATTATCCAGAATAGGCCGAAGCCTCAAAGTGAGCCAATGATCGGCGGGAAATGTGGCTTCCTCTATTTAGATAAGAATGGTATGCCGATGGTGGCGCTCCATTGGGAAAAGTATTTCCAACATATTTGCCAGAAGTATAATAGAATCTACAAAGTGCAAATGCCGAAAGTCACACCCCATGTCTGCCGACACACCTTTTGCTCCAACATGGCGAAAAGCGGCATGAACCCTAAGACCCTACAATACTTGATGGGCCATTCTGATATTGGCGTCACGTTGAATACCTACACCCATTTGGGATATGACGACGCAAAAGAGGAATTGAAAAGGGTTGCAAACAGCGAGTAGTAAAACGCAGACTTGCCCCTCAATTTACTACTTTTTGTACTACTTTTGAGGGAAAAGATATGCGAATTTATGCCACGAAATGCCAAGGAGCAGGGTGAAAGTTGAACTAGGGAAAATGCCCGAAAATCAAGAAAACACAGTACTTTCAAGGAGTTTTGAATAGATGGTAAGAATACTTTTCGTCTGCCACGGCAATATCTGCCGTTCACCCATGGCTGAATACGTTATGAAAGATTTAGTTAAAAAAACCGGAGTTTCCGACAGATTCCTGATCGATTCCGCGGCGACCAGCCGCGAGGAAATCGGCAATCCGGTGCATCCGGGCACGCGCCAAAAACTGAAGCAGGAAGGCATTCCGTGCGGCGATCACAGAGCGCGGCGCATGGAAAAGGCAGACTATGCCAAATACGATTATTTAATCGGTATGGAAACATGGAACATTAAAAATATGCTTCGGATCACAGGAGGAGATCCGAATAAAAAAATGTCACGGCTTCTTGATTTTTCACAACATCCGAGAGATATTGCCGATCCGTGGTATACAGGTAATTTTGATGAAACATTTGAAGATGTTATGGAAGGCTGCCGCGCGCTGCTTGCATATTGTATACAATAAAAGACAGGGAAGTCTTCAACGGGCTTCCCTGTCAGCTTTTTTACATAATATCATGATATATCTTGTATACAATAAAAGAGTTTGTTATAATCTTATTAGTAACTAGTTACTGATAAGGGTGGATGAATTGAATATGGAAATCAGTGATTTTATAGAACGGTTCTCGGACACAACTGAGAATCGCAGCAAAGCTATTTTTAACACGATTTTTATTGTAGGCAATCGTCTGCAGACCATTTTTGACCAGCATATCCCGGAGATTACGCTGAAGCAGTTTATGTTGCTGTCTATGGTAAAAAATACGCCGAAGCCGCTGACATTTACAAAAATCGGGGAACTTTTGGGATGCTCAAGACAGAATATTAAAAAACTGGCAAAAATTTTGGCGCAGAAAGGATTTATCGTTATCGATAAAAATCCGGAAGATCGCAGAAAGGCATGTATTTTTCCGACAGCGAAGACAGACCGCTATTTTAAAGAAACGTTTTCGGTGTATCAGAAAGAATTAAAATATCTTTTTGAAGTTTATACAGAAGATGAAATCCAAGTGTTGTTTACGCTGCTGATGAAACTGTATGACGGGACGGAGCATTTGGCGCGAAATGCCGGCGGTGCACGCGGACATTTTAAATTGCCGGAAAGAAATGATGGGGTGAGTGGATGAAGAGAGTATTGATATTGTATAAGTCAAAGTATGGGGCGGCTAAAAAGTATGCGGGGATGATTAAAGAAGCGTTGGGCGGCGATGTTTTCGACGTGAAAGATTTTGAAAAAGCGGATTTGGTTCAGTATGATGCTGTTGTATTCGCAGGAGCGATTTATGCCAGCGGTATTTCAGGTCTTAAAGTGCTGCGCAGCAAATGGCCTTTGCTGAAGCAAAAAAGGGTGGCTGTCTTTTGCGTGGGCGCCTCTCCGTACGACGAAAAGGCCATCCGGGAAGTAAAACAAAACAATTTGAAAGATGAACTCAAAGATATTCCCATGTTTTATGGCAGAGGCGCATGGGATGAAAGCGCCATGACATTTAAGGATAGGACATTATGTAAACTTTTGCAGAAAATGATTTCAGGAAAGTCTGAAGCAGAATGTGAACCGTGGATGAAGGCGCTGCTGTCGGCATCCGGAAAGAAATGCGATTGGACAGATCCAAAATATCTGGAACCGCTGATTGCATATATGAACCGTTGACCGATATTTATGGAAAAGCAGTATATAGATTGCCCGGCAAAACTGCAATTAAAAAGGCCGGCTGTCTGTACGGCCCAAACAGTCGGATGTTAAAGTCAGACGATTGGGCTGTTACAGTCAGCCGGCTTTTTAATTTTCAAGAAGCATGTCAATGCCCTGCTGGAGAATATCGGCATCGATGCGCCCGTTGGCATAGGCGATCATATTGCCGTCTTTGTCAATAAATAAAGTCATTGGCAGGGAACGCAGGCCAAAGGCATATGTTGCTTCACTTTCTGTGTCATAATAGACAGGGAACGTATAACCCTGCGCTTCGATATAAGCACGGCCGTCCGCCTCAGTTTCTCCGTTGAAGCCGATAATATCCAGCATGACGAAATTGATATCCTCGCTGTAGGCATCATACATATCCTGAAAATGAGGCATTTCGTCAAGACAGTACGGGCAGGTGCTCGCCCAAAAGTTAATAATCACTGGTTTGCCGGTTAAATCGGAAATAGATACGGAATCTCCGTCAGCATTGGTCATGGAAAACTCCGGTACAGGGTTGGAAGAATCTGAATCATCGGAAGAACTGCCGCTTTCACCGGAAGATGAGGCTTCTGAATCGCTTTCGACTGTTTCGCTGCCCTGTGTATTGCCGCTGCTATTTTCAGATGTGCCTTCCGGGAAGTCTGTCTGTGCTGAAGTTTCAGAACTTTCGCCGGCCGGCATCAGATTATCCGCCGCGCTGCGCTTGGCAAGGACGCGATAGGCAATGACGGCGAGAATAATGACAATGATAAAAGCGGCGGCGGTGATCAGTAATTTTTTCTTTGAATTCATAGAACCTCCTCAATTAAAATATTTTCAGGCAAGCATCAAAATCAGACGATTCATCCATCCGGTCATCATGGCAAGACCGATGCAGATGAGCAAAATGCCGCACACCCGGTTGATGATCCGATAATGGCGTTTGATCCATTGAATGGTATTTTGCAGTTCCTGTATAAGTATGGCGCTGAATAAAAACGGAATACCAAGGCCGAGGGAATAGCACAGCAGAAGTAAAATACCTTTAAATACAGAACCCTGCTGAGAGGCCAGCATAAGCGCCGAACCTAAAAACGCGCCGACGCAAGGCGTCCATCCTACAGAAAAAATCAGGCCGAATAAAACAGATGACAAAAAATGCATGCTGTCGGAAGGCTGTTCCATACGAAAGCCTTTAAATATATTTAAATGAATAATATCCAGAAAACTGAGACCGAAAATAATGACAACAGCACCGCAGACAATATTGACAATCATTTGATGGCGGCCAAGGAGCATGCCGATACTTCCGGCAAAAGCGCCGAGAATGATGAAAGTAATCGTAAATCCGAGGATAAAACCGAGCGCATTTTTTACAGTCCCGGCTTTTTTGGCGTTTGCGTTGTCAGAAACGCTGTAACTTCCTGCAAGATATGAAAGATATACAGGCAGCATTGGCAGCAGACAAGGTGAAATAAAGGTGATCAGTCCCTCCAGCGCAGTGATAATATAAATCATTGAACCGCCTCCTTTTTTGGTATCGAAATATTTTTAAGAAAGACTTTTACATTATACCATATTAATTTCACAAATCTATGATATAATGTAAAAGATTTACGGAAATTTTGCTCTGTACTTTAAGAAAGAGGGAACCAACTGTGGAGCAGACTAGAAGAAAAAAGAAAAAGAGAAAAGGAATGGCAGTCCTTATCATTTCAACGATTATTATTATTCTTGCAGCCGCCAGCTGCATTTTTCTATATTTTTACCTGAACCGGCCGGTGACCAGGCCGGAAGATACGGTATCGCAATATTTTGAATACTTGTCTCAGGGCAATTATGACGGTATGTACTATCTTCTGGACAGTCAGAGCCAGACCAATATATCACGGGAGGATTTTGTAACTCGAAATCAGGCTATTTACGAAGGCATCGGCGCGGAAAATATTGAAGTAACGCTTCAGGAAACAGAATCCGGAGATGATCAGGTCAGGTTTCAGTTCAATATGAATACAAGCGCCGGTGAGATGGCCTTTACTAATACAGCCCATCTGACTTATGAAAGCGGCCAGTGGCTCATTGACTGGGATGACAGCCTGATTTTTCCGGAATTGACCTCCGAGGATAAAGTGCGTGTGGAAACCATATCTGCCGAGCGAGGCAGCATTTACGACCGAAATGGCAATCTTTTAGCCGGCCAAGGCACAAACTACAGTGTAGGCATTGAGCCGGGCAAGTTTTCTGACACAGATATGGAAACATTGGCGGAATTGCTGGAGATTGAGACAGAAGAAATAGAAAATGACCTGAGCGCTTCATGGGTGACAGATGATACTTTTGTGCCGATTAAAGAATATACATCTGATGAATTGTCTGATGATCTTCGGGAAGACCTTCTGGCTATTGACGGGGTGATGATCAACGAGACGGAAAGCCGGGTTTATCCTTACGGGGAAGCAACAAGCCATCTGATCGGTTATGTACAGAATGTCAATGCTGAAGATCTTGAAGAACATGAGGGTGAAGGATATACGGAGACGAGTGTGATCGGCAGAAGCGGGCTTGAGAGTTTGTATGAAGACCGACTGCGGGGCAGCGACGGATGTCAGATATATATTGTGGACAGTTCCGGAAAACAAAAGACGATGCTGGCCGTGGATGCGGTGGAAGACGGCGAAGATATCACACTGACTATTGATATTGATCTGCAGCAGGCGCTGTATGAAACATATAAGGATGATAACAGTGCATCCGTGGCGATGAACCCGCTGACCGGAGAGGTGCTTGCGCTTGTAAGCACACCGACTTACAACAGCAATGATTTTGTGGTCGGCATGTCACAGGAAACATGGGATGCTTTAAATAATGACGAAAACAATCCGATGTACAATCGTTTCAGAGCGGCGCTTGTGCCGGGCTCAACCTTTAAGCCGATTATTGCAGCGATTGGTCTGACATCCGGAAGTTTCACAGCAGATGAAGATTTCGGATACTCCGGTTTAAGCTGGCAGCCGGACGACAGCTGGGGGTCTTACAGAGTCACAACGCTGCATACATACAGCGGCGATGCCAATGTCAGAAATGCCCTCGTCTACTCGGATAATATTTATTTTGCAAAGGCAGCGCTCCGGATCGGCGCGGATACGCTGATGACTTCTCTGGATGGGCTTGGATTTAATGAGACAATGCCGTTTGATATTGTGATGACAGATTCTCAGTACGCCAACGCAGACAGCGGCATTGATGATGAGATACAGCTTGCGGACAGCGGCTACGGCCAGGGCGAAGTGCTTGTCAATCCGCTCCATTTGGCCTCTATTTACTCGGCATTTCTCAATAACGGCAGTATGATTATGCCGTATTTGGAATATACGGAAGATATACAGCCTCAGATGTGGAAAACCAATGTCTTTTCTTCAGAAGCTGCCGAAACAGTCAAAGAGGATCTTGTTCAGGTCATTGAAGATGCTTCGGGCACAGGCCACAACGCATATACCGAGGGCGTGACACTGGCCGGAAAAACCGGTACAGCGGAGATTAAGGACAGCAGTGATGATGAGACAGGCACAGAACTGGGGTGGTTTGTCACATTTCCGACGGAGGCAGACAGCAGTGATTCATGGATGATTGTAACGATGGTGGAAGACGTCCATGACAGAGGACAGAGCACATATGTTGTGAATAAGACAAAAGAGATTATTGATAGTACTATTTTAGGGCAGAATCCGTAAATCAGCCTATTGCCACAGACGGCAATATTCATGTATAATAATTACAGCGGATCCGGTTATCCTGTAAACAGCGGATAGCCGGATTTTTTTATTGTACAAGGGTTTGCTTAACACCTTTGCAAACAAAATAATAGAAAAAACAGGGAAGTGGCGTATGAAAAGTTTACTGAAGTATCTGAAAAACTACAAAAAAGAAAGTGTTTTAGGACCGCTGTTTAAACTGCTGGAAGCATCTTTTGAACTTCTGATACCTATTGTCATGGCAAGAATCATTGATATTGGTATTAAAAACAGAGATTTGAATTATGTGCTTGCCATGGGCGGTGTGATGGTGGCGCTCGGCCTGATCGGACTTGTATGTTCTTTGACAGCTCAGTATTTTGCGGCAAAAGCTGCGGTTGGTTTCGGTACGGCGCTGCGGCACGATCTGTTTGTCCACATTCAAAGTCTGTCTTATACAGAAATTGATATGATGGGGACATCAACACTGATGAACAGGATGACCAATGACATTAATCAGGTGCAGTCCGGCGTGAACCTTGTGCTGAGACTTTTTCTCAGGTCACCGTTTATCGTATTTGGCGCGATGGTAATGGCATTTACGATTGATGTGAAAGCGGCGACGGTATTTGTGGTCACCATACCGGTACTTTCAATCGTCGTGTTCGGCGTGATGATTATCAGTATTCCGATGTACCGCACCGTTCAGGAGCGGTTGGATAAGGTGCTGCAGATTACAAGGGAAAATTTAAGCGGTGTCCGTGTTGTTCGGGCATTCAATAAAGAAGAAGCCGAAAAGAAAGCTTTTTCTGATGCTAACGATCTTCTTGTCAAACAGCAGATTTTTGTGGGGAAAATTTCCGCGGCGATGAATCCGCTCACTTATGTGATCATTAACGGAGCTATCGTTCTGCTTATTTGGACCGGTGCATGGGAAGTGAAAAACAGTGTGATCACTCAGGGTGAAGTTGTTGCGCTTGTAAACTATATGTCGCAGATTCTTGTGGAACTTGTAAAACTGGCGAATTTGATCATCAATATTACAAAATCACTGGCATGTGCCCGCAGAATTGAAAGTGTCCTTAAAACAGAGACTTCTATGGCCGAAGGGAGCCGCACCGATAGAGGAACAGATGACGCGGCGGTTCGTTTTGAACATGTAACCTTTAAATATGCCGGCGCAGGTGAACCTTCGCTGACAGATATCAACTTTACGGCACGCCGCGGTCAGACCATCGGTATTATCGGAGGCACAGGAAGCGGCAAGACGTCGCTGATCAATCTGATTCCCAGATTTTATGATGTCAGCAGCGGAAGAGTAAGTATCGACGGTATAGATGTCAGGGAATATACATTTGAAACACTGAGAAATAAAATCGGTATCGTACCTCAAAAGGCTGTGCTTTTTAAAGGGACGATCGCCGATAACTTAAAATGGGGCAGACAGGAGGCCTCAGATGAAGATTTGATGGAAGCACTGAAAACAGCTCAGGGTGCGGAAATTGTGGAAGGCAAAGAAGGCGGGCTGAATGCTGAGGTTACTCAGGGCGGCACCAATCTTTCCGGCGGGCAGCGGCAGCGTCTGACAATTGCGAGGGCGCTTGTGCGCAGGCCGGAGATACTTATTCTTGACGACAGCGCGTCGGCACTGGATTATGCCACAGATGCAAAGCTGCGCAGGGCGATCGGGGCGCTGGACCCGGATATGACCGTATTTATAGTGTCTCAGCGGGCGGCCAGCGTTTGGCATGCTGATCAGATTATTGTCCTTGATGACGGCGAAGTGGCAGGTCTTGGAACTCATGAGGAATTGCTGAAAAATTGTGAAACATATCAGGAAATTTACTACTCTCAGTTTCCGAAGGAGGGACAGGCAAATGCGTAAGAAAGACAATAAAGGGACGATTATAAAAATATTAAAATATTTAAAGCCGTACTGGTTTTGGGCGGCAATGTCGCTGATTTTTGCGGCAGCAACTGTTGTGCTGACGCTGTATCTGCCTATTTTGATCGGTAATGCGGTGGACTGTATTGTGGACAGTGCCAACGTTGATTTTGACGGTATTTTAAAAATTATGCTGACGATGGGAATTGTCATTGTATTGACGGCGCTGTTCCAGTGGCTGATGAATACGATCAATAACAGAATTACATATTCTGTTGTCAAAGATATCCGAAAGCGGGCTTTTGAAAATCTGGAACGGCTGCCGCTGAAATATTTGGACAGCCAATCCTCCGGTGATATCATCAGCCGTATTGTGACCGATGTTGACCAGTTTTCCGACGGCCTTTTAATGGGATTCACTCAGTTTTTTACCGGCGTGATGACGATTCTGGGAACGCTTGTTTTTATGCTGCGCATCAATGTGACCATTGCATTAGTTGTTATTTTGATTACTCCGGTATCACTGTTTGTCGCTGCGTTTATTTCAAAGCGCACTTATACCATGTTTAAACGTCAGTCTGAAACAAGAGGCGAGATGACGGCGCATATTGACGAGATGATCGGACAGCAGAAGGTTGTCAAAGCGTTCGGACATGAAAAAGAAGCTGTTGAAAAATTTGATGAAATTAATGAACGTCTCAGGGGATACAGCCTGAGAGCAACTTTCTTTTCTTCCATCACAAACCCGGCGACCCGTTTTGTCAACAGTCTCGTATATACAGGCGTCGGCATTACCGGAGCAATTTCCGCATTAAACGGCGGTATCAGCGTCGGCCAGCTTTCCAGCTTTTTAAGTTATGCCAATCAGTATACAAAGCCATTTAATGAAATTTCCGGTGTTATGACAGAACTGCAGAACGCGCTTTCATGTGCGGCGCGTGTGTTTGAACTTATTGAAGAAGAGCCTCAGGTGCCTGAACCGGAAAATGCGGCAGTTCTGGAACATGCCAAAGGGCATGTACGTTTGGACGATGTCAGCTTTTCTTACCGTCCGGATGTGAAACTGATTGAAGATTTGAATTTGGATATCCTTCCGGGACAGCGCATTGCCATCGTCGGGCCGACCGGTTGCGGTAAAAGTACGCTGATTAATCTGCTGATGCGTTTTTATGATGTGGATCAGGGCGCAGTCAGCGTGGATGATACGGATATTCGTCAGATGACAAGAAAGAGCCTGCGTCAGAACTACGGTATGGTGCTTCAGGAAACATGGCTGAGAACCGGTACGATCCGTGAGAATATTTTGTTCGGACGTCCGGATGCCACCGAGGAAGAGATGATACGCGCGGCAAAAGAATCTTATGCCCACAGTTTTATACGGCGTCTGCCAAATGGTTATGATACGGTGATCGGTGAGGATGGCGGCAATTTGTCTCAGGGGCAGAAACAGCTGCTGTGTATTGCCAGAGTCATGCTCTGCCTGCCGCCGATGCTCATACTTGATGAGGCGACATCTTCTATTGATACGCGTACAGAAATTAAGATTCAAAAAGCCTTTGCAAAAATGATGGAAGGGCGTACAAGCTTTATTGTGGCCCACCGCCTGTCTACGATCAGAGAAGCGGATAAAATTCTTGTGATGAAAAACGGCAGCATTATTGAGCAGGGTACTCATGAAGAACTTTTGGCAAAGAAAGGTTTTTATGCAGAGCTGTATAACAGCCAGTTTGCGGTATAGAGATATAAAGTCAATGGCAGTGTGACATATGCACACTGCCATTTATTTCCTTTTCAGCAGGCTTCTCTGACGCAGCAGAGAAATAATATCAGCTGCTGTATCTTCCATTTCTTCAGCCAGTTCCAAGTCATAGGCGGTTTTAAGAATTTCGGCATTGCCGTAAAGGCGCTGAAGATTTTGCATTACCTGATGTTCGCAGTCTAGTATTTGGGGGCTGCCGCCTTTAAATTCACTTTCAATGGATAATTTTTCTTCGATACATTTGACCGTATAAATAAGGCTGTTTAAGGCGGCGGTTTTCTGGCGCCGTTTTAAATTTTTCAACATATTTCTTATCTCTTGAACAGCTGCGCAGGCTTCGGCTCTCGTTGAGAAAACCTTTACATCCGGTTTAGTATCTGCATGTGCAAAGAGACCGGGATCGGGAACGATTTCCTTATCCAGCACATTTTCCGGAGTATTTGCTTCAGCCGATGATAAAGCATTCATAAATTCATCGGCGCTGTGAAAACTTTCCGAGGCAGAGACAGCTTTCATGACCACATCTTTTAAAGGCTGGCTTTCAGTATCGTCAAAAACCTGTCCGGCATTGAGCAGTTGATATAATATATTGCCGAGATGCCGTAAATCAGCAACGGCATCGGCGGCGAATCGTGTGCCGGTTTTGGCAGTCTGATCAAGACCCTCCAATCTGTAGTAGCCCTGATCAGTTACATAAATGTGATGAATATCTATATTTCCATAAGCGATGCCGCTGCGATGGAAAATACGCAGGGCATCAAGTATATTTAATCCTAAAAGAATAACATCCCCGGCACAAAAATCATCAAGCTGTCGAATATAATCAGATAAAGGTTTTAATTTTGGTGATAGGGAATCCGTCTGATGAAAAAAATCACGTTCCGGCATTATTATAACCTCCTGTGTCGGAATAAAAATATGAGGGCGCGTTAGTTTTTGCCCAGCTTTAACCCGCATTCACCGCAGAATTTCATTGAAGCCGGGATATGAGCACCGCAGCGCGGGCAGACAATCTCGCTGGACAGAGGGTTTCCGCACTCCCCGCAAAATTTCATGCCTGAAGGATTTTGAGCGCCGCAATTCGGGCAGCAGACAGATGATGACGGCTGGCTGACGGCCTGCATAGAATTGGCCGGTGGATTTGCATTGTTGAAAAGATGGCCGGCCTGTCCGGCAAAAGTTAACCCCATACCAAGCCCCATACCGGCATTTGCAATACTTCCGCCTGAAGGGTTTTCAGCAAGTTTTTCAAGAATGTCAAGCGTTCGCCTTTGCTGGTAAAAATTGGATCCAAGAGCAAGCTCTTCTTTATATTGCTACAGTTTTTCATATTCTTCACGCCGTGGAGCAATAGAAACACAATAAAAGTTTGTCAGTTCAATGCCGAAACGTTCAAATTCATCTTCCAGATTGTCTTTGAATTCATCAGAAAGTTCCGATAAATTAGGTAGTTTGTCAATATATTTATGCAAAATTTGGCACTATAAACAAAGAGTTTATATTTTTTTGTGATATTAGTTCAAAAAAGCTCGCTATAAGAATTTACATTTGTTAATTATGGTAATGATGAGGCGCTGTTTAATTTTTAAAATGTATCCGCAGCTGCACAATCTCGCTTTTGGTGCCCACGCGCATATTAGGGCCCCAGACGCCAGCGCCGGAAGTAACGACGGAGGTCATGCTGTCTACAGAAAGCAGGCCGCAGGAATTTTCCCACATCAGCGATGTCAGTATGTTTCCCGGGAATATTTGTCCGTCGTGGGTATGTCCGGACAGATCCACGTCTGCGCCGGCATCGGCAAGCGCCTGAAGTTCTTTCGGCTGATGATCGATGACAATAATTGGTTTGGAATGATCCAAGCCAGACAAAAGCGTTTCCGGCGACTGGCGGCCGCTGCCTGTTTTACGGGCGCGGCTTGAGTCTTCACGGCCGACAAGATAGAAGGCATTGTCAATAAGCACAGTTTCATCGGACAGCAAATGGACACCGGCATTTTTAAGGAGTTCCGCCATCCGGACATCAGTCTCTATTTTATCATGGCTGCCGAAAGTAAATCCGGCCAAAATCGGCTCTTCAAGATCATGATTGCCCCAACAGGCAAAAACACCGTATTTGGACTGTATGGAGGCAAACAGCTCCTGAATTTTTTCGGGCTCTTCAATCGCTTCAAATTCATTGTCATAGATGTCGCCTGCGATAATAACAAGATCAGGATTGGCGGCGTTGATTTTTTTCACCATTTGTTCCATATGGCGGGCGCCGACGCTGTAGCCCAAATGCAGGTCGGCGGCCAGCACAACATTCAGCTCAGAAATATCACATGGTTTGTCAACGTAAGCATCATAATGGGTCGTCCGTATCCAGCCGGCGTTGATGACGCCGAATATGGTGACGACTATCGCCAGCAAAAGGGCGCCGCTTCGTGTGAGGATGACAAAATGCCGGCTGCGCAGTGTATGCCTGCTGATTTTTTTGGAAAGCCTGAGTATGAGAATGACAGCATCCATCACAGCAAGAATAAGAATAATGTACAGCATAAAGCCAAGCCATATGTTATTCAGTTTTTTCAGTAAAAAATGCAGCGGTCCGGAAGCAATCAAAAATGATGTCAGCGGAGATGTGGCAATAACCGTAAAAAATATAAGAAAAATGCTGCGGAATATTTTAGAACGCAGGCGGACGGAAATGGCTGATGTCAGTTTAAACACATGCCATATAATATAGGCACTGATACCAATGTAGGGGATCATTAAAAAAAGAGCGGTCATGTACAAAATCCTTTCTTTGGTAAAAATATATTCTTTAATCCTATTATAAAAGAAAAAATTGCAGAGGATTGGAATAAATTATAAATATTTTATAAGTTTTTCTTTCAGGTATTTGACAACTGAAGGGCGTCGGCCTAATATTATTTAAGGATATCAAACAGCCCTTTGCTGATGTTGTGCGGCAGTGGCTTTATGCGGCTGCGGTCAAAGGAGGATTATGTATGAAAAAGAAAAAAATGCTTTTAATCATTAATCCCAAGTCCGGCAAAAACCAGATTAAGCCGAATTTGTGTGATATTATAGATCTGTATGTTTCCAACGGATATATCGTAACGGTACACACGACGCGTTATGCGCGGGATGCGCGGCAGATTGCGAAAAAAATGGCTAAAGATTATGATATTATTGTGTGTGCCGGCGGCGACGGAACGTTGGATGAAGTCTGTTCAGGTCTTCTGGACAGCGAGAGCAATACAGTGCTTGGCTATATTCCGGCTGGTACGACCAATGATTTTGCCAAAAGTCTGGGTATTACCTCGAAAGTGATGAATGCTGCCCAGACGGTACTCACAGGCACGCCATTTGCCTGTGATCTCGGCGAATTTAATGGCACGCCGTTTATTTATGTGGCCGCGTTCGGCGCATTTACGCAGGTGTCTTATTCGACACCGCAGTCGATGAAAAATATGATGGGGCATACAGCGTATGTTATAGAAGGCATAAAAAGCCTGGGCAATATAAAGCCGTATCATGCTGTCTGTGAGTTTGGCGGGCATGTTGTCGAGAACGATTTTATTTACGGGATGGTGACAAATTCAGTTTCAGTGGGCGGATTTAAAAGCGTCAGCGGCGTAGAAGCGAAACTGGATGACGGACTGTTTGAAGTACTGCTGATTAAGATGCCGAAAAATTTGATTGAAATTCAGATGATCGCGACGGCGCTTTTGACGCAGAAAGTTGACGAACAGCTGATGTTTTTTGGGAAAGCGGATAAAATTACAGTAACGTCTGATGATGAAATCGCGTGGACGCTGGATGGCGAGGATGGAGGCGCATGGCGTAAAGTGGAAATCATTACACGTCATAAAGCAGTGCGGATCATACGGCCGACACAGGCGCTGGAAGAGAGATACGACGAAAACAAAGATAAAGGGCTTTGACGCAGACGGATTTTATAGGTATAATAAGTCTGTAAAAGAGGTGAACGGATGAAAATATTACGAAAAAGATATCAGGGGATTATACGTGCGGCCACAGTCGGCGTTGGTGTGCTTTTACAGATTGCATTTTTAATGCTGATGACTGAATTGATGAAAGAATATTCGTCATGGTTTTATATTATCATTGAAATTTTCAGTATTTGTCTTGTATTTTCGCTGGTCAATGACAGCGAGTCATATCAGCAGTTCTGGATTATTATAGTCCTTGTTCTTCCGGTATTTGGATTTTTCCTGTATTTTATGTGGGGACGGAAACGGACAAATTCTAAAATTCATAAACGCATCAGAGCTGTTCAGGAAAAAAGCCGTCAGTTTAAAATCCAGGATCAGGAAATTATCAACGGGTTCAGTGAGAAACATCCCAATAAGGCGCAGATCAGCAAGCGCTTGATCAAAGAAGGTTTTATGCTCTATGACAAAACGAAAGTAACCTATTTTGATGTGGGCGAGAAAAAGTTTGAGGCCCTTTACCGGGATATGGAAAATGCGAAGAAATTTATTTTTCTGGAGTATTATATCATTAAAGACGGACAGGTATGGCAGCGCATTAAAGAGATTGCCGCAAGAAAGGTTCAGGAGGGCGTGGAAGTCAGGCTGCTCTATGATGATTTTGGTTCTCTTGTCATTAATACTCTGGAATTCAGAGATGAACTGGCAGCCCTTGGTATACGCTTCAGCGTGTTTTCTCCGATCAATAAAGAAGCAACACGTCTGACATTTAATTATAGAAATCATCAAAAAATTGCAATTATCGACGGTAATATCGGTTATTCCGGCGGCCTGAATCTGGCCGATGAGTATGCAAACCTTATTGTCCGTTTCGGACATTGGAAGGATACGGCTGTGCGTCTTGAAGGTCCGGGCGTATGGGGGCTGACGTCCATTTTCCTTGAAATGTGGGAAATTTCCAAAGGTTATGATAATCTGGACTATGAAAAATACCGTCCGAATGTCAGCTTTGAAACCGGCGGCTATGTGCAGCCGCTGTCGGATGGCCCTGCCAATAATCCGAACAATCCCATATGGGATACGTATATGCATGTCATCAGCAAGGCCAGAGAATATGTGTATTTCACGACACCGTATCTTGTTCTTGAAGAAGACATGGTTAAAAATTTGTGCAGAGCGGCAAAGAGCGGCGTTGATGTCCGCATTGTAACGCCGAGACAGTATGACAAATGGTATGTTTACATGGTAAACATTGAAAATTACGGACCGCTTTTAAAAAGCGGTGTCCGCATTTTTGAGTATCTGCCGGGGTTTGTCCACTCAAAGACTGCAGTGGAAGATGATGAGTGTGCCATCTGCGGAAGTATTAATATGGACTATCGCAGTTTCTATCTTCATTATGAATGTGGTGTATTCATGAGCGATACGCCGGCAGTGATGGATATTAAAGAAGACATTTTGGATATGATCAAAAAGAGTGAGGAAATCACTTATGAAAAATGGCGCCGCCGGCCAATATGGCAGAAGATTGTGCAGTGGGTTCTGAAGCTTTTTTCACCGCTTCTGTAATTGACGCGGAAAGGAAGATCGTGATGCGATATAAAGTATTAATTGTCGAAGATGATGGGGCGATTGCCCGGACAGCGGCGGCTTATTTATCCAAGTGGGGGTATGACAGCATCATTGCCGACGACTTTTCAGATATATATAAATTATTTATGTCATGCAGCCCGCAGATTGTACTGATGGATATTTCTCTGCCGTTTTATAACGGATATTACTGGTGTGAGCGTATTCGGAAAATATCTAAAGTGCCGATGATCTTTATCTCTTCTCAGAGTGAGCCTATCGATATGATCATGGCGATGAATATGGGCGCCGATGATTATATTGTCAAGCCGTTCGATCTTTCTGTACTTACAGCAAAGATCGGCGCGCTTGTGCGCAGGGCCTATGATTATCAGGAACATCAGGAAGGACTGGCATTCAGAGATGCATTTTTAAATCTTTCTGAGGCGGCGCTTTACGCCGGAGAGAAAAAGGTAGAACTGACGCGCAATGAACTGAAAATTTTTCAGACCCTTCTGGAACATAAAAATTCGGTTGTTACACGGGATGAACTAATGAAGCGCCTGTGGGATGACGAAAGCTTTATCGACGACAACACATTGACTGTCAATGTGGCGCGGCTGCGCAGGAAACTGGAAGCTTACGGATATTTAGATTGTATTGAAACAAAAAAAGGTTTGGGGTATGTGCTGAATGAATGATGAATTAAAAACCATTGCCGGATATTTAAAATCGCAGTGGCCGGCTCTTGCAGTGCTGGGCATAGCCGCGGCGATTTTTTCAGCGTTAAATGTGCTCAGCCGGGATGGGAGCGTAGATGTGTATTACGGAATATTTCTTCTTGTTGTGCTGGCGCTGTGTGTATTATTGGCAAATTATCTCGTATACCGGCAGCGGGTCAAAAAATTGATGCGCGGCGAGCGCAATGTCAGTCTGGATTTTTCAGATCTGCCAAAGCCTTATGATGCCCAGTCGCAGCAATATACGGCCATCATTGACAAGCTTCACCGCAAAATGACGGAAACTGTCAGTAAAATTCAGGAAGATTATACTGAACAGCTGGATTACTATTCCATGTGGATCCATCAGATTAAAACGCCGATTTCCGCAATGAGGCTGATGATTCAGGCGGATCAGACGCTGACGGATAAGATGGCGTGGGAGGCGGAAATTTTTAAAATCGAGCAGTATGCATCAATGGTTTTATGGTATGTACGGCTTTCAGATCTTGCCGAAGATATGATTTTTGAAACAGTGCCGCTGCATCCGCTTGTCTGTGCCAGTGTCAAAAAATACAGTACGATTTTCATACATAAGCATTTGGCGGTGGATATCGAAGATTTTGATATTTCAGCGGTTTCCGATGCCAAATGGCTGGCGGTGATTTTTGAGCAGTTTCTGTCCAATAGTTTAAAATATTCCTCAAAAGGAACGATACGGATCAAATGCAGGCGGGTCAATGGAACAGAGGCGGAGCTGATAATCCGGGATGAAGGCATCGGCATACGCGCAGAGGATATTCCAAGGATTTTTGATAAAGGCTATACAGGCTACAACGGACGTATTTACGAAAAATCTACGGGCATCGGACTTTATATGGCGAAAAAAGCGGCGGATCATCTCGGGGTCAGACTGGAGGTTACATCACTGTACGGCAAATGGACAGAAGCAGCTATTTACTGCCCGGCAGTCAGAGAAAAATCTTTTTTAAGTGACATAAATGTAAGAAACGGAAAAGAAATGTAAGCTTAATCTAAGGCGGCGCATTTCTTTTTTTCGTATACTGATATCAAGATCAAAAGAACATATACAGGTATCGGATATATCCGTGTTTGTGTTTTAAAGCAAGAAGGGAGTGCAGGTAATGGCGTTATTGGATGTCATTCATATTAAAAAAATCTACAGTACGAAGCAAAGCAGTCAGCAGTGTATTGCGCTGAAGGATATCAGTTTTAAAGTGGAGCCGGGAGAGTTTATTGCGGTGATGGGGCCGAGCGGTTCGGGAAAGACAACTTTGCTGAATATCCTCGCATCCTTGGATAAGCCGACAGCCGGCAAAGTTATTTTGGATGGTCAGGATATGGGAAAAATAAAAAACAGAGAATTATCTTCATTCAGAAGAAACAATCTCGGTTTCGTATTTCAGGATTTTAATCTGCTGGATACGTTTTCAGTGAAAGACAATATTCTTCTGCCGCTGGTACTTTCAAGAACACCGTATGAAAAAATGGAAGCAAGGCTGATGCCTCTGGCAAAACAGCTGGGTATTGTCCCACTGCTTGAAAAATATCCTTATGAGATCTCAGGCGGTGAGAAACAGCGCTGTGCCGCTGCCCGGGCGCTGATCACGGAGCCGAAGCTTCTGCTTGCCGATGAGCCGACAGGAGCGCTTGACACGAAATCGTCGGCCAATTTAATGCGTATGCTGGAGCGTTTTAACAGTCTGGGACAGACCATTCTTATGGTGACGCACAGCGCTCAGGCAGCAGCTTATGCCCGCCGTGTATTGTTTATCCGTGACGGTGAATTGTTTAACCAGTTATATAAAGGGGATGAGGATAATCGGACATTTTTTGAGAAAATCATGTCTGCGACAACGGTTTTGACTGCCGGAGGTGAGGATTTTGCGTAGTGGATTTTATTTAAAACTGGCCTGCTCAAATTTAAAGCGTAATCGGGGCGTTTACATGCCGTTTGTGTTTGCATCGGCGCTGATGGTGCTTGTATATTATGTGTTTGGTGTGATCACGGACAACCCGGGCATGGCTAATGTGCCAAGTTCGGAAACGCTGAATTTGATTATGCGCATCGGCGGTGTTGTAGCTATAGGTTTTTCAGTTATTTTTATTTTCTATGCCAATAGTTTTTTAATCCGGCGCAGAAAAAAAGAAATTGCTCTTTACGGCGTGCTGGGGCTTGAAAAACGGCATGTGGCAGTGATGATGACTTTTGAGACTGCCCTCTGCGCGTTTGCAGCCATTGCACTGGGCATTATTTTTGGAATGATTTTTGCCAAACTGGCTTTTCTGGTTTTGATGAAAATGATTCATCTTACCCAGTCAAGCACCCTTGTTTTTGAAATTGAGCCTGTCATCGATACGGTAAGATTGTTTTTGGTGACTTTTCTGCTGACACTGATCTACAATCTGTTTCAGGTACAGCTTGGATCGCCGGCCCAGCTGCTTAAAAGTGAGAATAAAGGTGAAAAAGAACCAAAGGGTTCTCTTGCAATGACGGTGGTTGGTCTTTTGTTTATCCTTGCCGGATATGTGGGCGCTCAGATAATGGATAGTGCCGGATTGATTTTTGTGATGGCGGCGCCGACGATTATTTGTGTTGTTATAGGCACTTACCTGCTGTTTATGGCAGGCAGTATCTTCGTTTTAAAGAAGCTTAAAAGCAGACGAAAACTGTATTATAAACCGGAAAATTTTATTGCCGTTTCCGGCCTGATGTACCGTATGAAGCAAAATTCTGTCGGCCTTGCCAGTATATGTATTTTGTGTACGATGGTCGTCATTACATTGTCAACGACAGTCAGTATGAATGTAGGCGCCGAATCTTCAGCAAAAGCCGTATCGGTGGATGATGTTTCCGCGTCGTCCATGCCGGAAGAAGAATACAAAGCGGTGACAGAAGCAGCCATTGAAAAATATGCGCCGATGTATCATGTGACTGTGGATGAACTGTATTTTTATCCTGATAAAAATTTTGTCGGTGTTTTCGATGACGATGGAACAGTGGTTACAGCGTGGAAAAAAGAATATATGGGTTATTCGCTGACCGGGGATTTTGTGACTTTTCAGTTAATGTCTGCACAGACGTATGAGGATATTACCGGGGAAATGCTGGAACTTTCAGGCAATGAGGCAATAGTCATCTATGCAGATCAGGTTCCGGAGAAAATGGATCAGGGCGCTTTTAAGACAGATTTTGAAAAATATGTTCAAAAAGGCAGGGAACTCAGGTTTTATGACGACGGCTCTGTTTCCTCACAAGGCCTTGAGGAACAGCATTTGATCGACGGATCGCTTATGATCACTGATGTCAGAGACAATCCGAAACTGACACAGGGAAAATACAGTGTGCGCCAGCAGATTTTTTTGATCGTTGCCGATGATGATATGGTAAGCGCATACAGCAATCAGTATTACGATGATGTACGCTATTCCATGGTACTTAATTATACGGGAAACAGCGCAGACCGGCAGTCATTTATTAAAGCAGTCAAAGCGGATATGGATGCCACCGGCTACGGAAGTTCATTTAACAGTTGGGAACTGATACTTGATACATTTTATATCGGCTACGGCGGCCTGCTGTTTATCGGATGCTTTTTGTCTATTTTATTTTTGATCGCTATGGTCATTATCATTTATTATAAACAGATGTCGGAAGGCTACGAGGACAGAGAACGGTATCAGATTTTAATGAAAGTCGGTATTGATGAAAAAGATGTCAAAAGAACAATCAGCCGGCAGGTACGGACAATTTTTGTCATGCCTCTGGCCGTGGCCGCGGTGCATGCGGCAGCATCGTTTAAGATGATGGGAATCTTTATCGGTATGGTTGATCTCATGGGAAACCCTAATTATGCGGTATTTGGTATATGTACATTGGTTGTGGTATGCATTGTGGCGTTGATTTATATGATCGTCTACTGCATTACGGCAAATGTGTACTATAAATATATTCATTGACTTTGAAATGTCAGACATATTTGGTAAAATTAGAGTAAAAATTTTACAAAAAACACAAAAAATAGCTGGCATATATTGTTTTTGTGATAAGATTTCGCTATAATAAATACAGGATTTACACAAAGGAGCGGTTAATCCGCTCCTTTGTGCACGATACATTTATCCTCCAAAGTTAACAATAAAAGGAGAAAGCAGTTTATGAAAACAGTATTAACAATCGCAGGTTCAGACTGCAGCGGCGGTGCAGGGATTCAGGCAGATTTAAAGACGATGACAGCCCATAAAGTTTATGGCATGAGTGTGATTACTGCACTGACAGCACAAAATACAACCGGCGTTTATGGTATCTTAGATGCAGGCGCGGATTTTGTGGGCCGGCAGATGGATTGTGTTTTTAAGGATATTTTTCCGGATGCCGTTAAAATCGGTATGGTATCAAATATTGAGACAATTCAGATGATTGCATCAAAGCTTCAGCAATATGGCGCGAAAAATATCGTGATCGATCCGGTCATGGTGTCTACGAGCGGCTGTGCGCTCATGAGTCCGGATGCTATGGATACACTGATTGAAACACTGCTTCCGCTGGGGGATGTGATTACGCCAAATATCCCGGAAGCTGAAAAATTGTGCGGATTTGAAATTACAACGATTGAAGATATGGTTCGGGCGGCGGAAGTCATCGGGAAAAATCTTAACGGCAGTATATTGATTAAAGGCGGACATTTAACAGAGACAGCAGATGATCTGCTGTGGCATCAGGGAAACATACACTGGTACCACGGAGAGCGGGTTGACAATCCCAATACACACGGTACGGGATGCACATTATCCTCAGCAGTCGCAAGCCGTCTGGCGATGGGATATCCGGTTGAGGAGAGCATCAGGCTGGCGAAGACGTATATTACAGGAGCGCTGAAAGACGGACTGAACCTTGGTGCGGGCAGCGGGCCGCTGAATCATTGCTTTTGTCTCTGACAGCGTTAAAGAGGTGATTGATTTGGATGAAAGGTTACAAAGACAAAGTGATTTATTCATTAGCAACAGAATAGCTATGAAAAACGGTTTCCTTTGGGATTATCCTGCCTTTCACGGTGTTTCTGCTGTCATATGGGCCGCTTATCAGCGTGACGTAGATATAGAAAAAATCCGTTACTGTAAAAAAGAACTGAAAAAAGAAGCGGAAGCCTTTGGTTATCTGGAGGATAATGCTTCAGCGCTGGCAGCAGCGATGCTGGCGATTTCAGACGATATGACTTATACGCTCCGCTGTCTAAAAAAACTTTATAAAATGATGCTGGCTGACGGCTTTAAGCCTTCTTCATCTCTGATGCTGACCGCGCTTGTTATGATCAGGCTGCATGATGAAAAAGATTTCGGAAAGTTAGTGAAGAAAGCCAAACGTATCTGCATATCTTTGCACAGCGTGCCGTGGCACAGTATTGTTGATAATGATAAAACACAGGAAGCGCATATGATTCTGGAAAGAGAAACACAGGAAATATACCAGAGAGAAAAACGATACAGAAGGCTGCTTAAAGACCAGTTTCCTTCCCAAAAGGTTGAGGGATATCTCAGTGATGTGCTTATTATGGATCACCGTTCAGAAGAAAAAAATGTCAGCCATCTTTTGGGCATTTACAGCACAGTAAAAGGAAGCTCGGAAAGAGAATATTTGGAGCAGGATTTTGAATATGCGGTGCTGGCAGTGCTGGCTCTTGTGACAAAAGACCCGGCGGAAACGATGAGCAGAGTTTTTGAAGTCTATGATTATTTGGAGGCTTCATCTGAATTGAAAAAGCATGTGTGGCAGAAGCATTGGCTTTTTTGCTACGCATCACTGATTGTGGCAATGACAGATATTGACAGAGTGCGGTACAGCAGATATTCTGCTGAATATGACGGCGATATCTTTATGGCAATATCTATGCTGCCGCTGCTGGGACTGGCAGGACAGCGGTAATTCCTAAAGAGGTCTTGACAGAATATGCAGACCGACGTATACTTTTTATGAATTTAATAAATCTTCAGGGCAGGGTGAAATTCCCGATCGGCGGTAAAGTCCGCGTGCGCGCAGCGCATGATTTGGTGTGATTCCAAAACCGACAGTATAGTCTGGATGAAAGAAGACAGTGCGGATGGCAAAGATTTATTTGCTGTATAAACACTTGAATATTTAAAATATATGCTCTGAGATGGATTTCCGTTTCAGAGCTTTTTATTTGCACGATACGTCCAAAGACCATCGAGTGGCAATGCCGTGAGATGAGCGATGTATCGCGGTGATCGGACAGGGGAAAGAATCTTCTCTATCCGATTGTATTCAAGATTTACAATGGTGTATAAATATCCGAAAATATCTTAAAAAGATGCCCTGACCATCAGGACATCTTTTTTTTGATCGGTACGAGGAGGTTTCATATGAATCAGGATAAGCAATATATGGCGCGGGCGCTGGAGCTGGCAAAAAAAGGCGCGGGACGCACATCGCCCAATCCGATGGTCGGCGCCGTGATCGTCAAGGACGGCCAAATTATCGGCGAAGGATATCATCATGTTTACGGCGGGCCTCACGCAGAGCGTGACGCCATGGCAAATTGTACGAAGGATCCGGCGGGAGCGGATATGTATGTCACCCTTGAGCCGTGCTGCCATTACGGCAAACAGCCGCCGTGCACAGAGGCTATCATTGAGGCCGGCATACGCAGAGTGGTCGTCGGTTCTTCTGATCCGAACCCGCTTGTGTTCGGCAAAGGACTTGAGATACTCCGGGCGCATGGCATACAGACAGAATCCGGCATTTTGGAAGAGGACTGCCTGAAGCTGAACGAAGTTTTCTTTTGGTATATACAGACCGGGCTGCCCTTTGTTGTCCTGAAATACGCCATGACAATGGACGGCAAAATTGCCGCATATACGGGGAAATCTCAGTGGATCACCGGAGAGGCTGCCCGGCGGCGGGTTCATGAGGACAGAAACCGTTACAGCGCCATTATGACAGGAATCGGCACAGTGCTGGCGGACGATCCGATGCTGACGTGCCGGATTGAAAATGGAAAAAATCCGGTGCGTATTATTTGCGACAGCCGGCTGCAAATACCGGAGAAATCCCGGATCGTGCAGACTTCCGGGGAAGTTCCGACGATCATTGCCACATGCTGTACGGATAAAGAACGGCAGAGGCCATATGTGAGCGCCGGATGTCAGATCATGGAAATTGAAGAAAAGGACGGCCATTTGAATCTGGGCGCACTGATGGAAGCGCTGGGCAAAGCAAAAATTGACAGTGTTTATGTGGAGGGCGGTTCAGAACTGAGCTGGGCAGTGCTCGGCAGCGGCATGGTCAACCGGGTGCATGCGTATATTTCTCCCAAGATTTTAGGCGGTGTACAGGCAAAGACGCCGGTAGGCGGACTGGGATTTGCATCGCCGGATGAGGCGGTCATCTTGAAAAACAGTACCGTGACACCTCTTGGGGATGATTTTTTAATTGAAAGCGAGGCCAAAAGAAGTGTTTACAGGAATCATTGAGGAAGTGGGAACGATTGCCGCTGTGGAAAAAAGCAGTGACTGCGGCGTCCTCCGTGTGCGGGCACAGACTGTGCTGGAAGATATTCATATCGGCGACAGTATCGCTGTCAACGGCGTCTGCCTGACAGTGATATCTTATAATCAATCAGGATTTGCAGCCGATGTCATGCATGAGACATTTTTAAGATCGGCGCTTGGACGGCTGGGACCCGGCAGCCGGGTCAACTTGGAAAGAGCCATGGCCGCCAACGGGCGTTTCGGCGGACATATTGTGGCGGGACATATTGACGGCACAGGCACGATACGCAGCATACGCCGGGATGCCAATGCAATCTGGTATACGATCAGCGCCGCGCCGGCAGTGATGAAATATATTGTGGAAAAAGGATCCATTGCCATCGACGGCATCAGTCTGACTGTGGCGCGGGCAGACGCCGGCGATTTTGCCGTGTCGATTATCCCGCATACAATCGCCCGGACGGCGCTTGGCGATAAAAAAACTGGGGATATGGTTAACTTGGAAAATGATATCATCGGCAAATATGTGGAAAAGTTTTTAAATTTTGAGGCGCCAAGTGGAAAAACAAGGGGCATTACAAAAGAAATGCTTGAAAAATACGGATTTTAAACGACAGGGAGGTTTTTAATATGTTTGAGTTCAGTACGATTGAAGAAGCGCTGGAAGTGCTGCGGCAGGGCGGCGTGATCATTGTGACAGATGACGCTGACCGGGAAAATGAAGGTGATTTTATATGCGCAGCCCAGTTTGCCACAACAGAAAATGTGAATTTCATGGCAACTTACGGCAAAGGGCTGATCTGTATGCCTATGTCCGCGGAATACATTGAAAAGCTGAGACTGCCTCAGATGGTGTCGTGCAATACGGATAACCATGAGACGGCGTTTACAGTGTCCATCGATCATGTATCAACGACGACGGGCATATCGGCGGCAGAGCGCTCGGTGACAGCCATGAAATGTGTGGAGGATAGCGCGAAGCCGGAAGATTTCAGGCGTCCGGGACATATGTTTCCGCTGCTTGCAAAAAAGAACGGTGTGCTGGAGCGCAACGGGCACACAGAAGCGACCGTGGATCTGCTCCGGCTGGCAGGACTGAAGCCATGCGGATTGTGCTGTGAGATTATGAAAGACGACGGTACAATGATGCGCACTGAGGAACTTAAAACGCTGGCGCAGCAGTTCGGTCTGAAAATGATCACGATCAAAGATCTGCAAAATTACCGCAAGCGTCATGAAAAACTGGTGGATTGTGTCACTGTGACCAACATGCCGACCAAATACGGTCAGTTTAAGGCATATGGTTATGTCAACCGGTTGAATGGGGAACATCATGTAGCGCTTGTTAAAGGAGACATCGGCGACGGCAAAAATGTGCTCTGCCGTGTACATTCTGAGTGTCTGACCGGCGATACATTCGGTTCCCTGCGGTGCGACTGCGGGCAGCAGCTGGCGGCGGCGATGACACAGATTGAAAAAGAAGGCCGGGGCATTTTGCTGTATATGCGTCAGGAAGGCCGGGGCATCGGCCTGATCAATAAACTTAAAGCTTATGCCCTTCAGGATGAAGGTATGGATACGCTGGAAGCCAATTTGGCGCTTGGATTTGCCGGCGATATGCGGGAATATTTTATCGGAGCGCAGATTCTGCACGACCTTGGGGTGAAATCACTGAGACTGCTCACCAATAACCCGGATAAAGTTTACCAGCTTTCGGATTTTGGCATGGAAATTGCCGAACGGGTGCCGATCCAGATGGATGCGACAGCCTATGACCTTTTTTACTTGAAAACAAAGCAAAAACGTATGGGACACATTTTAAATTATTAACATAAAGGAGACAAAGCAAATGAAAGTTTATGAAGGAAAATTAGTATCAAAATCTATGAAAATCGGCATTGTAGCCGCGCGTTTTAATGAGTTTATCACATCAAAGCTTTTAAGCGGCGCCCGCGACGGGCTACTCCGCCACGACGTCAAAGATGAAGACATTGACGTGGCATGGGTGCCGGGCGCCTTTGAAATTCCGTTGATCGCCTCAAAAATGGCCGGCAGCGGCAAATACGATGCGGTGATTTGCCTCGGCGCAGTCATCCGCGGCAGCACAAGCCACTATGATTATGTATGCAGTGAAGTGTCCAAAGGCATTGCGTCCGTGGGACTGTCCACCGGCGTGCCGGTATTATTCGGCGTACTGACCACGGATAATATCGAGCAGGCCATCGAGCGTGCCGGCACGAAAGCAGGCAATAAAGGATATGACTGTGCGCTGAGCGCCATTGAAATGGTTAATCTGATCAGAGAAATCGAGGCGTAACGCTGACTGAAGTATGGCATCGGATAGGGGAGGAAACTTCCCCTATCCGATACTTTTAAAAGAGTTTTTTGCCGGCGTCATCTTTGGAGGCGAACGGTCCCGGAAGGATGTTCACACCTCTGTGGCTTCCGAAATAATCTCTGTCAAAGACGATGTCCGTACCATCCGGATTTTCAAAACGTTCTTCCGGTTCAAAGGCATATCCGAGAATATCACTGTTGACCATGCCCACAGAAAAATCATCTAAATAATCATACAGATTTGTGGACAGTACCGGGCTGCCATCCGAGCAGTCCACATCAACCGTGACTGTATGTTCATTGTCAATCCGGTGGCATGTCTCGTTTTTATATGCTTTGGCGCCGTTGAAATAAACGTTGCCTTTGATCCACACAGGAAGTTTATGGTTATGGGCTGCTTCAAGCTTAGCCATATCCGGTGTGTCCGTATCCATGTCAAACATTTTAATCCATGCTTCATAAGTCGGATAATCATCCATCACATGGGTGCCGACTTCCCGGTTTTCTTCATCAGTGCCTTCTGAACTGTCCCGCAGGGTGACAAACGGTTTGGAAGGCCATTTTTGTACGAAAATATTGTTGTAAAAACGGTCATCGCCGTGGAGAATGGTCATAAAGCCCATCACTTCCGTGCGGTGAGGGATGTGATACGGCGTATAGCGCGGGCCTGTGCCGCCGCCGACGCACGTCAGCGCGCCGCAGATCAGATTATGAACCATGGCCACCCCTTCAGTAGCCATGCGCAGCGATGCATCGGAGAGCAGGATGTTGTTGTCAATTAACGTAGGGCCGTGGCCGACTTCCACGAAAATATCCTGACTCATCATACTGCCTTTGAGCTGTTTGGCAAATGCCGGTTTTTGATTGTCGTGGAACAGATTCTGAGTAATGCGGGTGCCCTGAGCTTCCCAGTCGCACCAAATGCCCATGGTGCAGTGATGAATATAGTTGCGCCGATAGATGACATCAATGGCCGCATGCATTTTGATGCCGGCGATTTCGGCGCCGCCCAGTTCCATCATATTGTTGATGTGATGGATATGGTTATCCTCGATGATCGAGAAAACACCGCCCATCCGGCCGATAATGCCGCCCTGTTCGCAGTGATGGATATTGCAGCGGCGGATGATATGGCTGCCCACTTTCTCTTTCAGCCATCCGTGATATTGGCCGCGGCACACTGCGTCGCGTTCCATCTGGGTCGGACTTTTCACATGCTTAGTCGTAAAATAGTGATCGTTGTCCGGATCAAAATATTTGCCGAGAGAAATACCGGCGCATTTGCTGTTGCTGATCTCACAGTCTTCGATGATCCAGCCTTTGGACCAGTGAGGGCCGATCATCCCATCCTGATAAGCGGCCGGCGGCGCCCATGTGGTCGCAGCTTTAGTGATATGAAAGCCGCTGACCGTGATATAGCCGATGCCGGTTTCAGACGGCATGAAACATTCCCGGCGAACATTAATCTCTACATGTTCTTCATTGGGATTTTTACCCTGAAAATTGCCGTAAATAACCGTTTCACCGCCATCCTGTTCGGTGTGCCATTTATAAATAGAAGCTTCCGGCTCCCATGAACATTCATACACTTCGCCGCGGATGCAGGCGTCAAGGCTTTGAGCCTCATACATCATCTGATCATTTAAATAAACAGCGCCGGTATGTTTGGTGCGTCCGGCAAAATACCAGTCGCCATAGACATATGTGGTATAAGGGTTATAATTTCCGAAAATAGTATTGTCAATCCGGCAGACCCACACATTGCTTTCATAATGTTCCCAGTTTTTAACTTCTTCCGCACCGGTGATGACAGCGCCCAGCGGTTTGATGCTGCGGTAGGTGATCCGTGCGTCTTCAGTTCCGGCATATTTCGGATTCACATATTCACGGTATACGCCGGGAGCCACTAAAACTTCATCGCCCGGACGGGCCGCCTGAGCGGCATCATTGATACAGCGAAACGGCATTTCTTTGGAGCCGCTGCCGCCGCGGCCTGCGTTAATGTCGACATAGATTTTCATGCAATAATCCTCCCATTTCTATCGTCGTTTTTAGCAATTTAGATTTATCGTATACGATTTTTTATACAGCGTCAAGGCCGTCAAGGCGTCTGTTACTCCGGCTGTGAAAATTTCTTCCCGAATGATGTCAAATCCTCTTGTTTTATGAAAAAAATAGGTTTAGTATTTAAATCATGCAGTGAAAATTGAAAGGAAGATAACATGACAACAGATATGACGAAAGGGCCGATTATCCCTCAGCTGACACAATTTACAATACCGCTTATTTTAGGAAATTTATTTCAATTAACGTATAATGCGGCAGATTCCGTCATCGTGGGAAAATTTGTCGGAGATGATGCACTGGCTGCAGTGGGCAGCGCCGGGCCGATCATGAATATGGTAATTTTATTTATCAGCGGCATGTGTATGGGCGCAGGCATTTTAATGAGCACACAGTACGGAGGAAAGCAATACGAAAGGCTGGAGCGGCAGATCAGTACGACCATGCTGGGCGGCATCGCCTTTTCGGCAGTTGTCGCGGTGATTCTCATTATATTTGCCTATCCGCTGCTGCGGCTGCTGCAAGTTCCGGAAGACATCATTCACTCCGCGGTGATTTACTTGCGGATTGTATTTGCGGGGCTGATCTTTACATTTATTTATAACTTCTTTTCCAACACACTCCGTGCCATGGGCGACAGTAAAGTGCCGCTGTACTTTTTGATCATCAGCGCACTGCTGAATGTGGTCCTTGACTTGTTTTTTGTTGTCGTGATTCAATGGGGCGTACCGGGAAGCGCCGTCGCCACCATGCTCAGCGAAGCGCTGTGCTGTCTCTTTTGCCTGATTTATATTCAAAAGAAGATACCGCTGCTGTGTCTCGGAAAAAAGTGGCTCGTATTTGACGTGAAAATTTTATGGAAAACCTTTACATACGGAATTACAAGCGCCCTCCAGCAGATGTGCATTCAGTTGGGAAAAATCTGCGTGCAGACAGTCGTCAATGTTCAGGGCGTGGAATTTATCGCGGCATTTACAGCCATTAACAGAGTCGATGACTTTGCCATGACGCCTCAGCAGAATATCGCCCATGCGTCCACCACATTTATGGCGCAGAACCGAGGCGCAGGTCAGATCCGAAGAATGAAAAAGGGCTTTTTAAGTTCTATCATCATGCAAGTCATCTATACGGCGGTCATCTCCGTACTTGTATTTGTCTTTGCCCGTCCGATCATGCAGCTTTTCGTCGGCGATGAATCTGAAGAAGTCATTACGCTTGGAATTTCATATTTGCAGCTGATCGCGCTCATGTACTTCATGCCGTCGGCAACCAATGTGATTCAAGGATTTTTCCGCGGACTGGGCGATTTGAAAGTAACACTGATCAGTACAATCCTTAACATGTCGGCAAGATTCTTCTCCGCGTGGGTGATGATCCACATCATGGGCGGCGGATTTGAATGCCTTGCGTGGGCAAATTTCGCCGGATGGATTGCCATGCTGGCATTTCAGATTCCGATGATCGTGACAAGGTGGAGAAAAGAAAAGCCGGAGCCGGAAAACAGCTGAGCATATCTGAAAGTATTTGAAGATGAGAAGCGAGGGTAAACGATGAAAAAGGAAACGATTGAGCAAGTATTAAAATTCAGAGATGAACGCAACTGGAAGCAGTTCCACAATCCGAAGGATCTGGCCGTATCGATCTGTCTGGAGGCGGCGGAACTGCTGGAAGTCTTTCAGTGGAGCGCAGAAGATGTCTGGTGTGAGGATAAGAAAGACAAAATCAAAGAAGAACTTGCGGACGTGTTGAATTACTGTATTTTGATGGCGGATACGTGCGGACTGGATATGGACGAGATTATTCGGGAAAAGGTTAAGAAGAACGGGGAAAAGTATCCGGTGGATAAGGCGTATGGGCATAAGGAGAAATATACGGAGTTGGGGGAGTGAGATGCAGTGGAGGCATTTGTTTTGAACGTGAGACCCTGCAGGCAGAAAGACTAAAAAATTACAAAAAAGAAAAATCGATGTGAGGTCGGGAAATTAAAGTAAGTTGGGACTTCGTATTTTATAAAAAATCAACACTCACCTCTTGCCTTGGAGCGTGTGGTTTTGTTCTGTAGTATCAGAGCCCGTGGAGCCTTATTTTACAAGGTTTCTGCGGGTTCTGTCTTTTTGCATGGAAGTGTCAAATGGTATAGTGGAATGCAAGAGAAGATTTGTCATAGGGCAGAAAGGGCTGGAATTCATGTGGCTGGTCAAATCCATGTTTTGAGATATGGATGTTTGCATATTTTGGCATTATGCCGGTGATTTAAGATTCATGGGTGCATGAACTGGTTGGTGAGACTAAAAGAAAGGTTCAGGGGTGATTATAAAGGCTATTATTTGGTATAAATGAAATAGTTCTTTTATAATTCTGGGACTGAAAAATGGGAGAGGATATGTGTCTTCCCCCATTTATTATGAATTTCACATGTTTTGACTGTATGTTATGTTTAGTTTTTTTTATTAAAAATAATTTTGCTAAAGGCACGGCTGTTAATTTTAGCATAATAGGCAAATTGAGCATAAAGCAATATATATTCAATTTCATGTGCGCGGGGAAATAAATACAGATAATTTCTGGCAACTTTTTTTATATCATCTGGTATGGGTAGTTTGTCAAATTGTTCTTTATTTGAGGAAGATGCATATCCTTTTCTGATTTGTTCGGCTGCCTCAAACGCTAAAGATCTTTCGATACCGAATTCAATTAAATAGTCAAAAAAATCTTCACGTGTAAAACAGGGATATTTTTTAAAGGCGTCAGATGATAACATTTTCTGAAAATAAAAAAAATCAATGTTTCCGGCGGCGTTTTTATTCCATGAAAAAGAACTATGAGAACTGGCATTCAAATCAACCATGTCTTTAAAAGTTTTTGGCTTCATTTCATGAAACAATATTCTAGCAGTATTGTTCAGCATAGTGGTGTTATAGATATTACTCCATGTAATATCGCGAAGCGTGTTTGGGGTTAGTTCATTTGTATAAATTCCAGTAGCACGTTGAAGACTGAGCAGCTCATCTATGTAATCCAACGGACATAAGCGTATTGTCTTTAACAAATGAACCGATAATTCCCATCCGCCGCCAGTGATACAAGGCTCACCATCTTCTAAATAAGAAATCAGATCGGGATAATCCTGAATTGTATTCCCGGCCGGAAGTACAGCATAGCCGGCGGGGGTGATGCCGATGATCTGTTCATCATTATCGGGTATGAGGAATCCTGCTTCTAACTGAAACATACCCCATGGGATAATAGGATTATTAGGATATATAGAAGTAAGGACACGGCGGGCAAAAGGGAAAAATTCTGTACTTACAGTGTAATCAAATGAAATGATCTTTTTTCCGTCATTGCCCCAGACACTTTCAGGTGACAGATTAAAACCATCGGCAGTAATATCTTTACCGCACTGCGGACATTTTTTTGAAGGAAGGTCAATGCCAAACAGGTGGGTATGAATTTCTTCATAATAACCACAATCCGTACAATAATAGTGAACTGGCAACGGATTAAAGCAGTTGACTCCGAGAAGATAATAAATAAATGATCCCATGGCGGTTCCTCTCATATGCATGGGAACGGAACTTTTTTGTGCTTCTTCTGATAGTAACCGTAATATTTCAAAATCATCTATATAGTTAGAATGTGAGAGTAAAGTTAGTTCTTTATTGTATCTGTTGCATATAGGTTCCGGTATTCCTTGGGGATAAAGTAAAGAAAGTTTTTTTTGACAAGCAGCTATTATGTGATCTAAGGCATGTTCAATATGCGGTATGTTCATTGTCAATCCTCCATTTTCTATATTGTTTAGGCGTTTGCGAAACGCCGCAACCCGCATAAAATCGGGCTATTTTCTTTGATAAAATAGAACAACTCCTCACAGGTTTATGGTAAAATTGAGATGCCTAATAACAATCAACCATATCCACCTGAAAGGAGTTGCACCTATATGATAACATACAATCAGCTTTCTTTGGCAGATATTTTTTC
>DVJY01000058.1 GCA_018716485.1 Candidatus Scybalocola faecipullorum
CAGCCCTCGAAAATTCGCCTGTTTTCAAGGCAGGCGATGGAAGCGTACTGGACGTACGCTGACTGAGGATAACGCAGAAAACAGGCGAATTTACAGGGCTGAGGCGTATTGCCCCTTGTACACCGACGCTATCATTTCTAAAAAGACAGATTTGATCTGGAAAGTGAAAAGAGAGGATTACGGATGAGACTGGAAGTTAAAAATTTGGAAAAAAGCTTTAAAAGTGAAAAAGTGCTTCAGGATATTAATCTTGACTTTACTGACGGACATATTTACGGCATTATCGGCCGCAACGGCTCCGGAAAATCAGTGCTGTTTAAAATTATATGCGGGTTTATGCACGCAGATGGGGGTACGGTGAGCCTTGACGGAAAAATCATTGGAAAAGATATTGATTTTCCGGAAAATATGGGGGCGATTATGGAAAATCCTGATCTGATCGTCCTTGACGAGCCGATGAACGGCCTTGATGAGCAGGGCGTTACAGAAATGCGGGAACTGTTTTTAAAGCTGAAAGAGGAACATAAACTGATTCTTATGGCCAGTCACAACAGGGAAGATATCGATATGCTCTGTGATGAGGTGTACCATATCGAGAAAGGGAAAATTGAAAAGGTGCGGTAAAGCACATTTTGGAAAGCCTGTCGTTTTGGACAGGTTTTTTCATGTTTTATGTCGATTTGTGCGCTTTGCACAAAAAAATGTCGAGAGTTTACATAAGGATAACCAAATAAAAAGTTGACATTTTCAGTTTGTCACAATTTTATCCACAGGGTAAAAGTGCCGATTTTGCCATAAAATCGACTTATACACAAAGTTATCCACATTATCCACAATAAATTTATCCCCAATTGGGGATAGTTTGAAGGGGGAAAAACCAAATATATGTTTTGGCGATAACATAGAATCGACAGTTGTTTCCAAAAAAATACAAGAAATCCATTGACTTTTTTGTATTTAGACAATGGGAAAAATAAGAAAAAAATTATTGTTTTTTTATGTCAAAAAAGAATATAAAATGAAATATTTTGAAAACTTAGTGAATTGCCTTGAAATACACCGGGGATATGGTATAATTGGAATATCAAAAACGATTTGTTTTGATAATAAATCGCAAAGGAGTTGGATAGTATGCGTTTTACAATCAGCGGAAAAAATATTGAGGTGACTCAGGGGTTAAGGGATGCTATTTTAGAAAAACTTGGAAAGCTGGACAAGTATTTGAGTGAAGATACAGAGGTTATTGTCACTTTAAGTGTGGAAAAAGCCCGCCAGAAGATTGAAGTAACGATTCCGGTCAAAGGCAATATTATCCGTGCGGAGCAGGCTTGCGATGATATGTATGTATCCATTGATCTGGTCGAGGAAGTTATAGAGCGTCAGATGCGCAGATATAAGACAAGACTTGTCAATCAGCAGCATGCGGCGGGTAATTTTCAGAAAGCATTTTTGGATATGGAGCCTGAAGAAGAGGGCACAGTTAAAATTGTCAGAACGAAACGTTTTGCAATGAAACCGATGGATGTTGAGGAAGCGTGCATTCAGATGGAACTCCTCGGACATAATTTCTTTGTTTTCAGAAATGCGGATACCGATGAGGTGAATGTGGTTTATAAGAGAAACGGCAATACTTACGGACTGATCGAACCGGAATTCTGATAAGAAGCAAAGTGTATAAAAAGATTTTTACAGGCAGGCGGCCGATATGGCTGGCCTGCCTGAAGTATGTTGACATTTTCCGTATTTGTTGTTAGTATAAAATCGATAAAATTTTGAAAAAGGAGATTGGCGATGAATAAGTTAGAACTTCAGAAGACGGCGAATGAGATCCGCAAAGGCATCATTATGGCTGTTCACAGTGCAAAATCCGGGCATCCGGGCGGTTCATTATCTGCGGCGGACATATTTACTTATCTTTATTATGAAGAAATGAATGTAGATCCGAAAAAACCTCAGAAAGCGGACAGAGACCGTTTTGTACTTTCAAAAGGTCATGTGGCTCCGGGACTTTATGCCACGCTGGCACAGAAAGGCTATTTCCCGAAAGAGGATCTGATCACGCTGCGTCATGTAGGCTCTTATCTTCAGGGGCATCCGGATATGAAGCATATTCCGGGGGTGGATATGTCCAGCGGTTCTCTCGGACAGGGGATTTCCGCCGCTGTAGGCATGGCGCTTTCTGCAAAGATGAGCCATGAAGATTATCGTGTTTATACGCTGCTCGGCGATGGGGAGATTCAGGAAGGACAGGTATGGGAAGCAGCCATGTTTGCCGGATCAAGAAAACTGGACAATCTTGTTGTCATTGTGGATAATAACGGCCTTCAGATTGACGGAGATATTGCTGAAGTCTGCTCACCGTATCCGATCGACGAAAAGTTTAAAGCGTTTAATTTCCATGTGATCAATGTCAATGCTCATGATTTTGATGATCTGGACCGCGCATTCAAAGAGGCGAGAGCGACCAAAGGCATGCCGACGGCGATTATTGCAAAGAGCATTAAAGGCAAGGGTGTTTCATTTATGGAAAATGAAGCCGGATGGCACGGCAAGGCGCCAAATGACGATGAATTTAAAATTGCTATGGAAGATTTGGAAAAGGCAGGTGAGGCATTATGTCAGAAGTAAAGAAAATTGCAACGAGAGAAAGTTACGGCAAGGCGCTTGTAGAACTTGGCAAAGCTCATGAAGATGTCGTAGTTTTAGATGCTGATCTTGCAGGCGCGACAAAGACAGATATGTTTAAAAAGGTATTTCCGGACAGACATATTGACTGCGGTATTGCAGAATCCAATATGATGGGTATTGCGGCGGGCCTTGCGGCGACAGGCAAGGTGCCGTTTGCCAGCAGTTTTGCCATGTTCGCGGCAGGACGCGCTTATGAACAGATCAGAAACAGTATCGGCTATCCTCACCTGAATGTGAAAATCGGAGCTACCCATGCGGGTATTTCTGTGGGCGAAGACGGAGCGACCCACCAGTGCAACGAAGATATTGCGCTGATGCGTACAATCCCGGGGATGGTTGTCATCAATCCGGCCGATGACGTGGAAGCGAGAGCTGCTGTGAAAGCCGCTTATGAATATGAAGGACCGGTTTATATGCGTTTCGGACGGCTTGCAGTGCCGGTGATCAATGATGAGGAAACCTATCATTTTGAACTTGGCAAAGGCATTGTTTTAAAGGAAGGCAAAGACGTGACGGTTGTTGCCACAGGACTTTGCGTGGCAGAAGCGATGGAAGCTGTGAAAAAGCTGGCTGAGGATGGCATTGATGCCCAGCTGATCAACATCCATACAATTAAGCCGCTTGATGAAGATTTGATCGCGTCAGCAGCAGAAAAGACTGGAAAAATTGTTACCGTTGAGGAACATTCAGTCATCGGCGGTCTTGGCAGTGCAGTAGCAGATACATTGTGCATGAGGGCGCCGGCCAAGCTGCTGAAAATCGGTATCAATGATGTGTACGGAGAATCCGGGCCGGCGGTGGAATTGATTAGGAAATACGGTCTGGACAGCGAAAGTATCTATACGAAAATTAAAAATTGGCTTAAATAATATTTATAAACAGTGCGGCAGCGCCAAAAACACGGCCTGATGTTTTTGGCGCTGCCGTGCTGTTATAAGGAAAAGGCGTGAGACTGTTATGAAAAAGCCGAAGGAGGAAGGTATTGGTATGATGGACGGTTTTGATTTTTCATGGGTGAAGGATCCAAATGTGTTTAGTGTGAACCGGCTTTTGGCCCATTCAGATCATCAGTATTTTGCCGAGCAGGATAAAAAGCTGATGGATTTTAAGTTTTCCTTGAATGGACTGTGGAAATTTGCATGGGCGAAAAATTATGAAAGTGTTGTGAAAGATTTTTGGGAGACATCTTATGACTGCCATGACTGGGATGATATTGGGGTGCCGTCGCATATGCAGATGGAAGGGTACGGCGTGCCTCAGTATGTGAATGTCATGTATCCGTGGGATGGCAGTGAAGACATCCGTCCGGGAGAGATCCCGCAGCATTTTAATCCGGTGGGCATGTATGTCAGGTATGTTTCCCTGCCGGCGTGGATGGAAGGACAGCCGGTATATATTTCTTTTCAGGGCGTAGAGAGCGGCTTTGCCCTTTGGGTCAACGGTCATTTTGCCGGCTACAGTGAAGACAGCTTTACACCGGCGGAGTTTGAGATTACCCGGTGGATCGGCCAAGGGGAAAATAAAATTGCAGTGATGGTTTTTAGCAAGTGTTCGGGAAGCTGGCTGGAAGATCAGGACTTTTGGCGGCTTTCGGGCATTTTCAGAGATGTTTATTTATATACAGTGCCGTCGTGCCATATCAGAGATCTGTTTGTTCATACACATTTGAACAGCAGCTTCAGTGAGGCGGATATCACTGTGGATTTTGAAATGATGTATACAAAAGATGGTGACGGCGGTTTTGTGACGGCGGCGCTCTATGATGCTGACGGTCATCTTGCAGGCGAGGCGGGGGCGCCGGCCGGTTCGGGGCAGCTTGCCATTCGTATCGAAGCGCCGAAATTGTGGAGCAGTGAGTCTCCGTATTTATATACGCTGGAGATGTACGTCAATGACAGCAGCGATCATTTGTGTGAAACCATCCGTCAAAAAGTGGGCATAAGGCAATTTGCCATTGAGGACGGTGTGATGAAGCTGAACGGAAAGCGGATTGTGTTTAACGGCGTCAACCGCCATGAATTCAGCGATGTGCGCGGGCGCTGTGTGACCGAAGAAGAGATGCTTTGGGATGTGCAGACGATGAAGCGCCATAATATTAATGCTGTCAGAACATCCCATTATCCGAATCAGAGCCGTTTCTATGAACTTTGTGATGAATACGGACTGTATGTGATCGATGAGACAAATATGGAAACCCACGGCACCTGGGCGGGCATGGAAGACGCCGGGAAAAATCCGTACATTCTGCCCCATGATAAGCCGGAATGGAAAGCAGCGGTGCTTGACCGGGCAAATTCGATGCTTCAGAGAGATAAAAATCATGCGTGTATTTTGATATGGTCCTGCGGCAATGAATCTTTCGGCGGCAGTAATATTTATGCCATGAGCCGCCTGTTTAAAGAAAAAGATCCGTCAAGGCTCGTTCACTATGAAGGACTCTGCCATGACCGACGCTACAATGATACAAGCGATATGGAAAGTCAGATGTATCCGCCGGTTTCAGCCATTGAGCAATTTTTGGCGGTTCATCGGGACAAGCCGTTTATTTGCTGTGAGTATACCCACTCTATGGGCAATTCCAACGGGGCTATGAGCAAATATACAGATCTGGCACAGAGAGAACCGTTGTATCAGGGCGGATTTATATGGGATTTTATTGATCAGGCGATTTTGAAAAAAGACCGGTACGGCAGGCCGTATCACGCTTACGGCGGAGATTTCGGCGACCGGCCGACCAACGGCAATTTCTGCGCCAATGGTATTGTCTATGCCGACCGGACGGTAACTTCAAAAATGGCCGAAGTCAAATATAATTATCAAAACATTAGAATTTCATTTGACAAAGACGGTATTATCATTAAAAATACGCTTTTATTTACAAATACGAAAGAATTTTTATGTAAACTTATATTGATGAAAGACGGACATATCATCGAGGAAAAGGCGGCACAGACGGACATAAAACCGCAGACCCAAAGCAGGATGCCGTGGCCGTTTGCCGAGCCTTTTGACGGAGGAAACGGCGAATATGTACTGACGGTAAGCTTTCGTTTGAAAGAAGCCTGCCTGTGGGCAAGGGCGGGCCATGAAATCGCATTCGGCCAGTATGTGTTTGAACAAAATACAGGAACTTATCCGTGCCTTGGAGCGGAAAGAGAATGCCCGAAAGTGGTCGACGGCGTTTATAATACAGGCGTGTACGGCGCCGGTTTTTCAATGCTATTTTCCAAGGAGAGCGGGTATCTTGTGTCACTTAAAGCCAACGGCCGGGAAATGCTTGACGAGCCGCCAAAGCCGAATTTCTGGCGGGCGCCGACCAACAATGACGAGGGATGCAGGCTGCCGTTTGAGGCTGCTGTATGGAAGACTGCCAGTCTGTATCAGAAGCTGACGTCGTTTTCCGTAACAAAAACAGAACATACAGTGATCATTAAAGCTATTCACCAGTTGGCGGCAGTGCCGCCGGTCGGTGCGGTGACGATATATGAGATTGACGGCCGCGGCCGCATGACCGTGTCCCTGCAGTGTGGTGCAGGCAAGGGCTTCCCGATCATGCCTGAAATATCGATGCTGTTTAAACTGCCTGCGGATTATGATCAGACGGAATGGTACGGCAGAGGGCCTCAGGAAAATTATGCTGACCGAAAATACGGATGTCCGCTGGGTATTTACAGGAAAAAGGTATCAGAGCATCTTGAAAAATATGTTTATGTTCAGGAATGCGGCAATCACAGCGATGTCCGGTATATGAAAGTGACTGACGCCAAAGGCCGGGGACTGAAATTTTCCGGACAGTGTCTGGATGTCAGTGTTCTGCCTTATACGCCGCATGAATTGGAAAATGCATCCCACTGGTATGAACTCGGCCCGGCACATCATACGGTTGTCCGCGCGGGTAAGCAAATGGGCGTGGGCGGCGATGACAGCTGGGGCTCAAGAGTCCATGACGAATTTGTGATTCACAGCGGACAGCCGCAGAAAATCCAGTTTACTGTAGAAATTTTGTAAGAGTCAGAAAAGCCGGCTCAAAATATGGCCGAAAAAAAGGAGGACTGCCCGATGATTTACAGATATCCCGAATATTATCATGACTTTAGCTGTATCGGCGGGCAGTGCCCGGAAACATGCTGTACAGGCTGGAAAATTTCAATCGATGAAAGAACGTGCAGAAAATATGCGAAAGCATCTGAAAGTATGTACTATATGCCTGAATTTCGGGAGAAATTAAAGCAGGGGATTGATTTTAAACAGCGAGTATTTAAGACAGAGACAGGCAGGTGTCCGTTTCTGGGAAATGACCATCTGTGTGATATTTACCGGCAGATGGGGCCGCGGGCGCTGTGCGGCGCATGCAAACGTTATCCGAGACATATGGAAGATTACGGACAGCTCAAAGAAGTGATGCTGTCACTGTCTTGCCCGGAGGCGGCAAGGCTGATTCTCTCCCAGAAGAGCCGCAATCGGTTCAGGGTGCGCGTGACGGCAAAAAAACCGTCATTCCATATGCCGGAAGATGTGCTGGCGCAGTATGATCGGTACAGGCATTTCTTTTTTGAGATTGTCCGTGACCAAAGACAGCCGATGGAAAAGCGCGCCGTCCGTCTGCTGAAGGCGGCCAAAGCAGTATCACATGAAGATTTTGCGGTGCCGCCGAAAGTTTCAAAAGATGTTTTGGAAAATGGGCGGCAAAGAATTGAATATATGGAGATGACCGGGGGACTGGAGCAGATTATCGGTTCATGGAAATCAATGCTGGCGCCGATGTTACAAACGCTCAGACAGACTCTTGAGGACGGACAATATGCGCAAAAGCGCGCGGCATTTAAAGCTGCAGAGGAAGAACTTGCACTGCCGTATGAACATCTGATGACTTATTATCTTTACAGTATGCTGTATTGGGCGCTGTATGACGGGGAACTGTCTGCCAAAGTCCGTCTGGCGTCATATTATTTTATTGTAGTCCGGGAAATGCTTTTTGCCCGGTGGCTTATGGAAGAACGCTGCAGTCTTGAAGATCTGGTCATGTGGGCCAGCCGGCTGGCGCGGATGTGCGAGCACTCGGATGACAATGTCAACGCGCTGGAAGCGATGGTGGGCAGCAGCCCGGCTTTTAACCTGCGCCGTATGACCGGTGCGCTCTTGTATTAAATAGATTGAAATCAAAGGAAGGTTGACATGATTGCCTTAACGATTGAAGACGGCAGACTTTTTGTTTCAAAACTGCTTGTGCAAAATACGTTTGACAAATTTTATGTGGGAGAGTCTGTTGTGAAGACGTTTGCCGATTTTAAAATGGGCGGCAGTCTGAACACCGGCTATTTTTCCAGCGATGAGCAGCAGCAGCTTGACGGCCGGCATCTGTGTCTCTGGTCTGAAATCAAGCCGTTTGCCTATCAGCTGATCAAAGGACATAAACTGCCGGTGTCTTTTCAGTTTGTCTTACAGCTCTCCGATGAAAATACCCGGTGGCTGCTTGAAAAAAATAAATCTTCGGTGCCTGCGGATGCGGTCGAAGGCCTTTATATGAATCTCAGATACGAGAAAAATGAATTTTCCTGCGTGACCGGGATTTCATTTAAAACGTTTATTTTGGATAAAACGGTGGAACAGCTTTGGGATGAAACGGTAAAGACTTTTTTCAGACAGCAGCATATCGCGGTGACTGAGAAATAGTACCGCGGAAAAAACATGAATACATTTACAGTGGTGTTGAGATATTTAATAAAATTGCATCAGGAGGCCGGAATGAGATTGAAGAAATAAAGACGGCATGATAGAATAGGAACACGGGAAACCATAGAGCCGGGCGGCTTACCCTCTGATATTCGGAGGGGCAAACCCTCCAGACGAAAGAAAGGAGGGCGATGCCAATGTATGTTACATATGCTGATCTGATTCAGCTTTTAATATTCATTGTTGCCCTTGTCAGTCTGTGTTATCAGATTTTCAGGGACAAAAGAAAGTAGCCGCCACTACTGCCAATAGTGACGGCCAGACTGTAAAAAGTTTAGCTTAATTATTATTGAGGGTAGCCGCTTCTATGGTTTTCCCTTTTCTATTCTCAATATAACACATCGGGCAGCAGGATTCAAGATTTTTTGAAAATCTCTTATTTTGCGGATTACTAGCACTCATATTAAATGAGTGCTAATTTTTTCTTGACATTCACTCCAACCGGCGTTACAATAATGAGCAGGTAAACGAGACAAGTATTTGAGGAGTGATGATTTATGAATAAACAAGGTAACTTATCAATTAACAGTGAAAACTTATTTCCGATTATTAAAAAATGGCTGTACTCAGACCACGATATTTTTGTCAGAGAACTTGTTTCCAACGGCTGTGACGCAGTCACAAAGCTGAAAAAGCTGGATGTGATGGGCGAATATTCATTAGCTGATGGCGAAAAGTTTAAAATTCAGGTGATTGTCAACCCTGATGACAGAACGATGACATTTATCGATAACGGTATCGGTATGACCGCCGATGAAGTTGAAGAATATATTACACAGATCGCATTTTCAGGCGCCAGCGATTTCCTTGAAAAATATAAAGACAAGACCAACGAAGATCAGATCATCGGCCATTTCGGTCTTGGATTTTATTCAGCATTTATGGTTGCCGACAAAGTAACGATTGAAACACTGTCATATAAAGAAGGCGCTGAACCTGTCCACTGGGAGTGTGACGGCGACAGCGAATATTCAATGAGCGAAGGCAGCCGCAAAGAGCGCGGTACAGAGATCACATTGTATCTCAATGAAGACAGTCTTGAATTTGCCAACGAATATAAGGCAAGAGAAGTCATCGAGAAATACTGCTCATTTATGCCGGTAGAGATTTATCTTTCCAAAGAAGGCAAAGAGCCGGAATATGAAACGATCGATGAAGCAGATGTCACTGAAGAAGATACAGTTGTTGAGCATATCGTAGAGCCGGCGAAGACAGAGGAAAAAGAAAAAGAGGACGGCACAAAAGAAACTGTGGAAATTTCTCCGGAGCGCCACAGAGCAAAAATTATCAGACGGCCGCAGCTGCTCAATGATACAAATCCGCTGTGGGCAAAACATCCGAATGAATGTACAGAGGATGATTACAAAGCATTTTACCGGAAAGTATTCCATGACTATAAAGAGCCTCTGTTCTGGATTCATTTGAATATGGACTATCCGTTCAACTTAAAAGGTATTTTATATTTTCCGAAGATCAACTACGAATATGAGTCCATCGAGGGAACGATTAAGTTATATAACAATCAGGTATTTATTGCCGATAACATTAAGGAAGTCATTCCGGAATTTTTGATGCTGCTTAAAGGCGTCATCGACTGTCCGGATCTGCCGCTGAACGTTTCCCGTTCCGCACTGCAGAACGACGGTTTTGTCAAGAAGGTTTCCGATTATATTACGAAGAAAGTGGCCGACAAGCTGTCCGGTATGTTTAAGACAGACCGTGAAAACTATGAGAAATATTGGGAAGACATCAATCCGTTCATCAAGTTCGGCTGCATTAAAGACAGCAAGTTCAATGACAAGATGAAAGATTTCATGATTTATAAAAATCTGGAAGGCAAATATATCACCCTTGATGATTATTTGGAAGCTGCGAAAGAAAAACATGAAAACGTGGTATTTTATGTGACGGATGAAGTGCAGCAGTCTCAATATATCAACATGTTTAAGGCAGAAGGACTTGACGCTGTGATCTTGAAACATAACATCGACCAGCCGTTTATTACAAATCTGGAGCAGGCGAAAGAAGGCATCTCCTTTAAGCGCATTGATGCAGATCTGGCGGATGTCTTTAAAGAAAAGACAGAGGAAGATGATCAGAAAGCGCTTGAAGAAGATACGACAAAGCTGACCGATATTTTCAAAAAAGCACTGGGCAAAGATAAACTGACGGTGAAAGTGGAGAAGCTGAAAAATGCCGATGTTTCTTCAATGATCACATTGTCTGAGGAAAGCCGAAGAATGCAGGATATGATGCGTATGTATACGATGCCGGGTATGGATACGAGTATGTTTGACGGCGAGGGCGAGACATTGATCTTAAATGCCAACAACGACCTGGTTCAGTACATTCTCGGACACGCCGACGGAGAAAATACAGATATGATCTGCCAGCAGCTGTACGATCTGGCACTGCTTGCGCATAAGCCGCTGTCAGCAGACGCACTCACAAAATTTGTTGAGCGCAGCAATCAGATCATGAGATTACTGACAAAATAAGGAAAATTTTTATGATCGCCGGACTTTTATTTTGTGGATTGTCCGGCGATTATATTTTACTTTGAAAGCCCGTCTCTAAAGCATAGACAAGCGGTCTGCAGGCCGACCGCTTGTCTATGCTTTAGAGACGCTAACCCGTATGAGCACGAAGACTGCCAAAGGCAGGCTGAAAAGTGCGAATCCGTGGCTTTTATTTATCGTGCTGCCGCGCTTGGCGCGGCATGAGGGTTTGAGCGATCAAATAAAGGAATAAGTCTTTGTTGAACTGCGTAGAATAAAAACGGCGAAAGTGTCAAAAATATTCAATAAGAAAGTTGCAGAGGTCAAAAATTCGGTATATAATTATATTGAATAAAAATGGTAAAAGTGTCAAAAATATTCAATAAGAAAGTAGCGTGAAAGTATGGAAATTAAAAGAGATAAATATTTGCAAGATTTGATCAATCGAATGCATAACCATATGATCAAGGTTGTGACAGGTGTGAGAAGATCCGGAAAATCCTATTTAATTTTTCATATATTTCAGAATTATTTGATAGAACAGGGTGTTCATCAATCTCACATAATTCGAATTGAACTGGATCAGAGAAAATACAGACAGTACCGCGATCCGGATGTGATTTTGGAATATCTGGAATCCTGCATCCATGATGATAGGATGTATTATATTCTTTTGGACGAGGTACAGTTGTTAAATGAATTTGAAGAAGTGCTGAATTCCCTGCTGCATATAGATAATGTTGATGTGTATGTGACAGGAAGCAATTCGAGGTTCCTTTCAAAAGATGTTATAACGGAATTTCGTGGGAGAGGAGATGAAATCCACATATTTCCACTGACATTCAAAGAATTTATGCAAGTATATGAGGGAGATATGTATCGGGGCTGGGCAGATTATATGCTGTATGGCGGGCTTCCTCTGACAGCGACTATGAAGACAGAGGAACAGAAGATTTCTTATTTGACAAGATTGTTTGAAGAAACTTATCTGAAAGATATTATTGAGAGATATCACATTGAAAAGGCTCAGGAATTAGAAGATTTGATCAACATTCTGGCCTCGGCAATCGGGTCGCTGACAAACGTTCCTAAGATAGAATCTACGTTCAGAAGTGTGCTCCACTCAAATATCAGCGGGAATACAATACGTCAGTATATTGAATATCTGGAAGATGCCTTTATTATCCACAAGGCAAACCGATATAATGTCAAAGGCAGAAAGTATATCGGAACTCCTGTTAAATATTATTTTGAAGATGTAGGACTTAGAAACGCCAGACTGGGGTTTCGGCAGGTGGAGGAGACACATCTCATGGAGAATATTGTTTACAATGAGCTTCGGAGCAGGGGCTATACGGTGGATGTAGGTCTTGTGGAAAAACGCGGGAAAGATGTAAATGGGAAATCAGAACGAAAGCAGTTGGAAATTGATTTCATTGCCAATCAGGGCAGCCGGAGGTATTATATTCAATCTGCTTTTGCTATGCCCGATGAAGAAAAGAAGAAACAGGAAAAAATGTCTTTGCTTCAAATCAGGGATTCTTTTAAAAAAATTATTGTAGTAAAAGATGTAGTGAATGTAACGAGGGATGAAAATGGAATTACAACAATGAGTGTCTATGATTTTCTGCTAAATGATCATAGTCTGGAATTGTAGTATGTATTGCCTCGGGCAATATCGAAACAGGAGAATATATGCTTGAAGAAGCATGTACTCTCCTGATTTTTATAAACTGAAAAAACGCTCCATGACACGGGTCAGCGCTTCCTGATCGCTGGCGCCCATCAGTTCGCGCGCAGAATGCATGGCCAGCAGGGGGACGCCAAGATCTACTGTTGGTACCGGAAGCTGTGAGGAAATCAGTGATCCGATGGTGCCTCCGCCGGCCTGATCCGAACGTTTTACACAGCACTGATACGGAATATCAAAGGCGGCGCACAGCTGTTTGATGGCGCTGCAGGCGCCGGCATCCCATGAATACTTTTGGTTGCTGTCGGTTTTGATAACAAAGCCGCGGCCAAGCACCGGCATGGTTGAAATATCGTAAACGCCGGGATAGTTGGGATGGAAACCGTGGCCAACGTCCGCGGACAAGATCATGCTGCCGTGAATATCTGAAATATACTGGGCCCGGGATTTTGAAAAGGAAGCCCATATTTTTTCAAGAATACGGTCCAGCATAGTGGCATCAGCGCCCTGTTTCGTCTGACTGCCGATTTCTTCATTGTCAAACAGAACAGCCATGGCGATACGTTCGTCCGGCGCGCTGTCTATGAGACCGTGAATGGCTGCGCAGGCAGATGTCAGATCGTCAAGGCGGGGCGCGCTGATGAACTCATCATGGATGCCGATGCATTGAGGCGCTTCCGGATTATAAAGACAAAGCTCGTAGTCCAAAATATCTTCAGCGTCAACACCGGCATACCCGGCAATAAAATCAAGAAGTATGCCGTCTTTATTGAGCGTATCGGATATGGTGCCAAGTAGCGGCAGCAGATGCATCTGACGGTCGATTTTGGCGCCGTTTTCCGGCAGTGAGCGGCTCATATGGATGGCCAGATTGGGAATGATGGCCGCCGGTTTTGGAATATTGATTTCCATGACGCGGGGGGAAAAAAGATCTTCGCTTTTTACGGCAATCTTTCCGGCGATGGACAGGGGGCGGTCAAAAAACGTGGATAAAATCGGCCCGCCATATACTTCCACATTGGCCTGAAGATAACCGCTGCGTGTCAGCTGTGCCGCAGGCTTGATGCGCAGGCATGGCCAGTCAATGTGCGCGCCGGCAATATGTGCGCCTTTGCCAAGGTTAAGACGATTCCCAAGCCGGAAAGCAAATAATTCACTGTCAAATGGGCGGCAGTAGTAAGCGCCGCCGGCTTCAAGCGTCCACGGGGATTTAAAATCCAACGGCAAAAAGCCGGCCGCCTCAAGCTGTGAAACGGCATGGCTGACACCGTGAACCGGGGAAACGCTCTGTCTGATAAAGTCAAAAAGTTTTTCTACGTCTTTCAAAGCAGTCTCCTTCAGATTCATTATAATTTGATGTTGGCAAGCAGGCTTCCAAGGGTTGTTGTTGCCTCGCCGTCACTTTTATATTTCGGCGTATCTTCAGGCATTGGGGAAACTTCAGTATTTTCCTGAAGCGCTTTAGCGCTTAAACTTAACTTGCCGTCTTTGTTGGCGATGACTTTTACTTTGACTGTATCGCCTTCTTTTAATACTTCATGCACAGATTTGATTCTCTTTTGAGAAATCTGTGAAATGTGGAGCAGACCGGAAACATCATCGGACAATTTGATAAATGCGCCGTAAGATGTAATTTTGTCGACTGTGCCTTCAAAAACATCGCCGATTTTGATCTGATTGATTTTGTTTGCTTTTTCCTCGGCAGCCTTTTCCTGAGCCACTGCTTTTGCGGAAAGAACGAGACGGTTTTTGTCACGGTCGGCAGTGATGATTTTAGCCTCCACTGTTTTGTTCAGCCATTCATTTAAATCTTCCACATAGGTGAGTGAAAGCTGAGATGCCGGGATGAATCCTCTGACGCCGTCGACATAGACGATAACACCGGCATTGACAACGCCGCCCACTTTCAGTGTAAGCACCGTACCGTCTTCCATCATCCGGGCAAAATCAGCCCATGTCTGATCGGCATCCGCCTGCTTTTTGGACAGCAGGACATTGCCGCTGCCGTCGTCTTCGGAAATAACGACTGCTGTGACCGTGTCACCCACATTAACAGATTTCAGTGAAAATGAAGGATCGCCGGAGAACTCCTCTTTTTTAATTATGCCTTCGCAGTAAGAATTTAAGTCTACAGTGACTTCGGTTTCGGATACACCGACAACCTGACATGTGAACACATCGCCTTCTTTAATCTTTTTAAAAGATGCATCGATTGATTCTTTGTAATCATCCATAGATTCAGCAGTTTCAGTGTTTAAAACTTCTTTTTCTTCCATGATTCTATCCTCCTGATTTGTTTGTTGTGTATAGTTTAATAGAAAATGACAGATAAGTCAAATAAGTGGGCACAGTATTGCCTGAAAACGGCGGATTTGTTATACTGTAAAGAAAGTGTGGGAGGGTTTGAAGTTTGGAAGCAACCTTCCAAATCTACCATTATTGACGCAGCAAGTGCGTCAGGAAAGAGGAAAAGATGAGCAATTATTATATACCGTGTCAGATCGCGCCGGGGGTTTGGCATATTTATGAACCGGCCAATGTCTATTCTACACTGATTGTCGGAAAAGAGCGGGCGCTGCTGATCGATACGGGCTACGGCTATGGAAATTTAAGGGAAATCACAGCATCACTGACTGATCTTCCGCTGACAGTCGTCAACAGCCACGGCCATTTTGATCATGCGGGCGGAAATTACCAGTTTGACTGTGTCTATATCAACAGGACCGAACTTCCGGTGTATTTTTGGTACTTGACGGAGGTGAAACCGGTGACGACAGGGACGTTTTTGAAGCTGTGCGGCAGCGGAAAATCTGAGGTGATCCCAAAGACGCTGGATGTGGAATGGTATCTGCAGCAGAATAACCGTCATTTTGAAATGCTGAAAGATCAGCAGGTGTTTGATCTTGGCGGCAGAACAGTGACAGCCATATTTTTGCCGGGACATACGGTGGGAAGCACTGTGTTTTTGGACAGCCTGACAGAAATTTTGTTTTCCGGCGACGATATCAGCCCAAATCTCTGGATCCAGTTTGAGCACAGCGCGCCGTTATATGATTACGCCGCGGATTTGATCAAACTGAAAAAATATCCGATTTCCGGCATTGTATCTTCTCATATCGGCACAGTAATGCCGGCCGGGCTGATTGACTGGATAGAATTTGCTATCAGCAATATTGACGATACACAGGCGCAGACATTCGTCCATCCGAGGACGGGAAGAAAGTCGCTGATGTTCCGGCAGCCGGTGGAAGACGAGGCTATGGACGGCATTAAAAAAATAAATATTGTCTATGACAAAAACCATAAATTTGCAGGATGAGCCAAAAAAACTTGCAATAATGACACTGTATTTAATTTAAATAAATATTAACGCACATTAAATATAAAAAATTAATTTTGTGTTGACAATTTGAAAAATGATGGTATAGTAGAATACATGTAGCGAAGGCAGTGTAGTCTTATAAAGTTAAGACTGCGCTGCCTTCTTATTTTTTATTTTGATTTGGAGGGAACGAACAGATGAAGCGGGATAAACAGTCATTTGGTGAATATTTGGAAGCGCTTTTATGCAAACGGAATTATCCGGGGATGGCTGTCTGTATCCGGGGGCCGGAAGGTGTTCTTTTTGACAGAGGCTTTGGTTACAGGAGTATTGAGCATCATAAGAAAGCAGATACAAATACGATTTTCGGCATTGCTTCTATGAGTAAATCGATGACAGCACTGGCGTGCTGTAGCGTCAGAAAACTTTGCGGAGGGAGCCGTGGGCGGCGGCACGGGAATGATTTGTCTCGGCTTAAAAGGCGGCATCGGATCAGCATCGCGGATACTGAAAATCGACGGGCAGCCATATACGATCGGGGCTTTGGTCATGTCCAACTTTGGTGCGGCAGGCAATCTTGTGATCGGCGGCCACCATTATGATACAGGCAAATATATGTCTGCCGGAAGTTTGGATCGGGGATCGATCATTATCATTCTCGGAACAGATATCCCGATGAGTGAGCGGCAGCTTAAGCGTACTGCCAAACGTTCAGTGATCGCACTGGCAAGAACCGGTTCCTGCTGCGGCAATGGCAGCGGCGATATTGCGCTGGCATTTACAACGGCCAATCAGGTGCCTCATTACAGCGGTAAAGATATTTTGCCGATGAAAATGTTTTATGATGAACATATAGATGCAGTTTTTGAAGCCGCAGCGGAAGCTGTGGAAGAAGCGATTTTAAGTTCTCTTTATCATGGGGAGACAATGACGGGAATCCGAGGCAAGTATGTGATGGGGCTGCTGGATTTTATACAAAAATATGAGAGTGATTGAGGTGAGCAGTATGGGAAAAAAGAAATATTTTATCAGCGCGGATCTGGAAGGCATTTGTGATGTGACAGCGTGGTGTGAGACAGAAAAAGGCTGTGACGGATATGCCCAGGCGCAGATACAGATGAGCCGTGAAACAGCGGCGGCCTGTGAGGCCATTCTCGAAGCGGGACATGAAGTCGTCGTCAGGGACGGCCACGACAGTGCGCGGAACATTTTACATGATATGCTGCCAAGAGGTGTAAAGCTGATGCGCGGCTGGGCCAACGATCCGGGAGAAATGATGGCAGGCATCGATGAAAGTTATGCCGGTGCCCTCTATATCGGTTATCATTCTCCGGCCGGCAGCAGCGGCAGTCCTTTGGCACATACAATCAATAAAAATGTGATAAATTGGATGAAAATTAATGGAAAGACTGCGTCTGAATTTACGCTGAATTCTTTGTATGCCGCTCAGATGGGGGTACCGTCGGTATTTATCAGCGGTGATGCGATGATGTGCAGTCTTGCAAAAGAAGAAGTTCCGGGAATCGTGGCGGCGGCAGTAAAAGAAGGCATGGGCGATTCTACAATTAATATGCATCCGGCAGATGCATGCCGTATGATTAAAGAATATACGGCGGCGGCGCTGACATTGAATATTCCTGTAAGAACTGTACCGGATCCGCTTGTTTTAGAGATTAATCTGAAACATCATCAGACAGTGCGTGCAGCGCTGGCGCTTCCGGGCGTGGAACAGACAGATGAAAGCACCGTGCGTTATATTGCCCATTCTCCGAGAGAAATCAATGTGATGCGTGTCTGCATCATGCGTGAATAATGTGGGGGAAAATCGCATTGCCCGCAGGCGGGGAGTCTGTTATACTGTAAGGCATAGGATTGAACATTACAGGAGGCATAACAGATGAAAGGCAAAAAGTATATCAAATATATTGTGGAGATGATCGAGAAACTGGTAAATATTCCAAGTCCGTCAGGCTATTGCGGGCAGGTACTGACATTTTTGGAAAATGAAGCCAAGTCCATGGGCTATGAGACATCCTATTTAAATAAGGGCGGGCTGATTGTGACGGTTCACGGGAAATCGGAGGAAGTGACCGGCATGTGCGCCCATGTGGATACATTGGGAGCAATGGTGCGCTCAGTCACTGCTGACGGTCAGTTAAAAATAATGCCGGTGGGCGGCTATATGATGCAGACCATTGAAGGAGAATACTGCACCATCCACGCCCGCAGAAACGGCAGAACATATACGGGAACTGTGCTGACGACAGAGCCTTCGGTGCATGTGTACGACGATGCCCGCACTATGGAACGCAAAGCCGCCAATATGGCCGTGCGCATTGATGAGAAGGTCGGTTCAGCTGAAGATGTGGCCGCGCTGGGTATCGGCGCCGGCGATTACATCAGCTTTGCACCCAGATTTGTCCATACGGAAAGCGGATTTATCAAATCGAGACATTTGGACGATAAGGCATCGGCTGCCGTATTGTTTGGCGTTTTAAAATATTTAAAAGATAAAAAAATTGTCCCTGAGCAGACTCTGAAAATTTTAATTACAAATTATGAGGAAATCGGACATGGCGCCAGCTGTATTCCGTCAGACATTACACGGCTGCTTGCTGTGGATATGGGCGCTGTGGGCGATGATCTGACAGGCAGCGAATATAAAGTATCCATCTGCGCCATGGACAGTTCCGGCCCTTATGACTATGAGATGACTAATACACTGATTCAAATTGCCGAAAAGAAAAAGCTGGCATATGCGGTTGATGTCTTTCCTCATTACGGCTCTGATGTGTCGGCGGCGCTTAAAGGCGGCAGCAACATATGCGGCGCGCTGATCGGACAGGGGGTTCATGCTTCTCACGGCATGGAGCGCACCCACGAAGAAGGGCTGTACAATACATTTGAACTGATTAAAGGATTTATCGGCGCTGACGGTGAGACAAAATGATCAAGGCAGTCATTTTTGATATGGACGGTGTGCTGATCGACACTGAAAAATATTATACAAAATATTGGAAAGAAGCCGCAAGATACAGCGGCTTCCTTTTTGAAACGGAACACGGCCTGTTTTTGCGCAGCTTTTCCGGGAAGTATGCACAAATGTTTATGACCATGATTTTCGGAGAGCAGTTTGATATGAATACAGTCAGAGACCGGAGAAAAGCATTGATGGAGCCGCAGCTTCTGGCTGACGGAATTATGAAAAAACCGGGCGTGGACACACTGCTGGCTGCGCTTCACGAAAGGAATATCCGCACTGCCGTGGCGACTGCTTCAGACTGGCGGCGGGCAAAAAAATATCTTGAAATGATCGGTATTTTAGATCAGTTTGATGAGATTATTTGTGTGGATATGATTGAAAACGGCAAGCCGATGCCGGATATTTACCGGTATGCCTGTGAAAAGTTAAATCTGCCGCCAAAATACTGTATTGCAGTGGAAGATTCGCCCAACGGCATTTTGTCGGCCTATCAGGCGGGCTGCAAAGCTGTGATGGTGCCTGATCTGACCGGACCCGATGATATTTTAAAATTAATGCTGTATGCCTGCGTGCCGGCGCTTGATGACATTACGGCATTGGTGGACAGAGAAAACGAGGGTTGCACAAGTTTGCCTTTTTCAATATAATGAATGCTGGGACCAAAAGATCAGGAGTTAGGCTTTCACGGTTTGCTGGAAGCGGAATGGAGGCAATTTTGGAAAATCCAATCGGAATTATCGGAGGCATGGGGCCGCTGTCGTCCCAGCTGTTTTATAAAATGATCACAGAGCATACACAGGCGCAGCGGGATCAGGATCATGTGAATTTGATCATTCTCAGCGATGTGATGGTGCCTGACCGCACGAAGGCGATTTTAAGCGGCGATCACGACGCCGCTTATCACAGGCTGGAAGAAGACGCAAAGTTCCTTGAAAAGAGCGGATGTCAGGCCATTTGTATGATCTGCAATACAGCCCATTTTTTCGCGGACCGTCTGCAGAAAGAACTGAGTATTCCTCTGCTGAATATGGTGCGTGAGACTGCCCGGGCGGCTGCACACCGCACAAATTTCGGAAAAATCGGCATTATGGCCACAGACGGCACGGTAAAAACAGGACTGTACCAGAAAACACTTGAAGCTGCCGGTATGGAAGCTTTTGCGCCGCCGGAAGATATTCAAAAATTGGTTATGTATCAGATTTATGAGCGCATCAAAAAGGGACTGCCGTATGACGCACAGCGCTGGCAGGATATTGAGGAAGCTTATAAGGCGGCAGGCTGCGGCAGCGTGATTTTAGGATGTACAGAACTTTCAGTCATTAAAGTTGATGAAAAGCTTTCAGATTGGTATATTGACCCGATGGAAATATTGGCGGAAAAAGTCATCCGCTTTGCCGGGAAAAAATATCATTGACAATTTCATGGGGACGTTTTACAATATAACAGTGATATATAACAGTGTTATATCAAAGAGGCAGATTGATGAGCGAAACAGAACAGACAACATTAAATTTAATTCTTTCGGCAGCCATGAAGGAATTCCTTGAAAAAGGCTTCAGGGCGGCATCCCTGCGCAGCATTGTAAAAGCGGCAGGCGTGACGACAGGGGCTTTTTACGGCTATTTTAAAAGCAAGGAAGACTTATTCGAGGCGCTGGTGGGCACCCAGTATGCGTATTTTTTAAATTGCTTTTGCGAAGCACAAAAACAATTTGCCCAGCTGCCGCCCCAACAGCAGCCGGAGAATCTTGGCAGTATTTCCGGCGCGTGCATGTACGACATGCTTTTGTATGCCTATGAGCATTTGAATGAATTCAAGCTGATTCTTTGCTGCTCAGAAGGCACACGGTTTGCAAATCTCATTGACGAAATGGCGGAGATTGAAACAAAGGGCACCCATGATTACTTGGAAGTGCTAAAAGCGCTGGGACGGCCGTCGCCGCCGATTGACGAGCGGCTGGAGCATATACTGATCACTGGGATGTTTAACACATTTTTTGAACTGATCATCCATGAAATGCCGCTTGAGGAGGCCAAACATTATCTTCAGGAGATGAGGGCCTTTTATACCGCCGGCTGGATGAAAATTATGGGGCAGTAAGCCCTCTAATTTTTACCCATAAGTTAGGGAGAACTAACCTAACGTATGCATAAAATGCAGACGGATTTAACACTGTGTCAAAAATATTTTCAAGGAGGTTTTCCAAATGAAAAAAAAGTCTAACTTGCCGAGGCTGATGGGTTATGCCGGAAAGTACAAAATACTGACCTATCTGTCGTGGGTGCTGTCGGCGGCGAGCGCGCTGCTGGGGCTTGTGCCGTTTTGGTATATATGGCGCATTATCCATGATGTACTGGAAGTTTCCCCGGAGTTTTCAAAGGCGGTCAATATTACCCGTTACGGATGGTGCGCTGTATTATTTGCCGTGCTGTCTGTGATTGTGTATATCGGCGCGCTGATGTGTTCCCATATCAGTGCGTTCAGGGTGGCCGCCAATATCCGGAAAGAATTAATGCGCCATATTGTGTCGCTGCCGCTGGGCGTAACGGAAAGATACGGCAGCGGAAAGCTGCGCAGAGTTGTCAACACTTCCAGCAGCGCTACAGAAAATTATCTTGCCCACAGACTTCCGGATAAAGCGGGCGCGATCGCAACGCCCATCGGTCTGCTGTTTATGCTGCTGATCTTTGACTGGCGGCTGGGACTTTTAAGCCTTGTGCCGGTGGTGCTCGGTTTTCTGATCATGATGAAAATGACCGGAAAAAATATGGAAGAGAAAATGGAAGAGTATCAAAATGCGCTTTCGGATATGTCCAATGAGGCGGTTGAATATGTCCGCGGCGTTCCTGTGGTTAAAACATTCGGGCAGACGATTTTTTCATTTAAGCGGTTTAAAGCGTCCATTGACAATTATGAAAAGTGGGTCATAGCCTACACAAAGGCGTTAAGGCTGCCGATGATGTTTTATACGACAGCCATCAACGGCGTTTTTGCTTTTTTGATCGCCGGCGGCATTCTTCTGACAAGAGGCGGGGTGACAAACGGGCTGCTGCTGAATTTGATTTTTTATATTATCATTACGCCGGTCATCGGCACGACACTGACAAAAATTATGTTTATGAGCGAAGATGCGATGATCGTCAGTGACGCCATCAGCAGAATTGATGAAGTACTGGGCGAGCAGCCGCTGCCGGAGGGGAAAAATGTCGGTGAGCCGGCAGAACATTCCATTACGCTGGAACATGTCAGCTACAGCTATGGGGACAGCAATAAGACCGGCAGCAGGAAAAATGCGTTGGATGATATTTCCATGCACATTGAGGACGGACAGACCGTTGCTTTAGTCGGCGCATCCGGCGGCGGAAAGACGACCCTTGCCAGCCTCGTGGCCAGGTTTTTCGATCCCCGGCACGGACGGGTCATGATCGGCAATACAGATATCCGCGACATTCCGAAGGAAGTGCTGATGGATCATGTGTCTTTCGTTTTCCAGAACAACCGGCTGATGAAAGCGTCCGTTTTAGATAATGTGCGCATGGCAAAGCCTGAAGCTTCACGGGAGGAAGTACTTCAGGCGCTGAAAACGGCGCAGTGCATGGACATTATTGATAAACTGCCGGATGGCATTGATACTGTGGTCGGCACAAACGGCGTGTATTTGTCCGGCGGCGAGCAGCAGCGGATCGGCATTGCCCGGGCAGTTTTAAAGGATGCGCCCATTCTGATCCTTGATGAGGCTTCCGCATTTGCTGACCCGGACAATGAAGTGATGATTCAAAAGGCGCTGTCAGCGCTTGCCAAAGGCGAGACATCATCGGGAAAACGGGCCAAGAAAACCGTGCTGATGATTGCCCACAGGCTCTCGTCTATTACAGATGCCGACTGTATTTATGTGCTTCAGGACGGAAAAATCGCGGAGAGCGGCACTTACAGCGGGCTGATGGCGCAAAATGGCATTTTCACCCATATGTGGAATGAATATTCCAAAGCTGCGGCTTGGAAAATCGCAAAGGAGGCAAACCTATGATTCATATATTGCAAAGACGCTTTGCACTTTCAAGACAGGGCGCCATTGACCTGATCAAAGGCTGCATCGCTTGTGTGGCTCAGGATTTATCACTGATGTTTCCTGTGGGACTTTTATATTTCTTTGTCATTGATATGATGAACGGCGGCGTCAATGGCAGCCGCATCGCTTTTTATATTGTTGGCGTCATCGTTTGCCTTGCGCTTATTTTTATTGTGACATGGTTTCAATATAATGCCACCTATCTGGCCACTTATGTGGAAAGCGGCGTGCGGCGTATTTCTCTGGCAGAAAGCCTGCGCAAAATACCGCTGTCCTTTTTCGGGAAAAAGGATCTGGCCGATCTGACCAATGCGATCATGGGCGATTGCGCGACGCTGGAAACGGCCTTTTCCCATTATGTTCCGGCGCTGGCAGGTTCGGTCATTTCCACGACGCTGATCGCCATTTGTCTGTTTGCGTATGACTGGCGCATGGCGCTTGCCGCTGTGTGGGTGCTGCCCATCGCATTTGCGATTACGTTATTGTCCGCGCGCATACAGGAATATTTTAACCGGAAATCTGTTGCCGCCAACGTGGCATTGGAGGACGGCGTTCAGGAGTGTATCGAAAATCTTCAGGAATTAAAGGCCAACAACGCCGAGGACAGTTATTTGGCTGGACTGGATAAAAAAATCGATCATGTGGAAAAACGGCACATTATTTCGGAATTGGGCACAGCGCTGTTTGTCGTATCGTCGACGCTGATTTTAAAATTCGGCATCGCCACAGTGGCGCTGACCGGCTCAGTGCTGCTGATTGGCGGCGAGATAGAGATTCCCATGTTTTTCATGTTTTTGCTTGTGGCTTCCCGGCTGTATGCGCCGCTGGAAGGCGCCCTGCAAAACTTGGCGGCAGTCATTTCCACAAAAACCAATATTAACCGTATGAATGAGATTCTTGATCATCCGATTCAAACAGGCAGTAGTACACTGACCAACAAAGGCTGTGATATCGTGTTTGATCATGTGGGCTTTGCCTACAACAGCGGCGAGACTGTGTTAAAAGATGTGTCTTTTACGGCAAAACAAGGGGAAGTGACAGCCCTTGTGGGCCCGTCCGGCGGCGGAAAAACAACCGTGTCCCGTCTGGCGGCAAGATTTTGGGACATCCAGAAAGGAAAAATTACTGTCGGAGGCATGGATATTTCCAAAATAGATCCGGAAACGCTGATGTCGCTTTATTCAATCGTATTTCAGGATGTGACACTGTTTAACAATACGATTATGGAAAATATCCGGATCGGCAGAAAAGATGCCACTGATGAGGAAGTCATCGCGGCGGCCCGGCTGGCCAACTGCGAGGAATTTGCCTCAAAGCTTCCCGACGGCTACAACAGTATGATCGGAGAAAATGGATGCGAACTGTCCGGCGGCGAAAGACAGCGCATTTCCATTGCCAGAGCTTTTTTGAAAGACGCGCCGATCATCTTGCTTGATGAGGCTACAGCCAGTCTTGACGTGGAAAACGAAACACACATACAGGCAGCATTGTCACGACTGATCAAAGACAAGACAGTGCTTGTCATTGCCCACCGCATGCGTACAGTCAGCGGCGCAGATAAAGTTGTCGTCCTCTCCGGCGGCAAAGTGGCGGAGCAGGGAACGCCGGAAACGCTCATGCACACCGGAAAAATTTATCCGCATATGGTTAAGCTTCAGATGCAGAGCCAGAAGTGGGGCATTTAATCCATAAAAAATGGCGTTTTGAAAGATTCTGCTTTCAAAGCGCCATTCCTTTGTGCGATACGCCCGAGGTATCGCTGTGATCGGATGGGGGAAGGAATCTTTCCCTATCCGATCGTTATTCTTCGGGAAGATAGGAAGGTTCGTCAACTGGGGAAAATCCGGGCGACTGTCCGGCAAAAATAAGATTTCCCTCGCTGTTTAACATGCCTTCGCTGACGAGCCCGCTTTCCGGATCTTCCATGGAAAGCGTTTCGCCATCCCATGTGTAGACGGCTTCAACGCGGGTAGTGGGTGTTGTCTGTATACATGTGCCGTCATCATTAAAGACAATACTCATTTGGTTTGCATCGTCATCCCAAGCGCCGAGAATACTGATACTGCCGTCACTTTCGGCATCAGTTGCATTGACGGTTTCTGTATTGCCGCTTTCATCGGCAGCGCTTTGATTTTGGCCGCAGGCAGCCAGCAGACAGAGCATCAGACAGAGTATGAGGACAAAGGGGATTTTGATATACTTTTTCATTGCTGTTCCTCCAACATCTTTAAGATATAAGGATATTATACGCTTTTGGCGGCTTTATTTCAATGACGGCAAAATTTTACAGTGTTTTCAGATAGGCTTTTTCCGCAAGGTCAACGATTTTATAAAGCAGCGCTGCGACGATGCAGAGAATAATGATGGACATCATGACCCAATCCAGTTTAAATACTTGGCTGCCGTAAATGATCAAGTAACCGAGACCGGCATTGGCGGCGAGAAATTCCCCGATAATGACGCCGACGAGGCAGAGGCCGATGTTGACTTTCATACTGCCGATGAGCGTCGGAAAATTTTCAGGGATGACAACTTTTGTGAGAATGTCTCTTTTTTTGCCGCCCAACGTTCGGATGAGCAAAATTTTATCCGGATCTGTGGTAGCAAAGCCGGCATATAAGTTGATGATCGTGCCGAAGACAGCCAGCAATATGGCGCACACTACAATGGTTTTCATGTTATTGCCGAGCCATACGATAAGAATCGGCGCCAGCGCGGTTTTTGGCAGGCTGTTCAAGGACACAAGATAGGGCTCTAAAATGTCGGAAATCTGCCGGTTCCACCATAAGATGACTGCGACGGCGATGCCGAGTACAAAAACGAGCACAAAACTGATGAATGTCTCCAGCAATGTGATGCCCATATGCATGAAAACAGCGCCGCCGGGCATTAATGAAATAAAGGCTTTGACGATGCGGGTCGGACTGCTGAAAATAAACGGATCGATCAGGCCGGTTCTGGCGGCAATTTCCCACAGTGCAAAAATCATGATAAAAATAAGAACGCGCCACAGCGTCACAAAATGCTTTCTTCGCCGGAAGCGGCGGATAAAATTAGCCTGTGTCATTGGAGTGATGGCTTTACCCATGAAGTTCACCCCACAATTCATTAAAATATTGGCGAAATTCCGGCGCGCTGCGCGCTTTCAGCGGTGTCTTTGAATCAACGGACAGACGGATCGGCAGTATTTTTTTGACCGTTCCGGGGCGGGTCGTCAGGACCAGTACCCGGTCGCAAAAGCTGATCGCTTCGGAAATATCGTGGGTGACAAGCACGGCGCTTTTTTTCTCTTTGCGCAGAATGCTATAAATGTCGTCGGAGACAGAGAGTCTTGTCTGCGCGTCCAATGCGGAAAAAGGTTCATCAAGAAGCAGCATTTTAGGTTCAAGGGCAAGGGTGCGTATGAGGGCGGCCCGCTGGCGCATACCGCCGGAAAGCTGGGATGGTTTGGCATTTCTGAACGCATCCAAGCCGTAATCGTGAAGCATCTTTTCAATGAGCTGTTTTTTGCCGTCGGTCAGCTGGTGTTTGATTTCCAGACCGAGGGTCATATTTTTGTAAATGGTCCGCCATTCAAACAGGTGATCTTTTTGAAGCATGTAACCGATGGCGGTTTCATCAGCGCCGCTTTTTGTATGCATACGGATCTGACCGGCCGTAGGGGTGAGCAGCCCGAAAATCAGAGACAAAATCGTCGACTTTCCGCTGCCGCTGGGGCCGATAATGCCGAGAAACTCATTTTCATAAACATCAAAGGAGATTTTCGAGACAGCCTTTGTTTCACCGGAAAGTGTGTGATAGGAAAAATCAAGGTCCGAAATCTCCAGAACTTTATTCATTGGGCAACCTCCTGAAAATGATATATATTATCATATGATACAGAGGGGAAAAAGGTCATGGGAGGAATTCAGGGCGGCCGTGGCCAGTATGAATAAATCTGTAAAAAACAGTTAACATTTCTGTAATGGTATGATATAATAATCCGGTATCATACAATCCGAAGCAATATTATGATGCATCAGGAAGGAGTTATCAGATGAAAAAGAGCAATCCAAAGGCTGCGGTCATATGCATTACTTTTGTGATTATTGCATTGGCAGCAGGCATATTTATAGGGTATATGATGGGACAAAACAGTCAGCCGTCACAGCAGGGTGAAACGGTTTTGAGTACAGAGGATCCGAGTTCCTCGGCAGCATCGGATTCCGACAGTGATACTCAGGCAGCGTCAGACAGCGAGTCATCAGAAAGTGAATCCCAGACACAGGGCACTGAAAATCAGGAAGTTGTTGTGACGGTCGGCGACCGGACAGTGGGTATGGATGAAGTCAATTACAGACTGTATTCTTTAAGAAATTATTATATTCAGGCGTATGGTGAAGAACCATGGAATGAAACGACAGAAGACGGAGAAACTGTAGCAGAGGCGGCAAAAGCCCAGCTCGACGATGATATTGTGAGAACTGAAATTTTATGTGACAAGGCGGCAGATTACGGTATTGAAGCCAACAGCGATATTCAGGAAGCATGCCGTACCGACGCCCAAGAATTGATTGACGGTCTTGGCGAAGATATATGTGCTGAGTTCGGACTGACAGAATCAGCGGTCGAGAGCGTTTTCTTAAAACGGGAAATTTCCACACAGGTAATTACGGCAATCAATGATGAAGTCAGAGAGGAACTGCTTCAGGATCCGGAAAATGAATCGCTTTCTGATGCGGATCTGGAAGTAAAGATCAGCGAAGGCTACGAAGAAAGATATCAGGAAATGAAAGCGGAGTATGACATTACTTATTCGGATATATGGGATAATATTGTCGTAGGCTCTGTCGGTTAATGCGATGCAGTATTCAAATATTGTTCACGGAAAATTTATTGAACGTCCGAACCGGTTTATCGCATTGGCGCAGGTGGACGGAAATATTGAGAAGGTTCATGTGAAAAATACAGGTAGGTGCCGGGAATTGCTTATTCCCGGCACTGATATTTTTCTGGAGAAGCATAATAACCCGACGCGCAAAACAAAGTATTCGCTGATCGCTGTGAAAAAGGGGAGCCGTCTCATCAATATGGATTCGCAGATACCCAATGGGGTTGTGACAGAGTATTTGCGCGCAGGCGGTATATTCGGGCAGCAGGCAGCTGAAAATATGGAAATTATTCGAGAAAAAACTTACGGTGATTCCAGATTTGATATTTATGTAAACTTGAATGGCAAGGATATATGGATTGAAGTCAAAGGCGTCACTTTGGAAGAAGACGGTATTGCCCGATTTCCGGATGCGCCGACGCAACGCGGCATCAAGCATCTTCACGGCCTGATGGAAGCGGCGGCTAACGGGTGCGAAGCATACATGGTTTTTGTCATTCAGATGAAAGGCGTCCGTTGGTTTGAGCCCAATGACGGGACACATCCGGAATTCGGACAGGCGCTGCGGGAAGCGCAGGCAGCAGGCGTTCATGTACTTGCCTTTGATTGTAATGTGCAAGAGGATAGTATATCTATCCGTGAGCCGGTGGAAGTCAGGCTGTCAACGTCATCGTTTAAAACAAATGTTCGATAATAGGTGACATCGGGGCGGAAATGGGGTATAATGATTGCACGTTGTGCAATCCGAAGCGGTGTCAGACCGCTTCGCCCTGCTGGCGCAGGGATTATACCCAGAAATCCACGGCTTGGGAAGTAAATGCCGCTGACGCGCCGCTTCCTTCCCAGCGCACGTGGTATAATGATTGCACGTTGTGCAATCCGAAGCGGCAGGGCCGCTTCGCCCTGCTGGCGCAGGGGCATACAATGATTTTACAGATAGGGGAATAAGATGAGTATTTATGATTCTTTAAATCCTGTTCAGCAGGAGGCTGTGTATCATGTGGATGGGCCGCTTTTGATTCTTGCCGGCGCAGGTTCGGGCAAGACGCGTGTGCTGACCCACAGAGCGGCATATATGATTGAAGAAGCCGGCATTAATCCATGGAATATTATGGCTATTACATTTACAAATAAAGCGGCGGGCGAGATGCGGGAACGTGTCGATAAAATCGTGGCCTGCGGCTCGGAAGATATATGGGTGAGCACATTTCACTCATCATGCGTGCGCATTCTGCGCCGGTTTATTGACCGCCTCGGCTATGACAGAAATTTTTCAATTTACGACACAGATGACCAGAAGATTGTCATTAGAGATGTGTGCAAAAAATTAAATATTGATACGAAGATTTACAAAGAGCGGGCGCTGATGTCAGCCATTTCTTCGGCAAAAGATGAGATGATCAGCCCGAAGGAATTTGCGGCAAAACACCCGGGCGATTATGCAAAATCAAGAATTGCTCAAGTATATGAGGAATATCAGAAAATATTGAAAAAAAATAACGCCCTTGATTTTGACGATCTGCTCTATAAGACGGTGGAACTGTTCCGCCTGAATCCGGATGTACTTGAATACTATCAGGAACGGTTTAAGTATATTATGGTCGATGAGTATCAGGATACAAATACCGTACAGTTTAAGTTTGTCAGTCTGCTGGCGTCCAAATACAGAAACCTGTGCGTGGTCGGCGACGATGATCAGTCGATTTATAAATTCAGAGGCGCCAATATTTATAATATTTTGAATTTTGAGAAAGAATATCCGGATGCAAAAGTAATTAAGCTGGAACAAAATTACCGCTCTACGAAAAATATTTTGAATGCGGCCAATGACGTGATTCATCACAATGAAGGCAGAAAATCAAAGAAATTGTGGACATCCAACGAGACCGGCGAGAAGATTGGTTTTCAGCAGTACAATTCGGAATTGGAAGAAGCCGAGGGTATTGTCATGGAAATTAAGGCCATGACGGACAATAAGACAGCGGATTTTAAAGATTTTGCCGTCCTTTACCGGACAAATGCCCAGTCCCGTGTTCTTGAGGAGCGTTTTGTCATTAAAGGCGTGCCGTACCGGATCATTGGCGGACAGAACTTCTATCAGAGACGGGAAATCAAAGACATGCTGGCCTATTTGAAAACGGTGGACAATGATGACGATGATCTTGCAGTGCGCCGGATTATCAATGTGCCGAAGCGGGGCATCGGTATTACGTCGATCAATAAAGTGACCGATTACGCCATCGGCAACGATCTCAGCTTTTTTGACGCGTGCAAAGAAGCAAAAGATATTGCGGGACTTGGACGCGCGGCGGATAAAATCAAAGATTTTGCAGATGCTATTCTCGTATACAGAAGCAAGCTGGAGTATTTGGGCATTTCGGGCGTCATGGATGAAATTATCGAAAATACCGGCTATATTAAGGAACTGGAAGAAGAAGACACACCGGAGGCGCAGAGCCGCATCGAAAATATTCAGGAACTGCTCAATAAAATCGCCGAATTTGAGGCGGAAAATGAAGAAGGAACGCTGACAGAATTTTTGGCGGAAGTTTCTCTTGTGGCAGATATTGACAATATGGATGATTCCGATGACAAGGTTGTGCTCATGACACTGCACAGCGCCAAAGGTCTGGAATTTCCGTATGTCTACATGAGCGGTATGGAAGACGGTCTGTTTCCAAGTTATATGTCCATTGTCAGCGATGACAGCACCGCCGTGGAGGAAGAGCGCCGGCTCTGCTATGTGGGCATTACCCGCGCGATGAAGCGCCTGAAAATGACGTGCGCGCGGACGCGGATGGTTCAGGGGCAGACGCAGTATAATAAAGTGTCCCGGTTCGTCAGGGAAATTTCCCGGAATTTGATCGAAGTCAAAGGCGTGATCGAAAAAGAGAAACCTCAGGAGCCGGCATTTTCAAACTTTGCCAGCCGTGTGCGGCCATATATGGCCAATGGCAATGCGTTTGCAAATCCGGGAAGCAGCGCCGTCAGTCATCAGGGCCGCAAGACCGACTTGAACACATTGATCGGTCAGGGCAGAGTGCTTCGCGGCAGCGATTTATTTGACCGGCAGCCAGCGGGGCAGCAAACACCTTACGGCGGCAGAGCCGTGTCACCTGCCCCAAAATCATACGGCGGACGGACAATGTCCGGCGCAAAACCATCGGCAGCGCCTGCAAAACAGCCGCTGACCTATGCTGTCGGAGACACAGTGCGCCATATTAAATTCGGTGTGGGCACGGTCATTGACATTAAAGACGGAGGCAAAGATTATGAAGTTACCGTCAGTTTTGAAACATGCGGCGTCAAAAAAATGTTTGCGTCATTTGCAAAATTACAGCTTGTGTAAACTGATTATGTAAACTTAAATAAAATTAAAGTTTTCATAAAGCGTTATATTTATATGGCATTTTTTTGCCGTCCGTGCTATACTAACAGTAAGTGTAAATGTCGGGAAAGGAGAAGAGGACTATGAATAAAATCGAAGACATTTTAAAAATAGCCAAAATTACAGATGCAATCCAGAAGAAAGAAGATTGCGAAGAAAAGAAAAAAACTTTAGGCATCATCATTGCCGTACTGGCAGCAGTTGCTGTTGTCGGGGCTATCATATTTGCGGTTTACAAATATTTGTCTGCAGATGATTACGATGATTTTGAAGATTTTGAAGACGACTTCGACGATGATTTCGAGGATGACTTTGAAGATATGGAAGATTTTGAAACATCTGAAGAAAGCAAAGAAGAAAAAGCCGACGATGAAGACGACGCAGAAGAAACTGCTGAAGAAGAAAAATCCGAGGAAGAAACAACAGAGGCATAAATCACTGAAAAGCATGCCGGGAACAATTTCAGATTCCCGGCATGCTTTTTGTATGATACGCCCGGAGGGGCGCTGCGTGCATATTTTATAAAACGAAGGAGCGGTATATGAAAAAAGGCGATATTTTTGAAGGCGTTATTGAATATATAGATTTCCCCAATAAGGGCAGAGTCATGGCTGACGGTCAGGTCATTACTGTGAAAAACGGAATACCCGGACAAAAAATCAGAGCGATGATCAATAAAAAGAAAGGGCAGCGTCTGGAAGCGCGGCTGCTGGAAGTACTTGAAAAATCTCCGTTGGAGACGCAGCCGCCGGTCTGTCATAACTTTCCGGCGTGCGGCGGCTGCATGTATCAGACGATGAGTTATGATGCCCAGCTGTCCATGAAAGAAACACAGGTCAGACATTTGCTTGATCCGGTCATTCAAAAATGCGGACAGACAGACGAGGCAGGCCATCCGGACTATATGTTTGAAGGCATTTTGTCAAGTCCGTGCCAATATGGCTACCGCAACAAAATGGAATTTTCTTTCGGTGATGATCATAAAGACGGGCCGCTGACATTGGGTTTACATAAAAAAGGAAGCACTTATGATATCCTGACCGTGGATGACTGCAAAATCGTCCACAAGGACTTTACGACTATTCTGACGGCAGTGCTTGAATATTTTCATGAAAATCCCGCGCCGTATTATAAAAAAATGCAGCATACCGGCTATCTGCGCCATCTGCTGATCCGCAGAGCCCAGACTTCCGGCGAAATCCTTGTCAACCTTGTGACAACCAGTCAGGAGTCCCATGATTTGGCGCCGCTGGTGGAGAAAGTGCTGTCGCTGCCGCTGGAGGGCACGATCGTCGGCTTCCTGAACATTATCAATGACAGTCTGGCGGACGTTGTCCAGAGCGACGAGACAAGAATTTTGTACGGACGCGACTATTTTTACGAAACAATCCTGGGCCTGAAATTTAAAATCACGCCGTTTTCATTTTTCCAGACAAACTCGCTGGGCGCTGAAGTCCTTTACAGCGCTGCCCGCAAATATATCGGCGATACAGACAATAAGACCGTGTTTGATCTGTACAGCGGCACCGGCACGATTGCTCAAATACTGGCGCCTGTGGCCAAGAAAGTCATCGGTGTGGAAATTGTCGAAGAGGCTGTGGAAGCGGCAAAGGAAAATGCCCGCCTGAACCATCTGGATAACTGCGAGTTCATCGCCGGCGATGTGCTGAAAATGCTGGATACGATCAGCGAGCGCCCGGATTTTATCGTGCTTGACCCGCCCCGCGACGGTATTCACCCGAAAGCGCTGGAAAAGATTATTGATTACGGCGTGGATCGGATGATTTATATTTCCTGCAAGCCGACAAGCCTTGCCAGAGATTTGGAGACGCTGATGGCAAGGGGCTATCGGGTGGAGAAAGCGTGCTGCGTCGATATGTTCCCGGGGACCGTGCATGTGGAAACAGTCGCTCTGCTCACGAGAAAAGCCCAGTAAATCAAAGGTTTCTGCCGATTTGGAGCGAAAATAGGTGTGTGTTTCTGCTTCCATAGAATGGGTATAGGGAAATTGATTTACCCAGGGGGATAGACCTTGGAGAACAGGTGATATACATTTCGGCGAAAGGATATATTTTCACAAAACTAGAAAAAAGAGTGGCATTGCATTTCCCTTGATCAACTGGAAGTGCAATGCCGT
>DVJY01000059.1 GCA_018716485.1 Candidatus Scybalocola faecipullorum
CAGCCCTCGAAAATTCGCCTGTTTTCAAGGCAGGCGATGGAAGCGTACTGGACGTACGCTGACTGAGGATAACGCAGAAAACAGGCGAATTTACAGGGCTGAGGCGTATTGCCCCTTGTACACCGACGCTAAATATGTTTGAAAAATAAATCATCAGTTACAGATACGACAGCCTGTTCGGACTGCGTATCTGTAACACTCCTCTTATTTTTAGTTTCTTATGCACTGTACAGTTTCGTATATTTTTCCTGAAGATACTGAATATAGTAATCCGGGTTAAACGGTTCCCCGGTCATTTCCGAAATCAGCTGCATGGTCGGCTTAGAGGCGCCGAAGCGGTGGAGATGCTCTTTCAGATAATCACTCACAGGGGTCAGTGTACCTTCTGCCAAGTACTGATCAAGCGGCATCACTTTTTTTAAGTGGTCATAAATCTGAGCGGCAATGGCAGTGCCGATGGCGTATGAAGGAAAATAACCGAAAGAACCGCCGGCCCAGTGAATGTCCTGAAGGATGCCTTCACTGTCATTTTGCGGACGCAGACCAAGATATTCTTCGTACTTATCATTCCACACTCCTGGAAGATCCAAAACATCAATTTCCTGACTGAAAATCATTTTTTCAATTTCATAACGTACCATAATGTGAAGACAGTAGGTCAGTTCATCAGCCTCGGTGCGGATTGACCCCGGCACACATTGATTGATGCCTTTGACAAAGTGTTCCAGAGTAACATCACGGAGCTGTTCTGGAAATGTTTCCTTCAGCATAGGATACAGCGGTTCCCAAAAAGCACGGCTTCTGCCGATATTATTTTCATACAGGCGGGATTGGCTTTCGTGGATACCCATAGACATGGCAGTGCCGGCCGGTGTGCAGGTGAAGGCATCGTCGATGTGCATTTCATAAAGTGCGTGGCCGCCTTCATGAATGGTGGAAAACATGGCGCTTTCCAAATTGTTTTCCAGATAGGCGGTTGTAATGCGGACATCTTTGTTGTGAAGAGATGTGGTGAACGGATGGGCACTTTCTGCAATGACGCCGCGGTCAAAGTCAAATCCGATATGGGCAGCAAGTTTTCTGGAAATCTTCTTTTGAAGTTCAATATCGTATCGGCGGAAGTTAAAACAGTTGTCCACAAGAGCATGGTTTTTAACCGCCAGTCTGACGAGAGGAACGATGGAAGCTTTCAGTTTTTCAAAAAATTCATCTAAAACTTCTGTGGTAAAGCCCTTTTCATAACCATCCAGCGCCATATCATAAAGCGGACCGCTGTAGTTTCTTGCCTGAGCTTTATAGCCTGCAAATTTTTTTGCATACGCAATAATTTCTTTTAGAACAGGGGCAAAAGAAGCATAGTCATTGTTTAGTTTTGCATTCTGCCAGATGCCGTCAGCTTTGGCAAGCAGTGTCTGATAAGCGGCATATTCATCGGCCGGGATCAGACGGATTTCTTCATACATTTCTGCGGTTTTCAAAACGATCGCATGCTGCTCGGGGGTCAGATCTGATGCGCTGTTCAGACGCTGCAGCAAGGCGGACATATCGTCGCCGGTAAGTGCACGGTAGTAGGCATCGCTTAGTATTCCCATTGCTTCAGCTGTATGCTCAATCGCCCTTTTAGGCGCCGCGGTAGCATTGTCCCATTGAAACAGCACTAAAGCCATATTGTAGGCATTGATTTTTTTCAGTTTTTCCATTAAAATAATATAATCCTGATTCATATAAACACACTCCTTGCGTCAACATTATATTATAAAATGGCATCTGCAACAACAAAATTAAACAATTTTGTCATATTATTGCCGGATTTAAAATAAAACCATGTCAAGTACAAAAAAAAAACTCAAAAATCAAATTTTATAGGTGAAGTCGTTATTTTTATAAAAATTCAAAATAATGTATTGAAAAAAAAGGTCTCTAAATGACAAAATGCCTTAAAATGTCGGGATCATGCCGTAAAATTGTTGTTAAATATGTAAGGGTTATTTTTAAATAGGCAAAGTCAACAAAAAAGCGAGATTTTATTTAGCAAAATGGACTATGGCGTTTGTGCGAAAGATAGTGTAGTATATATTCATCGAAAGCAAAAACACTTTGTTAATTTACCATAAGGGGGATATTTAATAATGGCAAGTTTATCACTGAAACACATTTACAAAATCTATCCTAACGGCTTTAACGCAGTTAAGGACTTCAACCTCGAGATCGAAGACAAAGAGTTCATCATCTTCGTAGGTCCATCTGGATGCGGTAAATCTACAACGCTCCGTATGATCGCAGGTCTTGAAGAAATCAGCAAGGGCGAACTTTACATCGACGGTAAGTTGATGAACGATGTTGAGCCTAAGGACAGAGATATCGCGATGGTATTCCAGAGTTACGCTTTGTATCCGCATATGTCAATCTATGATAACATGGCATTTGGTCTTAAATTAAGAAAAGTTCCAAAAGCTGAAATTGATAAGAAAGTTAAAGAAGCTGCTCGTATTCTTGATATCGAACATCTGCTTGACAGAAAACCGAAACTGCTTTCCGGTGGTCAGAGACAGCGTGTTGCTATGGGTCGTGCTATCGTTCGTGAGCCTAAGGTATTCCTTATGGACGAACCTCTTTCAAACTTGGATGCTAAACTGAGAGTTCAGATGAGACTTGAAATTTCCAAACTTCATCAGAGACTTCAGACAACAATCATCTATGTAACACATGACCAGACAGAGGCTATGACACTTGGTACAAGAATCGTTGTTATGAAAGACGGTGTTGTACAGCAGGTAGATACACCTCAGAACCTGTATGACAGACCATGCAACCTGTTCGTAGCTGGATTCATCGGCTCACCTCAGATGAACTTTATCGATGCTAAGATGGTTAAAGAAGGGGACAAAGTTTTCCTTGTATTCGGCGGACACAAAATTACTGTAACACCAGAGAAAGCTAAAGCTTGCTCAGATTACATCGGCAAGGAAGTTACATTTGGTATCCGCCCTGAAAATATTCATGCAGCAGCTACTTATGACAAAGCTCATGACAACAACACAATTCATTCTACAGTTAGAGTATTTGAAATGCTTGGTGCAGAAGTATTCGTATACGTTACAGTAGATGGTGTTGATGTAACTGTTCGTGAAGCTCCGGGAACAATCGTTAAACCGGGCGACAGCATGGATATCTCCTTAGATGTTGATAAAATCCATATCTTTGATAAAGAAACTCAGGTTACATTGGCTAACTAATTTGTAATTTGACAAACAGGGAAATACATAGCATTATGTATTTCCCTTTTTTTTGGAATGTGGTATAATGGTTGCACGCAGTGCAACCCAAAGCGGCAGAGCCGCTTTACCCTGCGGTTGCAGGGATTATACCCGGAAGTCCACGGCTTGTGCAGAAAATGCCGCCGGCGCGTCGCTTTCTGCCCTGCGCACGTGGTATAATGATTGCACACAGCTGAAAATTAAGTAACCGGGAGAGGTGTGAAAAGATGGCATATAATCAAATGCTTCAGAGTACAATCGAGGGAGTTAAGGCAATCGCAAGGACAGACTTATGTATTATGGATACTGACGGCAATGTGATCGCGTCAACGGTCAATACGGCAGAAGATTATAAAGATTCAGTTCTGGCATTTGTGGAGTCTCCGGCAGAGATTCAGGTTGTTTCAGGATATCAGTACTTTAAAATTTTCGACGGCGGACAGCTTGAATATATTATGCTGATTCGCGGCGACAGTGACGACATCTACACGATCGGAAAACTTGTGGCATTTCAGATTCAAAATCTGTTGTCCGCATATAAAGAAAAATTTGACAAAGAGAATTTTATTAAAAATGTCCTTTTGGATAATATGCTGCTTGTGGACGTTTATAACAAGGCAAAAAAATTACATATTGCCGCAGAAGCACGGCGCGTTGTTTTTGTGATTGAAACACCGAAAGAAAAGGATAGCAACGCATTAGATGTTATTAAAAGTCTTTTTGCCGGACAGACAAAAGATTTTATTACTGCGGTTGATGAAAAGAGCATTATCCTTGTAAAAGAACTGAAAGAAGATGAGGATTATCCGGATCTTCAGATTACGGCAAAGATGATCGTAGACATGCTCGGTTCCGAGGCGATGGAAAATGCGTACGTCGCATATGGTACGATTATTGATAAGATTAAAGATATTTCAAAATCGTTTAAAGAAGCAAAGATGGCGCTTGATGTAGGAAAGATTTTTTACAGTGAAAAAAATATTGTCGCCTACAATAAACTGGGTATCGGCCGATTGATTTATCAGCTTCCGATTCCGCTGTGCAAGATGTTTATTGATGAGATTTTTCCTGAGGCAACGCCGGACGATTTTGATGAGGAAACCCTTCTGACAATCAATAAGTTCTTTGAAAACAGTCTGAATGTTTCCGAGACAGCCCGTCAGCTTTATATCCATCGAAATACGCTTGTTTATCGTCTGGACAAAGTACACAAGGCTACGGGACTGGATTTGAGAGTATTCGAGGACGCGATTACATTTGAGATTGCGCTGATGGTTGTAAAGTATATGAAATTTATGGAAAATAATCAATTCTGAAAAGGCATTGAATAAAAGTGAGCCGGACAAAAGTCCGGCTCGCTTTTTATATGCAGTTAGAACATGTTCCGTTTTTAGAACATTTTTAACTCCGGCTTGAAATGATTTGGATAAAATAGTAGAATAATACTGACCAAATCTTATCTATTTTATATAAATAAGATAATTTTTAAGAGGAGGATTTATATGGCCAGTTATTCAGGTGGGATTCTCGGTATGCTGGGATTTGTGAAAAGCCCCGGCGCACCGGTACCTCACAGAAAAAGTACAAAAGATATGGAGACTGTAGATATGCCGGCGCCGGCAGTAGTAACCATTCCTATGTCGATGCATATCGGCGCTCCATGTACTCCGAAAGTTAAGCCGGGCGATCAGGTTTTTGTCGGACAGCTGATCGGAGACAGCGATGCTTTTGTGTCTGCACCGATTCATTCCAGTGTTTCGGGAACTGTGAAAAAAGTAGACGCAATGCTGTCTTTCGGTGGAACATACACACCGTGTATTGTGATTGAAAGTGACGGGAAGCAGACGCCGGACCCGTCGATTTGTCCGCCGAAAGTAAAGAGTGAAGAGGATCTGATTAAGGCAATCAGAGATTCGGGGCTTGTGGGACTTGGCGGTGCAGGATTCCCGGCGCACGTTAAGTTAAATCCGGCGGCAGATGTTAAAAAGAAGATTGATACGCTGATCATTAACGGCGCGGAATGTGAACCTTATTTGACAGCCGACGTCAGAGAGATGCTTGAAGACTCGTGGGATATTATTTCAGGAATACAGACAGTGTCCAAACTGCTCGATGTGGATGAAACGATTATCGGCATTGAAGATAATAAGCCGGAGGCAATCACAGTTATTCAGGAACTTGCCGAAAAAAATGACGGTATCACAATCAGAGTAAAGGAACTTCCTGCCAGATATCCACAGGGCGCTGAGAAAGTGCTGATCAAGCAGTGCACCGGGCGTGAAGTGCCTCCGGGAAAACTGCCGGCTGATGTAGGGGTTATTGTGATGAACGTGACATCTGTCGGATTTCTTGCCAGATATTTAAAAACAGGTATGCCGCTGACAACAAAACGAGTGACAGTTGACGGGTCTGCAGTTGCCGAACCGAAGAATGTCAGAGTATGTATCGGCACGCCTGTCAAAGATGTGATTGCTTTTTGCGGCGGTTATAAAGGTGAGCCGTCAAAACTGCTGTATGGCGGACCGATGATGGGCACGCCGATATACAGTGATGAGCAGCCGATCCTTAAAAATACAAACGGTATTCTTGCGTTTGACCGTGCCGAGGCTCAAAGCCTTGAACCGTCGGCATGTATCAGGTGCGGGCGCTGTGTCAATGCCTGTCCTATGAATCTGATGCCGACGATGTTTGAGAAATATACGGCAGCAGAAAAAATTGACGAACTAAAGCGTTTGAATATTATGACCTGTATGGAATGTGGATGCTGTGCATATGTATGTCCGGCCAACCGCAGACTTGTGCAGAGTATTAGAATCGGCAAGACGCTTGTAAGAAACAGTGGAAAGTAGGTGTGACTATGGATAATAAATTCATCGTGTCTTCCTCGCCCCATCTTAGCGGAACAGTGAAGACAAAAACGATTATGATTGATGTTATTATTGGGTTAATACCTGCTTTAGTGGCATCGATCATTATTTTCGGGCCGCGGGCGCTGCTTGTATGCGCGGTCAGTATTGCGGCGGCAGTGATTGCCGAGTACATATGCCGTAAGGTTATGAAAAGAGAAAATACAATCGGCGATTTCAGCGCGGTTGTTACTGGTCTTTTGCTGGCGTTTAACTTGCCGTCAGGCATTCCTCTTTGGATGGCAGCGCTCGGCAGCGTCATCGCAATTGTTGTTGTCAAGCAGATGTTTGGTGGTATCGGACAAAACTTTGTGAACCCGGCGCTGGCAGCGCGTATTATTTTAATGACATCATTTCCGACACAGATGACCACATGGCCTTCGCCTGTTGACGGTACAGCGTCATCGACGCCGCTGGCTATGATTGCATCCGGAAATACGGCGGATCTGCCTTCGTATCTGGATATGTTTTTGGGCAGCAGAGGCGGATGCCTTGGTGAAACCTGTATTCTTGCCCTTTTGATCGGCGGTGTATATCTTGTCATCCGCAAAGTGATTTCACCGATTATTCCTTTGACTTATATCGGTGTGGTATTTGTTTTTTCAGCGATTCTCGGGCAGGACTGTGTGATGCAGATTTTGTCCGGCGGTCTTTTCCTTGGCGCTATATTTATGGCTACAGATTATACGACAAGTCCGCTGACAAACAAAGGAAAGTTTATTTACGCGGTCGGCTGCGGCATTTTGACAGTTTTGATCCGTACATTCGGGGCTTTGCCTGAAGGTGTGTCCTTCTCGATCATTATTATGAATATTCTTGTGCCTCATATCGAAAGACTGACTGAACCGAAAGCGTTTGGCGTCAGAAAGGAGGCTTCAAAATAATGAAAGCAGTAAAAGCAAAAGAAATTATCGTACCTACCGCGACGCTGACCATCATTGCGTTGATAGTGACCGTGCTGCTCGTGCTGACCAACGGTTTTACAAAAGACAGAATCGCACAGCTGGCCGCCCAGACGGAAGATGAAGCGCGTATGACAGTGCTTCCGGATGCAGACAGCTTTGAAGAAAAGACTGTTGATGTGGATGGTCAGACGCAGACATATTATGAGGCGGTCAACGGTGCGGGCTATGTTTTTTCTACGTCAAGCAAAGGTTATGGCGGCGATGTTGTGGTCATGACAGGTATTTCGGCGGATGGCGAGATTACAGGCGTCATGCTGACAAGTCATGATGAAACGCCGGGACTTGGCGCCAAAGCGGAAAATGCGTCATTTACAAATCAGTATTTAATGGCTGTGCCCGAGGATGGTTTTTCTGTCGTTAAAGACAATCCGAACGGACAGATTGATGCCATTGCCGGCGCGACTATTACGTCAAGAGCAGTGACAAATTCAGTTAACACAGCGATTGATATTTATGAAGCGGTGACAGGAGGTGGACAGTAATGGCTAAGAAGGAAAAGAGCCTTGGAGAAGTATTTACAGCCGGCATTATTAAAGAAAACCCGGTATTAAGGCTTGTGCTCGGCACCTGTCCGACATTGGCGATCACGACGATGGCTTTCAACGGACTTGGTATGGGCGCTGCGGCGACATTTGTTCTTGTCGGCTCCAATGCGGTTATCTCATTGCTGCGCCATGTGATTCCGGATAAAGTGCGTATTCCGGCATTTATTACGATTATCGCCGGATTTGTAACGATTATACAGATGTTTGTTCAGGCGTTTGCGCCGGCACTTGATGAAGCGCTGGGTATTTATCTTCCGCTCATCGTTGTAAACTGTATTATTCTCGGACGTGCTGAGAGTTTTGCAAGTAAAAATAAAGTGCTTCCTTCTATTTTAGATGGACTCGGTATGGGCATCGGATTTACGATCACGTTGATTTTAATGGGAAGTATCCGTGAACTTATCGGTAATGGTACTATTTTCGGCATTGTAGTAAACAGCGGCAGCGTAATTCCGCCGATGATCATTTTTATTCTGCCTCCGGGCGGCTTCTTTGTCTTTGGTATGTTAGTAGCTTTAGCTAATAAACTTGCCCAGAGCAAAGGCAAGGCGCCTGCCCAGCTTGGCTGCGGCGGCTGCCCGATGCATGATAGTTGCTCAAAAGCAGCGGAAGGAGGATGTAAATAATGTCAGTGACCAATTTAGTATCGATTCTTTTGGCTGCAATTTTGACAAATAACTTTATCTTGTCAAAATTTCTTGGCATTTGTCCGTTTCTGGGCGTTTCCAAGAAACTTGACACGGCGGTCGGCATGAGTGCGGCGGTTATTTTTGTTATGGTGCTTTCCACAGCAGTGACATGGCCGATTCAGACATATCTTTTAACGCCGAACGATCTGAATTACCTGCAGACCATTGTATTTATTCTTGTTATTGCGGCACTTGTACAGTTTATCGAGATTTTCCTGAAGAAATATGTCAAAAGTCTGTATCAGGCGCTCGGCGTATATCTTCCGCTGATTACGACAAACTGTGCGGTTCTCGGTGTAACGACACTGAATATTGATGAAGGTTATAATTTTATTGAATCTATTATTAACGCGCTTGGCGGAGGACTTGGCTTTATGCTGGCGATGGTACTGTTTGCCGGTGTCAGGGGAAGAATTGAAACGAGCAGTATTCCGAAATCACTTCAGGGACTGCCGATCACACTCGTTTCCGCGTCACTCGTTGCCTGCTCGTTCCTAGGCTTTCAGGGACTTGTAGACGGATTATTTGGATTATAAGGAGGGGCCTCAATGATCGGAGTAATTATTGTTGTTGTGATCGGCCTCATCGGAGGTCTGATTCTGTCGGTGGCATCGATTGTATTCGCAGTGCCTGTCGATGAAAAACAGGTGGCAGTCAGGGAATGTCTTCCGGGTGCCAACTGCGGTGCCTGCGGTTATTCGGGCTGCGATGGTTATGCGGCTGCGCTTGCAAATGGCGAAGCTCAAAACGGACTGTGTGCGCCGGGAGGTACAGATGCGGCGGAGGCTATTGCCGAAGTGCTCGGCGTTGCTGTCGGTACAGTGGAGAAAAAAGTAGCGGTGATCCGCTGCCAAGGCACATGTGACCATGTTGCTGAAAAGATGGAATATCAGGGTGCGGATACATGTAAGGCAGTCAGCATGATGTATGCCGGAGACAGTGCCTGTGCCTACGGTTGTTTGGGCTATGGCGACTGTGCGGCGGCATGTCCTGAACAGGCAATTAAAGTATGCAACGGCATAGCGGTTGTCAATGAAGAACTTTGTGTCGGATGCGGCATATGCGCAAAAACATGTCCGAAACATGTGATTGAGATTGTGCCGCAGAAATTCAGACAGCATGTGCGCTGTATCAATAAAGATAAAGGCGCATTGACGCGAAAAACATGTAAAGTCGGCTGCATTGGCTGTATGAAATGCCAGAAAACATGTGAATTCGGCGCAATTACGGTCAAAGATAACCATGCGCATATCGATTATTCAAAATGTAAAAACTGCGGCAAATGCAAAGAAGTCTGCCCGACAGGTGCTATTTTGTAAAATCGGAGTCATTTCTTAACACTACAAAAAATACCCGGGCCTGTGCAGCAATCCGTGGCTTTTATTTATCGTGCTGCCGCGCTTGGCGCGGCAAGCGGCTTTGCAGGCTGCGATACAGGGGAAAGGAGAGCGGATATGGCAAAAAAAGATACTTCGCAAACACTGTATAAAGAGCCGAAAGACAGTGCCGCAAGAGAGATTCAGAGAATATTGCTCGTTACGGCGGCGTCTGTCATTTTTGCCTTGAATTTAAACAGTTTTGTTCATGCAGGAAATACAATTCCCGGAGGATTTACAGGACTGACGCTGCTTTTGCAGAGAATCGCATCTGAATTTTTAGGGGTGGCACTGCCTTACAGTGCCGTCAATTTTCTTTTAAACGCAGTGCCGGCGATCATAGCGTTTAAAACAATCGGGAAACGATTTACGCTCTATTCATGTCTTGGTATTTTTTTGACAGGTATTTTTACGGACATTCTTCCGGCAACACCGTTGACCAATGATATTTTGCTGATCAGTGTTTTTGGCGGTCTGATCAACGGCACTGCGATCAGCATCTTTCTGAGAGCCGGCGCGACAAGCGGCGGTACGGACTTCATTGCAATCTATATGTCAGAGAAAAAGCATGTAGATACATGGAATTATGTACTTGCGGGCAATGCCGTCATGCTGATTATTGCCGGATTTTTATTTGACTGGAATGATGCGCTCTATTCGATTATTTTTCAGTTTACATCAACGCAGGTCGTGAATATGCTTCACCGCAGATATAAAAAACATACGCTTTTTATCGTGACTGAAAAGCCGGAAGAGATTTATGAGGATATTCAGGCTGTGACAAACCATGGTGCAACCTTTTTTAAAGGCATCGGCGGATATGAAAAAGAAGAACGGACAATGGTATATTCTGTTGTGTCCAGTGATGAAGTAAAGAAGGTTGTTCACTGTATAAGGAAGACAGATCCTCATGCGTTCATAAATACCATCCGAACGGATCAGCTTGACGGCAGGTTCTTTCAGAGAAAGAATGACTGAGGTGTCCTGAGTGAATCAATACCAATAAAACTTGCATTTTGAAAGCGAAGTCAACGTGATTTCAAGGAAAAAACTGTTAAAAATTGACAGAATAATTGATTTAGATTGCAAAAAACTGCCTTTTTGTCTATTGCCCATCGAAAATAAATATTGTATACTAGGGTGAAAGAGTGGAAAAAAGAAAGGATGTTGCAGAAATGAGGCCTTATCGGGAATTGACAAGAGGCGAATTATTGGCGCTTAAAGATGAATTAGAAGCAAAATATAGAGAATTTCAGGGAAGAAATTTAAAATTAGATATGTCCAGAGGAAAACCGAGCAAAGCACAGCTGGATCTTTCGATGGAAATGATGGATGTTTTGCACAGCGGTGTTGACCTGACATGCGAAGAAGGCGTTGACTGCCGTAATTATGGTGTATTAGACGGTATCAAGGAAGCAAAAGAACTTCTTGGGGCAATTAGTGAGGTAAATCCGGAAAATATTATTATTTATGGTAATTCCAGTCTGAATGTCATGTATGATACGGTTTCAAGAGCCATGACCCACGGGGTGATGGGCGGTACGCCTTGGTGCAAGCTGGATAAAGTAAAATTTCTCTGTCCGGTTCCCGGATATGACAGACATTTTGCAATTACAGAGTTTTTTGGTATCGAAATGATCAACGTGCCGATGACTCCGACAGGACCGGATATGGATATCGTTGAAAAGCTTGTTGCAGAAGATGAAGCTATTAAAGGTATTTGGTGTGTGCCAAAATATTCAAATCCTCAGGGCATATCATATTCTGATGAAACAGTCAGACGTTTTGCGGCATTGAAGCCGGCTGCAAAAGATTTTAGAATTTATTGGGATAATGCATATTCTGTACATCATCTTTATGACGATGACCAGGATATTGTGCTTGAAATTCTTGAAGAGTGTGCAAAAGCGGGCAATCCGGATATGGTTTATAAATTTACGTCAACATCGAAGATTACATTTCCCGGTTCGGGTATTGCAGCAATTGCGACATCTAAAAATAATATAGAAGAAATTAAAAAACAGCTCACTATTCAGACAATCGGTCATGATAAAGTGAATCAGTTACGACATGTCCGTTTCTTTAAAAATCTTGACGGCGTGAAAGAGCATATGAAAAAACATGCGGATATCTTAAGACCGAAGTTTGAAACGGTACTTGATATACTTGAAAAAGAACTTGGCGGATTGGAAATCGGTTCATGGACAAAGCCAAAGGGAGGATACTTTATTTCCTTTGATTCTATGGACGGATGTGCAAAAGCCATCGTTGCAAAAGCAAAAGATGCAGGAGTAGTTATGACGGGTGCAGGCGCCACATATCCTTACGGCAAAGACCCTCATGACAGCAATATCCGAATTGCGCCGTCATTTCCGGAGCCGGACGAATTGGCACTGGCAACAGAATTGTTTGTACTCTGCGTTAAGTTAGTCAGTGTGGAAAAAATGCTTGGCGATATGTAATTATCATAAATATTTAATCAGGGAGGAAACGATCATCGTGGAAAAGAAATTAAGAGTCGGCATTTTAGGCGCGACAGGAATGGTAGGCCAGCGTTTCATTTCACTGCTGGAAGATCATCCGTGGTTTGAAGTAGTTACTGTGGCGGCAAGTCCTCGTTCCGCAGGAAAGACATACGAGGAGGCGGTCGGCGGCCGGTGGAAGATGGCAAAACCGATGCCGGAAGCTGTAAAGAATCTTGTTGTGATGAATGTCAATGATGTTGAAGAGGTTGCTTCCGGCGTAGATTTTGTGTTCAGTGCCGTAGATATGAGCAAAGAAGAAATCAAAGCGATCGAAGAAGCATACGCAAAAACGGAGACACCGGTTGTATCAAATAATAGCGCCCATCGCTGGACACCGGATGTGCCTATGGTTGTTCCTGAAATTAATCCTGAGCATTTTGCAGTCATTGAATCTCAAAGAAAACGTCTTGGCACAAAGAAGGGGTTTGTAGCTGTTAAGCCTAACTGCTCCATTCAAAGTTATGCGCCGGTGCTGACAGCGTGGAAGGCGTTTGAACCGACAGAAGTTGTTGCTACGACATATCAGGCGATTTCAGGAGCAGGAAAGACATTTAAAGACTGGCCGGAGATGGTGGAAAACATTATTCCTTTCATCGGAGGCGAAGAAGAAAAGAGTGAGCAGGAGCCATTAAGACTCTGGGGAAAAGTAGAAGACGGAATAATTGTCAAGGCTCAGACACCGGTGATTACGACACAGTGTATTCGTGTGCCTGTACTTGACGGGCATACAGCGGCTGTATTTGTGAAGTTTGCGAAAAAACCGACAAAAGAACAGCTGATTGAAGCACTTAAGAATTTCAAAGGACTGCCTCAGGAATTAAATCTTCCGAGCGCGCCGAAACAGTTTATCCAGTATCTTGAAGAAGACAATCGTCCTCAGGTAAAACTTGATGTCAACTACGAGAACGGCATGGGTATTTCTGTAGGCCGTCTGAGAGAAGATACAGTTTATGATTTTAAATTTGTCGGACTGTCACATAATACAGTCCGCGGCGCGGCAGGCGGCGCCATTTTATGCGCGGAACTTTTGACAGCGCAGAAGTATATCGAAGCTAAATAATATATTGACCAGAGCCGGATGCCGGTATTTATCCTTTTGATAAATATTCGGCGTCCGGTTTTTTTGGTGTAATAAAACGGCAGATAATGCTTTATGGGAAAGCAAAAGCAGTGAAAGGCCATTCTGGCTGTATCGAAAAAAATAGACAGTTTATATATATATTGTCTAATAAAAAGACAAAAGTACCAAAATATGTTGGAATTATATGAAAAAATAAAATGAATTACCGAAAAAGTTTATGCAAATTTCATAGTTTATTCACACGGGAGATGCTATAATAAATTATAGAATTATGACAGCGCAAATCTAAGGTCAGTCGGAAGAGTGCTGATAAAGAGGTGAATAGCTTGGAAGATATTGTAATACTTAAGGACGTCCGAAAAATCTATAAAATGGGCGAGGTTGAAATACGCGCAGTGGATGGCGTGGATTTTACGATTAAAAAAGGTGAATTTGTTGTAATCGTAGGTCCAAGCGGCGCCGGTAAAACGACCGTACTGAATATCCTGGGCGGTATGGATTCGGCAACAGAAGGGCAGGTCATTGTTGACGGAACAGATATCGGAAAATACTCGGAAAAGCAGCTGACGGCTTACAGAAGAGATGATATCGGCTTTGTTTTTCAATTTTACAATCTTGTGCAAAATCTGACAGCGCTGGAGAATGTGGAACTGGCGCTCCAAATCTGTAAAAATCCATTGGATGCGGAGGAAGTGCTTAAAGATGTGGGACTCGGTAGCCGAATGAAAAATTTTCCGGCACAACTGTCCGGCGGTGAGCAGCAGCGTGTGGCTATTGCAAGGGCTTTGGCAAAAAATCCCAAGCTGCTTTTATGCGATGAACCGACAGGTGCACTGGATTATCAGACAGGAAAATCCATCTTAAAATTACTTCATGACATGAGCAGACAAAAGACAATGACGGTTGTTGTCATCACGCATAACACAGCATTGACACCGATGGCAGACAGAGTGATCCATATTAAAAACGGACGTGTCGGCGGGATTGAGACAAATCCTGATCCGATGCCGATAGAAAACATAGAGTGGTAGGTGCCGGGAATGAGAAAAAAAGCACTTCAAAAAGAATTTTTTATGTCGGTAAAAAAGACGAGAAACCGTTTTATTTCTATTTTTCTTCTTGCGCTTTTGGGAACCGCTTTTTATTCCGGCATTCGTGCAACGAACCCGGATATGCAGATGTCTGCGGATATATTCTATGATGAAAGTCAGCTGATGGATATCCGTGTCATGTCAACGCTGGGCATGACAGATGACGATGTTAAAGCGATTGAAGATATAGAAGGCGTTGAATCGGCTATGCCGGTTTATTCAGCCGATGTGCTGACCAAAAAAGATGCTGAAGAAATGGTTGTTAAGCTGATATCTGAGCCGGAAGATATGAATTTGATTTCTGTAGATGAAGGCCGGATGCCTGAAACCAGCGGAGAGTGTCTTGTAGACAATCTTCTGATTAAGGAACACGGTTTCAAGATTGGGGATACGATCACAGTGACGTCGGGGGATGATACAGCAATAGGAGACACAGTCGAACAAGATACATATACGATCGTAGGCCGCGGACGCATGGCTTATTATATGAATCTTACCCGGGATTCCAGTACAATCGGCAATGGTTCTATGGCAGGATTTGTTATTATACCGAAAGATAATTTTACACTGGAAGCATATACGGAAATTGATGTAACTGTTGACGGCGCCAGAGAACTGGACTGTTATGGTGATGAATATAAAGATCTTGTTTCTGGCGTAACAGACAAAATTGAAGCCATTGCCGATGTGCAGTGTCAGACACGGTATGATCATGTGATTTCGGAAGCCGAAGCGGAAATTGCCGATGCCGAGAAAGAAGTCAGCGACGGGCGCAAAGAACTGGAAGATGCCAAAAAGGAACTTGATGACGGTGATCAGGAACTGGAAGATGCCAGAGCGGAACTTGAGGAAGGACGGCGTGAACTTGAAGATAATGCACAGCTGATCGATGAACAGCAAAAGCAGCTGGATGACGGTTCGGCGCAGCTGGCAGACGGCTGGGCACAGTATTGGTCTGGACTTGAACAGGCACAGGCAGGAGAGGCAAAGATTGATCAGAACGAGGCGGCGCTCAATGAAAATGCGGCGGCGCTTGATGACAGCGAAGCAGTCCTTGAAGAAGGAAAAACTCAGCTGGAATCCGGACAGGAACAAATTGATGCTAATCGGCAGATGCTGGAAGAAAACAGCAGCACGCTCAGTCAGGCAATCGAAGGTATTGATACGCTGAATGAAAATTTGACGCAGACAGAAGAAGGTCTGGCGTCCGTGGCAGCAGGACTTGAGGAAATTGAGGCAGGCAAACAGACGCTTGCGGCCGCGAGAACAGAACTGGACGCTGCCAAAGCCGCCTTTGAACAGCAAAAGCCGCAGATTGAAGCGTCTTTATCCGATATGAGTCAGCAGATGGATACTTTGTCGGCCGCCATTGAAGCTGAGACTGATGAAGAAAAAAGGGCCCAACTGCAAAGTCAGTGGGATAGTATTAAAGCCCAGTATGATGCTTTATCTGCACAGCTTTCACAGCAGGAGCAGACGCTGGCGGACAAAGAAAGTGAACTTTCGGGACAGGAGCAGACGCTGGCAGACAAAGAAAGCGAACTGACTGCGGCGCAGGAAAGTTTGAATGCGGCAAAATCAGCTATTGAAGAGCAGCTGGCGCAGATGCCGTCCAAAGAGGAATTGGAAGCGCAGATGGCGCAGGTTCAGGAAGGATTGGCTGCCATTGAAAGCAGTCAGCAGGCCCTTGATGAAAAAAAGGCCGAACTTGATGCGGCCGCTCAGGCGCTGAATGAAGGCAGGGCTCAGATTCAGGCAGGGCAGGCCCAGATTCAGGCGGGGCGTCAGGAACTGGCAGATTCCTATGCCCAATTAGAGAGCGCCCGTCAGACGCTGGAAGCCAATGAGGCCCAAGCAGCAGACGGACAGCGGCAGCTTGATGAAGCCCGCCAAGCGCTGGAGGAGGGACGTGCCCAGCTTGATGAGGCCGAAAAACAGATCAGTGAGAATGAAAAGAAACTGGCTGATGCCAGAGAAGAATACAATCAGGCATATGAAGAAAATATGCCCGATATTGAATCGGCAGAGCAGGATATTGCAGATGCAAGGGCAGAACTGGAAGATATCGAAGTGCCTGAATGGTATGTTCTCGACAGGGATTATTTTCAGTCGTGTGTGGAATATGCTCAGGATGCCGAACGTATCGGAGCTATCGGGGAAGTTTTTCCGTTTATCTTTTTCCTTGTGGCGGCATTAGTCAGCCTGACGACTATGACACGTATGGTTGAAGAGGAGCGGACGCAGATTGGTACGCTGAAAGCACTTGGCTATGGAAAAGTCAGTATTGCGGCGAAATACATTTTATATGCATTTTTGGCAACATTTCTCGGAGGTGTTGTCGGCACTGTGATCGGGCAGACATTTATTCCGTATATTATTATGAATGCCTATGCTATTGCCTATGTCACTTTGACAGATTTTGTCACGCCGCTGCATTTTGTTTATACAAGTACATCCCTTCTTGTGGCTGTTATCGCTTCAACAGCAGCTGTTATTGCCGCATGTTATAATGAATTGCGTGCCGTACCGGCTCAGCTGATGCGTCCGGAATCGCCGAAAGCCGGGAAACGTGTTTTGCTGGAACGGGTGACATTTATATGGAAGCGGCTGAGTTTTTCAAATAAATCAACGGTCAGAAATCTGTTCAGGTATAAGAAACGTTTCTTTATGACGATTATCGGTATCGGAGGCTGTATGGGACTGCTGCTTGTCGGATTTGGTGTGAAGGATTCGATTATGACCATCGGAGATAAACAGTATCAGTCAATTTGTCTTTACGACGGTACAGTGACGATATCAGATTCGGCGTCGGATCAGGAAAAGGAAGCGCTGTATACATCGATTCAAAATGAAGACAACGTCAGTGCGATGCTGCCGGTGGAGGAAGAAACGGTGGATGTTGCCCAAGACGATACAGGTTTAGGTTCAAGAAGCAGTTATCTTGTTGTTCCTTCAGACATCAGCCGGTTTTCGGAATTTATCGATCTGCATAACAGACAAAACGGTGAAACCTATACGCTTGATGACAGCGGTGCAGTTATTTCAGAAAAACTGGCAAAACTTTTGGATGTTTCTGTGGGCGATGAGATTTATATTGAAGTTTCTGAAATGCAATTTGTGCCGGTCACAGTGTCTCATATTGCGGAAAATTATTTTTATCATTACGTTTATGTCAGTCCGCAGACTTATGAACAGATTTACGGCGAAGCGCCGCAATATCATGAAGTTTATATGAATATGGATCAGCCAGAAAGACAGGATGAGGAAGCATTTTCAAGCAAATATTTAAAAAATGACATCGTTGCAGGAGTTAGTTTTACGAGTACGGTTTCAGAACAGATTGAGAGCATGATTATCAGTATGGATGCGATCATCTACGTTATTATCATATCTGCGGGACTGTTGGCGTTTGTCGTTCTTTATAATCTGAATAACATTAATATCAGCGAGCGAAAGAGAGAATTGGCGACGCTGAAGGTTCTTGGCTTTTATGATATAGAAGTATCCAAATATGTTTTCAGAGAAAATATACTGCTGACGTTATTCGGATCCGTTTTTGGTGTGTTCTTAGGTATTATTCTGCACCGTTACGTCATCTTAACGGCAGAAATTGACCTGATGATGTTTGGACGGAATATTTATTTCAGAAGTTATATTTACAGTATACTTCTTACATTTCTGTTCTCCTTCATTGTCAATATTGTAACACACTGGAAGCTGAAAAAAATCGACATGATCGAATCACTCAAGAGTGTTGAGTAAAAAGAATATATGGCCATAAAGTCATTATCCGATGGCTTTATGGCCGCTGACACACATTTTTTTAAATTGATTGAAAAATAGAACGAAAAAAATAAAACTATCTTGACTTTTAAAAAAGAATATTGTAAAATATAGACAAATGAAATAATATTTCGTGGAGACTGGAGGAACGAAAAGTGGAGGATTTTTTAAATCTTTTATTTTTCGTTTTTTTATTTAAAAAAAATAAGGAGGAAAAAAAGAAATGACAAAAACTAACATTGTGGATTGGGAGACCATTACAAATTTCGTAACAGACGCGTTTGTCGGCTACGGAATACCGAGAGAGGATGCAGAGATTTGTACAGATGTACTTCTTGAATCAGATAAGAGAGGTATCGAATCTCATGGTGTAAATCGTTTCAAACCGATTTACCTTGACAGAATTAAAGACGGCATCCAGAAACCGGTAACAAATTTTGAAATCATCAAAGAGACACCGACGACAGCAGTTGTTGACGGTCATGACGGTATGGGACAGGTTATTGGTTATAAGTCCATGCGTATGGCTATCGACAAAGCAAAAGAATACGGCATGGGTATGGTTGTTGTCCGCAATTCCTGCCATTACGGTATTGCCGGATACTACGGAACAATGGCTACAAAGGAAGGCTGCATCGGAATCACAGGTACAAATGCACGTCCGTCTGTAGCACCTACATTTGGCGTAGAAGGTATGTTTGGTACAAACCCATTGACTATTGGTATTCCTACAGATGAACCATTTGATTTCCTGATCGACTGCGCAACTTCTATTACTCAGAATGGTAAGATCGAATACTATGCAAGAATTAACGAAGATGTTCATCCGGGCACGATCATCGGTCTTGACGGCGCTCCGGTAGAAGGTAATGCAGGTGAAGCTCTGAAAATGATCAGAGGCGGCACAGCAGCACTGACAACACTTGGCGGTATCGGCGAAGCTCTCGGCGGATACAAAGGTTATGGCTATGCAATGGCTGTTGAATTACTTTCAGCTGTACTTCAGGATGGCAATTACGGTAAAGCGCTTGACGGCAAAGATGAGAACGGCAATAAGATTCCTTATCAGCTTGGTCATTTCTTCATCGCAATCGATACAAATCATTTCCTTGGCGAAGATGTGTGCAGAAAGAAAGCCGGCGAAATTATCCGTGCTGTCCGTGCTTCTAAGAAAGCTCCGGGCGCAGAACGTATTTATTCTGCAGGCGAAAAAGAATATCTTGTACGCCTTGCCCGTAAAGATGGTGTGCCGATCAACGAATCCGTACAGAAAGAAATGGTTCAGATTCGTGATGAACTGAAACTGACACAGTACAAATTCCCGTGGGAGGATTGATAGATCATGGATATCAGACAGGAATCGCTCAAAAAACACTATGAATGGAAAGGTAAAATCGAAGTTATTTCCCGTGTTCCTGTGAACACGAGGGAAGATTTGTCTTTAGCATATACACCGGGTGTTGCAGAACCGTGTCTTGAAATTCACAAAGATATCAGCAAATCTTATGAACTGACACGTCGTTCCAACTTGGTGGCGGTTATCACAGACGGTACGGCAATCCTTGGACTGGGAGATATCGGACCGGAAGCAGGTATGCCTGTTATGGAAGGCAAATGTGCTCTGTTTAAAGAGTTTGCTGATGTAGATGCTTTTCCAATCTGTATTAAATCTAAAGACGTTGATGAAATCGTCCGTACAATTTATTTGATCTCAGGAAGTTTCGGAGGCATCAACCTTGAGGATATTGCGGCTCCGCGCTGCTTTGAGATTGAAAGAAAACTGAAGGAAATCTGCGATATTCCGATTTTCCATGATGACCAGCACGGTACGGCAATCGTCGTAGCGGCTGCGCTGATCAATGCGCTGAAACTGGTTAAAAAAGAAATGAGCGAAGTTAAAGTCGTCATTAACGGTGCAGGTTCTGCAGGTATTGCAATCGGCAAACATCTGATGAATATGGGTGTAAAACATCTGACATTCTGCGACCGTTTTGGTATCATATGCGAAGGCGATGAAAACAACAATCCGGCTCAGGAAGAAGTTGCGAAGGTAACAAATTTGGAACATCAAAAAGGTACATTGGCAGATGCCCTTAAAGGCGCTGACGTATTTATCGGTGTATCTGCGCCGAATATTGTTACTGAAGAGATGGTTAAGTCAATGGCGGACGACGCGATCATGTTCCCGATGGCAAATCCGACGCCGGAAATTATGCCGGATCTGGCAAAGAAAGCAGGCGCAAGAGTTGTTGGCACAGGCCGTTCAGACTTCCCGAATCAGATCAACAATGTGTTGGCATTCCCGGGAATTTTCCGTGGCGCGCTGGACTGCAGAGCGACATGTATTAATGAAGAAATGAAAGTAGCGACCTCATTCGCACTCGCATCCTTAATCCCGGATGATGAGATTACAGAAGAAAATATTATTGCTCAGGCATTAGACAAGAGAGTTGCTCAGGCGGTTGCTGAAGCAGTTATAAAGACAGCAAAAGAAACCGGCGTGGCAAGAATCTGATATTTGAGAACTTTTAGAGGGCATCCGGAGTTTGCGTTGACTTGAGGGGGTGCCCTCTTAATTTAAAAAAAATTTCAGATAGGGGCTTGTCGAATTTATTATTTAGTGCTAGAATAAAACCAGTAGCAAATAAATAAACTTGCCGGAGATTGGAGTCAGGCGAATGAGACATGACGAGTGTCTTATTGCCTGACTTTTTTTGACTAAAATTGTCGTACAATTTAAGTTGAAAACTGAAAATTTCGGCAATTTCAAAGAAAAGGAGAGAAAACACTATGTATGATGCAGCGATCATTGGAGCGGGCGTTATTGGAAGTGCCATTGCAAGGGAATTATCCAAATACGAAATAAGTATTTGTGTCGTTGAAAGAGACGAGGATGTCTGCTGCGGTACGTCAAAAGCAAACAGTGCGATCATCCATGCAGGATTCGATGCTATGCCGGGAACATTGAAAGCAAAGATGAATGTACTGGGCAATGCGATGATGGACCAGCTTTCAAAGGATTTGGATTTTCCATTTAAACGCAATGGCTCATTGGTGGTCTGTACGCAGGAAGAATCTTTGCCTAAACTGGAGGAACTGCTGGAGAGAGGCATTAAGAACGGAGTGCCGGATGTCCGCATTATTAATGCGGAAGAAGCAAAGGCGATGGAGCCGAATTTATCGGACAGTGTGGTTGCTGCATTATATGCGCCGACAGGAGGTATTGTATGTCCGTTTAATATGACAATCGCTATGGCAGAGAATGCGGCAGTCAACGGCGTTGAATTTAAACTGAATACGGAAGTTGAAGATATTAAGAAAGCGGACGGCGGTTATATTCTTGTGACAAATAAGGGAGATATTCAGACAAAAACCGTGATTAATGCGGCGGGTGTTTATGCGGACAAATTTCATAACATGGTCAGTGAAGATAAGATTGAAATTCAGGCCAGAAGAGGCGAATACTGTCTGCTGGATAAGACGGCCGGAAATCATGTGTCACATACTGTATTTCAGTTGCCAAGCGCTATGGGAAAAGGCGTACTTGTCACACCGACGGTACACGGTAATCTGCTGATCGGACCGACAGCGGCAGATGTGGACAATAAAGAGGCGATCAACACAACGCAGGATGGCCTTGCATATCTTCAGGAAAAAGCAGGAGCAAGTATAAAAAATATTCCGTTCCGACAAGTCATTACTTCTTTTGCCGGTCTTCGCGCTCATGAAAAAGGCGGCGAATTCATTATCGGAGAGGCAAAGGATGCCAAAGGATTTTATGACGCCGCAGGTATTGAATCACCGGGACTTTCCGCTGCGCCGGCCATTGGCGCGGCTGTTGCCGATATGGTTAAAGGCGATCTTAAATTAAAAGAAAAAGAAGATTTTATCCCGGTGAGAAAGGGGATAATCAATCCTCAGGCATTGTCTTTTGAAGAAAGACAGGCTTTGATCAAAGAGAAGCCTGAATACGGTCAGATCATATGCCGCTGTGAAATGATTTCAGAAGGTGAGATTATTGATGCCATCCACCGTCCGCTTGGGGCCCGTTCATTGGACGGCATTAAACGCCGTACACGGGCAGGTATGGGACGCTGTCAGTCTGGTTTTTGTTCTCCGAGAACGATGGAGATACTGGAACGAGAAGTGCCTATGAGTGTTTACGATATTACAAAAATGGGCGGAGAATCTCAAATTGTCTACCATGAAAATAAAGAAAATCTGTAAGCGGGGAGGAATCAGAAATGAATACATATGATATCGTGATCGTCGGCGGAGGTCCGGCAGGACTTGCAGCAGCACAGGCAGCAAGAAACCGCGGTGCTGAGAGTATTTTAATTCTTGAGCGAGACAAAGAACTGGGCGGTATTTTAAACCAGTGTATCCATAACGGCTTCGGACTCCATACATTTAAGGAGGAGCTGACAGGTCCTGAGTATGCCGCCAGATTTATTGAAAAAGTGAAAGCACAAAATATTGAATATCGTTTAAATACGATGGTAATCGATATTACCCATGACAAAGTTGTTACCGCTATGAGCAGAGAAGACGGCTTGTACCAGATTCAGGCCAAAGCGATAATACTTGCCATGGGATGCCGTGAACGTCCGAGAGGCGCCTTAAATATTCCGGGATACCGTCCTGCAGGTATTTTTTCGGCAGGTACGGCACAGCGACTTGTGAATATGGAAGGTTATATGCCGGGCAGGGAAGTCGTTATTCTCGGTTCCGGCGATATCGGACTGATCATGGCCCGCCGTATGACGCTTGAAGGGGCAAAGGTTAAAGTTGTGGCAGAATTGATGCCGTATTCAGGCGGCTTAAAGAGAAATATTGTGCAGTGTCTTGATGATTTCGGTATCCCGCTGAAATTGAGTCATACGGTTGTTGATATTGACGGCAAGGAGCGTGTCAAAGGCGTTACGCTGGCGAAGGTGGACGAACACTCTAAGCCGATTCCGGGAACAGAAGAATATATTCCGTGCGATACACTGCTTTTGTCAGTCGGTCTGCTTCCGGAAAATGAACTTTCAAGAAGCGCCGGTGTTGAATTAAGTCCTTTGCACTCGGGTCCGGTCGTAGACGAAAGTCTTCAGACAAACATTGAAGGTATATTTGCATGCGGCAATGTTCTCCATGTACATGATCTTGTGGATTATGTTTCTGAAGAAGCGGCGGCGGCAGGCGAACATGCGGCAGATTATGTTGCAGGAAAAGGAACAGAAAGCAGCAGCGAAGCTATTCAGATCATTCCGACGGGAGGCGTGCGCTACACGGTGCCTGAAAGCGTACATACGGATAAAATGGCGGACAAATTGACAGTGCGTTTCAGAGTGGGCGCTGTCTATAAAAACTGTTATATTACAACATATTTTAACGACGAACAGGTATCAAGACGCAAACGTCCGGTAGTGGCTCCGGGAGAGATGGAGCAGATTATTCTTGAAAAAGCAAAACTTCAGAGTTATCCGGGGCTTAAAACGATTACTGTGAAAATAGAGGAGGCATAAGTCATGGAAGTAAAAGAATTGATTTGTATTGGCTGCCCTTTAGGCTGCCCGATCACAGTGACAATGAACGGGAATGAAGTTGCCGATGTTAAAGGCAATACATGTAAGCGTGGCGATGTTTATGCAAGAAAAGAAGTGACAAATCCGACAAGAATTGTAACTTCGACAGTAAAAGTCAAAGGCGGGTCTATTCCGATGGTATCTGTAAAAACGAAAAACGACATTCCGAAGAGTAAGATTTTTGACTGCGTGAAAGCACTCAAAAACGTGGAAGTGGAAGCGCCGGTACATATCGGGGATGTTATTGTTGCCGATGTTGCAGATACAGGTGTTGATATAATCGCAACGAAAGAGGTTTTATAAAATACTGTTTCAAGCTAAGAAGCACTGGCAAAAGTTTTGATTTTGTGGTATATTGTTAATAGTTGATATCCTTTCGCCGACAGTGGGGGGATACAGCACGCAAAAGACACATAAAGAGAGGCTTGCCTGATGATACATCAAGAATTTATTGAAGCAGTGGAAGATTCACCGGTCATTGCAGCGGTTAAAGATATGGAGGGGCTTCGCCGTTGCTTTGACTCGGAAAGTAAAGTTGTTTTTATTCTGTTCGGCGATGTATGCAATATTGCAGATATTGTGGAGAAAGTGAAAAATCATGGCAGAATTGCCATGGTACATATGGATTTAATCACAGGATTGAGTTCAAAAGAAATTGTTGTTGACTTCATCAAAAAATATACAAAAGCTGACGGCATTATATCGACGAAACAGACATTGATCAAGAGAGCAAAAGAGTTGGGGCTTTACACAGTCTTCAGGTTTTTTGTCATCGATTCGATGGCTTATGAAAATATCAGCAAACAGCTGGCAGCTGTGCGTTCGGATTTTGTGGAAGTTCTGCCGGGTGTGGCGCCTAAAGTGATTAAAAGAATTGCCAAATCGATCAGTGTGCCAGTAATCGCAGGCGGATTGATCGCCGAAAAGGAAGATGTGATGGCCATGCTGACCAACGGCGCGACTTCAATTTCGACGACTAATCAAAAATTGTGGTTTATTTAGCGCTGCCATGCAGTGCTCATAACTATATAATGAGAAAGAGGGAATATTTTATGTCAAAGAATTTTGGACACAGAGGATTTTCGGGAAAATATCCTGAAAATACGATGCTTGCTTTTCAGAAAGCGTATGAGGCAGGCTGCGATGGGATTGAACTGGATGTTCATCTGACAAAGGATAACGTCATGGTCATTATTCATGACGAAGATATCAAAAGAACGACCAATGGCAGCGGTCTTGTAAAAGACTTTACGTTTGAAGAACTGAGAAAATTTGATGCCAGCGCTTCATTTGTCGGCCAGTACGGCTTTAATCCGATACCATCTTTTGAAGAGTATGTAGCATGGGTAAAAGATCTTGATATTATCACAAATATTGAGATTAAAAATGGCGTTTATTATTATGAAGGGCTTGAAGAAGCGCTCATTGATATCGTTCGCAAAAATCATCTGGAAGATAAGATTATTTTCTCATCATTTAACAATGCTTCTGTGATGAAATGCAAACGTTTGGCGCCGGAAATTAAGTGCGGATTCCTCATGGATGGATGTATCGGCAATGCCAACGGCTATGCGAAGAGTATGGGTATCGAGTGTGTTCATCCGGACTGGCATAAATTGACGGACGAAGAGATTATAGCCTGCCATGAAAGAGGCATCGAAATTAATACATGGACAGTCAATGAAGAGGCGGATATTCGCCATATGGCCGAGATGGGCGTAGAAGGCATCATTTCAAATTATCCGGATCTGTGCGGAAAGATCATTAAAGAAGTGGCCGAATCTAAGTAAATAAAATTATCAATCAAGGGGAGTTGGCGCTCTATAGATGGGATCATCTGTGGAGCGCCGGCTCCCCTTTTCGCATGATCAGTCTGTCAGGCGGCTGCCGCTTTCATGAACAGTGCCATCATAAACAAAGAGAAATAAACATGAAAAAAGGTATCCCAAAAGCCATAGCTTCAGGATACCTTTATGATCGATATTAAGCCTGAGCAGGATCTGCTTCCTCTGTGTCGGCGGTTTCATCAGTATCATCTGACTCACTGTCTTCTGCAGAAGCGATGTTGATATCTACATACTCTCTTTCAGAAGCAGTATTATCTTCATCTTCAGCATCATTTGCTTTGCTGTCGCTGTTATCGTCATCGTCAAGTTCAAAGTCATCGTCAAAATCATCATCGAAATCGTCAAATAAATCATCCTCTGCCTTTTTGTCGAGAACTTGTTTAACGACATAGGCGATGCCGGCAACAGACGCAATAACTGCAGCTGTTTTTAAGAATACACCAAATAATTTTTTAAAATTCATATTTGTCACCTTCCCAAATCATATAATGATAGATTTATTATAAGCGATAATCGCAAAAAAAGAAAGATAAATCTTGTTTTATTTTATGCGGGAAAAGAAATTTTAAACATCTTGTCACATGATAGCTTCCCGGTTTCAGCTTGCGTTTAATGTATTAACGTGATAAACTTGAAATATCGGAAAATGACAGGAGGAAATTCGTGTGATCGGAACAATTGTAAATACAGGAACGATTTTGGCAGGGAGTATTATCGGCAGTGTGGCAAAAAAAGGTATCAGGCCGAAATATCAGGATGCATTGTTTACTGCAATGGGACTGGCGGCAACGGCTCTGGGCATTAATACAGTGGTACAGAATATGCCTCAGAGTAAATATCCCGTATTATTTATTATCAGTCTGGCTGCCGGAAGTTTTGCAGGCACTGTGCTTAATCTTGACGGACGTTTTAAGGGCGCCGCCGAAAAATTCGGTTCCAGTGAACTGGCGCAGGGACTTTCAACGGCCATTCTGCTTTTTTGTATTGGAACCCTGTCTATTTTAGGACCCATGGAAAGCGCGCTTCACAATGATCATACATATTTATTCACCAATGCCACACTGGATTTTGTCACGTCCATGGTTTTGGCATCAACATACGGCATCGGAATCGCCGCTGCAGCCGGCGTACTCTTTTTATGGCAGGGAGCTATCTATTTGGGCGCCGGCGCACTGTCCGGGTTTTTAACAGCCGATCTGCTGACAGAAATCTCGATCATCGGCGGCATATTGATCGCAAGTTCCGGCATATCTATTTTAAATATCAAAGATTGTAAAACGCTGAATATGCTTCCGTCCCTTCTTGTTCCGGTTATCTGGTTTATCATACTCAGTTTGTTTTAATTTTGACCACCTATTTGATAAATAGTATTGTCAAATGGTACAGGATGAGATAAAATAAGAATGTCTTTGGAAAAATTTAAAAAATAGTTGACACTATCTTAAAAAATGATATACTTTGACTATCAAACTATTGGATTTGAGCAAAGACGCCAAAAACCAAGATTATTTTATCATTAAAGGAGAGTTTATTATGTTTGAAAAAATCCGTGACATTATTGTGGAGCAGTTAAATGTTGATGCAAGTGAAGTTACAATGGAAGCTAATTTTAAGGATGACCTTGGTGCAGATTCTTTAGACTTATTTGAATTAGTAATGGCTCTTGAGGAAGAATACGGTATTGAAATTCCTACAGATGATCTTGAAAAGATCACAACAGTCGGCGCTGTTGTAGATTATTTAAAAGCACAGGGTATCGACGACTGATCGGTACGGCTGGAGGCTGAATATGAAAACTGAAATTACCGAATTGCTCCAGATTCAGTATCCTGTGATTCAGGGAGGCATGGCATGGGTCGCAGATTATCATCTTGCGGCGGCTGTATCTAACGCCGGCGGATTGGGACTGATCGGTGCAGGCGCGGCGCCGGCCTCATTTGTGAAAGAACAGATTGAGAAGTGCAAAGCGCTGACAGATAAGCCTTTTGGCGTCAATCTGATGCTGATGAATCCGGAAGCTGATGCGATTGCGGAAGTTATTGCCCAGTCAGGCGTAAAAGTAGTGACGACGGGCGCAGGCAGTCCTCAAAAATATGTAGCTATGTGGAAGGAAGCCGGCGTGAAAGTTATTCCGGTTGTCGCTTCGGTAGCGCTTGCAAAGATTATGGAGCGCTGCGGTGCGGATGCTGTTGTGGCAGAAGGCTGTGAATCCGGCGGGCATATCGGAGAAACGACAACGATGGCACTTGTGCCTCAGGTTGTCGATGCTGTATCTATTCCGGTCATTGCGGCCGGAGGTATCGGAGACGGCAGAGGGGTGGCGGCGGCATTGATGCTCGGCGCCAAAGGTGTTCAGGTTGGAACGCGATTCCTCGTTGCCGAAGAGACAAATATACATCCTGCTTATAAAGAGAGAGTCCTTAAAGCAAAAGATATTGACACACAGGTGACCGGGCGTTCCGGCGGCCATCCGATTCGCTCCCTGAGAAATCAGATGACAAAGCATTATTTGGAGATGGAAGCTTCAGGGGCAACATTTGAAGAATTGGAGAGTCTGACAGTCGGCTCATTGAGAAAAGCCGTTGTCGACGGAGATGTGAAGAATGGAACAGTGATGGCAGGACAGATTGCCGGACTGGTTTCCAAACCTCAGACATGTGAGGAGATTGTAAAAGATTTGATTGATGGCGCCGAAGCAGTATTAAAGGACAGATTCTCTGAGTTCGCAAATTAATTCTAATTCAGTAATCAAATATCCAGACAGGCAAAGCAGGAATTTTCCGATATTAATGAGGGAGATTCTTGCTTTCCTCATAGAGAAATTCAGGATGTTTGAGATGTTTTTATCTTCAGTATAAGATTGATATAAATCTTATACTTTTAATTTTATGAAAATATTTTGAGTATCAAAATATCAGGCATGAGGTGGATGAAATGAGCAAAATCGCATTTGTATTTCCGGGTCAGGGTGCGCAGTATTTTGGCATGGGAAAAGATTTTTATGAAAGCAGCGAAGACTGCCGCAGAGTGTTTGACCGGGCGTCAGAAATTACTGGAATTGATATGAAAGCCCTTTGTTTTGAAGAAAATGACCGGCTCAATATCACGGAGTATACACAGATTGGTCTGCTGACGACAGAACTGGCTATTTTAAAGGCTGTAGAGTTAACAGGTATCAGGCCGTCGGTGACTGCAGGCTTAAGTCTTGGCGAATATGCGGCGCTGGTTGCCAGCAAAAAGCTTTCAGAAGATGACGCAATGCGTGTTGTCCGCGCGAGGGGTATTTTTATGCAGGAAGCAGTACCTGTAGGCGGAGCTATGGCAGCGGTGCTCGGACTTGACTTTGAAAAAGTTGAGGAAATCTGCGCGAATACAGATGGTATTGCAGAACTGGCAAACTATAACTGCCCGGGACAGATTGTTATATCCGGAGAAGAAGCAGCTGTAGAGGCGGCATCGGAAAAATTAAAAGAAGCCGGTGCAAAGCGTGTGGCACGTTTAAATGTCAGCGGCCCATTTCATTCGTCCATGCTTAAAGGTGCGGGTGAAAAACTGGCAGGCCCGCTTTCAAAAGTCCATTTTTCGGATTCAGATATTCCTTATGTGGCAAACACGACTGCCGAATATGTTCATGATGCGTCGCAGATCAGAGATCTGCTGATTCGTCAGGTATCCTCTTCTGTGCGTTGGGAACAGAGCGTCAGAAAGATGCTGGCAGACGGCGTGGATACTTTTATAGAAATCGGACCGGGCAAAACACTGGCTGGCTTTATGAAGCGTATTGACCGCAAAGCCGTCAGCATCAATATAGGCAAAGTTGAAGATCTTGAAAAATTAAAGACGTTGCAGTAATGGAGGAAATATATGTTAAAAGGTAAAGTAGCATTAGTGACCGGCGCCAGCCGCGGCATCGGACGTCAGATTGCTCTGACATTCGGCATGGCGGGTGCAAAAGTTATTGTGAACTACAATGGATCAGAGGCTGCGGCACAGGCCGTTGCCGATGAGATTATTTCAAAAGGAGGCAGCGCAGAAATTTATCAGTGTAATGTAGCTGATTTTGCGGCTTCCAAGACGATGATCGATACGATCATCAAAGAAAACGGTCATTTGGATATTCTGGTAAATAATGCGGGAATTACAAAAGACGGACTGATGATGAGAATGAGTGAGGCGGATTTTGACGCCGTTATTAATATAAATTTGAAAGGTACATTTAATTGTATCAGACATGTATCGCGCCAGATGTTAAAGCAAAGGGGAGGCAGGATCATTAATATGGCTTCTGTAGTCGGACGGAGCGGAAATGCCGGACAGATGAATTATGCCGCGTCAAAGGCGGGCGTGATCGGCATGACTATGTCTGCGGCAAAAGAACTTGCCAGCCGGGGCGTGACGGTTAATGCCATTGCACCGGGATTTATTCAGACGGAGATGACAGATGCTTTAAGCGATGACGTTAAAAAATCTATTGCGGCAGCGATTCCGATGGGCACTTTAGGGACAACGGAAGATGTTGCCCGGCTTGCTTTGTTCCTTGCGTCAGATGACGCAAAGTATATTACGGGGCAGACCATAAGTGTCGACGGCGGCATGTATATGGGCTAAGGAGGACAGACAGGATGAAGAGAGTAGTTATTACAGGTATGGGCGCGATCACTCCGATCGGCAATACGGTGGAAGAATTCTGGAACGGTATCAAAGAAAATAAAATCGGCTTCGGACCGATTTCCACATTTGATACAACAGATTATAAAGTAAAACTTGCGGCGGAAGTTAAAGGCTTTGTGGCAAAAGAGCATTTGGATTTTAAATCTGCAAAACGTATGGAAAGATTTTCGCAGCTTGCTGTGACTGCAGCCGGCGAGGCGCTGTCACAGGCCGGTATTGATATGGAAAAAGAAGATCCGTATCGTGTAGGTGTTGCAGTAGGCGCAGGTGTGGGCAGCCTTTCACTGATGGAAAGAGAAGTCATCAAAATCCATGAGAAAGGCCCGAACAGAGTTGCCCCTTTATTTATTCCGATGTTTATTTCCAATATGGCTGCAGGCAATATTTCTATTTACTACGGCCTTAAAGGCAAATGTATCGATGTTGTGACTGCATGTGCCACAGGCACCCATAATATTGGCGAAGCTTACCGGACAATCCAGTGCGGTGATGCTGACGTGATGGTTGCCGGCGGTACAGAAAGCTGCATCAGCCCGACCGGTGTAGCTGGTTTTACAGCGCTGACGGCGCTGACCACATCAGATGATCCGAAGCGTGCTTCGATTCCGTTTGATAAAGACAGAAGCGGCTTTGTTATGGGAGAGGGCGCAGGAATCGTTGTGCTTGAGAGTTTGGAGCACGCGCAGGCAAGAGGGGCCCATATTATTGCGGAAGTTGCAGGCTATGGCGCAACATCGGATGCTTATCATATTACATCACCGGCTGAAGACGGCATGGGCGCGGCGATGGCAATGATGGAAGCCATGAACGAAGCCGGCGTTAAACCTGAGGAAGTCAGCTACATTAATGCGCATGGAACAAGCACACATCACAATGATTTGTTTGAGACAAGAGCGATTAAGGCTGCTTTTGGTGATGCGGCCTATCATGTGCCTGTCAGTTCTACAAAGTCAATGATCGGCCATCTGCTTGGCGCTGCAGGCGCGGTTGAATTGATTGTGTGCGCCAAATCCATCGAGGAAGGTTATATTCATCCGACGGTAGGCCTTCAGGAGCCGGGGGAGGAATGTGATCTGAATTATGTGCCGGGTGAGGGCATTCACACGGATGTCAATGTTGCCATCAGTAATTCACTGGGATTCGGCGGTCACAATGCAACGTTGCTCGTTAAGAAGTATGAAGCTTAAAAAGGATGGGTAGATTATGGATATCGAAAAAATAATTCAGTTAATTGATAAGGTAGCGCAGGCTCCAATATCTTCTTTGAATATCGAAGAGGGCTCATTAAAAATCAGTATTGAAAAAAATAATGGAATGATGCAGACGGTGACATCCCCTGTTCAGGTTGTTCCTGAAACGATGCCTCTGGAAACAGCACCGAAAGCAGCAACGGCGCCTGAAACAGTCCCGGTTCAGGCACAGGAAGAAGAGGAAGTTCAGACAGAAGAAGTTCAGCTGATCACTTCACCGATTGTCGGTGTTTTCTATGCGGCTTCCAGTCCTGATGCCCAGCCTTATGTCAAAGTCGGTGATCATATTTCAAAAGGACAGGTTGTCGGCATTGTGGAAGCGATGAAGCTGATGAATGAAATCGAAAGCGAGGTTTCAGGAGAAGTTATCGAAATTCTTGTGAAAAACGGAGAAGCGGTTGAATTCGGTCAGCCATTATTTAAAGTAAGATAAGAGGGAAACATATGACAACGTTAGGAATTAAAGATATTATGAACATTATTCCGCACCGTCAGCCGTTTTTGCTTGTGGACAGAGCGGAAATTATCGAAGAAGGCAAAAAAGCGGTCGGGTATAAGGCAGTGACTTATAATGAACCATTTTTTGCAGGACATTTTCCGACAGAGCCGGTGATGCCGGGCGTGCTTATCATTGAAGCAATGGCTCAGGTTGGCGCCATCGTCATTTTAAGCCAGGAAGAAAACAAAGGAAAGATTGCCTTTTTCGGAGGTGTCAACAAAGCTAAATTCCGTCATAAAGTCGTTCCGGGAACGATGCTTCGCATGGAAGTGGAAATTATCAAACAGAAAGGCCCTATCGGTGTCGGTGCTGCAGCAGCCTATGACGGCGATGTCAAGGTAGCAGAGGCAGAACTGACATTTGCCATCGGTTAAGAGGTGTGACGATGATTAAAAAGATTTTAATTGCCAACAGAGGCGAAATTGCTGTAAGAATCATCCGTGCATGCCGCGAGATGGGCATTGAAACTGTTGCGGTATATTCGAAGGCGGATGCTGATGCGCTGCATACCCAGCTGGCCGACGAAGCGATCTGCATCGGACCTGCGCCTTCCAAAGACAGTTATCTGAATATGGAAAATATTATCAGTGCGACTATTGTCAGCGGCGCAGATGCCATTCATCCAGGGTTTGGATTTTTATCAGAAAATACAAAGTTTGTGGAAATGTGTGAAGAGTGCCACATTACATTTATCGGCCCGTCTTCTAAACTGATTCACGCCATGGGCAATAAATCAGAGGCGAGAACGACGATGATGCGCGCCGGTGTGCCGGTTGTTCCGGGAACGAAAGATCCGGTCTATGATGCCGAAGAGGCACTTGAAATTGCCAGAGGCATCGGCTTTCCGGTGATGATCAAAGCATCATCGGGCGGCGGCGGCAAAGGTATGCGGGTTTCGGAAAGCGAGGCGGATTTTATAGAGAACTTTAAGATGGCTCAGCTGGAATCAGTCAATGCATTTGCCGATAATACGATGTATATTGAAAAATATATCGTTAATCCGCGCCATATTGAGTTTCAGATTCTTGCGGATAAGTACGGCAATGTGGTGCACTTGGGAGAGCGTGACTGTTCTATCCAGAGACGCCATCAGAAAGTACTGGAGGAAGCTCCGTCATGTGCCATCGATGAAAATCTGAGAGCGCGGATGGGTGAAACAGCTGTGCGTGCGGCAAAAGCGGTAGGCTATGAAAATGCCGGGACAATAGAGTTCCTTTTGGATGCCAATAAAGATTTTTACTTTATGGAAATGAATACGAGAATTCAGGTTGAACACCCGGTGACTGAGTTGGTCACAGATACGGATCTTATCAAGGAGCAGATACGCATTGCATCAGGTCTGGAACTGTCGATGAAGCAGGAAGATATTCATGTGAGCGGCCATGCTATCGAATGCCGTATTAATGCTGAAAATCCGGAAAAGAACTTCCGCCCGTGTCCGGGGATGATTGAAGATGTTCACATTCCGGGAGGCAATGGCATCCGTGTGGATACCGCCATCTATCCGGGATATGAAATACCTCCGTATTATGATTCAATGATCGCAAAACTCATTGTCCGCGGAAAGACACGTGAGGAAGCCATTGATAAAATGCGCAGCGCCCTCGGTGAGTTTATTGTCCAAGGTATTGATACAAATTTGGATTTTCAGTACGAAATTGTCACACATCCTCGATTTATTCAGGGTGATATTGACACAGGATTTATTGAAAATATGAAAAAATAGAAAGAACGGCAGGTAATGAGTAATGTTTAAAGGAATGTTTAAGAAAACAAAATATGTGCCGATTTCCATGGAAGAGACGCAGCAGCAGGAGGCTGACCAGCTGGAACCGGAGGTCCGGCAGCAGGAGCAGGAAAATTCGGAGGCATCAGCGACGGAACTGACTGAGGATGAAGGAGATCAGCCGACGGTTCCTGAAGGGTTGTTTATTAAATGTAAAATATGCCGCAAGACGATTTACCGGCCGGATTTTGAAGAGAACCTTTTTGTATGTCCGGAGTGCGGCAAATATCACAGAGTTTATGCTAAAAGCAGAATCCGCATGATTATTGACGAAGGCACATTTGAACAGTGGGATGGCCGGACGGAGGTTGCCGACCCGCTGCATTTTCCGGGATATCCCGAGAAGATTGAAAGTTTGAAAGAAGAACTGAAGATGGATGAGGCGGTTGTCACCGGATACGGAAAAATTTTCGGACGGCAGACGGCAATTGCTGTGATGGATGCCCGCTTTATGATGGCCAGCATGGGCAGCGTTGTCGGTGAAAAAATTACAAGCGCCATTGAACGGGCGACAAAAGAGAAACTTCCGGTAATCATTTTTTCATGCTCCGGCGGTGCGAGAATGCAGGAAGGCATGATCTCGCTGATGCAGATGGCCAAGACAAGCGCAGCCCTCAGGCGTCATGCCGATGCAGGACTGCCGTATTTCAGCGTGATCACAGACCCGACGACCGGCGGCGTCACAGCAAGTTTTGCAAGCCTTGGAGATGTGATTTTGGCAGAACCGGGCTGTCTGATCGGCTTTGCCGGACAAAGAGTTATAGAACAGACGATTTTCCAGAAGCTACCAAAAGGATTCCAGAGTGCAGAGTTTGCATTGGAACACGGCATTATTGATGCCATTGTTGAAAGAAAAGATATGAAGAAGGCGCTGAGCAGGCTGCTTGAACTGCATATGCCGTATGTGCCTGAAGAAAAAAAGGAAGAAGGTGAATGACAATGGCTTTATCAGCATGGGACAGAGTACGCATTTCAAGAAGTAAAAACAGACCAACCAGCCTGTTTTATATTGATCAGCTCTTTGACGGATTTTTTGAACTGCACGGCGACCGCTGCTTCGGTGATGATAAAGCCATTGTCGGCGGGCTGGCTTTCTTTAACGGTCGTCCGGTAACTGTGATCGGTGTTCAAAAAGGACGCACGACAAAAGAAAATATGTACCGTAATTTCGGTATGCCGAATCCTGAAGGCTATCGCAAGGCGCTGCGTCTGATGGAACAGGCGGATAAGTTCGGACGCCCGATCATATGCTTTGTGGATACGGCCGGGGCTTTCTGCGGCATGGAAGCTGAGGAGCGCGGACAGGGTCAGGCTATTGCGGAAAATCTGGAAGCTATGGCAGGATTTAAAGTGCCGATTCTTTCTATTCTGATCGGGGAAGGCGGCAGCGGCGGCGCATTGGGACTTGCAGTGGCAAATGAAGTGTGGATGCTTGAAAACTCTACCTATTCTGTGCTTTCACCGGAGGGATTTGCGTCTATCCTTTGGAAAGACGGCAAACGTGCCGATGAGGCGGCAGAGGTCATGAAGATGACAGCGCTGGAGTTAAGAGAATTGAAAGTCGTTGATAAAATTGTCCGTGAAAAAGAACTGCTGACAGAAGAGACAAGTGATGAAGTCATTACAAAACTCAGACGCGGCTTAAACCGTTTCTTTAAAGAATGTGATGCAAAAACACCGCAGCAGCTTGTGGACGAACGTTACGAAAGGTTCAGAAAGTTTTAATATATCAAAAAGAAGTGCGATTGTCATAAGAACATCCGCACTTCTTTTTTTTAATTGAATTCAATCGTATAATCAGCGTCAAAGCTGCAGCCTGTCTCCAGCGTATTGCCGTAAACACGGTCTTTAAGTTCGCCGTTAAAGTCATGGGCGTCACAGCGGCCATACCAAGGCTCGATACAAACAAAAGGCGCATGTTTGCCTACAGGTGACCAAACGCCGAATAACGGCGCATCAAAAGTAACGGTGACGTACGGTTTTTTGTCCGGTGTCAGAAGGCTGACTTTTTGTGTCTGATGATGTTCGATGATCAGTGCATCGTTGTCAAAAAGATGATCGTGGACTGGGAGCAGGCCATGGTCAAGACATACAGGCTGATCATAGGCAGCAATAAGACCGCCCTCTCCGATGACACTTGTGGTCAGATCATGGTCGGTATGGAAGTCGAGATAATAATCACTCTGTTTTTCATCCGAATGGAGCGGGCATGAAAATGCCGGATGGGCGCCGATGGAAAAGTACATGGTTTCACTGCCGGTATTTGTGACTTTCCACATCACTTTGACTGTGGTGCCGGTCAATGTATAGCCTACAGCCAGCTTAAACTCAAACGGGTATTTTTCAACGGTTTCCGGTGAGGAAGTCATTTCAAACCACAGGGTGTCCTCTGTCTGACTGACCAGTGAAAAAACCGTGTCGCGGGCAAAACCGTGCTGATTCATCATATACGACTTGCCCTGATGGATAAATGTTTTGTCTTTCAGACTGCCCACAATAGGAAAAAGCACCGGCGCATGGCGGCCCCAGAAGGCGGGATCTCCATGCCATATGTATTGGGCGCCGTCTTTGATGACGGAAACGATTTCAGCGCCCGCGTCACTGATTGTGACCGCAATCTGATTATTTTTTAAAGTATACTGCATAAAAAACCTCCCAGATGGTATAAGATACATCAAGTATACCATTTGGAAGGCTGGATTTCAATCATGGGATGTTGTCGTGAGAATGCGTTCAAAGCATAATCCGGCAACAAACCACGCAGGTGTGTAGGAAAGATTAATAAGACCGTGAATATTGGCGGGCCTGCTGCTATAGTCCCACGGACACCGGTCATGCTTTTTTAATACAGCGCCAGTGGCGTATTCGGCAGCAAAAATGCAGCATGTATAAACGCCTCCCCGAAAAAATATATTTCTGCCGCGCATGCGGCGGCATACCGGAGCCATCAGCGAGGCCAGACCGTAAATAGGAAACATCCACATAGAAGTCTTACAGGTCAGTTTCGGGTCCCGTGCCATTATGGATCCCATACCGGTCCATAATACTTCCATACACCAGCCTGTAAGACCACAAAGAATAAAATTTTTCTTCATAGATATATTATGCCGATATGGACAAGTAATATTCCTCAGTGTTATAATATTTCTATTATTTTGAATCAAAAGCGGATTAAAATCCGCCTGATAAAGTATAGATCATGGAGGCAGCGAAGCAGATGAGCGAAGCAATCGTTACATTGAAAAAAGGTCTGGGACGCACATTAAAATCCGGTGGACTGTGGGTTTTTGACAATGAGATAGATACTGTGACAGGCCATGCGGATGACGGAGATATGGTGATTGTCAAAGACTTTGACGGCTACCCGATGGGCAGAGGTTATATAAACAGAAAATCAAAAATTACTGTCCGTATGATGAGCCGTCATCTGGATGCGGATATTAACAGAGATTTTATTTACAAAAGAGTTAAAGAGGCATGGATATACCGTAAAAAAGTCATTGATACGTCAAGCTGTCGTGTGATTTTTGGAGAGGCGGACTTCCTTCCGGGCATTGTGGTTGACAAATTTTCCGATGTTTTAGTTGTTCAGTCTCTGACGCTGGGCATTGAACGTTTTAAACTGATGATCATTGATTGCCTGAAAGAAGTGCTTGCCCAGGATGGCATTGCGATCAGGGGCGTCTATGAGCGCAGCGATGCCAAAGTCAGGCTCAATGAAGGCATGGAGCGAGTCAAGGGCTTTATCGGAGAGCCTTTTGATACAAATGTTGCCATTGAAGAAAATGGCGTTCATTATATTGTTGATGTGAAAGACGGTCAGAAAACAGGATTCTTTTTAGATCAGAAGTGCAACCGGCAGGCTATTCAGAGACTGTGCAAAGATGCGCAGGTTCTGGACTGCTTTACACATACCGGCTCCTTTGCGCTCAATGCCGCATTAGGCGGCGCGGCTTCGGTTATTGGCGTTGATGCTTCCCGGCTTGCAGTCGATCAGGCCCGTGCCAACGCCAGGCTCAACGGCGTACAGGACCGGGTTCAATTTTTGCGCGAAGATGTTTTTGAACTTCTGCCTGCTTATGAAAAAGAAGGCAGAAAATTTGATGTTGTGATCTTGGATCCGCCGGCTTTTACAAAATCGCGCAATTCGGTAAAGAATGCGGTCAGAGGCTACAGGGAGATTAATCTGAGGGGGCTGAAACTTGTCCGTGACGGTGGATTTTTAGTAACCTGCTCCTGTTCACATTTTATGACATATGAATTGTTTACAGAGACGATCAACCAAGCGGCAAACAATGCTCATAAGCGGCTGCGTCAGGTGGAATTTAAGACACAGGCGCCGGACCATCCGATTTTATGGGCCGCGTCAGAATCATATTATCTGAAATTTTATATTTTTCAAGTTTGCGGGGAATATTAAATGACTTACGAAGAAGCAATCGATTATATCGGCAGCATCAGCAGCTTTGGGATAAAACTGGGTATGGAGCGGATAGTGTCATTGCTCAGCCATCTTGATGATCCTCAGAAATTCTTAAAAGTTATTCATGTAGCCGGGACGAACGGCAAAGGTTCTTTTGGCACTTTTTTATCAGAAATTCTTATGGCATCAGGATATAAGGTTGGACGATATATATCGCCAGCCTTATATGACTATAGAGAGCGTATCCAGATTAACGGACAGTATATTTCAAAAGAAGCAGTGTCCGGTTATATTGAAAAAATCCGGAAAATATGTATTCAGATGACAGCCGGGGGCGAGGAGCAGCCGACGGTATTTGAAGTGGAAACGGCGATGGCGCTGATGTATTTCAGAGATATGGACTGTGATTATGTTGTGCTGGAAGTAGGCATGGGCGGACGGCTGGATTCAACCAATGTGATTGATGAGCCTCTGCTTTCAGTGATTACTTCAATCAGCAAAGACCATACGCAGGCGCTTGGCGATACGCTGGAAGCAATCGCCGGTGAAAAAGCCGGAATTATAAAAGAAGGCTGTCCGGTGCTTGCCTATGACCAGGATGAATCGGTGATCAAAGTGCTGCGCACACAGGCACAGCAAAGACATGCACCGTTGATATTGACTGACTGGACAGCCCTTTGCGTCAGCGGCACATCGATTCAGGGGCAGACATTTGACTATCAGGCGCTGCATGGGCTTACAATACACATGGCCGGTATTTATCAGGTTTATAATGCGGCGGCGGCTGTTCAGGCGGCATTGCTGCTTGAAAAAGGCGGTATACCGATACGTCCTGAAGCAATTTATGATGGTCTTAGGGCGGCGCGGTGGCCGGGACGGTTTGAAATCATTAAAAACAAGCCGGTTGTGATCGTAGACGGCGCCCATAATCCGGGCGGCGCCGCAGCATTGGCAAAGAGTATAGAAACATATTTTAAAGGCCGAAAGCTCATCGGCGTGATGGGTGTATTTGCGGATAAAGATTATGTCCATATTTTAGAAAGGCTTCTGCCGTATTTTAAGACGCTTTATACGCATTGTCCGAAAAATGCCAGAGGACTTGCCTCAAATGAACTGGCGGCAGCGGCCAAGGCGGCAGCCCTCAGAAAAGGACTGAATGTGCGTATTATTGACGGCGGACAGACGGAGGATGCCTGCAAAATGGCGTTTGATGAAGCCGAGGAGGAAGATGTCATTGCGGCGTTTGGTTCGCTGTCCACGGTCAAAACCGTCAGTGAGACGTTTAAAGCCTTAAAGAAAGAGGGAGACATGTATGATAGATGAAAAGAAAATTGAAGCGGCAGTCCGGCTTTTTCTGGAAGGCATCGGAGAAGATCCTGAAAGAGAAGGGCTGAAAGAGACGCCTGTGCGTATTGCGCATATGTGCCATGAAATTTACGGCGGCATGGAGGCGGATGTGGAAGGCTGCCTGAAAAAGACATTTGCAGCTTCAGGAAATGAGATGGTTCTGGAAAAGGATATTACGTTTTATTCCACCTGTGAGCATCATTTGCTGCCTTTTTACGGCAAAGCGCATGTGGCTTACCTTCCCGGGGAGCGGGTTGTGGGGCTGAGCAAGCTGGCCCGGACTGTGGATGCTTTTGCCAGACGGGCACAGATTCAGGAACAGATGACCGCCCAGATTGCGGGAGCAGTAATGGATTATCTGCAGCCTAAAGGCGTGATGGTTGTCGTGGAAGCAGAGCATATGTGCATGACTATGCGGGGGATTAAAAAGCCGGGCAGCCGGACGATGACATATAAATGCCTCGGTGAATTCGAGCACAGTGAAGAACTGAGAAGAACCGTTTTTGAAAATATAAGGTATGCGTAAGTAAAATGATAAAAAATCCAATGAAAAATATTGACGTCATTCTTTCAAATGAGCTGTTTCGGGAAAGTATGTCAGCTATCGGGCAGCTGGAGCAGGACAGGGAATTTTGCAGGCACGGCATGGCGCATTTACTTGATGTGGCGAGAATTGCCTGCCTGATGGCTGCGGAATCTGACAGTCCGCCGGATAAGGAAGTTATTTATGCTGCTGCGCTGCTTCACGATATCGGACGGGCAGTGCAGTACGAAACCGGTGAAGATCATGAAAAAGCCGGCATGCGTATCAGTGAGCAGATTTTAAAGGACTGCAGTTTTACAGATGACCAGCGGCAGCAAATTATTTCGGCTGTGGGCGGGCATCGTGCAAAGGAAGGACAGCACCATCCGCGGCTTTTAGAGTTGATCAGTAAAGCAGATCATCTGTCACGGCTGTGTTTTTGCTGCGGTGTGCGTGAAAGATGCTACTGGCCTGATGAAAAGAAAAACAGAACAATTTATTATTAAGTAAAGGAGTATTGCAGCGATGAAACAGATGAAGATCGGCAGCAGAATTTTTGATACAGAACGGCATGCGTATATCATGGGTATACTGAATGTGACGCCGGACTCCTTTTCGGATGGAGGCAGTTATGTGACCCATGATGCGGCCCTGTTCCGTGCGGAACAAATGATCCGGGAAGGCGCTGATGTGATTGATGTAGGCGGCGAGTCAACCCGTCCGGGATATCAAAAAATCAGCGATGAAGAAGAAATAGCACGGATTGCCCCGGTGATAGAAAAAATTAAAGCACATTTTGATATTGCGGTATCTGCGGATACTTACAAATCCCGTGTCGCGGCAGCGGCGCTTGAGGCAGGCGCGGATCTGATCAATGATATTTGGGGATTGAAGTATGATGAAAAAATGGCAGAGGTCATTAAAAAATATGATGCCGCCTGCTGCTTAATGCACAATAGAGAGACGCCGCAATATGAAAATTTTATTGAAGACTGTTTGTCAGATTTAAAAGAGTGCATAGATATTGCAAAAAAGGCCGGTATTGCCGATGATAAAATCATGGTTGATCCCGGTGTAGGGTTTGCAAAAACATATGAACAAAATCTTTTGGTACTCAGACATTTGGAACAATTTTTAAAACTGGGATATCCGCTGCTGCTTGGGACATCCAGAAAATCAGTCATCGGACTGACCCTTGATGTGCCGACAGATAAGCGTCTGGCCGGCACACTGGCCACAACAGTGCTGGGCGTTGAAAAGGGGGCGGCCTTTGTCCGGGTTCACGATGTTTTGGAAAATCGTCATGCCATTAGGATGACGGAAGCTGTTTTATATGGATATTAATCATTTGGCGCCGGACAGCGGTTCGGGGCGTTATCAGGAGGGAGAACAGTCATGGATCATATACATATTGAAAATCTTAAAGTATTTGCAAGGCACGGCGTTTATGAAGAAGAAAACAGGCTTGGTCAGCTTTTTATCGTTTCGGCGGATTTATACACATCAACGCGGGCGGCAGGTATGACCGATGATCTGGCATTATCTGTCAACTACGGCGATGTCTGTCACCTGATTGCCGCCAAGATGACAGAGCGGGTTTTCGGTCTTATTGAGGCTGCAGCCGAATATACGGCGGCGGCCATATTGATGCAGTATCCGTCGGTTAAGGCTGTGGATCTGACAGTGAAAAAGCCGTGGGCGCCGATCGGGCTTTTGCTGGATTACGCATCTGTACAGATTCACAGAGCAAGACATCAGGTTTATATTGGTATCGGAAGTAATATGGGTGATTCTGAAAATATTATCCGGGCTGCCATTGATGAAATCAACAGTTTGCCGGATACAGCAGTGACAGCATGTTCGAAGCTGATTGTGACAAAGCCGTACGGCGGTATAGAGCAAAATGATTTCTTAAACGGATGCGTCGAGTTGGAGACGTTTAAAAGTCCCGATGAACTTTTAGACACATTGATGATGATTGAGAAAGCATTCGGACGGGAAAGGATTATCCGCTGGGGTCCGAGAACACTGGATTTGGATATGCTGCTTTATGATGATGAGATTATCGGTACGCCGAAGCTGTGCGTACCTCATCCTGATATGCAGAACCGGCGCTTTGTGCTGGAACCGTTAAGTGAGATCGCAGGCTATAAAAGACATCCGGTATTCCATAAAACCATTGCACAAATGTATGCCGAACTGATGGAAAAGGAGGGCAAACATGATTGATTTACATGTGCATATGGATGGCTCTATACGGCCGCAGACACTGATTGAACTTGCAAGGGAGCAGGATGCTTACCTTCCGACCTATGATGTCAACAAAATTAAAAAATATCTTGTTGTTACGCCGGATGCCAAAGATCGGTCAAGCTTTTTCAGAAGGCACGATTTGTCTCAGGCAGTGCTACAGGGACGAAAAGCGATACGGCGCGTTGTCTCTGAACTTGTCATTGATATGGAGCGCCAGGGCGTATTGTATGCAGAGATCCGTATGACGCCTCAGGCGCATACCCTTCGCGGGCTGACCCAGAATCAGGTTGTGGAGGCTGCCCTTGAAGGACTGAATAAAGGTATGGAACTGTGCCGCAGCATCCGGGCAAATCTGGTTTTGTGCACGATGCGGGGAGCTGATGAAAAGGATAATTTTGCCACCATTGTGGAAGCCGCCGGACATTTGGGCAGAGGCGTTGCCGGTGTTGATCTGGCGGGCAATGAAGTGACTTACGGCACGCAGTGTTATGAAGAACAGTTCCACCTTTTAAATGAAGAGCATATACCGTTTACAGTGCACGCGGGGATTATGGCTGGTCCGGAAAGTATATGGGAAGCTGTAAAAAATGGCGCAAGACGTATCGGACACGGTCTCCATGCGCTGGAAGATGCATCGTTGGTTAATTTTTTAAGAGAAAAAGGCATTGTTTTGGAAATGTGTCCGGTGAGTAATGTACTGACCGGTATTGTGCCGTCTCTTAAAGAACATCCGATACGCAGATGCTATGACATCGGCCTGAAGGTGACAGCGGGCACAGACGATCTTGTGCTTTGCGGCACGACGCTGAGGAAGCAGTATGAACTGCTGAAAAAAGAACTGGACTTTAAAGATGAAGATATCATTCAAATGAATGAAAACGCCATAGACGGCGCATTTTTATCCGGCTATCACAGACAGAAGCTTAGAGAAAAATTCAGGGAGAGTGTAGAACATGGAGCAATTACCCCAGTTAAGACAGAAGATTGACGAGATTGACCGAGAGATTGTACGCCTGTATGAGCAGCGTATGGAAGTGGCTGAAAAGGTTGCGGACTATAAACGCAGCGTGGGGCGGGCAGTTTTGGATAAAGAACGGGAAAATCAGAAAATTGCCGCAGTAAAGTCTCTGGCCTCCACACAGTTTAATGCCCAGGGCGTGGAGGCACTGTTCGGACAGCTGATGAGTATCAGCCGGATGCGTCAATATACGCTGATCGCGCAGACACAGAAGGAACCTTTTGGATTTACAGAGAATCCTCAGACAACATCAAAGGATACAAAAGTTGTTTTTGCAGGCGTGAAGGGCGCTTACGGCCAGCAGGCGATGGAAGGATATTTCGGCACAGAAATTGACAGTTTCGATGTCCCTACTTTTAAAGAAGCGGTGGCGGCAGTCAGCAGCGGGCAGGCGGAATACGGCGTGCTTCCCATAGAAAATTCATCGACAGGCAGTATTACAGATGTTTATGATCTGCTTTCAGCCAATGATAATTATATTGTCGGCGAATATATATTAAATATAGAACATGCACTGCTGGGATATCCGGGGGCCAAAATTGAAGATATACGCACTGTATATTCCCATCCGCAGGGGCTGCTTCAGTGCCGGAAGTTTTTGGGAAGCCATGACTGGAAAAGCATCAGTTTGGAGAATACGGCGATCGCAGCCAAAAAGGTTTTGGATGATAAAGATGTGACACAGGCGGCAGTTGCCAGTATTCGTGCAGCCCGTTATTACGGACTGGAAATTTTAGCGGAAAAGATCAACGATATCAATAATAATGCGACCCGGTTTATCATTATCAAGCATGCCAAGCAGTATAAGAAAAATTCGGATAAAATCAGCATTTGCTTTGAACTGCCCCATAAGACAGGCAGTCTTTATCATATACTGGCTCACTTTATTTTTAACGGCCTGAATATGTCAAGTATAGAATCCCGTCCGATTCGCGGCATGAAATGGCAGTACCGCTTTTTTATCGATGTGGAAGGCAATTTAGCTGATCCTGCAGTGATCAACGCGCTGACAGGCGTTATGGCAGAGACGGAAAAGTTTAGGATTTTGGGCAACTATCTCAGCGCGAAGCAGACAGACGCACAGTATGTTAAATCTGTGTAAAATGCGCGCGGACTCTTGAGAAAGGTGTCGATGTAGTGTAGGATAAAGTTGCCCGTTGAAACAGGAAGAAACGGAGATAATTCTGATGATCAGAGATAATGAACTTATATTGTACAGAAATTTTGATGACAGTATTTTTAAAGAAATGGCTCATGCCGCCAATACCTGCGGCAGAGCAGATATCAATGAAGAAAAAACGGTGGAGACTGTGTACACATGCATCCACGAAATGGTTTCCATTGCCCAGAGCCACGGCTTTGAAGGCAATTTGTGGCACGGCTATTTGACATGGCTGCTGATCACCAATGAAAATGCCTTCAGCACAGCCTGTGAAAAGCAGGGGGATGTGGGCGGCAGTCTGAGCAGGCTTGCCCGCCATGACTTGGAAATTTTTATGGAAGCTTATCATGCTGACTGGCATATGGTGGAAGAAAAATTTAACATCCGATTTTTAGACATGATGAGCAGCTATGACGGCGGAAGGTTTAAGGGCGTGGTGTACAGCCACGGACTCAGAGACCGTATCGAACAGCTCAGTGAACTGTTGGCGCATGCCGGGAATGTCGAGGCGATGTATGAGGCGCTTACAGAATTTTACAAAGATTACGGTGTCGGAAAATTCGGTCTGCACAGAGCATTTAAGATTAAAGAAAACAGTGCGGAGACGGTAATTGTGCCGATCACGAGAACAGAGAAAGTTGTTCTTAGTGATCTGGTCGGCTATGAAATTCAAAAACAGAAGCTTATAGCCAATACGGAAGCATTTGTCAAAGGGAAAAAAGCCAACAATGTCCTGCTTTACGGCGACAGCGGCACAGGAAAATCGACAAGCATCAAAGCCATCCTCAATGAATATTATAAAGATGGTCTGAGGATGATCGAAGTATATAAGCATCAGTTTAAGGATATCTCCAATATAATCGCCCAAATTAAAAACAGAAATTATAAATTTATTATTTATATGGACGATCTTTCTTTTGAAGAATTTGAAATCGAATATAAATATTTAAAAGCCGTAATTGAAGGCGGGCTTGAGACGAAGCCGGACAATGTGCTCATTTATGCCACATCGAACCGGAGACATCTGATCCGGGAAACATGGGGCGACAGAAAGCAGTCAGCGGATGATGTTCACGGCAGAGATTCCATGCAGGAGAAGCTGTCGCTGGCGACCCGGTTCGGCGAAAGTATTTATTACGGTGCGCCGGATCAAAAAGAATACATTGACATTGCAAAGGCGCTGGCCAAACGCAGCGGCATTGCGATGGATGAAAAAGAAATCGAGACACAGGCGGTGCGCTGGGAAATGATGCACGGCGGATTATCGGGAAGGACGGCAAAACAATTTATTCATCATTTGCTCGGCACACTGCCGGACGGAAACGATATGGAAGATAAGGGGTGAAAAGACATATGGCATTAAAAACATACGCGGCAATCGAAGTCGGCTCCAAAGAACTTGTTTTGAAAGTCTATGAAATCGGCAAAAAGATTGGTATCCGTCAGCTGGATCATGTCAGATATATGCTGGATATCGGGAGCAGTGCTTATTCCGAAGGGACGATCGGATATGAACAGGTGAACGAGCTGTGTGAAGTGCTGAAAAAATTCAAACTTAAGCTTGAAGAATATCAGGTGGACGACTATGTCGCTTATGGCGGCAGCGCTTTAAAAGAAGCAGATAACGGAAGTCTGGTACTTGACCAGATCAAGGTGCGTACCGGCCTGCGTGTACGACAGATCGGCAATGCGCAGCAGCGTTTTCTTGTTTTTAAATCAATCGCATTTAAAATGCAGAATTTTGAGCAGCTGATCAAAGAGGGTGCGGTGATCATCGACCTGGGCTCGGGCAGCCTTCAGGTTTCTGTATTTGAGGACGGCGCGCTTCAGTTCAGTCAGAATATCAGAATCGGCGCACTGCGTATCCGTGAAATGCTGTCATCACTGGAAGGACAGACATCCGACTTTACGAGTGTGATTATGGAGTTTGTAGACAACAATGTTCAGGCATTCCGCGGCGCAGATTTGAAGGCTATGAAAATTAAGCATGCGATCGTTGTCGGCGAAGAGTTTTCGGCGATTATGAATTATTTGAATAAAGACGGCGTTCATGCAAATCTGAGTTTGGAGCAGTTTAATAGAATTTATGATAAACTGCTGGGCCAGTCCACCGAGTCCATTGCTGAAAAGCTGGGACTGCCGTACGAACTGGCAAGTGTTCTTGTGCCGGCGGTTATTGTTTACAGAAAAATTTTAGACAGAACAACAGCGAAAAACATCTGGGAGGCAACGTCTGATTTATGTGACGGTATGGCTCTGGACTACAGCCAGAAAGTAGAAAGGTATTTGCTGGCTCACGATTTTTCGAAAGATATTATTAAAAACGTCCGCAATATTGCCAAACGCTATGCCAGCGACGAGAATCATGTGAAATGTGTGGAATCTATGGCAAAATCATTGTTTGACGGTACAAAGAAGATTTCGGGGCTGAACTCAAGATATCGCCTGCTGCTTCAGGTCGCGGCAATTTTGCACGATTCGGGAAAATATATCAACAGTGACAACAGCAATTATAACGCCAGCCACATTATCCGCGAGAGTGAACTGATCGGGTTGTCTGATGTTGAAAAAGAAATTGTAGCAAGTATTGTTTTATATAATTCCAGTGCGTATGTGCCGGATTATGAGGACATGAGCCGTCAGATAGACAGAGAACAGTACATTGCCATGCTGAAGCTGACTTCTTTGTTTTCTTTGGCAAATGCAATGGACAGAAGCCATAAGCAGAAGATTAAAAAGATTCGTGTTGTCATTAATGAAACAGAAATGCGCATCATTGCAGATACTATTTATGATATTACACTGGAGCAGGGCATGGTTGAATCAAAGGCTCGGTTTTTCGAGGAAATATTCGGCATACGTCCCGTACTCCGTCAAAAAAGAAATTTATTATAAAGGCAGGTAAACTTGATGGCAGAGAAAAAAGAAAATCCAATGAATAAGCCGGAATATTTTACAAACAGGGAACTGAGCTGGCTGGAATTTAATTACAGAGTATTAAGTGAAGCCAGAGACAAAACACTGCCGCTGTTTGAGAGACTGAAATTTTTAAGTATTACAGCTTCCAATCTGGATGAATTTTTTATGATCCGCGTGGCTTCCTTAAAGGATATGGTACATGCCAATTATACGAAAAAAGATATTGCGGGCATGACGGCTACGGAACAGCTGACGGCAATCAGCAAAAAGACACATGAAATGTGCAGTATGCAGTACAGTACATACATGCGTTCGTTTTTGCCGGCGCTGAAAAAGGAGCATTTGATTATTATCAATCATTTTGAAGATCTGACAGATGCACAGTCAGCGTATGTGGATGAATATTTCAAACGCGATGTATATCCGGTTGTGACGCCGATGGCAGTGGATTCCTCAAGACCGTTTCCGCTGATCCGCAATAAGACGCTGAATATCGGCGCGCTGATCCGTGAGAAAAAAGGAAAGAGCGAAAACAGTTATGATTTCGCGACCGTTCAGGTACCGGGAGGACTTCCGAGATTTGTAGTGATTCCTTCAGAGAATAAAGGGGATACAACCATTATTCTTTTGGAACAGATTATTGAAAAAAATATCAGTAAGCTGTTCTTAAATTACGAAGTTATATGTGCTTATCCGTACCGTATTATGAGAAATGCCGATTTGACCATTGAGGAAGAAGAGGCGCAGGATTTGCTCATTGAAATTCAGAAGCAGATTAAAAAACGTCAGTGGGGCGAGGTTATCCGTCTTGAGGTCGAGGAAGGCATCGATAAGCGGCTCCTGAAAATATTGAAAAAGGAACTTCAGGTCGGTGAAGAAGATATTTACCGTATCGGCGGCCCGCTTGATCTGACATTCCTGATGAAAGTCAACGGCATGGATGGTTTCTCGCATTTGAAATATAAGAAATATGTGCCGGCCAAAGTACCTCAGCTCAACAATGATGAGGATATCTTTACTCAGATCCGCCGCCACGATATTGTGCTCAGTCATCCGTACCAGACTTTTGATCCGGTCGTTGATTTTGTGCGTCAGGCGTCTAAAGATCCGAATGTCCTCGCGATTAAACAGACGCTTTATCGTGTCAGCGGAAATTCGCCGATTATCGCATCGCTTGCTGCTGCTGCGGAAAACGGCAAGCAGGTATCTGTACTTGTGGAACTTAAAGCACGCTTTGATGAAGAGAATAATATTAACTGGGCAAAGATGCTTGAAAAAGCCGGCTGTCATGTCATTTACGGTCTTGTGGGTCTTAAAGTCCACAGTAAGATTACGCTTGTTGTCCGCAGAGATGAGGACGGCATCCGCCGTTATGTACATCTGGGTACCGGAAACTATAATGACGCGACGGCAAAACTGTATACTGATATGGGGCTGCTGACATGCTCCAATCCGATCGGAGAAGATGCTACAGCTGTATTCAACATGCTTTCAGGTTATTCTGAACCTGCAGGCTGGAATAAATTGATTGTGGCGCCGATTTGGATCCGCGACCGTTTTTACGAGATGATCGATCGGGAAAAACAGCATGCGCTGGAAGGCAAGCCGGCAAGAATTATTGCAAAAATGAATTCTTTGTGTGACCGGGAAATGATCATCAAGCTTTATGAAGCTGCCGCTGCCGGTGTAAAGATTGACCTGATCGTCCGCGGTATTTGCTGTCTGAAAGTGGGTATTCCGGGCATCAGTGAAAACATCAGCGTCAGATCGATTGTCGGTAATTTTCTGGAACACAGCCGTATTTTCTATTTTTATGATAACGGCCGTGAGGACGTTTTCATGGGCAGCGCCGACTGGATGCCGAGAAATCTGGATAAACGTGTGGAAATTGTATTCCCAGTGGAAGATGAAACGTGCAAGAAAGAAGTCATGGAAGTGCTTCGTATACAGCTTGCCGATAATATGAAAGCTCATATCCTTCAGCCGGATGATTCTTACGAAAAAGTCGATAAGCGGGGCAAGACACTGATCTGTGCCCAGGATTATTTCTGCGAGAAGGCTAAAGAAGAAGAAAAGATGACAGAAGAGGAAGTGGAAGAACACAGACGTGTGTTTGAACCGCTCTACAAAATTGAAGAGTAATTTGATATAAGAAAAGAGACGCTTTCTGAAACATTCGGAGTGAATGCTTTGGGGAGCGTCTCTTTCATTAGTTTTTAGCCGCCGTTTATTCAGAACATTTCGTGATATAGCTCATAGGTTAAATCTGCAGGCATATTCGTGTATACATACAGCACAATAATAAGCCATACGATAGAAAGTACTAAAAAGGCGATATTTACAATAGTACCGGCCAGCCCCATGCCGCGTCCGTACGGTTTCCTGCGGGAAATAATGCCAAGGATGAGACCGACGATATTGAGCGGTATGCAAAGGTAAGGGAAAAGACAGCACGGTACAATGCTGACAATGCCAATGACAAGAGAGGCAATGGCAAGGCCGTTGTACGGTGCCGGACCCTGATTTTGATACGGATCATACGGACCGCCCTGCTGATAGTAGTTATTATTGCTGTAATAACCGTTATTCTGATTTTGATAACCGTTGCCGTAAGGCTGCTGCCAATTCTGCTGATTCTGTTGATTTTGGTCATTTTGGTACGGATTGTTATATGGGCCGCCGTACTGATACTGACCATATGGATTATCATTATTGGAAGTATTTTCCTGCTGCTGGCTGTTGGTTGGATTAGGACGAGGGCCGAACCGCTGTCCGCAGTAAGCGCATGAGGTCGCGTCGTCACTGTTTTTTGAACCGCAATTTGGACAAATCATTTCATTATCCTCCTTTGTAGATGAACTTATAAAATAATATACTCTATTTTGCAGGCAGAGTCAAATGCTGTTCGGCAAAAAAATCAGGACAGGTTGTTTTAAGAAGATACAGGTGGTATAATAAAATCTGAAAAAAATTATGGGAGTTGAAGAGATGTACAAAGTATTTATAGGCATGTTTTTTATTTTGCTCGACTTTAATGTCAGGTTTGCGCAGACGCATGTGTTCAGCCTTCTGCCGTCATTTGTCGGATATCTGCTGATCGCCTTCGGACTTAAATCAGTGGCCGACAAAAATGTGTATTTTGATATGGGACGACGCCTTTCGTGGGTTATGTTCGTGCTGACGCTGATTTCATATATTTCCAATGCTGCAGCGCTGTCCTATATGTTCCAGATGCCTGCGCTTGTCCTCAGTATTATGGTTGTGCTCGGAACAATTGTGGACACATATTTGATCGTCAGAGGATGCAGCGACGAGGAATATGAGACAGGTATTTCATGGAATGCGGGGAAACTGACAAAGTTTTGGATGTTTTATGCGGTGTTTACGCTGCTTCAGAATGCTGTGCTGCTGCTTATTCCGGTAGCGGAAGTTTATATGATTGTAGCTGTTGTTTTACTTGTAACAGTAGTCGGGCTGCTGTATTCATTTTTCCAGATCAGAAAGAATGTATAAAAATCAGAGAGTATATGTCTGAAAAAGATATATACTCTTTTTTTGCGCGATACGCCCGGCAAGTGGAAGAAATCTTTCCCTATCCGCCACGATACGCCCGGAGGGCGCCGTAATTGACGTCCAAATACATATATGATATGATTTTAATAGTTAGTGCGCGAATTAATTGCATGTACAAAAAAGAGAGGAGGAAAGTGATGAATATACTTGTAATTCTCAGACAATGGCCGTCAGCAGGAAAAAGTTTAGAAAACAGCGGTATGTGTGACAGTGATAAAAATGTCCTTTGTGAAGCATTAAATTTAAGAGATGAGCAGGGCGGTTTTGTCACAGTGATGGCCTTGGGCGATGAGCATGAGCAGGAGATACAGATATTAAAAGAGGCCTTGACTTACGGCACGGACAGGGCTTTATTGGTGCAGATATCTGAGGATAAAACAGGGGTCGCTCTGGCGGCGGCATGTGCGGCACAGGCCCTCCGAAAGACAGGCCCTTATGATGTAATTTTTTTCGGGAGACAGGCCATAGACGGTGACAGCGCCCATATGGCAGTGATGACGGCGCAGGCAGCAGGAATACCGGCGGCTTTATACAGTAAAAAATTTAAATGTGCATCCGACGGGGAGGGCTGGAGAGCCGAAAGTGAGACTGAGCATGGTGAAATACAGCTGTCGGGAAATTTTCCGATTGTTGTTGTATCAGTCAGAGAAGATCAGAACAAAAGATATCCGAAAATATCTGATATTTTAAAAGTATACAGCGGCCAAAACATGGTTGAAAAAGTCGCCAGCCCGGACATTTTGCCCCTGACTCTGCCAAAACCAGTGCAGATACATACATATGTGCCAGAGACGGCACATCATCAGATACAGATGATCGAAGGGACAGACGAGGAAGAAAAAGCCGCAGGCTGCCTGAAAATTTTAGGGATGTACAGTTTTTGGGAGGGGCATGCAAATGAAGGATAGCGTGATCAACAAAGATATATGGATCATCGGAGAAATGAACGGCGGCAGGCCCCACAATGTCACCTTTGAAATTTTAGAGAAAGGAAGAGGGCTGGCAGCGCAGATGAAAGCCGGTCTGCATGTTATTCTCAGCGGAAGGTCATGCGGCAAAGCTGCCCAATATTTGGCACATCGCGGTGCCGATGAAGTGGTTGTGATTGAAGACGGTAAGCTGTCTGAGGGCAATCCTTTTATACATGCCAAAGCCATAGTACAGTGTCTCAGAAAAGAAAAGCCATGGGCTGTCTTTGTGGGCGCAACGGCATTCGGCCGCGGGCTTGCGGCGGCAGTGGCCGCAAAGCTGGGGACTGAACTTATTGCCGATGCCGCGGATATTATTTATGATAGCGCCATAGAACGGCTTGTTGTGACGAAAACGGCGGCAGACCGGACAAGCATGGCTGATTTTATCATTTCCGGCAGCAGCCTGCAGATGATTACAGTGCGTCCGGGCATGATGAGGCGGGGGATTGAAAATTCGGAACGTACGGCTAAAATACGCCGCGCTGTACCGATATGGCATGAGGATATACAGGACATGGTCATATACAGGGAAATTTCAGCAAAAAACAGATGTCAGATCAGTCTCGGCAGCGCAGAGATCATTGTTTCCGGCGGCAGAGGACTGAAGACAAAAGAAAATTTTGAGATGCTTTACGATCTTGCAAAAAGACTGAACGGTCAGGTGGGCGCCACCCGGCCGTGTATTGATGCAGGATGGGCGCCTTATGAGCGGCAGGTGGGACAGTCAGGCACAGCGGTAAAGCCAAAGCTGTATATAGCTTTTGGAATATCCGGGGCGATACAGCATATGACGGCTATTGGGGCAAAATATATGATCGCGGTCAATCAGGATCCGGAAGCGGCCATTTTTAAATATTGCGATTACGGCATTATAGGCGACGCAGCAAAAGTACTCAGAGCAATGATCGATCAGCTCGATTCGATGAATCAGCGGCATTTATAATCACAGACAATTTAAAACTCCGGACGAAAATCATACAAAAGTAAGATTTGGGTCCGGAGTTTTATTAAAAACTTTTAAGATTTAAGTCCCATCGGCTCATCCATAAAAATGCGGGCATCCATTAATTTTGGCTGGCCATCCATTTTTGGAACAAAGCCCATATGGTCAAGAATCTGTGTCTGAATATCAATTCCCGGTGCAACTTCTGTCAAATACATGCCATCCGGGCGCAGTTCAAAAACGGCGCGTTCAGTAATATACATGACCGGCTGTCCTGTTTCAGAAGCATATTTGCCGCTGAAAGTAATTTGCTCGACTTCTTTGAGAAATTTGTCGGACTTGCCTTCCTGATCGATGATAAGTTTTCCGTCTTTTGTGGAGCATTTCAGGCCGCCGGCTGTAAATGTACCGCAGAAATAAACCCGTTTTGCGTTTTGCGTAATATTGACAAATCCGCCGCATCCGGCAATTCTCGGGCCGAATTTGCTCACATTGATATTTCCGGCTTCATCGGCTTGGGCAAGACCTAAAAATGCATCATCGATGCCGCCGCCGTCGTAAAAGTCAAACTGTACCGGCTGATCAACAATGGCAAATGTATTGACAGAGCCGCCGAATTTTGGACCGCCCTGAGGAATGCCGCCGATCGGACCGGCCTCAACCGTCAGCGTAAAGTGGTCGTCAATACCTTCTTCACTGGCAACCATGGAAACATATTCAGGGATACCGATGCCCAGATTAACAATCGTATCCGGCTTTAATTCCATGGCAGCGCGGCGTCCGATAATCTTTTTCGGAGACAGGGCAGGATATTTAAGACTGCCCACCGGTGCGCGGAATTCTCCGGCCATGGAGCCGTCGTATTCGCAGCCGACGCACTGGGTATGATTTTCTTCGTTTTCGGTAACGACAACAGCATCTACATAAATGCCCGGCACTTTCACAAGCTTCGGATCAACGTCCTGAACGACTTTTTCAACTTGTACGATGACTTTGCCGCCGCTGTTTTTGGCCGCCTGGGCGATCGCCGTCGCCTCACCGTAGCAGCATTCATGCTCCATAGTGACATTGCCGTATTCATCGGCATAAGTACCGCGGATAAATACAATATCAATCGGACGGGCTTTATAAAGCAGGCGTTCCTGTCCGCATATATTCACAACTTCAACGATATCTTCGGTCGTAATATCATTAAGCTTTCCGCCTTCAACCCGGGGATCGGCAAACGTATAAAGGCCGACGTGGGTGAGCGTGCCGATTTTTTTTGCGGCGATATCACGGTACAGCTGGGAAAGCGTACCCTGAGGCAGATTGTATGCTTTAATTTTATTTTGCATAATCAGTTCGCCAAGTTTGGGCGCCATATTGTAGTGGCCGGCGATAACAGTATCAACCATGCCTTCATGGGAAAAATGATCCGCTCCGCTGCCATCCCGATTGCCTTGCCCGGCAGCATATAAATAGGTCAGGTGTTTTGGTGAACCGGTTTCAAGAAAACGTTTTTCCAGCGCACTTGTTAATTCTTCGGGAAGATCGCAGGCAACAAAACCATTGGTAGAGATGGTCATGCCGTCTTCGACCAGTTTGACGGCCTCATCGGCAGTCATAATTTTTACTTTGGACATAAATAAACCCTCCTCAAAACAATGATCATCACGCCGGATCAGAAATCTGTCAGATCCGCTTTGCGCTTTTCAAGAAAGGCAGTCATACCTTCTTTTTTATCATGGGTGGCGAAAGACAGTCCGAAAAGTTCTGCTTCAAGGGTAAGACCGCTTGAAAGGTCTGTATCCATACCTGTGTTGATCGCCTGTTTTGCCAGAGAGATTGCATAGCTGCCTTTGGAAATAATCTTTGCCGCCATAGCTTTGCATGTATCAAGCAGTTCGGCCTGAGGCACAACTTTGTTTGCAAGGCCGATTCTGTAAGCTTCCGCGGCGTCAATCTGATCGCATGTGAAAATTAATTCTTTTGCGCGGCCTTTGCCAACAAGACGGGCAAGGCGCTGTGTGCCGCCGAAGCCCGGAAGAATGCCAAGGCCTGTTTCAGGCTGTCCGAATTTTGCGTTGTCAGATGCCACACGGATATCACAGGCCATAGAAATTTCACAGCCGCCGCCCAGAGCATAGCCATTGACAGCAGCTATAGTTACCTGAGGCATTGTTTCCAATTTCATGAAAGCGTCTTTGGCAAGGAGAGCCATCTGTCGACCTTCGGCAGGAGTGGCGTTGACCATTTCCGAAATATCTGCGCCGGCAACGAAAGCTTTTGTTCCAGAGCCTGTCAAAATCACCACTTTAATATCTTTGCGGTTTTCGATGTCTTCAAAGCAGGCTTTGAGTTCTGACAATGTTTCGCTGTTTAAAGCATTCAATGATTTTGGACGGTTGATTGTTACAACTGCGACTTCGTTTTCAATTTCCATGAGTAAATTGTTCATAAATACTTCCTCCTTAAAGTTAGATCCTGTGTTTCAACTAAAAAATTCGCACACGAAATATTTGTATAATATTAATATGCATCATTGCAGACGGAATGTCAATAAGAATTTAGATATATTATATAAAAAAGCAAGGAAAAATGCAAAAAAAGATACATGATAAACAATGCTGACAAAGGGATAAAATATTCAGATGGGCAAATGTTTTAAATATCGGCGGATTTTTTGACCAAAAATTAAAACGAAAATTTGTGTATAATTGATGAAAATACTTGGAATAGGCAGATACTATTGACAGACAAAATTTGCGAACATATAATTAGTATACAAAATATTTGTATACAAGCATGTATGGGATGGATATCGGCCGGCGGCGCTGCCGGACCGATGGGTTCACAAGAAAGGAGAACTGTAGGTATGAATTTTGAATTAACACAGGAACAAAAAGCTGTTCAGGAGATGGCCAGAACATTTGCAAAAGAAGAGCTGCTTCCGGGCGTACTTGAAAGAGACGCAAAAAGCGAATTTCCGGTAGAGCAGTTCCATAAGATGGGAGAACTTGGTCTTGTAGGACTTCCGTATCCGAAAGAAGTCGGCGGTCAGGGCGGAGACTATTTATCCTATGTTCTCGCTGTTGAAGAAATTTCAAAAGTAGATGCTTCTATGGGAATCGGTTATTCTGTAGCGACTTCCCTTTACGGCGGCAGCGTTATGAATTCTGCAGCGCCGGTTGAGAAAAAACGTGAATTTCTTGAAGATGTTTTGGCAGGCAAATGCTTTGGTTCATTTGGTCTGACAGAACCGAATGCAGGTTCAGATGCCGGCGGATGTATTACAACTGCAGTCAAAGACGGCGATGATTACATTTTAAACGGCCTTAAATGTTTTAATACAAACGGACCTCTTGCCGAGTATACGGCAGTTTATGCATTGACAGAACCGGAGAAAAAATCCAAAGGTCTTTCATGCTTTATTGTTAAGAAAGGAACACCGGGATTTAAAGTAGGCAAAATCGAAGATAAGATGGGCATCCGTTCTGCTCAGGTATCTGAAATGATTCTTGAAAATGTCAGAGTTCCGGCATCAAACATGATCACTGCATCAGGCGACGGCTTTAAGCTGGCGATGAAGACGCTGGACGGCGGCCGCATCGGTGTGGCGGCTCAGGGTCTTGGTATTGCTGAAGGCGCATTTGAGATTGCCAAAGAATATTTGAAGACAAGAGAGCAATTCGGAAAACCGTTATTTAAAAATCAGTATCTTGCCTTTAAGATGGCGGAATTGGAATGTGAGATTGAAGCTGCAAAATGGGTGCTTTACAAAGCGGCGATTGACAAGCAGGAAGGCAGACCGTATTCTATTCCGGCAGCAAGGGCAAAATATCTTTGTACAGAAGCGGCAATGCATGTGACCACAGAAGCGGTTCAGATGCTTGGCGGCAATGGTTATATGAAAGAATATCACGTTGAAAGAATGATGCGTGATGCAAAGATCACTCAGATTTATGAAGGCACAAATGAAATCCAGAAACTGGTGATCAGCGGCGCGTTATTCAGATAATTAAAATGAAATCGGGCAGCCCAAGTTTATAGAAGCACTGCGGCCTACTTGACATTTGCTATAAAGCTGATTACAATAAATAAATAGCAAAATGTGAAGGAGAATCCATGTGGAATTAACGCAATGTATCAATTATTTACTAACGGCTGCCCAGCATAAAGTATTTCAGCAGATGAGCGCCAAACTGGAACCTCTGGATATCACACCGGTACAGTATGGCGTTTTATATTGTCTTTGGGAGACAGACAAGACGAAGCCGAAAGAAATTGCCAATGAACTTCAGCTGGAGAATTCAACAATTTCAGGAATTTTGGAACGGATGGAAAAAAAAGGTTTAATCTGCAGGCATATCAGTAAAGAAGACCGCAGATACATAGAGATTGAACTGACTGATAAAGGGGCGGCGCTCAGAGATGAAACATTGGCAGCAGTTGAGGAAGTGAACCGTAAAGTGCTGTCTATTATGAACCCGCAGGAGCAGGAGACGCTGAAAGATATGCTGCGCAGGCTGGCGGCGGAGGGCTGAATTGCAGTATAAGCCCGGCATTGCGGCGGACAGGCGGGAAGATTCATTCATGCCTGTCTGATGAATGTGAAAGAAAACAAAAAGGCAATACGTCAAAGTTGAGGACGTATTGCCTTTTTTTGTTGCGATACGCCCGGCAAGCGGCCGCGGTGCTTGCACCAGCGGACATTTGGCGGGCAACGGTCATCGAGCGGCAAAGCCGCGAGATGAGCGGGATATCGCGGTAATCGGATAGGGGGAAGGAATCTTCCCCCTATCCGATCGATAAATCCGGAGAACAGACCGGCTTTTGCCAAAAACCAAATCTGTCTGCTGAAAAAATAATATTCGGGACAAATAAAAAAAAGCGCGAGACGGGATTCGAACCCGCGACCCTCGCCTTGGCAAGGCGATACTCCACCACTGAGCCACTCGCGCATATCAAAAACTTTTGATTTTGTGTTCCCTGAGAACATATATTACTATACATGATGTTTTTGAGTTTGTCAACAGTAAAGTTGCAATTTTTTTAAAAAAATATATTTTTACAACAATAGCAGTAATTAGTCATCGGCATACACTGATCTGAATACATTAATATGTATCTTTAATATGATCAGGAGGTTTGCAATGATTCCGTGGAATTTGGAAATATTAAGAAATGAGCTGATAGGACTGATGCTTTCGCTGGAGGGAAAAATCCGCTATACCCAGGATGAACGCAGAGATTTGATTGAAGAAGGCTACGGAGATTGTTCTTCGGTGGTCCGGTGGGTTTATCTTCAGGTGCTTCAGACGGATATTGGTGAGGATACCGCAGTGCAGATCATCAGCCATCATGGCAGGGATGTGGATGAAAATCGTTATCCTGACAGGCTGAAGCTGCTTCCGGGAGATCTGCTGTTTTTTACAGGACATGATCATACACGGCCTTATAGTGTGGGGCATGTGGAAATGTATATCGGCGACGGTATGCTGGCCGGACAAAATGACAGAAAAGTACCCGGGATTTTTATAAAACCGATGGATACTTATATTCGGGACATTTATAAAAACGGTCATCATTATATTAAAACGAGGCGGTATATGGACAGCTGAATATTAAGAATTTATGAAGGGGCACATGAAAGCCTTAGGATATTTTTATAAAGGCTTTATGAAATAATCAAAAACCTGCAAGGGCTGTATGATACATTATTTTGGACGGCAGGGCAAAAGGCTCAGTTCAGGAAAATAAAAGTTTTTAAGGCTGAAGCCGGCTGGCCAAATAATTAAAATGCAGGTGATAAGGATGACAGAAAGACGAATGAAAAAAACATATGGACGTGCGCTCAAAAGAAGAAGACAAAGAAGACGGAGAAGAGTTTTATGGCTGGCTGCGCTTGCGGCCGCAGTTTTGCTGGTTATGGGTCTTTCCAGAAGCATTGGCTATGTGCGGACGCTTTTTGAAACAGGCGGCCGCAGCGAGACAATGAAAGTGGATGACAGTAACCTTGATGAAGCGCTCCGTGCGCGGGCAAGGGAAGACGGACGGTATCAGACACTGATCGATCATCAGGAAGATTATCCTGAGTCGCTGCTTGAAATGGCAGCAAGAAATTCAGAAACACTGGATTTTGTTTTGGATTACCCAAAGAACAAAGACAATGCGCCCCAATCTTCTGTAGGAAGCGTTACGGCGGGACAGATCCCATTGCTTTTGCAGTGGGATGAACGTTGGGGCTACAGTACTTATGGAGATGATCTCCTTGCCGTGACCGGATGCGGGCCGACTGTACTTTCTATGGTTGTGTCAGGACTGACAGGAGACAGCAGCATCACACCGTATGTGGTGGCGCGTTATGCACAGGAAAACGGCTACTATGTCAGCGGTACTGGGACGAGCTGGTCGCTGATGTCTGAGGGCTGCAGCTATTTCGGTCTGACAGCCGATGAGTTATCCCTGTCGGAAGCTTCAGTGTTTAATGCGCTGGATTCGGGATGCCCGATCATCTGCAGCGTGCGGCCGGGCGACTTCACAACAACAGGGCACTTTATCGTTATTTACGGCAAAGAAAACGGACAGCTTAAAATCCATGATCCCAACAGCAAAGCCAACAGCGAACAGCTGTGGGATTATGACCGGGTTGCCGCTCAGATCAATAATTTATGGGCCTATCATCTTAGCTGACAAAAGCCTTGTAACACTATCCGAAAGTGTGTTAAAATAGTACAAGCGATGAGATAGGAAAGGAGTATCCCATGAAAATATTGATCAAAAACGGACGTGTGATCGACCCGTCAGTCCAAAGAGACGGTATGTACGACATTCTGGTCGATGGAGAAAAGGTGGCGCAGACAGCAGAAAACATCAGTGAAGAGCTGCTTGACGGCGACGATTTGCTGATTGATGCTTCAGGATGTTATGTGGTGCCGGGGCTTATTGACATGCATGTACATTTGAGAGAACCCGGATTTGAGTATAAGGAAACGATCAAAACGGGCGCTATGGCGGCAGCGAGGGGCGGTTTTACGACGATATGCCCGATGCCCAATACAAAGCCGGTGATTGATTCCCCGGAGATGGTTGAATGGATTGTTAAAAAAGCGAAAGAAGATGCGCCGATCCATGTGCTTCCTGTAGGTGCGGTGACCAAAGGACAGCTTGGCAAAGAGATGACGGATATTGCCGGGATGGCAAAAGCCGGCGCCGCAGCCATCAGTGAAGACGGAAAGAGCGTGATGGATGCCCGGATTTATGAAGAAGCGATGCGGGAAGCGAAGAAAGCCGGCATTATTGTGATGGCCCACTGTGAAGACAGAAATCTTGTTGGGCAGGGCGCTTTAAATGCCGGGAAAAAGGCTGAAGAAATCGGTGTGGCCGGTATCGGCAATGAAGTTGAGGATGTTATTGCTGCAAGGGATATCCTTCTGGCAAAGGCGACAGGATGCCGCCTTCATCTGTGCCATTGCTCCACGCAGGACAGCGTGAAGATGATCCGGGCAGCCAAAGCAGACGGCATCGATGTTTCAGGGGAAGTATGCCCCCATCATTTTACATTGACTGAAGACGATATTATATCAGATGATGCCAATTTCAAGATGAATCCGCCGCTGCGAAGCAGCGCTGACCGTCAGATGCTCATCGAAGGATTATCTGACGGCACGATGGAAGCTATTTCTACTGACCATGCGCCCCATCATGCAGACGAAAAAGCAAAAGGTATTGCCAAGGCGCCGTTTGGTATTGTCGGTTCGGAAACCGCGCTGGCGCTGGCTATGACAGAACTTGTCGGCAAAGGGAAATTGACGCCGTATCAGCTTGTTGAACGTATGAGCTGGGGGCCTGCCAAGCGTCTGGGCATTGATAAAGGATCGCTCAAAGAAGGCAAGATGGCGGATATTACAATTATTGATCCTAAGGCACAGTACAGGATCGATGCTTCCAAGTTTGTGTCCAAAGGGAAAAATACACCGTTTGACGGTTATCCGGTTACTGGCAGAGTGATGACGACAATCGCCGCCGGAAAAGTTGTTTACCAATATAACAATGACTGATGATAAAACAGCCAGAGGCGCACTGCCGCCTTTGGCTTCATGTGAGTAAAGGGAGATAGATGAGCAATGAGTGCGAAAATGATGACTGTTTCTGTGAATTCACAGAAAAAACTGGCAGACGGCGTGTACAGTATGTGGCTTTCTGTCGGAACGATGGCTGATGAGGCAAGACCGGGACAGTTTATTTCAGTTTACAGCAGCGACAGTTCCAGACTGCTGCCGCGGCCGATCAGTATATGCGAAGTGGATACTGAATTTCGTGCCCTTCGCATCGTATACCGTGTTGTCGGCGAAGGAACGAAGGAATTTTCAAAATTAAGAGCCGGGCAAAAAGTCAGAATTATGGGGCCGTTGGGCAACGGATTTTATATGAAAGATAAGAAAGCTGTTCTTGTGGCCGGGGGCATCGGAATTCCGCCGATGCTCGAACTGGCTAAGCAGCTGGATTGTGAAAAAACAATCGTTGTCGGCTACAGAGACAGCGAAACATTTTTGAGCGGAGAACTGGAACAGTACGGCGATGTGGTTATTGCAACAGAAGACGGCAGTGTCGGTACGGCAGGCAATGTGCTCGATGCCATCCGTGAAAATAATGTTGAGGGCGATGTGATCTACAGCTGCGGACCGACGCCGATGCTTAAAGCCATTAAAGCTTATGCAGAGGAAAAGGGGATCGAGTGTCAGGTATCCCTTGAAGAAAAGATGGCCTGCGGCATCGGCGCCTGTCTGGCCTGTGTGTGCAAGTCTAAAGAAAAAGATGCGCATACGAACGTTCACAATAAGCGGATCTGCAAAGACGGACCTGTATTTTACGCAGAGGAGGTTGAATTGTAATGAATACAAAAGTGACCATTGCCGGTGTGGAGTTTAAAAATCCTGTGATGGAAGGTTCGGGAACTTTCGGCTCAGGCGAAGAATACAGTGCGTTTGTTGATTTAAACAAACTTGGCGCGGTTGTCACAAAAGGTGTGGCTAACGTGCCGTGGCCGGGTAATCCGACGCCGAGAATCGCCGAGACTTACAGCGGTATGTTAAATGCCATCGGCCTTCAGAATCCGGGCATCGATGTGTTTATTCAGAGAGATATACCGTTTTTAAAACAGTTTGATACGAGAATTGTTGTGAATGTCTGCGGGAAAACGACAGAAGACTATCTGGAAGTTGTGGAACGGCTTGCGGATACGCCGGTGGACATGCTTGAAATTAATATTTCCTGTCCGAATGTTAAAGAAGGCGGCATTGCCTTCGGTCAGGATCCGAAAGCGGTGGAGGCGATTACAAAGGCTGTAAAATCAAAGGCAAAGCAGCCGGTAGTCATGAAACTGAGTCCTAATGTGACAGATATCAAAGTGATGGCCAAAGCAGCCCAAGCCGGCGGCGCAGATGCCATTTCTTTGATCAATACAATTACAGGCATGAAGATTGATATTGAGAGGCAGTGCTTTGCCCTCGCAAATAAGACGGGCGGTCTGTCAGGTCCTGCAATTAAGCCGGTGGCAGTGCGCATGGTTTATGAAGCAGCCCATGCGGTAGATATTCCGGTAATCGGTATGGGCGGCATCAGAACGGCAGATGACGCCATCGAATTTATTTTGGCAGGGGCGACAGCAGTTGCCGTCGGTACGGCCAACTTTATGAACCCGTACACAACAGTGGAAGTTGCCGACGGTATTGAGGCATATATGCGCCGTCACGGTGTAGAAGACATTAATGATTTAATTGGTCTTGTGAAATAAAATCATCTGTGTTTATAAAACATTTAGATTTATTTAATGGACAGCATATTGACGCGTTCGGGCAAAAGTTGTAAGGTAAGTTAGGAATCAGAGCGTGTCAGAAAAGTGGTTTGATATCGCTTTTCTGACACGCTTTCATGCAGATGCAGACAGAAAGGAATAAAAAATGACAGATCCTTATCAGATATTGGGAGTTTCAAGAGGGGCAAGTGATGAGGAAATAAAAAAAGCCTACCGGCAGCTGAGCCGAAAATACCATCCGGATGCAAATATTAATAACCCGAATAAAGCGCAGGCGGAGGCTAAATTCAAAGAAATTCAGCAGGCCTATCAGCAGATTATGAAAGAGAAGTCGCAGGGCGGCTATCAGGGCGGCGCAGGCAGCGGTTATCATACAGGCGGATATAATCAAAATCAGAGCGGCGGATATCGTCAGAACAGCTATGGCGGGCAGGAAGGCCCTTGGGGAAATTTTGGCGGTTTTGGTGATTTCTTCGGCGGATTCGGCGGCAGTTACAGCGGTTATGGGCAGCAGCAGAGAATCCAGCCGGATCCCTATGATTCGACGCATATGAAAGCAGCGATCAATTACATTAACAGCGGCAGCTTTCCGGAAGCGCTGAATGTTTTAAATTCAATGAAAGACAGAGATGCCCGGTGGTATTACTGCAGCGCCTGCGCAAATTCAGGTGCCGGAAATAATGTCACAGCTCTGGAACATGCCCGCATGGCTTCACAGATGGCGCCGGAGCGTCAGGAGTACACGCAGCTTGTGCAGCTGCTTGAACGGGGCGGCTCATGGTATCAGGAAAGACAGGAAACGATGTACGGCGCCTCCTCAAACGATATGGGCAGTATATGCCTGAAGCTGTGCGCGCTGAATATTGCATGTAATTTATGCTGCGGCAGCAGTATGTGCTGCGGTCCGAGAATGTATTATTAAGGAGTAGAGACAGATGAGTAAAATTATAGGAATTGACCTTGGAACGACAAACAGCTGTGTTGCTGTCATGGAGGGCGGTCAGCCAACGGTTATTGTTAATGCGGAAGGCTCGCGGACAACACCGTCGATTGTCGCATTTACAAAAACGGGAGACCGGCTTGTGGGCGATGCGGCCAAACGTCAGGCAGTGACCAATGCGGATCATACGATTGCTTCGATTAAGCGCCACATGGGCAGTGATTACAGAGTAGATATTGAAGGGAAAAAATACTCGCCTCAGGAAATTTCAGCGATGATTTTGTCAAAGCTGAAAAAGGATGCGGAAAATTATCTGGGGGAGCCGGTCAGCGATGCTGTCATTACGGTGCCGGCTTATTTTGACGACGCACAGCGGCAGGCAACAAAAGATGCCGGAAGAATTGCGGGTTTAAATGTAGCGCGTATTATTAATGAGCCGACAGCGGCGGCGCTGGCTTACGGGCTGGACAATGAATCAGCGCAGAAAATTATGGTTTATGACCTTGGCGGCGGAACATTTGATGTGTCGATTATTGAAATCGGCGGCGGCGTCATCGAAGTGCTTGCCACCTCCGGCGATAATCACCTTGGCGGCGACGATTTTGACGAAAGACTGACTGAATATATTGTCCGTGAATTTAAAAATCAGGAACATATTGATCTTTCCAGAGACAGGATTGCCATGCAGCGCATCCGCGAAGAAGCTGAAAAAGCAAAAAAAGAATTATCAGCTGCTACTTCAGTCAATATTAATCTGCCTTTTATTACGGCGACAAAAGACGGCGGCAAACATTTGGATATGACAATCACAAGAGTCCAGTTTGATGAAATGACTTTTGATCTTGTGGAAAGAACGGCAATTCCGGTGCAGAACGCGCTGGCAGATGCGGGACTTTCGGCATCACAGCTTAATAAAGTACTGCTTGTGGGCGGTTCGACGAGAATACCTGCAGTTCAGAATAAAGTGCGTATGCTGACCGGACATGAGCCTAGCAAAAACCTTAATCCGGATGAATGTGTGGCTCTGGGGGCGGCAATTCAGGGAGGAAAGCTGGCCGGCGAGACCGGATTAAATGAAGTGCTTTTGATGGATGTGACGCCGCTGACGCTTTCAATTGAAACGGTGGGCGGTGTAGCGACACCGTTGATCAGACGAAATTCAACGATTCCGACGCGATACAGCCAGATTTTTACAACTGCCGGTAATTTTCAGACTTCTGTGGAAATCAAAGTGCTTCAGGGCGAGCGTCAGTTCGCCAAAGACAATAAACTGATCGGCAATTTCAAACTTAACGGCATTAAGCGGGCGCCAAGAGGCGTGCCTCAGATCGAGGTTACCTTTGATATTGATGTCAACGGTATTTTGAGTGTTTCTGCAAAGGATCTGGGCACCGGAAAGCAGCAGTCCATTACAATTACTGCAAGTTCCAATTTATCCGATGATGAAATTGAAAGGGCAGTCAGAGATGCGCAGGCATTTGAGTCTCAGGATGGCGAGCGCAAAGAAGCGGTCGCTGCATACAATGAGGCGGAGAATCTGATGCTTCAGGTCGAGGCGGCGCTGGCCGGAAAGGCAAGAAAAACAATCAGTCGGGAAGAAAAGACTCAAGTTAAAAATGATCTTTCAGCGCTGAAAAAGATTATGAAAAAAATTAAGCTGATCAACATTACGCCTCAGGACGGCGTGCAGATCAGGATGGCAAAAGAGCAGCTGGAGCGTTCTGCTGCCGGCTTGATCCAAAATGCGTCAAATCAGCAGTAAAAGTAAAATAAAAAGGATACCCCTTAAACAGATAAGGCAAATAGCAGACTCTGTTTAAGGGGTATGTTGTTTTTTTGGTACTCCGAAATATCTGTTTTTAAATTTTCAGCGACCATTCCATACAGTCGATGACCTTTTCGGCGATATCTCTGTAAAAATCCGGTTCATGACAGATCAGCAGTATGGAACCGCTGTAAGCCTGAAGCGCTCGCTTTAATTCAGCCTTTGCATCAGCGTCCAGATGGTTGGTCGGTTCATCCAGAAGCAGAAAATTGGTTTGTGTGTTTAAGATTTTGCACAGCCGGACTTTGGCCTGCTCACCGCCGCTTAAAACCCGCAGCTGACTTTCGATATGCTTCGTTGTCAGTCCGCATTTTGCCAGTGCGGAACGGACTTCGTACTGAGTCATTGAGGGAAAGCAGTCCCATATTTCTTCAATGCAGGTCCGTGTCATATCACCGCTCATTTCCTGTTCAAAATAGCCCGGATATAAATAGTCGCCAAGGATAGCTCTGCCTGAATACGGATCAGTCAGACCGAGAATGCTTTTAAGCAGTGTTGTTTTGCCGATACCGTTGGCGCCGGTCAGCGCGATTTTTTCACCTCGTTCCATACGAAGGTTTAATGGTTTGGACAGCGGCGAATCATAGCCGATGACAAGATCTTCGGTTTCAAAAAGGACTTTTCCGGAAGCGCGGGCTGTTTTAAATGTAAATTCCGGCTTCGGCTTTTCTTTTGCAAGCTCGATCACGTCCATTTTATCCAGTTTTTTCTGTCGGGACATAGCCATATTTCTTGTGGCGACGCGGGCTTTATTTCGGGCAACAAAATCTTTGAGCGCGCTGATTTCCTGCTGCTGCTTTTCATAAGCTGCTTTTTGCTGGGCTCTTTTGGCTTCATACACAGCAAGAAAATGGTCATAGTCTCCGACATATCGGTTTAATTCCTGATTTTCCATATGATAAATGATATTTACAACGCTGTTTAAAAATGGTATGTCGTGGGAAATTAATATAAAGGCGTTTTCATATTCAATGAGATACCTCTGCAGCCATGCGATATGCTGCTCGTCTAAATAGTTGGTCGGCTCGTCTAAAAGAAGGATGTCAGGTTTTTCCAAAAGAAGCCGCGCCAATAAAATTTTTGTACGCTGTCCGCCGCTGAGTTCTGTGACATCTCTGTCCAAGCCGATGGCGTCAAGATCGAAAGCGCGGGCGATTTCATCAATTTTGGCATCGATCATATAAAAATCGTGCTGAGTCAGAAGCTCCTGAATCGTACCCAGCTCATCAAGCATTTGGGTCATCGTGTCTTCATCGGCGCTGCCCATGCGGTCGCAAATATCATTCATCTGATTTTCAAGATCATAGAGCCAGCCAAAGGCGGAACGAAGGGCGTCTCGTACGGTCATCCCTGAAGTCAGAACAGTGTGCTGATCCATATAGCCGATGCGGACATTTTTTGCCCACTCAACAGTGCCTTCGTCTGGCATCAGCCGGTTGGTAATAATATTCATGAAAGTTGATTTGCCTTCGCCGTTGGCGCCGATAAGGCCGATATGTTCGCCTTTAAGCAGGCGGAACGAAACGTTATTGAAAATGGCCCGGTCGCCGAAACCGTGGCTCAGGTTTTTAACATTTAAAATCATTGAAAAACTCCTTAATTTGTAATATGCACTGCTGCCAATTGTATACGAAACAGGTCATATTTTCAAGTAAAAGTTACATTATAATGACAGCGTGCTGTGCATCGTGTATACTGTGGCTTGACAAAAAAAGAATATTGTTATATTATGTGTATAACAAATGGAACGAACAGCTCCTTTGGACGAAAGAAAGCAAGGGTGATTCTATGATGATCATTAACGTTGATTTTAACAGTGAGGAAGCAATCTATATTCAGCTGAGAAATCAGATTATTATCGGCATTGCGACTTCACAGCTGGAGGATGGTGACGCACTGCCTTCGGTACGACAGCTTGCAGATCACATTGGTATAAACATGCATACGGTCAATAAAGCATATTCTGTATTAAAGCAGGAAGGCTTTGTAAAGCTGGACAGAAGAAAAGGCGCAGTCATCGCGCTTGATTATGATAAGGCCATCGCGATGGAGCGGCTGTCGGAAAATCTTCAGATCGATCTTGCGGAAGCGATGTGCAAAAATATCAGCAGACAGGATGTTCATGAACTGGTGGACAAAATTTTTGATTATTATGAAGGAAGTGCCACAGAGACAGAACATGAACAAGGGACAGAATAATAACGACTGATGGAGGTTGGATATGCAGTATAAATTTACACGGAGCGCGGCAAAGGCAGTCAATGATGCGGCGGAGGCCGCGCTTTCCGGCGGACAGCGTTATGTTGGAACGGAGCATTTGCTGCTCGGACTTTTATATGCCAGAAGAGGGCTGGCGGCGCAAGTGCTTGCAAAGCACCATGTGGAGGCTCAGAAAGTAGAAGAACTGATACGTCAGCTGATCGGCGGCGATGAGGAGACAGATGATGCGTCCGCAGCAGATTATACGCCGAGATGCCGCAGAGTGCTGGAGTTGTCTGCCAGAGAGGCGATTCGTTTTAAAGCATCTGATATTGGAACGGAGCATTTGCTGATCGCACTTCTGAAAGAAAATGACTGTGTGGCTGTGCGGCTTCTGACAACACTTGGTGTGAATATGCAGCAGCTTTATACCGATATTATCGCGGCTATGGGCACGGACGGCAGCTTTGCCAAAAAGGAAACTTTGGGAAGAAAGCAGCGTCCGGCACATACAGTGCTTGATCAATACACAAGAGACTTGACAAAAGCGGCCCGAAACCATCAACTGGATCCGGTGATCGGCAGAGAAAGAGAAATTTCAAGGATGATTCAGATACTCAGCCGGCGCACCAAAAATAATCCGTGTCTGATGGGAGAGCCGGGTGTGGGCAAGACAGCGATCGTTGAAGGATTGGCGGAAAAGATTGTGGAGGGCGATGTGCCGGATACAATCAAAGATAAGAGAGTGCTTACATTGGATCTTTCAGGGATGGTTGCCGGTTCAAAATACCGTGGCGAGTTTGAAGAAAGAATTAAGCAGATGATCGCCGATGTGAGAGATGCCGGCGATGTGATCTTATTCATTGATGAGGTGCATACGATGATCGGCGCCGGAGGCGCTGAAGGGGCGATTGATGCTTCGAATATATTAAAGCCTTCGCTGGCGCGGGGCGAAATCCAGATTATCGGGGCGACGACGATTGATGAGTATCGCAAGTATATCGAAAAAGATGCGGCGCTGGAGCGTCGTTTTCAGCCTGTGATGGTGGAAGAACCGTCTGAAGCGGAGGCTGTGGAAATTCTCAAAGGACTCCGGAGGGCTTATGAAGATCACCATCAGGTTAAAATTACCGATGAAGCGTTGGAAGCAGCAGTGAAGATGTCAGCCCGTTATATTAATGACCGCTTTCTGCCGGATAAGGCCATCGACCTGATTGACGAGGCGTCCTCTAAGAAGCGTCTGTCTGTGCGGACGGTTCCGGAAGAAGTTAAGATTCTGGAAACTCAGATTGAAGAGATTGCCGTACAGAAAGAACAGGCTATCAAAAAAGAAGATTTTGAAAAAGCGGGAGAATTGAAGAAAATGCAAAAGGAACTGGCGGCCCAGCTGGCAGCTGTCAGCGGAACCAATGCCCGAAAAAGAGAGAAGCAGCGACTTACAGTCGGCGAGGATGATATCGCCCAGGTTGTTTCCGAGTGGACCAAGATTCCGGTCAGAAAATTGGAGACAGAGGAATCCAGACATCTTAAAAAACTGGAATCTGTTCTCCATCAGCGGGTGATCGGGCAGGAGGAGGCTGTGTCTGCAGTGGCAAAAGCGGTGCGCCGCGGCAGAGTCGGACTTAAAGATCCAAAACGTCCGATCGGTTCATTCCTGTTTTTGGGTCCGACCGGTGTTGGCAAGACAGAATTGTCCAAAGCCTTGGCCGAGGCTGTTTTTGGTACAGAAGATGCGATGATCAGGGTGGATATGTCTGAATATATGGAAAAGCACAGCGTTTCTAAACTGATCGGATCGCCGCCGGGATATGTGGGCTACGAAGAAGGCGGTCAGCTCAGCGAGAAGATCCGCCGGCATCCGTATTCGGTGCTTTTATTCGATGAAATTGAAAAAGCCCACCCGGATGTATTTAATATATTGCTTCAGGTCCTTGATGACGGACATATTACCGATGCGAAAGGACGCAAAATCGACTTTAAAAATACGATTATTATTATGACTTCCAATGCAGGCGCTTCAAATATTATATCTCCGAAGAAACTTGGCTTTATTGCGGCCGAAGATGCAAAAGCGGATTATGCGATGATGAAAGATAAGGTGATGTCGGAAGTCAGACAGTTGTTTAAACCTGAATTTTTAAACCGTATTGATGAGATTATCGTATTTCATGCACTGGATAAGGCGGAGGTGGCCAAAATCGTCAGACTGATGCTTGACGAACTGACAAAGCGTTCGTCAGAATCACTTGGTATTACATTGACTGCGGGAAAAACAGCAATCGCTCATCTGGCGGATGTCGGTTTTGATCAGAAGTATGGCGCCCGCCCGCTGAGAAGGGCCATTCAGACAGAAGTAGAAGATCTTTTGGCCGAGAAAGTGCTTGATGGGGAGATTAAAAAAGGCGATACAGTCCAGCTTACATGCCGGAAGGGCGTCATTGATTTTTTAGTGAAATAACATGCTTGGGACTAGCATAAATGACGAAATTACGCTATAATGATGGCATAGATTAAAACACAAAGGAATTGTGCCGTAAATTTAGGAGGACAAGAAAATGACACAGATCGAGGGATTAATCCTGTCTCAGGATAATGGGGATTTAAGTTTTGGAAATTATGCTCTGGATAAAAAATCAAAAGTAACAGATTTTGAGCATTTCGGGGACAGCTATAAGGTAAAGACTTTTAAGGAGATTACAAAGCTTGAAAGAAATGACTTGTTCGTGTACGAATCTGTTCCGGGAACCGTTGTTTTAAATTTTAAAGCTAATGGCAATGAAGTGGAATTTGATGTAGAAGGGTTTGCAGATACACAGATTGCGTTGGGACTGGAACCGGAACTGGAATATAAAGTCTTCATTGACGGCGTGAATACCGGCAATACGGTGACAAACCTTGGCGGAAAGCTTGTTTTTTCCACAGAATTGACAGATACGCCGAAGCATGTTCGTGTCGTTAAGTTTTAAATGAAGCGTTGTGATTCAATGTAAGTAAGATGTCATGTGCAGTCATCAGGCAGTGCCTGCACATGGCATTTTTTTGGAGGTTTTATGGCTAAGGCAAAAAAGATTTATTTTTGTATGGAATGCGGATATGAACTGAGTAAGTGGATGGGGCAGTGCCCGTCGTGCAGAGCGTGGAACTCCATCGTGGAGGAACCGGCCGTCAAAACTGTGACAGGCGCCAGAGTTTCGGGGCAAAATCTTAGCGTGCCGGTTCCGAAAGGACTTTCGGATATCGAAATTACATCACAGGATCGCCTCACCACGGGCATCGGTGAATTTGACCGGGTTCTGGGCGGGGGCATCGTCAAAGGTTCGCTTGTCCTTGTCGGCGGGGATCCGGGCATTGGAAAATCGACGCTGCTTTTGCAGATGTGTCTGAAGCTTTCCGGCAAAGGTCATCAGATTTTATATATTTCAGGTGAAGAGTCCCTGCAGCAGATTAAGATGCGGGCCGACCGTCTTGGCCGCTTCGGCACTGATGTCAGTCTGCTGTGTGAGACAAATCTTAATATTATAGAAGAAACTCTTTTAAAATATAAACCGGAAATTGTCATTATCGATTCTATTCAGACAATGTTCAGGGAAGAAGTGGCATCAGCGCCGGGCAGCGTCAGTCAGGTGAGAGAAACGACAGGGGTACTGATGCATTTGGCAAAAAGTTACGGCATATCTATTTTTATTGTTGGTCATGTGACAAAAGAAGGGGTTGTTGCCGGACCGAGAGTGCTTGAGCATATGGTAGATACAGTGCTTTATTTTGAAGGTGATCGGTATGCCTCTTATCGTCTGCTTCGGGCTGTAAAAAATCGATTTGGTTCGACAAATGAGATCGGCGTGTTCGAAATGCGGCAAAGCGGACTGGCTGAGGTGGAAAACCCTTCAGAATATATGCTTAACGGCAAGGCGCAGTCAGCCAGCGGCTCGGTGGTGACGTGTGCTATGGAAGGCAGCCGGCCGATTCTTGTGGAGATTCAGGCCCTTGTGTGCCGGACGAATTTTAATATGCCAAGAAGAACTGCGGCCGGAACAGATTACAACAGAGTAAATCTGCTGATGGCAGTCCTTGAAAAGAGACTGGGACTTTCAATGGGCGGTTGCGATGCTTATGTGAATATTGCCGGCGGTATGAAACTCAATGAGCCGGCGATCGATCTTGCTATTGTGGCGGCGTTGATTTCAAGTTTTAAAAATGTAACTGTCAGCGAAAAAACGATTGTCTTTGGAGAGGTCGGACTGACCGGAGAAGTAAGAGCTGTCAGCATGGTTCAGCAAAGAATTAATGAAGCGGCGAAGCTTGGATATAGTATGTGCGTTATTCCCAAAGTCAATATGAGAGGATTGGAAGTTGGCAGCAATATAGAAGTTGTGGGGATTAGTTCGGTTAAAGATATTATGAAAATGTTCGGTTAATAGCTCGCCGCACTTTCGTATATAAAGTATCGGGAGTGAGGTTGAAAGCCGGAGGTTCAGAATGAATTGTAGAAGAAATTGAAAATTTTAAAAAAATAAAAAAAAATGTAAAAATAGTGTTGACAGAGACGAAAAAGTGAGTTATACTAACAAAGCTGTCGGCGAGACAGCGAAAAACATCAAACATCAAAAAAGTCAATCAAAAAAAGTTGAAAAAACTACTTGACAAAAGATGGAAGCGATGATAAAATAGACAAGCTGGTTCGGAAAACGAACGAAAGCAAAGAAAAAATAAAATAAAAAAGTTGTTGACAAAGACTTGAAGATGTGATAAACTAAACAAGTTGTCACTGACGAAAGAGAAAAGACAACAACACAACATTGATAACTGAATAATAAGATAATCCCGAAAATTTTCGCGAAGACAATTTTGACAGCACGCAGAGCGTGCGGAGTGGTTTGAACAAACGGACGGCATCAAGCTTGCTTGGTGACGGAAGTTTGAGAAAAGCACGAAATGCGCCGCAAGGCGTATTGACAAAATGTCCGCGACCGGCAGATCGAAGATCTGGCGGCTTTAAGTAGAATTTTTAAGAACAAAAACCAAAGTAAAACGGGAATGATAACGAAAGCTAG
>DVJY01000060.1 GCA_018716485.1 Candidatus Scybalocola faecipullorum
TCCCTGTCCTACGCTTAAACACCATTGTTAGCCTTTGGTGTTCCAAGGACTCGGTACTGGCGACTTGCTGGGTCTTACCAGACTGGATTCCCACCAGTTATATATCCAGCGCCGAACTGGCGCACGCCTCCCTCCACTTCAGATTATACCAAATACAGCCGCACAAAAGCAATACGGCGCATATGCCCGTCAAAATTGAGCCCAGCTTATTTTTGCCGCCTTTGACGGCAGCTGATGTGGCAAGTACCGCACCCGCCAGTGCAGCCAATAGGAGAACGACATCAAGGATATATAAACCCACCTGCCACAGCGGCGTGATCTGTACGATCTGGCTGCTGCTGGACAGTCCGTTCATCGCATTGCTCCGTGATATGGCAAACACAATATTTTTAGCCGCTCTCTGCATTGCCGCAACAATCGTATCATTCATATCACTGCTGCTAAGCTTCCAAAGTTCTGTATCTGTATTCAGCCAAAGATCCGTGCCTGCCGCAAGTCCGGCCCGCAGATCTTCGTAGGCAAAAACTTCAAAAGACGCCTGATCTGTAATCGCAAGACCTTCAAAGCCCCATTCATTGCGCAGCGTTTCTGTCATTAATCCGGAATGGAAACTGATTTCTTATACAGGCTTTTTATGCCCATGCCCTGTCCCACCGTATGATTCAGATTCACAGTTCACTGATCCGTTTTCACGGCGAAGGACTCATGTTTATCGGGCCTTCCGGCATCGGAAAGACAACTCAGGCCGAACTATGGCAGACATACCGGAATTCAGACATTATTAACGGCGATATGGTTTTTATCCAGCAGACTACTGACCGATTTATCGGATGGGGAACGCCTTGGCATGGTTCATCGCCTTACTGTATGAACACAAATGTGCCAATTAAAGCGGTGATCGTTTTACAGCAGGACAGCCGCAATCAAATCCGCCGGCTGCACGGTTTTGAAAAAGTCACGGCGCTTTCAAGGAATATTATTTTCCCCCAGTGGCTGCCTGACGGCACACAAAAATGCCTTGATATTTTAAATCCTTTTGTCCAATATATACCTGTTTACGAACTTTCATGCCGACCGGATGAAGACGCCATACAGATGACAGAAGACGTCATATTTTCTTAATTTCAGCAACATATCACTTAAAGTTATGGAGTTTAGCAGCACTTTTGCCGGCAATCTCCATAACTTTAAGTGATACACGCCGAAAAATTTTATTTCTATCTCTCTCTGCCTCATTCACGGGCGCAGCACAGCATAAAACAGCCACAATACCGCCAAAAACACCACATTCAGTACTGTAAATAAAAGAATATATCTTTTCTTTGTCTGTGGGAAGCGGACTGCCATCTGTTTATACGAAATCAAACTGGCCATGGACGCGATCAATGTGCCGAGGCCTCCCAGATTTGTTCCGACGATCAGCGCCGGAATATCGTCTGTATATGCCGACAGCAGCATTGCCGCCGGGACATTGCTGATCACCTGACTGGCTGCAATACTGATCTGCGTTTCTCTTCCTGAAATCATGGATATCAGCCACTCCCTTAATTGGGGCATCCCGTTAATATTGCCTGTAAATACAAAAAAGAACACAAAGGTCAGCAGCAGCGAGTAATCAATCCGTCCAAAAAGCCTCCGGTCTTTCCAAAAAATACCGACGGCAACGACCACCAGCAGTAACCAGTGGTTAAACAGTCCGGAAACTGTCACAAGACACAAAATAAATAAAACGATATACGGCCAAATCTGCTTTGGATCTACAGATTCTTTCTTCATTTCCTCCGCACGCACTGCGCCGCCTCTGCATCCGATAAAAATGCATAAAAGGAGCAGCGCCGCAGAGACTGCCGTATAAGGCAGCATCAGCAGTAAAAAATCACCGATGGCCATGCCTGACAGTGAAAATAAATAGATATTCTGCGGATTGCCGATGGGTGTAAACATACTGCCCAAATTGGCGGCAATAGTCATCAAAACAACGATGAGCCCTGCCTTTTTCGTCATTCCGGTCATTTCCATCATTAACAGTCCGAAAGGTACAAATGTGATCAATGACACATCATTTGTAATGAACATGCTGGCAAAAAAGCAGAGAAATACAAGCACCAGTGCAACCCCCTGAGGGCTTCTGACCTGTTTCAAAAGACGGCTGCCCACATACAAAAACACATTTTGGCGCCGCAGCCCTTCCACAATAAGCATCAGACAAAAAAGCATGATCAGCGTATTAAAATCAATATAATCCGCATAGCCAGCATTTGGCGGCGTAATTATACAAGATATGACCGCAAGCACAAAGGATACGGCAAGCACCACATCTTTCCTAAAATAATCAATAAATCTCTCAATGATCATTTTTTTCAAACACCTTAATCACTTAAATTTTCCTTACCGTTGCCCGGCAAATGTCTGCCCGTGCAGGCACAGCGGGTCTTCGCTCCGCTTCGGCCGGCGCTGGCCGCGTGCCGCCGGCACACGGCGCCCCGCCGGACGCACTCACACAAAAGGCAGCCCCTCATGGAGCTGCCTTTTGTTATGTATCACTTAACGATCATTATTTCTTAGAAGCTTTGTAAGCTTTAACAGCTTCTGTAAGCTTTGGAACGATCTTGTTTAAGTCGCCTACAAGGCCGTAATCAGCAACATCGAAAATCGGTGCGGATTCATCTTTGTTGATCGCTACGATCACGTCAGATTCTTCCATACCTGCAACGTGCTGGATAGCGCCTGAGATACCGATTGCGAAATAGATCTGAGGACGAACAGTTTTGCCTGTCTGTCCAACCTGAAGATCCTTCGGTTTCCAACCGTTATCTACAACGGCACGTGAACAGCTGACTTCGCCGCCCAGTGCTTCTGCAAGGTCTTCAAGAAGCTTGAAGTTTTCCGGGCTGCCTACGCCGCGGCCGCCGGATACAAGAATCTTCGCATCCATGATGTCAACTGTTTCGCTGACAGATTTAACGATGTCAAGGATTTCAACATAGTTCTGGTTCGGAGTAAATCCCGGATTATATTCGATAATTTCAGCTTTAGCGCCGGCAATCGGAGCAATCTTCTGCATAACGCCCGGACGTACTGTAGCCATCTGAGGACGGTTGTCAGGGCATGCGATTGTAGCGATTGTATTGCCGCCGAAAGCAGGACGTGTCATCAACAGCTGATTATGCTTCTGATTCGGGCCCGGATTTAATGGGAAATCGCCGATCTCAAGCATTGTACAGTCTGCTGTAAGACCTGTTGCAACACGAGCGGAAACTCTAGGGCCAAGGTCACGGCCGATAGCTGTTGCGCCAACAAGCATAATTTCCGGTTTATATTCATTGATGACAGAAGCCAGTGCATGTGTATATGGCTCTGTTCTGTATTCTTTTAATTCAGGATCATCAACAACGATGACTCTGTCTGCACCATATTCAGCCAGTTTATCGCAAAGACCCTTAACATCTGAGCCAACAAGCACTGCTGTAACGTTTGTGTCCAGATCTTTTGCAAGGTCTCTTGCTTTGCCAAGTAATTCTAAAGCGATACCGCTTAATTCTCCGTCTACCTGCTGAGCATAGACAAATACACCCTTATATTCTTCTAAATTCATCTTATTCACCACTTTTCCCTTTTATTAAATGATATGTTTCTCATCAAATTTACCCATGAGGTATGCAACTGCTTCATCCGGATCAAGAGTAACTTTTTCGCCGGCACCCTTTCTTACCTTATCAGAAGCTTTAGCGATCTTTGTCGGAGAACCTTTAAGACCGATATTTGCATCGTCCAGATCTTTAAGATCTGCTCTGCCCCATGTTGTAATTTCTGCGTCACATGCATCCCAGATGCCGCCCGGTGTCATGTAACGAGGCTCATTTAATTCTGAAAGCGCTGTGATTAAGCATGGCATTTTAGCTTTTAATACGTGATATCTGTCTTCATACTGACGCTGAACAATGACATAGTCACCGTCAATTTTAATATCCTGTGCATAAGAAATCACCGGAATATTTAAATGTTCTGAAATCTGAGGACCAACCTGAGCTGTATCGCCGTCGATTGCCTGACGTCCTGTGATGATCAGATCATAATCAAGATTTCTGATGGCTGCAGCGATTGTCTGTGATGTTGCCCATGTGTCAGCGCCGCCGAGAACTCTGTCTGTAACAAGAATACCTTTATCTGCGCCCATTGCAAGTGCTTCACGAAGCACATCTGCTGCTTTTGGAAGACCCATCGTTACAACTGTAACTTCTGCGCCATACTGATCTTTTAATCTTAATGCTGCCTCTAAGCCTGCTTTGTCATCCGGATTCATGATGGCAAGCATCGCAGCTCTGTTAAGTGTACCATCCGGGTTGAACTGAACTCCGCCTTTTGTATCCGGTACCTGTTTAATACATACAATTATCTTCACTGTTCGTACCTCCTACTATTTCAATAAGCTTCCAGAAATAACCATACGCTGAACTTCTGATGTTCCTTCGTAGATCTCTGTAATCTTTGCATCTCTCATCATACGTTCTACATCGTATTCTCTGATGTAACCGTAGCCGCCGTGTAACTGAACAGCTTTTGTTGTCACTTCCATAGCAACCTCAGCAGCATATAACTTAGCCATAGCAGCTTCTACACTGTATGTTTTCTGTGTCGCTTTAGCGATTGCTGCTTTGTATACAAGATTTTTGGCAGCTTCAACTTTTGTAGCCATATCAGCTAACTGGAACTGGGTATTCTGGAACTGTCCGATCGTACGGCCGAACTGTTTTCTTTCTTTTACATACGCGATTGTTCTTTCAAGTGCACCTTCAGCAAGGCCAAGTGCCTGAGAAGCAATACCGATACGTCCGCCATCCAGTGTATGCATAGCAATACCGAAACCTTTGCCCTGCTGGCCAAGAAGGTTTTCCTTTGGAATGCGGCAGTCTGTGAAGATTAATTCATATGTTGATGAGCCGCGGATACCCATTTTCTTTTCTTTTGTACCGAAAGTAAATCCCGGTGTGTCTTTTTCTACGATAAATGCAGAAATTTCTTTCTGTTTTCTGCCGCGTTTTTCAACTGTGCCTGTAACAGCGATAATGATATACACATTGGCTTGTTTACCGTTTGTGATGAAACACTTTGAGCCGTTTAATACCCATTCGTCACCGTCTAAAACAGCTTTTGTCTGCTGACCCTGAGCATCTGTACCTGCGCCCGGCTCTGTAAGACCGAAAGCGCCAAGCCATTCGCCTGAAGCAAGCTTCGGAACATATTTCTGTTTCTGTTCTTCTGTACCATATGTTAAAATCGGGTCAATACACAGAGATGTATGTGCAGACACGATAACTGCTGTCGTACCGCAGACTTTAGCCAGCTCCTCTACACACATAACGTATGCTAAAGGATCACAGCCCTGTCCGCCGTATTCCTTTGGTACCGGAATGCCAAAGAAACCGTATTTAGCCATCTTTTCGACTGTTTCTTTCGGGAATCTTTCTGTTTCATCAATTTCCTGTGCCAGAGGTTTTACTTCGTTTTCAGCAAAATCTCTGTACAGAGTTCTGACCATCTCGTGTTTCTTATCCAATGCGAAATCCATTTATTCTTCCTCCATACTCTTCAAAAATTACTGATTATTTGGAATAATCAAAGAAACCTGCTCCTGTCTTACGTCCGAGTTTTCCGCCGCGAACCATCTGTCTTAACAGTCTTGCAGCTCTGTACTTGGAATCGCATGTTTCTGCGTAGAATACGTCCATGATATGTAAGCATGTATCAAGGCCGATCAGGTCAGCTAATGCTAAAGGTCCCATCGGATGATTGCAGCCTAATTTCATCGCTGTATCAATATCTTCTGCGGAAGCAAGACCTTCTTCCAGAACCATGATCGCTTCGTTGATCATCGGAATAAGGATTCTGTTAACAACAAAGCCAGGACCTTCTTTAACTTCTACAGGTGTCTTGCCGATTTCTGCAGATAAATCATAGATTGTCTTAAATGTTTCATCTGATGTATGCAGGCCGCGGATAACTTCAACAAGTTTCATCACTGTTGCCGGATTGAAGAAATGCATACCGATGAATTTATCTTCTCTCTTTGTTGCGCTTGCAATCAAGGTAATAGAGATTGAAGATGTATTTGTTGCAAAAATTGTTTCCGGTTTGCAGATACCATCTAATTCTTTAAATAAGTTCTTTTTGATATCGATATTTTCAACAATAGCTTCAAGAACTAAATCTGCGTCAGCTGCAGGTGCCAATTCTGTTGTTGTAGAAATTTTTGAAAGGATATCTGCTTTCTTAGCTTCGTCCATTCTTCCCTTTGCAACCTGTTTGTCAAGACCTTTTTCAAGTTTAGCCATAGCTTTTGCAAGGATTTCATCTGTCATATCTCTGAATACAACTTCAAGACCGGCTTTAGCCATAACCTGTCCGATATCAAGGCCCATCTGTCCTGCGCCAACGATAAATACTTTTTTCATGATAATCTCCTCCTAAATATTCATAGTATTCAGCATCCTGTTACCACGGAAAAATACCTCCGCAGCAACATTATACCATAATATAATTTGTATGCTAAGTATTTTTTGCATTTTTCGCAACTAAATCATGATTATTTATTAATAAAATTCTTTTCTTTACGTTTTTCAAGGAAAGCGCCCATGCCTTCTCTCTGATCATGTGTCTCGAAGCAGTCGCCGAATGCTTTCTCTTCGATCACGATTGCTGTATCAATATCTGTCTGAAGACCTTCATTAATAGCTTTCTTACAGTTGCGCACTGCGATCGGTGCATTTTTTGCGATTGATGCAGCCATCTTTTCTGCCGCAGGCATTAACTCTTCTGCCGGATATACAGCATTGACAAGACCGATGCGGTATGCTTCCTGCGCTGTAATATTTCTTGCAGTATAAATTAACTGTTTTGCCATACCCGGGCTGACTAAACGTGCAAGTCTCTGTGTTCCGCCAAAGCCAGGTGTAATTCCAAGGCCGACTTCAGGCTGTCCGAATACAGCATTCTCTGAGCAGATACGGATATCACAGCTCATGGAAATTTCGCAGCCGCCGCCGAGTGCAAAACCGTTCACTGCAGCAATCACCGGCAGAGGAAACGTTTCAATCTTTCTGAAAACATCGTTGCCTTTCTTACCGAATGCTTCTCCTTCTGCTTTTGTCAACGTACTCATCTCTGCAATATCAGCTCCGGCAACAAATGATTTTTCGCCGGCACCTGTAAGGATCAGGCATCTTATCGTCTCAACATCAACTGCATCAAGTGCCGCATCCAAGTCGTTAAGCACTTCTGAATTCAATGCGTTTAATGCCTTTGGGCGATTAATTGTAAGAATACCAATGTTACCTTTGACTTCATACAAAACATTTGACATTTTTTTAACTTCCTTTCGTGTGTGAGTTTCACTTTCCTCTTTATATTACAATATTATTTTCCATAAGTAAATACACTAGATACAAATTTTTTTCTTTTCTCCCATACAAAATGTTGAATTTTTCCAATATTATTTTGTCGATTTGTTAACAAAGTTGGCTTTTTCCTTGCTATAGGTGTCAAACGCGGTATAATAATAATGTAACTATTGTATTTTTAGAATTTCAGGGAGGTTTTACAAGATGAATGTACTCATTATCGGCGGTGTCGCCGCCGGAACAAAGGCGGCTGCCAAATTAAAGCGTGAAGACCGCAGTGCAGACATTACACTGATCACAAAAGATCATAACATTTCCTATGCCGGATGCGGACTTCCTTACTATGTAGGCGGAGCTATAGAAAACAAAGGCGACTTAATCGTCAATACACCGGCTTCCTATTCGGCGCTGACCGGCGTCACTGTTCTGACAGGGCGCGAAGCTACGGCACTGAATCCATCAGAGAAAACGGTTGCTGTCAAAAATCTGGCCGATGGGCAGACATCACTTATGAGCTATGACAAATGCATCATTGCTGTCGGCGCCTCCGCCATCGTCCCGGATGTTCCCGGATATGAACTGGAGGGTGTATTTACAATGCGCACACCTGAAGATGCCTATGCGATCAGGGACTATATTGATACACAGAGTGTACGCAGAGCTGTCGTTGTGGGCGGCGGTTTTATCGGCCTTGAAGCTGCTGAAAACTTAAAGGCTAAGGGCGTATCTGTCACAGTGATCGATCTTGCGCCTCAGCTTCTGCCGAATGTTTTTGACTTTGAAATGGCAGACTACATAGAGCGGCATCTGAAAAAGAACGGTATCCGCGTGATGACCGGCACGCCATTAAAATCCCTTTCCGGGACAGACCGGGTTGAATCTGTTGAGACCGGCAGCGGAAAGATTCTGACCGACATGGTCATCCTTTCCATCGGCATCCGTCCCAACACAGCATTTTTAGAGGGCAGCGGCATTGAGATGTTCAAAGGTACCATCGTTGTGGATCAGCATTTAAGAACAAGCGCAGATGATGTTTATGCCGCAGGCGACTGTGCGATTGTCAAAAACCGCATCACAGGACAGCCGCAGTGGTCGGCCATGGGTTCTTCCGCCAACTATGAAGGCCGCACGCTGGCCCAGTATCTCGGCGGTGAAAGCAAAGCTTATCCGGGTATATTAGGCACAGGCGTTGTTAAAATGCCGGGATTAAACGCCGGACGCACAGGTCTCACAGAAACTGCAGCCAAAGCCGCGGGCTATGATGTGGAAACGATTGTCGCCCCTACAGAAGATAAAGCCGGCTACTATCCGGATGCCGCTTTCTTCATCACCAAATTGATCGCTGATAAAAGCACAAAGAAACTGCTGGGCGCACAGATTTTAGGTCCCGGCGCTGTCGATAAGATGACCGACATCGCTGCTTTAGGCATTGCAATGAACGCATCTCTTGATGATTTTGAAAATCTTGATCTGGCTTATGCGCCGCCGTTTTCCACAGCCATCCATCCGTTTGTTCAGGCTGTATACATTCTGCAAAATAAAATGGAAGGCCGCCTTGTGAGCATGACGCCGGCACGGTATCTTTCAGGCGCTGCCAAAGGCTATAAAATCGTTGATGTCTGCAAAGTGCCGACCATCGCCGGCGCAGTATTCGTCAATCTTACATCTGTCAGCGGTCCGATTGAAGGCCTTGACAAAGACGAACCGCTGCTGCTTGTATGCAACCGGGGCAAACGGGCCTATTTCCTGCAAAACCGCCTGAAATACTTCGGCTATACGAATACGGTCGTGCTGGAAGGCGCCACATTCTTCAATGATGTAAAGGCAGATACATCAGATTTGAAAGTTTCACCGGAAGATATTACCCGCGTCAAAGCGCTGGGATTTCTCCATGATAAGCGCACACCGAATAAATTTAATGCCCGGGTAATTACGAGAAACGGAAAAATTTCCTCTGAAGAAAGTGAAATTATAGCAGAAGCCGCAAGAAAATTCGGCAGCGGTGAGATTACGATGACGACCCGTCTGACATTGGAAATTCAGGGCATTCCTTATGAAAACATCGAACCGCTCAGAGAATTTCTTGCAGATGCCGGTCTTGAAACCGGAGGCACCGGTTCTAAAGTCCGTCCTGTTGTTTCATGCAAAGGCACCACATGCCAGTACGGACTGATTGATACCTTTGAATTGTCTCAGGAAATCCACGAAAGATTTTATCACGGTTATCACCAAGTCAAACTGCCTCATAAATTCAAAATTGCTGTCGGCGGATGTCCGAATAACTGTGTCAAACCGGATCTTAATGACCTTGGTGTCATCGGCCAGCGCATACCGATGATCAACGAAGATCTCTGCCGCGGATGTAAAGTCTGTCAAATCGAAAAGAGCTGCCCGATCGGCGTTGCCAAACTGGAAAACGGCACAATTACAATCAATCCGGGCACATGTAATCACTGCGGACGCTGTGTCGGAAAATGTCCGTTTAAGGCCATTGAAAATTATACAAACGGCTACAGGATTTATATCGGCGGGCGCTGGGGCAAACATGTGGCTCAGGGGCATGCACTGGATCGTATCTTTACAGATAAAGAAGAAGTGCTCAATACGATTGAAAAAGCAATTCTTTTATTCAGAGAATACGGCATTACCGGCGAACGTTTTGCCGATACTGTCAAACGTCTCGGATTTGATAAAGTTCAGGAACTGCTTTACAGCGATGAACTGCTTGAGAATAAAGAAGAAAATCTGAAAGCTCAGAAGCACTTAAAAGGCGGGGCTACCTGCTAAGCCAAAGACCCGATACACGCGGGAATAAACGCTCACCCGCTGACGTGGGAGCCGTCAGCGGGTGAGGATAGACAAAATGAGATGAGAGAGAGTTAAATTTTGGGAAGTTTTATCTTTATTTGTAAAGAGTTTAAGGTGCTTGTTTTTAATTTTTGTCTACATAATTAGTATAACATAGTTTTATTGTGTGTAAATACAAATCGTTCGACATTATCTGCACCGTGCTGTCAATTCTTCACGATCTGTAAACAGCGGCATATAGCTTAACGGCACCTCCACCGTAACCTGCTGCCCGCCTTCATAAATCTTTCCGGTACTGACTTCCTGATTTCTCCAACCCGCCGATATCTTCTATAAGTGCTCCTGTTTCTTTCAGATTTCGCCATTTCCAGAATACATCCAGATTTTCTTTCAACATCTTACTTGCTTTCAAAAGTCTCTGATTATCGCACGTATCCACCACCTAGATACGATCAAGTGGCGCATAGGGAAAGGGATCATAATCTGTAAACCAACCTGCTAACTCTGTAAAATCCATGCCTTTATGTTCTTCCGAAATGTAGAGACATGGATGTTCACGTTTATAAAATCCATACTCCTTTTTCGTCCATTCAAAGTGATCCCTATCCGACATCGTCTCCCCGCAATAAACTACATAAAATGGTCTGCTAAACGGATTAGCATCTATGTAAAGGATATCCCCCGGATGATATGGCAAGACAACATTCATTGGAATCACTGCCTGACTCGCATGTTTCAGGATAAATTTCTGTTCTTCCGTAAAATATTTCCGATACTCCAAATGCCGAAAATTTCTGCCTTCAAACTGATACGGATCTCCACTGACACCCAGCATTTCCAGCTTTAAAGAAAACGTTACTTCATACTGCTCATAAATCCGATCATCTAACTGGATATATTTCGTGATCTCCCAGTAAAATTTATCTTCCATCGGTTCTTTAAATAAGTCCTGATCTTCCAGAAAACTTTCTGACTCTTTTTCCATGTATTTCCAAAGATACGGATGCAGCCTCGTGAATGGCTGATATCCCATAGAAGAACAGTCTGCATACAGGCAGTCTTCATCATCCCGATACCGGAATCTTACCCCCAAAAATGAAAATATGTGCTCATCCCCTGAACGTTCTTCTTTTTCCGGAAAAGTATCCATATCGCAAAAGGCTGCCTGTTTCATCCTCTCAAGAAACGTTAGATAATCTTCCAATGAAATATTCTGTGTCATGCCTAAAAATGTTGACATTTTTCTCACCTCTGTCTGTATTATTTCCCGCTTTCCAGCCCTTATCCAAATGGCATTTATAATGTCTGCTGTAATCATTTTACACCTGATATTACGCCAATTATCATACGGCAACACGCACTATTTTGCATTCACTTTTAATCTTCTGTATATCAGAATCACATAGTAATTTTTTCTCTGCAAGAGCAGCAGTAATTTTCTCGAAGAATTCCCAATTTGACGATAGTACTTCTTTTGCTTTTCGGTAATATTTTTCGACTTCCGCTACTATCACCTGTTCCACTACACATTTAAGATACTCCGAATTGTCATATAAACTTGTATAAAAACAAAATCCATTTACACACTTTTGTGTAACCAATTTTCTAACCTCATCAAAAGCATAATCTAAATCTTGTCCGCAGCCCATATCAGATATTCCAAACTTCTGTTCGATTGCCGCAATTCCCCCAAGTGAAGCTATAATACGACTCTTATTCCGGTATAAAGGGGTATTGCGGTTATCTTGATAATATTTTGTAAAACCGCCTTTTTCCTGCCTTCTATTATATGCGGACACAAAGATTACACTTTCAGGGCAAAGCACCTCCGATACAACAACATGCCCCGCTTCGTGATACACAATCTGGGAGAAAATATCAACATGGTCTGAAATGGAAGATGAAAAATCATCCTGCTCAGTTGTAAAAAAATTTTTGTCATCATAAGAAATGTGAAAAACTGTCCGCAAACATGCTTTCAAAAAATGTGCCATTGTAATAGATTCTGAACGCTCATATCCTGCATATAACCCTGCTTCATTAATCACAGTCTCCAGTTCAGCGCATGAACAACCTTCCATTATTTTAGCAACAAAATCCGGATTGATTTCTTCAACAAAATGCTTTGATCTCAGGTAATATGCTATAATCTTTACGGCGTCTTTTCCATGAGGCACATTTACTTTTATTTTCCGGTCAAATCGTCCGGCACGATAAAGAGAATATGGCAGACAATGAATATTGTTTACAGTTGCTAAAACAAATACCTGTTTATTTTTTAATTCGTCAATACATGATTGCACGGTAACATATTCTTCTGTATTTGGATGCTGTTCATCTCCATTTGCAAACTTATCCATATCATCAAGATAAACAATAGCTGGCACATTTTTCGCCGCTTGTTCAAAAGTATCCTTAATTTTTTTTACAAAATCGCCATTTGGTGAATCCTTACGGCAGCAAAATACTTTACACCCGCTGTCCTCTATGACAGCGCGTGCCATCAAAGACTTCCCAACGCCAGGTTCTCCGTAAAGTAAAAGGCCTCTCGGCGCTGAAACTCCCAACTTATCATAAATTTCCCTGTTTTTCAATATATCACTAATTTGTTTCAATTCCTCTTTAATTGATGTATAGCCGATAATCTTATCAAATGCGCTCATTTAAAACATCCTTCCTTTTCTTTTTTGTTGATGCAATTTTAACAAAGGCGATGGGTTAAAAATAGCCCACAGCAAACGGTATCCTAACCCATATAAAAGAAATTCTAAATCAAAAAGGAAAGGGACCATCTATGATAGATTTTTTAAAATTTGTTAATTCTGATACTGTCCGTAATCATTTACGACAAATCCGATATCAGCCGACCGCTCTGGAAGCCGCCTGGCTTGCCTGGCAGTGCGAAACAATCAGTTTAGAAGAAAAATGTGCTTCATGGCTGGAGATTATAGAAACCCTCCCGGATTGTCCAACCTATAGCCGAACAATGGGCCTAAAAGCAAAGTACAGAGACAATACACATACTTTCCTGCGGGCCTACATTGCACAGCAGAAAGAACTGACAACCGCATTTTATCAGACCGATGAGTCTGCGGTCTATCATACAGAATATCAGATTCTCCCGAAAGGAGAACGCTTCTGTCGGGAATATCGCACTATCGAAGAAGGCTTTCCCACTCTGGAATCAGCCTTGAAGACAATACCGAAAATTGAAGGAGATATTATTCGTATTACGATTTATAAAAAAAACTCAAAGGGTGATTTCCTGAGGTAGTGTAAAAAACTTTGTGGCTTTGGTAAAAAATAGCTCCTTTTTGGTAAGAATTATAGATATGACAATTCTTATCGAAAAGGAGTTTATTTATGGCAGTAGCAAAAGACCAAATCCGACAGATTAT
>DVJY01000061.1 GCA_018716485.1 Candidatus Scybalocola faecipullorum
GGGCAGCAGACTTGATATAATTTTGCCATGAGGACTCGTCTCCTTTCGGGAGGTACTTGGATTTGTGGTAAAACCATTGTACCATCTGGGCTGACGGGTCCTCAACTTTCATTTAACTTTACAGTCCGAAAAGAAGATAAAGGAGTAGTTCAAATGGAAAAAGTAATGAACATCGAAGGTATGGTTTGCGGAAACTGTGTTAAGCACGTTGATAAAGCATTACGGGAGATCGAGGGCATCACGCAGGTTGAGGTCAGCCTTGAAAAGAAAATGGCACAAGTACAGCTCAATCAAGATGTGCCGGATGATGTGCTGAAAACTGCTGTCGAGGAAGCCGGTTATCAGGTAGTAAGCATCCAGTAAGCAGGCAGCCTATGAAAGCAAAGAAAAGAGATATAGTTCACAAATTGAAAATTGCAAGAGGTCAGATAGATGGTATCCTGCAAATGGTTGAGGAAGATCGCTATTGTGTGGATATATCTACCCAACTCCAATCAACACAGGCTTTATTAAAAAGCGCCAATCAACAAATTATGCAGGCTCATATCCGAAGCTGTGTTCGGGAAGCGTTGCAAACTGACGTTGAAAATCCAAAGCTGGAAGAAGCCCTAAGACTACTGGAAAAGATGGCACAATGACACCGGGAGCGGAAAGGGACTTGTCCCTTTTCGCTCCTGATTTCGTGTCAGATTGGATTGGTAATCCTGCGGTTTGGAGCGTACAAACCTTTTGCAATCTTATATACTTTTACATGGTTAGACGTGGCTAATAAATATGTAGGAGGTAGAGTGATGAAACAATCACTGGATACAAGAACAAAACTGCTGACGCAGCGCCCGTTCTCATTGATGCTGGAACTTAGTATTCCTGCGGTTCTCGGCATGGTAGTAGTCGGGCTTTATAACATGATGGACTCTATTTTCGTAGGGCAGATGGTTGGGTCTGTGCAGATGGGCGCGGTATCCGTTTCCTATCCCTTTACCCTGATTAACGCCGGTTCTGCGGCTATGCTGGGTGTTGGTTCCGCCTCTGTCCTTTCAAGGGCCATCGGTAAAAAAGATGAAAACACTGTGAAGAAGATCATGGGAAATCTGGTTGCCGCTGTTGTGATCCTTTCCGTTATTTATACAGTTATAGGCATGGTCTTTACCCGACAGCTTTTATCTCTGGCCGGAGCAAGTGACAATATCCTGAATTATGCGGAAAAATATCTTCGGATCATTTTTGCCGGTTCCCTGTTTGTAAACTTCTTTCAGAGTGCAAACATGGTTATTCGCGGAGAAGGTCAGTTGAAAAAGGCAATGTTCATTATTGCCAGCGGTGCTATTCTGAATATTATCCTTGACCCGATTTTTATTGCACTCCTAAACCCCTATGGCATGGGAATTGAGGGGGCTGCCTATGCTACCGTACTTTCGCAGTTTGTTCAGGCTGTGATTACTGTGTGGTACTTCAAGAAGAAAAGCCCAAATGTCAAAATCGGACGCATCCGCATTGACGGCCCCATTCTCCGGCAGGTACTTGCTGTTGGTGTTTCTGCCCTGTTAATGCAGGTCTTGACTTTGGTTCAGCAGACGGTGATCTATCGTGTGGCAGCCAACTATGGAGGGGAAACATCCCAAATCCTTTTGGGCGCGGCTCTGCGCTTCTGGAACTTCTCATTTGTTCCTCTGTGGGGGATCAGTCAGGGCTTCCAGCCTGCCGCCGGTACGAATTACGGGGCGAAAGATTACGACCGTGTAAAGCTGCTGACAAAAGTATTTATCGCAGCCGCCACCATCCTGTCCCTGTTGTTCTGGATACCTGCCGAGCTACTCCCGGAAAAGGTGCTTTCCATGTTCATTACAACGCCGGGTGTTGCAGCGTCGGGCGCGACAAACTTCCGCATCATGTTCAGTACCTATGTTTTGCAGGGTAGCTTCCTGATTGCGGTAACGTTGTTCCAGTCTTTGGGCAAAGCAAACAAAGCAACATGGCTGGTTCTTTTCCGCCAAATTATCCTGTTTATCCCCCTGTGTGTGCTTCTGCCGATGATTGGCGGGCTGGGTATCCGTGGTGTATGGCTGGCGATTGCCTTAACGGACGCTGTTCTGGTTGTGATTACCATTGCAATGATGGCTTCCGAATTTCGCAAAATGCCGCCCACATCACAGACTTTACGCTAAGGAGGGACAGCTATGTACCTCTGTGACGGAACCATAGGAAATAATTATAAAGTGCAAGATATTAAGCTACCTGTAAACATTGAAAAGCGCCTTGAAGCATTGGGAATGACACGCGGCACTCCCGTTACTGTCCTGAATAGCAAAGGACATGGCATCCTGATCGTAAAAATACGCGGGACACGCTTCGCATTAGGGCGCAATATCACACAAAACATTTTAGTGGGGTAAATTCCGATGGGTGAAAATCTGACTATCGGCTTCATCGGAAATCCAAATTGCGGAAAAACCACACTTTTCAACGCTTATACCGGCGCAAACCTGAAAGTGGCAAACTGGCCGGGTGTTACTGTTGAGAAGGTAGAGGGAGCCATTAAAGACCACGATATGAACATCCGTCTGGTAGACCTGCCCGGCACTTACAGCCTGACTTCCTATACAATGGAGGAACAGGTATCCAGACAGTTCATACTTAGTGATGAAGTCGATGTAATTATTGACGTTGCAGACGCTTCTGCGCTGGAACGAAATTTGTACTTAACTTTACAGCTTTTGGAGCTGGGAAAGCCGGTTGTGCTGGCCCTGAATATGATGGACATTGTAGAGAAACGGGGCATGGAAATTGACACACACCGGCTTCCCGAAATGCTGGGCATCCCGGTTATTCCGGTTTCTGCAAGAAAGCGGACAGGTCTGGATGTGCTGCTGCACGCAGCAGCGCACCACAAGGACTGCAAAGACCCGGATTGCCTGATCCATCACCACAAATATACGTCCAAGCACCGGCACGACCACCATTCCGAGTATGCAATGGTTTATAGTGATGCCATTGAAGATAAGATTGACCTTATTATGGCGGAGCTGAAAAGGAAGTATCCGGGCCTGACAAATTATCGCTGGTATGCGATTAAGCTGTTGGAACAGGATAAGGAGATCACAGCAAACTACCCGGTTGACCTGCCCGATGTGCTGGATCGCAATTATGAGTCAGACATCATTAACGAGAAATACGATTTCATTCAGGAGATTATCAGGGAAGTTCTGGTAAATAAAGACCGGCAAGATGCCCTGACGGAGAAAGTGGATCGTGTGCTGACACATAAGGTATGGAGCATCCCCATTTTCCTTGTTATCATGGCCGTGGTATTTTTCCTGACCTTTACGATTGGGGACTGGCTGAAAGGATATTTTGAGATGGGGATTGAAAGCCTGTCTGCCTTAATCAGTGACGGGCTGGTTGCCGCCGGTGTCAATGAAGTGCTTCGCTCCCTGCTGGTAGATGGCATTATCGCCGGTGTAGGCGGTATCCTGACCTTTTTGCCAAACATCTTTATCCTGTTCCTTGCTTTGGCTTTTCTTGAGGACAGCGGCTACATGGCCCGCGTTGCCTATGTTATGGAAGGAATTATGAGCAAGCTGGGACTATCCGGCAGGGCATTTATCCCCATGATATTAGGGTTTGGCTGTACCGTTCCGGCAATCATGGCGTCGCGGACTCTGGAAAACCGGCGTGACCGCTTCAAAGTCATGCTGATTACGCCTTTTATGAGTTGCAGCGCCCGTCTGCCAATTTACATACTGTTTGCGGAGATGTTCTTTGCAGACCGGGCTATGCTGGTAGCGTACTCTATGTACCTGATCGGTTTAGTGGTTGCTATTCTTGTGGCGGCGGTGATCCATCTGATTGACCGCAAGACTTCAGAAAACTATCTGCTGATCGAACTGCCGGAGTACAAAGCGCCGAGTGGCAGAACCGTTGCTATCTATGTATGGGAAAAGGTGAAGGATTACCTTACCAAAGCCGGAACCACAATTTTCATGGCTTCTATCCTCATGTGGGTGATCCTGAATTTTGGGCCTCATGGCTATACCACGGAAATGACAGAGAGCTTCGGAGCCATTTTGGGCCATTGGCTGGTGCCGTTCTTTGCACCGATTGGATTGGGCTTCTGGCAGATTGCCGTTGCTTTGATTGCCGGTATTTCTGCAAAGGAAGTTGTTGTGTCCAGTTGTGCCGTCCTGTTCGGAGTCCCGAATATCAATTCGGGAGCAGGAATGAATACGCTGGTTGGCATTTTAGGAGCTGCCGGTTTTGGACAGCTCAATGCGTTCTGCCTGATGATTTTCTGCCTGCTGTATATTCCTTGTGCGGCGACATTGGCAACGATCCGCAAGGAAGCGGCCAGCACTCGTTGGATGCTGCTGTCTGCATTGTTCCAGTTGGTTGTGGCGTGGGTTATCACTTTCGCTGTTTATCGAATTGGACTTCTTCTGTGAGGTGAAAATATGACATTCAAAAAAATCTTCTGTTCAGTCGTCGTTATTTCTGTAATCGGCGCTGGACTTTTGGTAATGAGAAATCTTCTGCGCGAAGAATAGAGAAATACATAGGGGAAAGCTGGCAGAGCTTGTGTTCTGCCAGCAGAAAGGAAAAATGAGTATTATCGAGTCTGTAAAAAACACGGCCTTTACTGTGGCTGTAAACACGGTTCTGAATTATCTGGAAAAGGAGCCGGAAACCAATATTCCCAAAGCAATGAACCTGATCGACAAAGCCTTGCCCGATGGCTGGTATGAAAGTCAGCGGGCCGCTTTCCGAAAAGCGATTGCAGAAAAGGGAAATTGGTATGAACTGATTTTGAAAGCCTATCAGTTGGATACTGGGGTACGAAAAACACTATTCCAGAATTTTATTATCAACTCCGCCTTGAAAGGCGGTGCCGTTCAGGAGGAAATGCGGAAGAAGGAAAACTGCAATATTCCGTGGGCGGTTCTGTTAGACCCTACATCGGCCTGCAATCTGCACTGTACCGGCTGCTGGGCAGCCGAATACGGTCATAAACTGAATTTGAGTCTGGAAACCATCGACAGCATTATCCGTCAGGGTAAGGATCTGGGCGTCTATATGTATATCTACACGGGCGGGGAACCGATGGTTCGCAAAAAGGATTTGATTACCCTGTGTGAGCGGCATCCTGATTGTGCGTTCCTCTCATTCACGAACGGCACCCTGATTGACGAAGCGTTTTGTAAAGAAATGCTGCGGGTAAAAAATTTCGTCCCAGCCATCAGTCTGGAAGGATTTGAACAGGCAAACGACGGACGCAGGGGCAACGGCGTATTTGAAAAAGTCATGCAGGCCATGAACTTGCTGCGGGAATATAAGCTGCCCTTTGGCATTTCAACCTGCTATACCAGCGCGAACTATGCCGACATCAGCAGCGAACAGTTTTTCGACATGATGATTGACATGGGGGCTATGTTTGTCTGGTTCTTCCACTATATGCCCGTTGGCAATGAAGCTGTACCGGCGCTTTTGCCCACGCCGGAGCAGAGAAAAATCGTTTACGAGCGTATCCGCGCCTTTCGGAACACAAAGCCGATTTTCAGCATGGATTTCCAGAACGATGCAGAGTATGTAGGCGGCTGTATTGCCGGAGGCCGAAATTATCTTCACATCAATGCTGCCGGGGATGTGGAGCCTTGTGTGTTCATCCATTATTCCAATGTGAACATTCACGATTGCAGCCTATTGGACGCACTGAAAAGCCCGCTATTCATGGCCTACCATGACGGGCAGCCATTCAACAAAAATATGCTGCGGCCCTGCCCCATGCTGGAAAACCCGCAGATTTTGAGGGATATGGTAAAACGCACCGGCGCAAAGTCTACGGATTTGCAGTCGCCGGAGTCGGTAGACCATCTTTGCGACAAGTGCGAGCCGTATGCAAGGAACTGGCAGCCCACGGCGGATGACTTGTGGAGTGCCAGCCGGAAAGGAGTCTAAATGATTGTAACAGGTGTAATTGTGGCCGGGATTGCTCTCTATGCGGTATGGGCTGTTCGGAAAATCCATAGGGATCGGAAGAATGGTTCCTGCTGCGGTGGCGGCTGCTCCGGCTGTGTAGGCAAAGAATATTGCAATAAATAAGCTGTATCTGGCCGGTGCCCCTGTTTGACAAAGGGCATCGGCTTTTTTCATTTGCACGGTTAGCCATGACGTACTATAATTCAAAGTGGGTTCTATTTGGATTTCAAATCCTGCTGATTGGAGCGGTGCAATATGAGAAAAACCTATATAATAAAAGATGTCAGAAAGAGTCTGGCACAACAGATAAACAACTTAGATACAGCGGAAAGGACAGCTATGGAAAATACCCCTCTTTCATCAACAGGGTTATCCGCAGTCATTCCGAAAGATAACGACGGTTACTGTACTGTCTATAAAATGGATTGTGCGGATGGCCTCGGACTTATGACGGTCTATCAGGTCTATCCCGGCATACAGCTTATCTATAACGATTTTGAAGCGACAAGCTGCTATTGGGATGGGAACATTGATAAAAACATTTTGGAGATCAACCATTGCCGGGAAGGACGGGAAGGCTGCCGCCTGCCAAGCGGCTCTTGCCTCTATCTCGGAGAGGGCGACCTCTCTATTCATACGATGGATAACTGTGCTTCGGAAATGTCATTTCCCCTGAAACACTACCGGGGAATTTCCGTCGTTATCAATTTGTCCGTAGTAGTGAAAAATCCGCCTGAAATCCTCTCGGACAGCGGCATAGATATTCTTCAATTCAAAGAGAAGTTTTGCGCTGATGGGAATTGCTTCATTATGCGGGCTAAAAACGAGATCGATCATATCTTTTCGGAGCTTTACTCTGTGCCGGATTGCTTGCAAAAGCCATATTTCAGACTAAAGGTACAAGAACTGCTGCTGTTTTTGTGTATGATTGATGTGTCCAAAGAGAAACGACGAGAACTATATACGTCGCCGCAGGTAGAGATTATTAAAACAATCCATAAAAGACTGGTATCAAACCTGCAGGAACGTCCGACGATTGAGGAGCTTTCAAAAGAATACCTAATAAACCCAACAACCTTAAAAGATACATTTAAAGGGATTTTTGGGCAGCCTATCGGAAACTATATGAAAGAGTATCGTATTAGACAGGCTGCGATCTTATTAAGGCAAACGCAGTCCACCATAGCCGAAATAGCAAATAAAGTCGGCTATGAAAATCAAAGTAAGTTTGCCACAGCATTTCGGGATGTGCTAAAAATCCCCCCGGCTGAATACCGCAAACAAAATAGTGGGGAATAAAAGCTGTTAATGAATGGTGGTATTCTTGTCTTACTATAAGAGTAAGACAGCCAGTGGGTGAAAATTTTGCCTGCTGGTTTTTTAATAAGAGCATTATTTCATTTGTCCTCATGATAAAGAAAAACAGCAGAACAAGAATAATTTCTGTTCTGCTGAGTTCACTTAGTATCTTCGGTATCAACTTCTGATGTATCGGTTTTGCATAGCAATTCGTTAGCCAAACAATTTAGTGTCTTGATTAATATTTTACGATCACGTTCAGAACAGGCAAGATATTTTCCAATAAACTGATTAATCTCATCGTCCTGTTCTAACTCTGGATGAAATAGGGTTTCACCAGAAAATCCGAGTCGTTTTTTCAATGTGGCAAGGACTTCATAAGATGGATTTATTTGTCCTTTCTCGATTTTTGCTATATGCCGAGCCGATACGCCAGATTGCTCCGCCAATTCATCTTGGGTCAATTCGCAATCTTTCCGACTTTTACGAATAAAAGCCCCGAGATACTGTAGCATATCTTCCGGCATAATCGTTCACCTCATATACATTGTATCGTGCTGAAAGAGGTTTTGATATCCCTCTATAATTCTGGTTAAATCGGAATTATTATTCCTATATATCAACAAATCATTCTCTTTTTGGCCTTATCTTAACCGCCAATAAAAAAAACGGCGGTTCAAGACAGGGCCTAAAGGTGTGTCGTCTGTGTTTCGCCGGGGGAGGCGAATATGGACGGCATTTTGATTTATCCCTCTAAAGGAGACATATTCTCAAAAAAATAGATTTCAGTCCAGGAACATACTTCGCCCATCAAGCAGAACAATCAGTCACATATAAAAAGAATTATAATTCTTGCTCATGGGCTTTAAATAGCGTCGAACAGTTACAAAAGCTGTCCGGCGCTTTTTCTTGTCGTATTTTGTCAAACTTCGGATTTGCTCCGAAGTGCCGCTCTCCTCCGTTTGTCTGCCCGCCCACGCAGACAAACGACAGAAAGGAGAACAGGCTTATGGCCGAAAAAGATTGGGCTGCGATCCTTAAAGACGAGGATCGTATTATTGCAAACTCTGACCGCCGGTTCCGGTATCACTGCTACTCCCTGGAGAGTATGAGCGAGGAACTTACATACAAGGAGCGGTCTATCTATATCCAGGATGATTTTACGGAGCAACTGATGGTGGAGGATTTTATTGATACCGTCCGGAACGAAAAGCTGGCTTATGGCTTGCGCCGCCTGACAAGCCGGCAGCGTTTCGCTATCGAGCTGGCCTTTTGGGAAGGGTATCAGTACAAGGAGATTGCAG
>DVJY01000007.1 GCA_018716485.1 Candidatus Scybalocola faecipullorum
GCCAGCTCCATGCCGATCCGGTGGGCTTCTTCCGGTGTGACCTCCCCAGGCTCAAACGCCTGGATGAGGTGTCGGCCCAGGTTCGTTCCCTTGTCGATGGCGTGGCGGCGGGTCCAGGCAAATTCAATGTCGGCGGTCTCGGCGGTGCAGCCGAAGGAGGACACCAGCAACTTTCCATCCGTCTTGTCGGGGTTGCAGATATAGTCAATGGCCGCTTTCAGCGTTGACTTAATAGGATGCGTCTTTGTAACTGCCATATCTGCTCCAATCTCTCCCAGATTTCCTCCATGTCAGCCTGATAGGTGGGGCCTCCGGCGTTGACCCGCTTGGCAATCTGATTGATGTTCCGGCCAATGGAGCCCAGCGCTTTCGTCATTTCCTTAATGTCGGTGGTGTCCACCTGGATGATATATCCGTCAATCGCCATCTTGCGCAGATATGCCCCATACCTCTTTGTGGGGAGCTGAGCCATCTTCTCGTCAATGAGCCGTTTCTCCTCCTCTGTCACCCAGAACTTCATCTGGATATTCCGTTTTCTGTTTGCCATCGTGGTATCTCGCCTCTTTTCGTATCAGGGTTTGGGATGTTCCCAACAAGCATTTTTCGGGTTTAGGGGAAGGGTTCCCTAAAGCCAAAAATCGCAAGTGGGTACTCACTTGCTGTGCTTGCTCTACGCTCCTTCCCCCGTAAATACAATGCCGGGAACATCTTCATCTGCCCACAAAATCCCCGATTTTTCAAAAAAGAAAAGGGCGGCAGAGCAGCCCTGGAGAAACGAAAACAGAGGATGCTCACACACCCTCCGTTTCATCTGCTGATTTTTCAGTTTTCAGCGCCCCGTCAAGCGCACCTTCGATGACGGTCAAATACTGCTCTGGACAAAGTTTTAGTTTGTGGCTGATACGCTGTCTCTGTGCGCTTTCCTCCCGCATGACCTCTGGATTGAAGTACCGCTCCACGGGAAGTCCACATACTTTGATAAGCTGTATGATAACCGGCAAGCTGGGGATCGTGCCCTTATTTTCAATATTGGCAAGATAGCGCCATTCAATTCCTACCATTTCGGCCAGCGCCTTGCGCGTCAGATGTTTTGCTTTCCGCGCAGCTTTCACATCCGCGCCGAAAGTTTCAAAGCCGGGGCAATCTTCAACTCTCGCCATATAACATCACCCATTTACATTGTATAGTTCATAGTATGTCGACGGAATGTTGCTATATGCAGGTGGATTAAATTTTATAATTCATATGACTGAATGAACATTATTCATTGACATTTCAAAAAATTGTGTTATACTGATAGATGGAAAGGAGGTCAATGCCATGAATACTGCAAAAGAAAACTCAAAGGCTGCCTTTAACCAACAAGCTGCTACCTATGACAAAGATATTAAGGGCCAGCACGCCCGTTCCCTTTATCCTGCCCTGTTGGAAAAGCTGTCGCACATTCCATTCCAATCTGCCCTTGATTTAGGATGCGGAACTGGTGAGATGTTGAAACTTATTTTGCAACAAGATGTTGGAAAAGAATTATATGGAATTGACTTGTCGGAAAAAATGCTTCATGTTGCAAAGTCGAAGTTACCGGAGCAAGTGAAAGTGTTGTTGGGGGACAGTGAGGCGCTCCCTTTCCCGGACAATACCTTTGATGTCGTGTATTGCAATGATTCGTTTCATCATTATCCAGCTCCGACGAATGTCCTAAGAGAAGTACACCGGGTATTGAAGCCCGGTGGCACATTCCTGATGGGCGATTGTTGGCAGCCACTTGTAGGGCGCATCATTATGAATTTCTATATGCGTCACAGCAAAGAGGGAGATGTTAAGATTTACTCCGAAGCAGAAATTGTTTCTATGCTTTCAGAATATTTTCGTAATGTATCGTGGGAGCAGATTGGAAATACTGCGTGTATTGCTATGGGCGAAAAATGATTGACATTCACTCATTGATTTTTTCGTGTGGGGGTGATATGATAAAAAAAAGGAGGCTCAAAACTATGCGAGTTACAAAAGAGCCGGAAGTACGGAAACAGGAAATCTTAGACACTGCCCTCAAATTGTTTGGGGAAAACGGCTATGAAAAAACCTCGATTGCAGATATAGCAAAAGCAATCGGCGTGGCACAAGGTTTGTGCTATCGCTATTTTCCGTCCAAAGAGGCTTTATTTGACTGTGCGATTGCACAATATGCCGATGTGTTAGTAGAGCAATTCGCGGATGCTGAAAAAGACGACCGCAAAACCTTGCGTCAGATCATTGAAGAAATGCCTACCACTACGGAAAAGCAGGACACAAAATATTATTCTGTTTTTCACGGAACGGAGAACAGAAAATTTCACGATCAGCTCGCCCTCAAGGTATGCGAGAAGTTGGTGCCGCTTGTAGAAAAACTGCTGCAACGCGCCAAACAAAAAGGCGAAATTCAGTTTGATGATTTACAGGCTGCCACGACATTTTGTGTATATGGTCAGCTTGGTATTCTGCTGGCAGACGATCTCACGCAAGAAGATAAATCCAAACGTATTCGTGAATTTCTCATATTTGCACTTCACCTTTGAGATGATCCCCCGTTTTGGAACGGGGGATTTTCAAAGAGCAAAAAATGAATAACCTTCATTCAATATAGTGTGCCGCGAGCAGCGGTGCTTATTTTGAACTTTTATATGAATGTTGTTCATTCATTATTCGTGGAAAGGATAGACGATTTATGCCAACGAAAATTGATTTTATAGGTGGCAACACAAAGCGCTGCCTTATGGCAATGGCGCTGCCGATGATTGCCGCCATGTTCCTTAATATGATGTATAACCTTGTAGACAGTCTGTGGATCGGAAATCTGCTCGGTAAAACGGCCTATGCCGCTTTAACAAATTCTACCCCCATCATTTTAATTTTGACTTCTGTTGCAATGGGAGCAACAAACGGTGTGTCTATTTTGATCTCCCAAGCCATTGGTGCAAAGGATAAGAAAAAGGCCGAAAGTTTGATAGCCACATCGTTCTGCGTAGCAGTGACATTTTCTCTACTTGTCACCATTTTGCTTGAAATTTTTCTTCCGGGAATTTTGAAAGCCTTAAACACTCCTGCCGAAACTTATGATATGGCATACAGTTATTTGGCAATTTATATCCTTGGCTATCTGGCAGTTTACCTCTACTTGTATTTCACTGCGGTTTTGCGCAGCTTTGGTAATTCCATGTTTCAGGCTGTTGCAATGCTGGTATCAACCATTTTGAACGCAATTCTCGATCCCATTTTTATTCATTTCATCGGGTTTCATGGTGCAGCGATTGCGACATTGCTTTCACAGATGATTTGCCTGCTGTTTATGCTGATCTATCTGAAAAAGAAAAAGTTATTTACATTCAAAATCTCTGCTTTTAATAGTAATGATGCTCTGCTGCTGATTCAAAAAGCAATTCCCTCTGTAATTCAGCAAAGCATTCCAGCAATCAGCACAACTTCCCTTACAGCACTCGTCAGTACATATAGTGTAACGGCAATCGCGGCTTATGGAGTAACGGGAAAACTGGAAACTATCCTGTTCTATCCGGCTATGGCTCTGAACATGGTTTTAACTACCATCATCGGCCAATGCGCTGGTGGAGCGCGATATGATCGAGCAAAAGACTATTTGAAATGCGCTTTGGGGTATGGGTGTGGCCTGCTTGTAATCCTCTCTGTTCTGGTGGTTGGATTTTCCAAACAGCTTTCCGGCCTGTTCGTCAGAAGCGGCGATGTTGCAGTTATTGTCGGTACATATTTCCTGATTGTCAGCATCGGGTATGTTCTGAACACAGTCACAAACTGTTATTTGGGTGCGTTTAACGGCATGGGAAAGCCGTCAAAAAGTATGTTCCTGATGATTTTCTATTATATTGTGGTTCGGATACCTTTGGCCTATTTGCTATCTTATTTGGGATTTGGTCTAAACGGGATTTGGGTTGCGGTACTGATTAGTCATATAGTAGCCAGTCTTGCAGCTGCCTTGACAGGGACAGTTTTTATAAGGAAAAAAGGAAACATTAAAGCGTAACGACTTCTTTCAGACACAATATGTTGAGATAGCTGCCGGACGACGGCAAAGAAAAAAAGCCGTCGTCCAGCAGCCCTTTTGACGCGCCCATACGACCAACGGCGGCTTTGAGTAATCAAGGCCGCCGTCTTTCTTTGTTCGGACAGCTCACACGGCGGCATAGAAGGAGGATGCCGCCATGCTGCGCCGGATGCTGTCCCCGCCTGATCTGACAAGGGCTAGCCGCTCAAAAAAGCCCGTTCCATTCGTCGGACAGGTTCGGCCATGAGTATGAACTATACCATGTAAATAAACTTCATATCACTTGCTATTGCGCCCGGTGGGTCTATGACCTGCCGGGCGCTTTTTGTCGTTTCCTGCGGTCGGGCTGGCTGGCCGTTGATTTTCTCAAATTTTCTTCAAAAAGGAGGCGCTTAGCGGGCAGAACACGCTCTCGCAGGATTGGTAGTAGCGGAAAGGGAGAGAACCACCTGATCCCCCCATGGAAAGGGGGTGAAATTGATGGAATCTAACCCCCGCGACTATGGCGAGCAATGCCGGTTCGATGCTTTTTGCAAAAAGGTATTGCGAAACGAGGCCAGAGCCTACCTGCGGAACATGAAACGCCAAAGAGAGCGTGAAGCCTTCTTTAGCGACTTGTCCCAGGCGGAGCTGGACAAGCTCTGCGTCGTGGATCGTTACCCCAGCGA
>DVJY01000008.1 GCA_018716485.1 Candidatus Scybalocola faecipullorum
TGATGAGATTGAGAAAGCCCATCCGGATGTGTTCAACGTACTGCTTCAGGTACTTGATGACGGACGTATTACCGATTCTCAGGGCAGAACGGTTGACTTTAAAAATACGATTTTGATTATGACATCGAATATCGGTTCGGCATATTTGCTTGACGGCATTGAGGCAGACGGCACGATCAGGCAATCAGCGCAGGACGAAGTTATGGAAGATCTGAGAGCACATTTCAGACCGGAATTTTTGAACCGTCTTGACGAGATTATCATGTTCAAGCCGCTGACCAAAGATAATATTGAAAATATTATCGGCATCATGATCGATAATCTGAACCATCGTATTGGGGATAAGGAACTTCGCATCGATCTGAGCGGCAGTGCCAAAGATTTTATTGTGGAGAAAGGCTATGATCCGGTTTACGGCGCAAGACCGCTGAAGCGTTATTTGCAGAAACATGTGGAGACACTTGTCGGACGTATGATCCTTGCGGATCAGGTCAAAGCCGGCGACGTTATTATTATCGAAGCTGAGGGAGACCATCTGACAGCGAGAACAAAAGATAATTTAGTAAAAAGCGAAAGCTGAGCATATGTTGTACGGAAAAGTAGCTCCGCCTGAAGATGAACAGGCGGGGCTATTTTTTTGTCCGTTTTTTGTGACACAGATTGATGACATATGCCGCATGATCTATAATAATATTACAAATTTTTGATAATAGATGGAGGATGAAATCATGGAACTGCTAAAATGTACATGCTGCGGAGGGGATGTGGAAGTCAGTGATGATCTTTCAACAGCGCGGTGCCTATATTGCGGATCGCTGCTTTCTATTCCGAAATCGGTGAAACAGCGCTCAGGGCTTTATAACCGTGCCAATACACTGCGTATGAATCAGGAATTTGATATGGCGTCCCAGCTGTATCAGATGATATTATCAGAAGAAGAAAATGAACCGGAAGCTTATTGGGGCATGGCGCTGTGCAAATATGGCATTGAATATGTGCGGGATGACAGAACCGGAGAAATGATACCGACGTGCCACAGGGCGATGTATACCTCCATTTTACAGGATCCGGATTACCTGAACGCGCTGAAATATGCAGATCCTCAGAAGCAGGACTATTTCAGGCTGGAAGGCGAAAAAATCGACGGGATTCTTCAAAAAGTGCTTAAAGTGGCTCAAAATGAAGCGCCGTATGATGTTTTTATTTGCTATAAAGAAACGGATATTGCCAACCGGCGGACTCGGGACAGTGTATACGCCAGAGAGATTTATGATGCTCTCACTAAAGAAGGATTCAGAGTATTTTACGCGCCAAAGTCCATCAATCTCGGCCTTGGCTATGAACCTCAGATTTTCGCGGCCCTCCACAGCGCCAAGCTGATGTTTGTCGTCGGAACAAAAAAAGAGTACTTTCAGGCTGTCTGGGTGAAAAATGAATGGGCAAGATACTTGGAGCTGATACAGAACGGTGAAGATAAGCTGATCATTCCTTTATACAAAGATATTCGTCCGGAGACAGACTTCCCTCAGGAACTTCAGGGATTTCAGGCGTACAATCTGGATACGCTGGGATATATTCAGGATATTACAGATGTGGTCCGCAAGACGATCAAAAAGCCGGAGGAAAATAACGGCGCTGCCGATGATGAAGATCGCGGCATTGAGAAATATATGATGCTCGGCGGCGCAGCTATGCGCAAACAGGACTGGGAGCTTGCCCAACAGTATTTTTTGGCGGCATCAGAAATCGAACCGGATTCATCCAAAGTGTGGTGGAACGTACTCAGGGCACAAACCCATGATTTTGAGCCTTGTGAGAAAGATCCGGCCTTTAATGAGGAAGAACAGCAGATTTACGATAAAGCCCTTGCATGCGCCGCACCGGAGGAAAAGAAAGCATTTGAGGCAGAAGCGCAGAAATATCAGTCAGCAATCCGCAGATGTTTTTATGAAAAATATGAACAAAAACTGAATGAACTTTATAAAAGAGAACAGAACTTTGAGTCTGATGATACTTTTCACTGGATACATAGTGACAATTATGAAGCATGGTTAAATACATACCAACAGGACGCTTCGGAGATGGCAAAGTATGCAAAACCGGAGGAGCTTGCTCAGGCCCAAAAAAGAGCAGAGGGTATTGTCGGCTACAGAAGACAGTTTTATGCACTGGTTCAGAAATATAAAAATCAGAAAGCATCCTCCCAGTCTGATCCGAAACTGAAAAAGAAATATGACTTAGAATGGGGACAGATCCATAAGGCCGATGAACTGGAAATGGCTGAAGTAAGCTATACGCGGGGGCGGTATAAAATGGGATATGTGATCTGGGGTGTTGTCAATTTGGTTATTGCGGCGGCACTCGGGCTTTATCCCGGAGATATGGAGATGAGCATGAACCAGCTTATTGCCATTGTGCTTGGGCTGAGCGCCGCACTGAACTTTGTGTTTGGCATGCATGTTGCACATAAGGGAATTATCGGTATCATTACAGCGCTCGTGACCATTCTCGGCAGTACCGTAGCAAACCCGCTGCATCTGGCAGAAACCGGCATGGATTTTAATGGGGCATATGAATATACAGTCGTTCAGGAATCGATTGTTCTTTGTGTGATTATGGTTTTCGTACTGCTTTGCCTGCTGGTTAGGCGCGCTCTTGTCAACCGCAACGAAGAAAGAAAAAAAGAAATCCGGAAAACACTTGAGCAAATGAAGCAGGAATATCAGGCATTGACAGATGAAATCAGACAGGACATTGAGCATACACTGGCCGAAGCGTCACAGCAGTACGCAGCAGCTTCCGATTATTTTTTAGATGGAAAAATTATTTATACACTGCTGGAAAAATGGGACGGCCAGTCAAAAGAAATGCTGGAAGAAATAGAGGAAAGGATACGGTCATATGGAAGTCTTTAAATGTCCGATATGCGGCGGCGATATTGAAGTTGTTGAAAATCAGAACATAGGCCAGTGTATTTACTGCGGAAACAAAGTGGCAGTACCGTCTGTTTCCGCGCAAAAATTACAGCTGTATAACAACGCCAGTCAGCTGAGGCAAAAATGCGAATTTACACGTGCCAGGTCTATTTACGAACATATCCTTTTGGACGATTCAAATGAGGCTGACGCTTACTGGGGGCTTGTTTTGTGCAAGTACGGTATTGAATATGTGGACGATCCGAAGACGGGAGAAAAAATACCGACCTGCCACAGAGCGGCGGCGACATCGATTTATGAAGATGATGATTATAAAAAAGCCATTGCCAATGGAGATGATGATAAAAAGCAGTTATGGCAGGCCGAGGCTCAAAGAATCGACCGGCTTTTAAAGGAAATTTTGGCAGAAGCCGGAAAACAGAACGATTTTGACATTTTTATATGCTACAAAGAAAGTGATGAGGAAGGCAGGCGGACAAGGGACAGTGTCATTGCATGGGAAATTTATAATGCATTGACAAAAGAAGGCTACAAAGTCTTTTTTGCGCCAAAGTCCATCGGATTGGGAAAATCGTATGAGCCAGTGATTTTTGCGGCCCTGCACAGCGCCAAGCTGATGTTTGTCATTGGCACTCAGGGCAGTTATTTGGAAGCGCCTTGGGTTAAAAATGAGTGGTCAAGATATTTGGAATTGATTTATGCCGGCGAAGTAAAAACACTGATTGTTCTTTACAAAGATATCCAGCCGGCCTTAGACTTTCCTACAGAATTAATGCGGCTTCAGGCGTACAATCTGGACACGATGGGATATATTCAGGATATCTCTGATGCCGCCCAAAAAATTGTGGGCAAACGGCAGACCCGGGCAAAAGCTTCAAGCGCTGAGCGTACAGTCAGTCTCAGATATGTATCTCAGGGCGATGCAGCCGCAGCACAGAAACAGTGGACAGAAGCCGCAGCATTTTACAGTAAAGCAGCGTCTGTGGATAAAACATGCGCAGCGGCATGGTGGGGAAAACTCAGGGCGCTGACATCAGATTTTGAAATCTGCGATAAAGAACCGGTCTACACACCGGAAGAAGTGGAATGTAAAAATGCGGCGCTCAGGTACGCAGACCGGGACGCGCATGAGACATACACGAACATTCTGGAAAATTACGAGCGAAGTATCAGCCGCCGTGTGACTGAAAAATACCGGACCATGCTGAATCAGATGTATGATGAGGAAACGGCAAACCTTTCGGATCAAACTTATTTGCAGAACATCGACGACCATATTTTGGAGACAACGCTCAGCGGATATGAACGCATTTTTGATCAGTTGTCTCAGGCCGCCTATCAGGATGAAAAGCCGGCGGTGCGCAGCGAGCAGGAAGCATTTAAAAAATACCGCGGTGTATTTAACGGACTTTTAAAAAAATATTCGCTGTCCGGAAGGAAAAACGATGCCGATCTTCAAAAGCAGAGCGAACTAAAGACACAGATTCAGGCAGAGCAGACAAAAGCCGACGGATATCGGGGTATTTTGGTCAGTGTGGTTTTATGTATTGTTTCATTAGCAGTATCGCTGTTTGGCATTATCGATACACTCCATGAAAGCGAGATGAGAGTTTTTGCGGTTTCTTTCATTATTGCGGTGGTTTGTCTCGATGCGGATATTGTGGGGGTTTGGATGTACAGGCGTTCAGGAGTTGTGCGTTTTGTGATAGCATTGATCTTTCCGATCATACTTATGATTGCCGGCGTATTTGCGGGGATCACTCTGACAGAAATATTCGGAATGGATCTGAGCGGCAGCAGCGAGTTTTTCTGGATCAGTGTGCTGCTGGCATGTATTTCTGCGGTTGATTTACTGCTGAGACTGATAAAATTTCAAAAAGGCAGACAGCTGAAAGAAAAAATTTCAAAGCTGATGCAGCAGTATGAGCAGACAAAAGCATCGATGATTTCACAGACAGACGCGCAACTGGACGAAGCAGAGCAGGAATGCTCGGCAGCTAAAACGTATTTTTTAAAGCGTCAGTACATTTATCAGCTGATCCGGTCGCTTTAAAATAGTCGGCGATAGGGAAAAGAGGGATTAGAATGTCTATATTTTCGGATAAATTAAGAACATTTGTTAAACAAAAAGGACATAATATTTATTCGCTGGCTAAATACTGCCGCATGGATCGTTCTAATATGTATAAAATTGTTCAGGGGACAAGACATCCGGCTTCGCTGGAGGTTGTGGAAAATATTGCCCAGTCTTTGGCGCTGACGCCGTTTGAGAGGAAAGAACTGCTGGAGGCATGGCATGTCAGTGAAGTTGGAGAATATATTTATTTTGAACGGAAATTGATCGCGGAATTTATTGAGCACCTGAAGGCGGAGCAGACGGCCGGATATTCAGAAGGCGCAGGATCAAAGGGGAGATCTTTGTATATTTCTGAACCGAGGCCGGCAGTTTCCGGGAAAAATAATGTAAATATATGTCTTAAAAGTATGATTGAAAAAGAGGCGCAGAAAGAAACTCCGGAAATTTGTCTCATCTGTCAGCCGGAGCAAAGTTTTTTGCTGGATCTTCTGGCAGTTTTCGGCAGCCATAAAAAGAATTTTAAGATCCGCCATCTGATCTGTATGGAAAGCTTTTCAGAAAAAGAAGAGAACAAATATAATCTTCAGTGTCTGAATGATATGGCGCCGCTGCTGATGTCGTCGTGCAAATATCATGTATATTATTACTATGATAAAGTTCAGTCCCATTTTTATAACATGAATATTTTGCCGTATATGATACTGACCAGTGAAAGTGTGATGCTGATCAGTTCAGATTTTGAATATGGGATCTATTCAAAATCCGAAGAGAAATTAAGTTTATTTCATCATATGTTTGAAGAATATACATCAGAAACGGAGGAACTGTTTAAATGCGGCATGGGGATTTCCGAAATTTTAAAGGAATATAAAGAAGTGATGGCAGACAGGATTGTTGCCGTGCTTTGCCCGGGACCATTGTCGGCATCAGTTCCGCTGGAAATCAGCAGTAAATATCTCAAAAGAGATGATAAAGACGGTGAACTGCTTCAAAGCTTTATGGAAGACACGGGAGAATATGTTCAAAAATGTATTGTCCGCCCTCAATACCGAAATTTCTTTACAGAAGAAGGTATCAGAGATTTTATGGATCACTCTCACATCATTGATATGATGGAAAGTTATTATGAAACATTCAGTGAGGCGGACAGACTGACTGTACTTGAAAATATGCGGAAGATGATGCTGGAGCAGCATGTGGAGGCCCATTTGATCCGTCCGGGACTTTTGCATATGCAGAGGGATTTTTATATGACTGTATATGAAAACGGCCGTACAGATATGATGTTTAAAAATACCGACGGACAGTGGCGCCTGCTTTCAATTCATGAAAAGAGTCTTGGGGAATCTTTTTATAATTTCACAAAATATTTGACAGAAAGTACGAAAGTATGCGGACTGGAAGAAAGCCTTCAGTGCCTCGAGGCTTTGCTGGAAGAGTACAGAGAAAGATTTGAGGGATGTAAAAATGAAGAAAAAGCTTAAAAAAGGTATGAAAAAGGGCGGGACTGCACTGTGTTTATGCGCCCTGCTGGCTTTAGGGGGCTGCACAAAAACGGCGGACAGCGGGACAGTTCAGATGTCACAGACTGTCGAAGAAAATACACAACCGATGACGGAAACCCCGGAGGCTGAAACGGAGACAGAAAGTGAAAGCGCTTCAGACGTTCAGACATCACAAACAGGTGAGACCGGGAATGCCGATGAAGCAGTTGTGACAAAGGGCTATAATGCGGGTATGGTCAAAGTGGATGACAATATTGCCATGTTTTATCCGTATTCAAACGCGGAAGATCTGCGGAATGAATGCGATTTTGTCAATGATTTTACCCATCCCGAATTGTCTGAGGAATATAAAATTCAGGGCAATGTTTCAAGTATGATGATGTGCGGGGAAGATGTGTATTTTGGTATGAACGATAGTTTGTATCACTACAATTTTAGTGAAGGCAAAGAGGAAGCAGTGCTTTCAGATGTTCCTTATGCGCAGATGCTTGGAAGTATAGAGGGAAAGGTATATTTTTCTTATGCCGGGCCTGAATTGGATATGATGATGACCCATATGGCCGAATATGATCCGGCCACAGGGCCGGCAGAGGGAACTTCAAGGCGAAGAATTGGCAGGTAATGTGGATGCGCTTGTCGGCGGCGGACATCTTTTTTATATTGGCGGCCGTACCGATGTCAGCGCCCGTGGCCTGTATGAGATGAATATTGAAACCGGAACTTCTGAAAAGATTGATGAATATGCAGTAGGCATGGTCTATGATGAGATGGGAAATCTTTATTATACAGCATGTGACAGTCAGGATTTTATGAGCAATCCTGTAACGCTGAAAAAGTATGATACACAGACCGGAGAAATATCTGAACTGTTTACAGATTCAATGGAAAATATGGGGACGATTCTCAGGGCCAACGGCGACGGCATCTTTTTTCAGACAGGTATTCAGGGAGACAGCAGTTATGCGCTGATGTGCTGGGATCCGGAGACGGAAACGATGACAGAGGCAGCGGGGGGCGCCAATATTCGGTACGTTCCGGACTGTCAGAATAATCATTTCTATTATATTGTCGGCAGAAAAAATGACGATGGTCACATTGTTTCCAGTGAATTATACAGATACAGCGGCGGAGGTTCGGCACTGATCGCCAATGGCGTGGAGAGTGAGATTGTCGGCGCGACGTGGGATACAAATTTCCAGTGTATTTACGGGACAGATCAGCTGGGACGGTCTGCCACACGCCATATTGTCCAGGAGAATCAAGTGGTTCGATAGATTTATTTGCAGCGGTTTTGACGATATGTTCAGAGCCGCTGTTTCATTTATAAAAATAGCCCCTATGCACCTGTATAGCTTATCATGTATAATAAAAGCACAAAATTTGAAAAGCAGGTAAAATCATGGATGTAAGAATAATTTACGAAGATCAGGAAATCATTGTTGTTATAAAACCGGCAGGCATGCCGTCGCAGAGCGACCGGGGCATGACGATGGATATGGTCAGCTATTTAAAAAATTATCTTGTGCCGTCAGTATCAGGAGAACCATATATCGGTGTCATTCACAGGCTTGACAGGCCGGTGGGCGGTGTGATGGTTTACGCAAAGACGCCGCAGGCAGCGAAAATACTCAGCGGACAGCTGCAGAAAAAACAGATCGGAAAGAAATATATGGCAGTGCTGACAGGGAAGCTGCCAAATGAAGAAGGCACATTAAAAGATTGGATTGAGACAGACAAACGGACAAATGTTTCCAAAATTGTTTCTAAACCGTCAAAAGCTGCCAAAGAGGCGGCGCTCAATTATCGTGTCATTGGGACGGCAGAACATGAAGGACAGGTGTACAGCCTGACAGATATTGAACTGATCACAGGGCGGCATCATCAGATCAGAGTGCAGACCGCCGGCGCAGGAGCGGGAATTTACGGAGATACCAAATACAATCCGGCATTTCAGGGGAAAAAAGGGTGGTTTGATCTCGGACTGTTTTCTTATTATCTGGCATTTAAGCATCCTAAAACAGGCAGACCGCTGACATTTAAAGAAAAGCCGTCCGGCGGCGCTTTTGAATGGTTTAAAGACGGCTCCCTTGATTTGCAGGCAGCGGAGGGAATTTATGGATATTAGTATATTTGATGTGATCGGGCCGGTGATGATCGGGCCATCCAGCTCACATACAGCAGGTGCGGCGCGGCTGTCCAGGATTGCCGCAGCTATTGTGGGCAAGTCATTTCACAAAATTGTATTCGGACTGCACGGGTCTTTTGCCAAGACGTACAAAGGGCATGGTACGGATATTGCTCTTCTGGCAGGAGCGCTGGGCATCAGAGAAGATGATGAGCGGCTGGCAAAAGCCTATGTGCTTGCGGATCAGGCGCATATGGATTATCAGTTTGAAGAAACAGAACTTGAAGGCGTTCATGAGAATTCAGTGCGCATGACTTTTTACTGTGATGATGGTGATATACAGCAGATTACAGGCTCGTCGGTCGGCGGCGGACAGATTCAGATATGCCGCATCAATGATTTTGAGACAGAATTTTCGGCAGGATCAGCGGCGCTGCTGATCAATCACAGAGATGAAAAAGGCGTGATCAGTAAGATTACGGGAATTTTGTCGGAGGCAGGACTTAATATTGCCGTGATGAAATTGTCGCGGCGGTCCAAAGGGGATATGGCTTTTTGTGTCATTGAAACTGACGGCGATATCAGCCGGGATGTGGTCAGGGCTATACAGGCGATGGATGCCGTATGGTATGTGAGAGCAATCAATAAAACAGACTGGGAGTAGTAAGATGTATCGCAATATATATGAATTATGTAAACTCTCTGAAGATGAGAATAAGCCGGTATGGCAGGTGATTTTGGAAAATGAAATGAAGCATTCGGGTGTATCTGAAAAGGAGATTTTTGATGTGCTTGAAGGCCGTCTGAAGGTTATGGAAGCATCGGCGTCAAAAGCGCTGACCCGGCCTTTTGAGACAGTTGGCCGTCTGATTACGGGAATTTCCAGTCAGCAGTATAGCTATGCGTCAGACGGGCAGACTGTCTGCGGCAGTTTTATCAATGAAGTGATGGCCATGGCGCTCTCCTGCTGTGAGATTAATGCATCTATGGGCAAGATATGTGCGGCGCCGACAGCAGGCTCATGCGGTATTATTCCCGCGGTGCTTATCGGCATGGCCCGTCAGTTTGACATTCAAAGAGAAGATACGCTCAAAGCCATGCTGGTGGCCTCAGGTGTGGGCGCTGTTATTACTAAAAATGCCACGGTATCCGGCTCAGAAGGCGGATGTCAGGCGGAATGCGGCACAGCAGCAGCGATGGCTTCAGCGGCTGTTGTGTGGGAAAGAGGCGGCAGCAATCTGATGATTGCCAATAGTATCAGTTTTGTGCTGATGAATGTGATGGGACTTGTCTGCGATCCTGTGGCAGGTCTTGTTCAGGTGCCGTGCGCCGCAAGAAATGCTTCTCAGGCGGTCAATGCGCTGCTGTGCGCAGATTTGGCCTTGTCAGGCATGGATCCGGTGATTCCCGCAGATGAAGCGATTGAGGCCATGTATAAGACGGGAAGAGCACTGCCGTTTCAGCTGAGAGAAACGGCGATGGGCGGCATTGCGGCCACAAAAACAGCAAAACAGATTTCAAAAGATATTTTTGACAGATAAGATTATTTTATATTTGAAATAGATTGACAATTCAAGCGCTTTGTTTTAGAATATATTTAGCAACACTAAATACTATACGACCATAAGGGAGTGATGCTATGGACGTTCGTTACGAACGGCAGCTAAAGCGGGGCATGCTTGAAATGATCGTACTGAAGATGATTTCTAAAGCGCCGTCTTACGGTTATCAGCTGCTGAGTGATATGGACGGGGAAAGCGAGGGACTATTTAAAATCAAGGAGGGCACTTTGTATCCGATTTTGTACCGGCTGGAAGATGACGGTATGATCACAAGCCAGTGGAGCGTGCCGAAAGATAAGGAAGTTTCCAAGAAATATTATGTGATCACGCCGGAAGGTGAGCGGACACTGGGAGAACTTATTGATCTCTGGAAAAGATACGAACAGGCTGTCAGCCGGGTATTGGAGGAGCAGCGATGACAAAACAGGAATATATTAAAGAAATTATGAGAGCGCTTGATGTCAGCAAATCCGAGAAAAAGAGAATTGAAAGCGATCTTGACAGCGACATTCAGACGGCGCTGGAGCATGGAGAATCTATTGACGAAGTCATACGGCGTATGGGAGAACCGGAGGAAGTCGCTTCAGAATTTATGATGAATTCAGGCAAGACGGTTCACGAATTAAAGTACATAAAAGTTTTGAAAATCGTGCTGGCCGGATGTGCAATATTTATCGCAGGATTTTTTATGAATGCACTGCTGATGAAGCTGACAGAAGTTACAGCCGGAGGTCCGGATTACCGGCAGTCATTTTATTTGAGTATTTTCTGGCTTATTTTAATGATTTTGCTGATCGCGGTGGAGATTGCCACGCTTGGCCTGACGACGATCTGGTTTGCCGGCGGGGCTTTGCTTGCACTGATTGCCGCGCTGTTCGGCTTTAACACAATCGTTCAGGTCGTATTGTTCTGCATTGTCAGCGGTGTTTTGCTGTTTGTGACACGACCGATTGCCGTGAAGTATTTCAACAAGACCCGTGAGCGGACCAATGCGGACCGGCTTATCGGACGGACAGCGGTGGTGACTCAGGATATTGACAATACCCACGGGACAGGAGAAGTGGTGGTGGCAGGAATGATTTGGACGGCCCGCGCGTCCGTTGAAAATCATAGAATCAGCAAAGGCGATACAGTGGAGATTTTAAGTATCAGCGGGGCGAAGCTGATCGTCAGAAAAAAATAACATTTCAGGAGGGAATGCGTTATGATTGAAATTGTGATACCTATTATTATTGTGATTGTGATACTTTTAATACTGGCATCGTGTATTAAAATCGTACCTCAGGCACAGGCGTATGTTGTAGAGCGTCTCGGAGCTTATCAGGGGACATGGTCTGTCGGTTTTCATATCAAACTGCCGCTTATTGACAAAGTGGCCAAGAAAGTTATTTTAAAAGAGCAGGTTGTGGATTTTGCGCCGCAGCCGGTAATTACGAAAGATAACGTAACGATGCGCATTGATACGGTTGTTTTCTACCAGATTACTGATCCGAAGCTTTACTGCTACGGTGTTCAGAACCCGATTATGGCGATTGAAAATCTGACTGCAACGACACTGCGTAACTTAATCGGTGAGCTGGAACTGGATGAATCACTGACATCAAGAGAAATCATTAACGCTAAGATGCGTTCCACACTGGATGTGGCGACTGACCCTTGGGGCATTAAAGTCAATCGTGTGGAACTGAAAAATATTATTCCGCCGGCAGCCATTCAGGATGCGATGGAAAAGCAGATGAAGGCTGAGCGTGAACGCCGTGAAGCCATCCTGATCGCGGAAGGTGAAAAGAGATCGGCGATTTTAAGCGCCGAAGGCCATAAGCAGTCAGTCATTCTTCAGGCTGAAGCAGATAAGCAGGCGGCCATTTTAAGGGCCGAAGCTGTCAAGGAAGCAAAAATCCGCGAGGCTGAAGGTGAAGCAACTGCCATCTTAAAGATTCAGCAGGCAACTGCCGATGGTATCCGTTTTATTAAAGATGCCGGCGCCGATGCTGCCGTTCTTCAGATTAAAAGTCTGGAAGCTTTTGAAAAAGCAGCGGACGGCAAGGCGACAAAGATTATTATCCCATCGGATATTCAGGGGATTGCCGGCCTGACAAAGTCTATTGTGGAAGTGGCAAAAGATAATTGAAAGAAGGTCAGTGTATGAAGTTTTATGGTACAGGCGCAGCAGAAGGCATACCAAATCCGTTCTGCGGATGTTATTTGTGTGAATATGCGCGCAAACATGGCGGCAAAGATGTGAGAACACGCTCTATGTTTCGGCTTACTCCAAATATTTGTATAGATATGGGGCCGGATGCGCTGATGCAGTCTATGCTGTACGGTGATTTAAAAGAGGTTGAGCACGTTTTGATCACCCATACCCATGAGGATCATTTCGCGTATCATATGATGGAAGTACGTGATATGGCGACAGACCGCAAAGCCGGACCGATGCATTACTATTTTACCGGTGACGGATATCAGATGATCAAACGGTTTGAGGATTCGGATTACATATCCAGCGGTCATTTTAAAAGACTTGAGGACCGGGGCGTGATTGAGTGCCATCAGCTGGATTACGGAAAGACATATATGATCGGCGGGGTGGAGGTTACACCGCTTAAAGGCAATCATTTCGGCAACATGAAAGAAAATGCAGCCAATTATCTGATGAAACTGGCTGACGGCAGGGTCGTTTATTACGGATGCGATACAGGGCCTTATCTTGATGAAACTTTTGAGGCGCTTAAACATGCAAAAATCGATATCCTTATCAGCGAGTGTACTTACGGCGGCGGCGAAGATAGTTACCCGAATCCGGGACATTTAAGCCACACAGCCTGTGTGAAAGTGTTTAAACAGCTGCTGGCGCAGGGGACGATTGACAGTCATACAAAAGTTTATTTAACGCATATTAATCACTGCCACACAGCAGACCACGAGACACTTCAGAAATTATTTGACGAATCAGGACTGCCGATGCAGTGTACAGTAGCTTATGATGGCTTGGAGATCATATAAAGGAGAGACAGCATGAAAAAGTACAGCGGATATTTTCTGATTACTGATCTGGACGGGACTTTACTGAATACAAATAAAGAAATATCTCCCGATAATCAAAAGGCACTTGCTGAGTTTACGGCACAGGGCGGCAGGTTTTCTGTGGCGACAGGGCGGTCGCCGGCCAGCGCCGGACGATGGTTAAGACAGCTGCCGATTAACTTTCCGTGCGTCTTTTACAATGGAAGTATGGTCAAAGATGTGGTTAAGGATGAGATTCTGCACTGTGCTTATTTGCAGAGCAGTTATGCGCTTTCGATTGTTTTGTGGATACTGAAAGAACATCCGAAAACCATTGTTGAAATATTTACAGATCGGGGACTGTTTATTATTTCGGATCCGGAAAATAAAGATCCTTATCTGGAAGATGAAAACGATCCATATATTCAGAGCTGTCTGACAGAGGTCAAAGATGAGCAGTGGATCAAGATTTTGCTGTGTGATGACCATGCCGCTTTGGAAGAAATCCGCAGCTATATGGACGGACGGCATCTGGACGAGCAGTGCTACTACTTTTATTCGCAGGACTTTTTCCTTGAAATCACGCCGAAAAATGCCTCTAAAGGCACGGCGCTGAAGTGGATCTGCAGCCACTACGGCGAAGAAGATCTAAAGGTGATCGCTGCAGGTGATTATGACAATGACGAATCGATGATACGGGCAGCGGACTTCGGCGTTGCCATCGGCAGCGGCCGGGCACGTCTGAAAGCAGCAGCGGATTATATCACTGTGGACAATGATCATGATCCGATCGCAGATATATTAAAAGAGATAGATCAGCGCTGTCAATAAAAAAGACGCTTCCGCGGTATTTAAGCCTGTTTGGGGCTTAAACCGCTGCGGGAGCGTCTTTTTGAATTTCAGGAACTGCAGTCCTATGGGATTTATATTTCTATGATATATTTCTCGTAAGCATTGACAATGGTTGTATCGTGATACTGATATTCGCGGACATATTTGCGGCCGTAACTCATATGGACATGTCCGTGGATAAAATATTTCGGTTTATATTTATCCATCAGTTTTACAAAGCCTGTGAAGCCCTTGTGGGGCAGATCTTCGCCGTCATTGATGCCGTAGGCCGGAGAATGAGCCACAAGGATATCAAAACCTTTGCGTCGGATCAGCTGAGGCGTCAGCCAGAATATCCGTCGGTTCATATCATACTGAGAATACTGATGATTTCCGGACTTATACCGCATTGAGCCGCCGAGACCGAGAATGCGAACTCCTTTGAACGTGTAAATCTTGTCTTCAATACATGTGCATCCTTCCGGCGGGATATGTTCATAAGATGTATCATGATTACCGTGAACATAAAGCACCGGCGCAGCTGTAAAGCTGGCGAGAAAAGACAGATACCGGCTGTCCAGATCGCCGCAGGAGATGATCAAGTCTATGCCTGCAAGTTTGCTTTTTTCAAAATAGTCCCAAAGGGATTCAGATTCTTTATCTGCAAGTACTAAAATTTTCATTACATTACCAATCTTTCTAATTAATCTGCATTTTTGACACCCTGCAAAAGAACGATCGGTTTGGCTTCATCGGTAAGATCATCAAGAGATGGGATCGCACCAACGACATTTTCTGCCAGCCAATCCATCTTAATGATTTTTTCAGGTGACAAAGTGTCATAATCTTTTGCAAGGACAGAGCCTTCCTGTGAATAGAGCGGGCCTGTGAACGGATTGAAGTCATCAGAACTGAGCGCTTTTCTTAAAAGGCTCACAAGGCGTTTTGTGCCTATCGGCAGCTTTTCCGAACAAATGACATCAACGGCGCCGGCCGACATGCCCCACCAGTAATTGATGGCCTGCGCTGCTCCCGAAGCTTCCTTGTTCCATGTACCATTTAAAATGCTTTTAATAATCTTTTCATACATCACGCCCCAGTGCCATACCGGCATAGCCAGATTGACCGGATGGTCATCATTCATATAGTATAAACCGAACTGTCTTGAAAGATGCTGCGGCGTAATCATTTCTTTATTTGAAATATAGTTAATACCTTCATCGTGGAATATCTGATAAATATTTCTGTTTTTTACCGTAGACCATTCCAAATATACTTTAATACGCGGATTGACCAGCCTTGCGCCTAAAGCAAAAGCATTGATATTGGCCGCCATGCCGTAAATCGGATAGTCTGCGATATAGCCCAGACGGTCATTTTCGCTGAGGGCTCCCGCAATAGCGCCTGTCAGGAATTTTGCCTCGTACATTCGGCAGTAATATGTACGGATATATCTGTGGGCTGTGTTTAAAGAACAGTTTAATATTTTAACATCCGGATGATCAATGGCGGCTTTCAGGCTGGCAGCCCGAAGCTGCGGCGTTGTCGTAAAGATGACATCATTGCCGTCATGGATCGCCAGATCAATCACTTCATAAGCATTTTCCACGGTCACATTTTCAATACAGCAAGTTTCCAGACGATCTTTGAAGACTTGATTGACATGGGCGCGGCCAAGCTCATGTCCGTACGTCCATGCAGATGTTTTCGCGGACTTGTCATGGATAAATGCGACACGCAGTTTTGAAGGCGTCGGAGAAATAATTTTTGTTAATAGATTGCGCTTTTCTTCTTTTGGCTGCATAACGAGCGCAATCGGTTCTTCTTCCTGATGCAGCAGGAATTCATCCCATATCTTCGTCAGGTTGGCCCGCACTTCAGGCGCCGGCGTTTTCAGCATTTGTTCATAACCGTAAATCGTAATATAAGACAGCATTGCGTCGGCCTTTGTGATAGAGAGCTTTTTGCCGCCTTTAGCTTCATATTCTTTGCTGAAAAGCAGGTACGCTGAGCGGAACAGCGCTTTTTCATCCTGAGTCCAGACATGGTCTGTACTGCCGCCGACGATTTCCAATAGCTTTTTGAAGCTGCCTTCCTTGCTGAATTCTATATAGTTAATTCCGGTGACTTTATAAAAATCAAGAAATTCATAGTAGAGGACAACATCTTCATCATTGGCGTCATATTTTGGAACCATTCGGGTAACGGTGCCGTAGACGCTGACGCCATTGAGATATTTGGAAACACTGACACGTTTATTGCCCTCAACAATATAAAACCGGTTCATAAATTCGTAGGCTTTAACAGGATCACGCTGTCCCATATCGAGCATAGAGTCATAAAGATTGGACCATTTCATGCCAAACTCGGTATTATCTTTGAGCAGAGGCATAAAGTTTGCGGCAAATGCGGTTGTGCGCCCCTGAGTGCTTGTACCTACGATCATATCGAGGGGGATATCGACAAGACCGAGATCGGTCCGTGTCTCAATTTCAGTGTGGGACAGGAGATCATCCAGTACCGGAAGATAAGGATATTCACCTCTGTTCAGCCGGTAATGATATTCTTTTTGTCCCATACGGTACGCTTTTTCGTATTCTGCAGTAGACATATATGAAATCTCCTTTACATGTGGGATAGGTTAACAGTGGTTTTCAAGAACTGCTGCGGTTATTTTCGGGTGAGTGTTCAATAATGCCGTCATCGCAAGTCTTGTTCATGGCATTAATGAGGGCATCTTCAAGGTCATATAAAGGCATATCCGGTGTAATTTGAGCCTGTTGGGCAGCAGCCTGAATTATATATACAGCATTGTATGCAGCCGCAGAGAGTGCAGTGGCCTCGCTGCCGTAAGAAGCTGTATAGGCGTTATAAAAATCCGGCCAATCGTCTTTTCCGTAGCTGCCGTCAGAAACAGGGATAAAAAATATGTTGTCTCCGAAAGCGCTGTCGGATAAAAGCTGATCAATATCATTATGTTCGCCTGTAAACGGATATAGCTGTAATATATGATCTGTCTCGGTTTCAGAAGCCACAGCATTAAAAGGAAAAGATCCAGCCGGGCCGATGAGCATCTGCATGCCGGCATCCCTCAGAGAGTTATAGCAGTTCACCGCCAGTTCAGAATCCATTTTATCGTCCATAGAAATATATTCCACAGGATAACCGTTGATGCCGCCGGATTCATTAATTTCATCGACGGCAAGGTTAATGCCGTTTAAAATTTGAATGCCAATATCTGCATATTTACCGGTGACCGGGCTGAGACTTCCGATGATAAAAGGAAGTTCCTGCTCCGTCTGCGGCGGTGTGCCGGTGCCAGGCGAAGGGGCAGTATGCTCATTGAAGATAAACGAAGGGGCAGGAATACAAATGCAGACGGCTGCACAGATAGCTGCGATAAACAGCGGCTTCCGGTATTTGTGTTTATGATTTGTGTGATCTTGTTTTGCATCAGAGGCGGTGCCGCTGTCAGATTGTACGTCTTCCGGTTTTGATTCGTTTGTCTTATATAATGCGTCATATAGTGCGCCGGCATCGTCAAACCGGCTGCCTGCTGTAAGCTCAAGCCCTTTTGCCAATGCTGCTTCCTGTGTCAAAGAGATGGCCGCGCCAAGGCGGGAAGGCAGCTCTAAAGGCGTTCCGTTGAATCGGTCGAGGGCGTTGGAAGGAACTTTTCCGGTAATCATACGGTAAAGTACCGCACATAAACTATAAACGTCGCTTTGGGGGCCGGCAGTGCCATGGGAGAGAAAATGCTCCAGCGGCTGATAGGCAGGATCCGGTTTGGCCTGACAAAGCCGGGCAGTACCGTCAATCATCCATTCCGGCGGCGGATTTTTTAACAGGGGTTTGGGCAGCGGAGAACAAAACCACAAGGAGTTTTTTATATAAATCGCTGAGGGAGAAACTGCGCCATGAAACCGGCCGCTGCGATGAAGCCCGGCTAAATAAAAAACGACTGGTTGTAAAAGATTCAGCGCATCTTCTGTTTTCAGATGTCCTTTCTTCTGAAGAATTTTTTCAAGACTGATTTTTCCCGTTTCCACAAACGTATCCCTTCTATATATCAATTTGTTATATTCAAATCTGACAATCTGCATAATCCGCAGACGTTATCTATATATTATAACAATATCCTCAAGTTTGCAACAAAATATGCGTTTTTGCACATGGACGGATGACCGGATTTTCCTGATAAAAGCAACTTTTATCTCGGGTTAAAGTATGCTAAAATGCTTGTGTGACCGGATAAGTTTTCAAGGAGATGAAATATTTGAATAAAAAACAACATCATAAAAAGAAAGACATCCGATTGGGGAAAAACGGAGTGAAGCTTCTGTTTATCGGGGGCTGTCTGATTTTTAATTTCGGGCTTTTGGCTGCGGCAAGATATTTTCCGGCATTTGCGGAATTTTATGCAAAATATATTTATCCGCTGTGGGTCAATACACTGGGCAGATTTATGTCGTTATTTCCCGTGTCTGTCGTGGAAATTTTGCTGTACCTTCTGATTATTTATATATTGATCGGATTTTTCAGGATACTGATTTTTAAAAAAGACGGAAGACTTCGGCAGTTGGGCCGGGGAATGCTGACATTTCTTGTCTTTGCCTCCGCCTTGTTTGCATCCTATACGATCAACTGCGGCATTAATTACTATCGGCATACGTTTGCGGAGGAAGCCGGACTTGAAATTAAGGAGCGTTCTGTTGATGAACTGATCGCCCTCTGCGAGAAGCTGACTGCCCGTGTAAATACATATTCTGAATCCATTGTGAGAAATAAACACGGGCTTTGTGTTCTGGAGACCGATACGGGAGAAAGAGCTGTGGAAGCGATGCACGCAGTTTCGGAGGAATTTTCGGCGCTGGCCGGGTATTATCCGAGACCGAAAGGGCTGATTGTCTCACAGATTCTGTCATACCAGCAGTTGACAGGAATATATTCACCATTTACAATTGAAGCTAATTATAATCGGCAAATGACATCGTACAATATACCTTTTACGATGTGCCATGAACTGTCCCATTTGAGGGGATTTATGCGGGAAGATGAAGCGAATTTTATTGCTTATGCCGCATGTCTTGCTTCCGATGATGTGGATTTTAATTACAGCGGCGCGCTGACAGGATGGATTTATGCCACCAACGCGCTCTATAAAATCGATCCGGAGGCGTATTCCGGAATTTATGAACAGCTTTCAGAGGAAGTACTTACTGACCTTCAGGCGAACAACGACTTTTGGGACAGTTATGAAGGGACAATTTCAAAAGTGGCCAATCAGGTCAATGATTCATATTTAAAAGCCAATCAGCAGACAGATGGTGTGATGAGTTATAATCGGATGGTTGATCTGATGCTTGCCTATGAGGATAAAGGAGACGTACAGTAATGATGATTTCAACGAAAGGGCGCTACGCGCTGAAAATAATGGTTGATCTGACGCAGAACAGGAGCATACATCCTGTAAATATTAAAAGTATTTCAGCCCGTCAGGGTATTTCGGTGAAGTATATTGAACAAATTATTGCTTCGCTTGTCAGGGCTGGGCTGGTTAAAAGCGTCAGAGGCAGTCAGGGCGGCTATTTTCTTACAAGAGAACCGGAGCATTATTCTGTAGGCGAGATTCTTCGCGCTGCCGAAGGAGAAATTGCGCCGGTAGAGTGTGTCAGTGCAGGCAAAATTCCATGTGATAAAGAAAGTATATGTTTGCTGCGTCCGCTTTGGAAAGAGTTAGATGAAGCGGTCAATCAAGTTGTCGACAGGTACACGCTTCAGGATGTGATCGGCGGGCTGGATAAGCCGGAAGATGAACAGTAATTCCTATAAAAAATATAGGAATTATATTGACAGAAGTCGACAGACATGATAGGATAACATCATAAAAATCATATAAAATAAGTAGGAATTAAATATACAATGATAGAAAAGAAGATCAGGAGGAACAGGGATGGGAAGATTGGTATATTTAGACAACGCGGCAACGACAAAGACAAGCCCGGAAGTGGTTAAGGCCATGCTTCCGTATTTCAGTGAAAGCTACGGAAATCCAAGCAGCATTTATACAATTGGCAGCGAAGCGAAAACAGCTGTTGAGACAGCCAGAGAGGAGATCGCCGCATCGATCGGAGCGCAGCCGGAGGAAATTTATTTTACGGCAGGCGGTTCGGAGGCGGATAACTGGGCAATAAAGATGACGGCTCAGATGCTTTCAGACAAAGGACGTCATATTATCACATCGGCAATTGAGCATCATGCAGTGCTGCATACTTGCGAATATCTTGAGAAAAAAGGATTTGAGGTGACTTATATCGGCGTTGATGAAGACGGCGTTATTAAACTGGACGAGCTGGAGCGGGCAATCCGTCCTGATACGATTTTAATTACTGTCATGGCGGCTAACAATGAAATCGGCACAATTCAGCCGGTCAGGGAGATTGGTGAAATTGCGAGGAAGCACAGTGTTCTTTTCCATACAGACGCTGTTCAGGCTTACGGACATGAGCCGATCAATGTCAGTGAAGATATGATCGATATGCTCAGCGCCAGCGGGCATAAATTAAACGGTCCGAAGGGCATCGGATTTTTATATGTGCGAAAAGGCATCAGGCTGCCTAATCTGATCCATGGCGGGCAGCAGGAGCGGGGACGCCGGGCCGGCACGGAAAATGTTCCGGGCATTGTGGGACTTGGCGCAGCAGCAAAAGAAGCGATGGAAAAAATGTCAGACCGCAAAGCATATGAAACGAAATTAAGGGATTACATGATTGAAAGACTTTTGACAGAAATTCCATACTGCCGTCTGAACGGGCACAGGACTAAGCGTCTTGCCAATAATGTCAATGTCAGTATCCGCTTTATTGAAGGGGAATCATTGCTGATGATGCTGGATATGAAAGGTATATGCGCTTCCAGCGGTTCTGCATGTACGTCCGGTTCGCTGGATCCGTCACATGTGCTGCTTGCCATCGGCCTGCCTCATGAGATTGCTCATGGGTCACTGAGAATGACATTAAGCGATGAAACGACGATGGAAGACATTGATTATACGGTTGATGCATTAAAGAAAATTACAGAGCGTTTAAGAAACATGTCGCCGCTGTATGAAGACTTTGTTAAAAGCGGACAGGCAGAATAAAAGTTTGGAGGAAGACTTATGTATAGTGAAAAAGTTTTAGATCATTTTGAGAACCCGAGAAATATGGGGGAAATAGAAAATGCCAGCGGCATGGGTACGGTCGGCAATGCAAAATGCGGAGATATTATGAGAATGTATCTGGATATTGATGATGAAGGTGTTATCCGCGATGTTAAATTTAAGACATTTGGATGCGGCGCAGCAATCGCGACGAGCAGTATGGCAACAGAATTGGTCAAAGGGAAAACGGTTCAGGAAGCCTTGAAAGTGACCAACAAAGCGGTGATGGAAGCCCTCGACGGGCTGCCGCCGGTGAAAGTGCACTGTTCTTTGCTTGCTGAGGAAGCAATCCATGCGGCTCTGTGGGATTACGCTCAGAAGAACGGTATTGTCATTGAAGGACTGGAGAAACCGAAGGAAGATATTAACGACTGAAACAGATATGGGTGCAGCAAGAGAAGTCCGTTTGCGGACTTCTCTTTTTTTAGAGTTATGTCTGACAAATATTCGCAGATGAAATTTAAAGTACACAGGGGTATACTGTTGAGTAAAGAGAGATGATATTTATGGAAAAATTTTTAAGAGCGACGGCATGGATTGCGGAGACGCCCCGTGTATATGGAGCATTTCATCTGTGGACTGCAGTATTTGGCATTTTGGCAGCAGCAGTATCAGCGGCGGCAGTATCAGCGAACCTCCGCCGTCGATGCCGTTTGGGCGGACAGAATATGTATATGCACGGCCTTATCCGGAAGATAGATTTGTGTGCCGGTATTGTTTTGATAGTCAGTGAAATTTATAAACAGCTTTTTTGCTATTACATTGTCAATGACGGACAGTATGATTGGCATTTGTTTCCTTTTCAGCTGTGCAGCCTGCCCATGTATCTGTGTTTGATACTGCCTTGGATTCGGAGCGAAAAGCTGTGGGCAATATTAAATACCTTCATGGTCGATTTTAATCTGATGGGCGCATTGATGGTATTTGTTGATCCGTCTGGCATTTTTTCGTCTTATGTGACGCTGACAATTCATGGTATTTTGTGGCATTTGATCATCATTTTTATCGGGCTTGTTTCCGGTCTGACCCATCAGGCAGATACAAAACATCTGAAAGGATTTACGAAAGGACTTCCGGTATTTGCCGCAGCCTGCTGCGGGGCGCTTTTGATTAATATTGCTGCTCATCCCTATGGCGGCGCGACCATGTTTTATATCGATCCGTATACACCGTCTGTTCAGCTTGTCTTTAAAGATATTGCGGCGGTGTTCGGTATTGCTGCAGGTAATATCGTTTATATTTTTGCTATGCTTTTGGGCGGGTTTGTCTGTCATGTATGTTTTTGGATATTCCAAAGGAAAAGCATAAATTTTAAAATCTGATTTGGAGAAAAGCGTAGTATAAGCAGGGACAGTATGTTATAATGTTTGCACAAAGTAAGGAGGACGTTATCATGATTGATAAATTAGTAGAAAAAATTAAAAAGACAAATGCTCCGATAGAAGTCGGTCTGGATCCGATGCTGTCTTATGTACCGGACTTTGTCAAGGAAAAAGCTTATAAAGAACTGGGAGAAACATTGGAGGGCGCGGCAGAAGCCATCTGGCAGTTTAATAAGGCCATTGTCGATGCCACATATGATCTGATCCCGGCGGTAAAACCTCAGATTGCCATGTATGAACAGTTTGGAATACCGGGACTGATTGCATTTAAAAAGACGGTAGATTACTGTCATGAAAAAGATTTAATTGTTATTGGTGATATTAAGCGCGGCGATATCGGTTCTACATCCGGAGCTTATGCCACAGGGCATCTCGGAAAGGTGACGGTTGGCAGCAAATCTTATTATGGTTTTGATGAAGATTTTGTAACGATCAACCCATATATGGGGACAGACAGTGTTCAGCCGTTTATCGATGTGGCCATCCCGGAAAAGAAGGGTATGTTTATTTTGACAAAAACGTCCAATCCATCCAGCGGTGAATTTCAGGACCGTCTTGTAGACGGCAGACCGCTTTATGAACTTGTTGCCGAAAAAGTTGTGTCTTGGGGCGAGCAGCATATGGGCAAATGCGGCTACAGTTATGTGGGCGCGGTTGTCGGCGCAACCTATCCGGAAATGGGTGCGGTATTAAGAAAACTGATGCCAAAGTCATTCATTCTTGTGCCGGGCTACGGTGCGCAGGGGGCCAAAGGCTCCGATCTGACGAATTATTTCAATGAAGATGGTCTTGGCGCGATCGTCAATTCATCCAGAGGCATTATTGCTGCTTATAAGCAGCCAAAATATGAAAAATTCGGAGCTGCAGGTTTTGCAGATGCGGCAAGGGCAGCGGTGATCGATATGCAGCAGGACATTGCGTCAGCGCTGAAATAATCATATCAAACGCAGGAATATGAACAACGCAAACGTTTGCGTTAGTTTTCTTTGATTTATCCCGGGCAGTTTTTATATAATATCCTCAGACAGCGGGCGAGGCGGCGGACAGTATGTGCGCCGCCGTCTGACGTCCAATGATATTCAAGAGGAGGAAGATAACATGGAGATGGCGAAAACAACGATGAATAGGAAAACTGCCGGAAAATCAAATACTGTGAATCTTGTTCTGGCAGCGTTATTTTTAGCGCTTGGTATTATTCTGCCGTTTTTTACAGGGCAGATTCCGACAATCGGAAGCATGCTGCTTCCGATGCATATTCCTGTACTGATCTGCGGCTTTGTATGCGGATGGCAGTACGGTCTGGCAGTAGGTTTTATTGTGCCGCTGCTTCGCAGCATGATGTTCGGGATGCCGCCTATGCCGACAGTTGCTGTGCCTATGGCCTTTGAACTGGCGGTTTACGGCATGATGACAGGGCTGCTTTACAAAAAATTACCTAAGAACACTGTAAATATTTATGTGTCGCTGATCGGAGCGATGATTGGCGGACGTCTTGTATGGGGCGTGATCCGTTTGCTGATGCTTGGCGTTGTGCAAACACCATTCAGCTTTTCGATGTTTATCGCAGGCGCTGTGACGACGGCAATTCCGGGCATTATCCTGCAGATTATTTTAATTCCGCTCATTGTGATCGCACTGAGAAAGGCGAATTTAATGGAGTGATCGATGATGGATTTGAAGAAAGAAAAAATCCATTGGGAAAAATATTGAAAAGAATAAAGAGTTTCGCCGGCCGCATATAGTAGTAAAAACGGTCCGGCGGAGTTTTTTTATGTCATTAAAAAAAGAAATCCTTAAAGGAACACTTATATTAACATCAGCAGGTATTGTGACGAGAATTCTCGGATTGTATAATAAGGTATTTCTCGCCAATGTGATCAGCGCTTCAGAGCTCGGGCTGTATCAGCTCATTTTTCCGGTACTATCTGTATGTTCTGCAATTTGCTGCTATGGTATTGAATCGGCGCTTTCTAAAGTGATATCCGGACAGTCGGCCGGACAGGGCGTGAAAAATACCGGCCGGACGATAAGCATTGGTGTGGGTCTTGCTCTGGCGCTTTCACTGCTGCTGTTTAGTATAGTTTTCATATTAGCAGAGCCGATTGCTGTATTTTTAATCAGAGAACCGGCATGTGCGCCGTATTTAAAAATTATGGCCTTTGTTATTCCGTTTTCAACGATGCATTCATGTATTTCAGGCTACTTTTTAGGCATGCGCAGAGCCGGTGTGCCTGCGGCATCGCAGCTGATCGAGCAGATCATCCGTGTCTGGACGATTTACGGTTTATCAGTGACTTTTTATGCAGCCGGAGGTGCCGACGCATCGATGGCTGTGTATGGTATGCTTGCCGGCGAAGTCATTTCCTGCCTGTTTACAGTGACTGCCTATAAAATCAGCCAAGTCCGCCGGCATAAAAAATATGGGCATCTGGTAGCTACGCCTGACAGTTATAAAACACTGGCTTCGGTACTGCTTAGCTATGCGGTGCCTCTGACGGCCAATCGTCTGGCACTGACGCTGCTGCAGAGTTTTGAGGCGGTACTTATTCCGATGATGCTGAAAATGTATTACGGCGACAGTGAAACAGCGCTCAGTATTTATGCCGTAGCAACGGCTATGGCGTTTCCGTTTATTATGTTTCCGACGACCATTACCAATTCTTTGGCATCAATGCTGATGCCTGCCGTATCAAAAGCCAGTGAAGAAAATGATTATGGTATGATCCGCAGGACAATTTCCAAAAGTATCCATTACTGCCTTCTGATCGGTATTTTAAGCATGACTGTCTTTTTTGTTTACGGGCGTATTTTAGGCATCGTTATTTTTAAAAATGAGATGGCCGGGGAATTTTTAACGATTTTCGCATTCTTATGTCCGTTTATTTATATTGCATCGTCTTTGGCCGGGACGCTTAACGGTCTTGGGAAAGTTAAACTGACGATGATGAACAGCATGATTTCTCTTGGTGTAAGAATTGCTTTTCTCGTTTTTGTTGTACCAAAAACAGGTATTAACGGTTATTTGTGGGGGCAGATGGCGGGGTATTTGATTCTTGTGGGTTTAGATGGCAGAAGTGTGGTTAAAATCGCAGGTCTGACACTGAATCCGTGGAGGACCATTATTTTTCCGGCAGGGTTTGCAGCTGCCGGAGCAATGTTTTCACTGGCGGTGTACCGTTGTCTTCTTTATATGGCTGTAGTGCCCACGCTTCTTCTGGTGGTCATTGCGTGTGTGGTTATTGCGGCGATTTATGGAGGAAGTCTTCTTGTTACCGGGATTATAGACGGCCATGTGTAAAGGGGATGGCGTCGGTTTATTTCGGATATGCTTGACAATCGTTTTTTTCAATGATAGCATCTTTTTAAGAAAGAAGGAGGGCATTTTACTTATGATAAATCATCCGACTTTGATTGTTATGTTGACTTATAATGACCGGACGGTAAAAAATGCATACGAAATTTTTGAACAGTGCAAAGACAGCGCTGCCTGTGTTTGGGGTATGAAAGAAGAGGCGCTGCCTTTGGAGCAAATGAAAGAACTCTATGCATATATGAAAGAATGCGGAAAAACAACGGCTTTGGAAGTCGTTGCTTATACTGAGAAAGAAGGCATGGAGGGGATGCGGATGGCTGCAGAATGCGGCTGCGATATTTTGATGGGTACACGGTTTTTTGACTCTATCAATCGTTTCTGTCTGGAGCATAAAATAAAATATATGCCATTCGTGGGTGAGATTACAGGAAGGCCGTCTGTCCTCAGCGGAACAGCGCAGGACATGATTCAGGAGGCAAACACTTATCTGAGTAAAGGGGCCTACGGTATTGACCTGCTCGGATATCGCTATACGAAAGACGCGGCGGCGCTGAATGAAGCGATCGTATCACAGGTTAAAGGGCCTGTCTGTATTGCGGGAAGTGTGAACAGCTATCAGCGTCTTGATGAACTGAAGAAAGTGGCTCCATGGGCGTTTACAATCGGCAGCGCATTCTTTGAAGATAAATTTGGGGGCACTTTTAGCGAACAGATTGACAAGGTATGCAGCTACATGGAAAAATAAAGAGGAATAATAAAAGCGGAGGAGAAAATGTTCAAAAAATTTTACCCGTACGAATATGTCGAAAGCGTTTTTATGATTGATTTCGAAAAACTGTATCTGAAAGGATACCGGGCGCTTATATTCGATATTGATAATACGCTTGTTCATCACGGCGATGATTCTACTCCGGAAGTTGACAGCCTGTTTCAAAAAGTTCAGGCGATCGGATTTAAGACACTTTTATTGACGGACAACGATGAAGCGCGGGTGCAGCGATTTATAAAAAATATTGATACAATGTACATATGCCGTGCCGGCAAACCGGATACTGCCGGTTATAAAAAAGCAATCAGTATGCTTGGTGAAGAAAAGAAGCGTATTGTATGCATAGGGGATCAGATTTTTAAAGATATCCTCGGCGCGAATCAAAGCGGTATGGCAAGTATTCTTGTGAAATTTATAAGACTTGAAACAGAAACTAAAATAGGTAAACGGAGATATTTAGAAAAACTGCTCCTGTGGTTTTATCGGCACAACCGGTCTGCGGTACACAGACTGGGAGATATACAGAAAGAAAAGGAAAATTAAAATGCTGTGGAAGAAAGATGTACTTTTTTGTGATATTAACCCTTTATGTTATGAAATTTCCCAGAAGAAGGAAATATTCCGCCGACACATTAAAGATTTGACGGGACATGAAAAATATGCGAAAACATTCAGCAAAAAATCGCTGCCAAATGTTGTTTCCAGTTACAGTTCACATTTGATCAAGCGTGGAAAAGGGATTGATCCCCGGCTTCAGGAAAATAAGGCGGTCAATATAGATTTGGCCTGCAGAAAAATTAATGGGATCATTATCCGTCCGGGCGAGGTTTTTTCCTTCTGGAAGACTGTGGGAAAAGCTTCAAAGAGAAAAGGATATAAGGACGGAAGAGTGATTGTAGGTAATAAACTCCGTCCGGGAACCGGCGGAGGTCTCTGCAATCTGGCCAATACCATCCATCTGCTTGTGCTCCACAGTCCTCTGGAAGTTACCGAATTTCACAGTCATTCCGATGCTCTGGCGCCGGATGAAGGCAAAAGAGTGCCATTTAGTTCGGGTACATCTGTCGGATATAATTATATTGATTATCGATTTAAAAATAATACAGACCAGAACATTCAGCTGTTTGTATGGTGTGAAAATGAAGAACTGAAAGCCGAACTGCGCAGTGAACGCGAATTTCCATATCAGTATAAGCTTACGGAAGAAAACCACCATTTCCGTAAAGAAGGGGAAAAATACTACAGAATTTCTAAAATATATAAAAATACAATGGATAAAGAGACAGGGGCTTTGTTAGAAAAAAAGCTTGTCAGAGACAATCATTCGGAAGTTATGTATGACTATAGTCTTATTCCTGAGGAACTGATTCAGAAATAATCAATAATCGGAAAGAACAAAACAGGGCTTGACATTTTTCGTTTTAAATTGTATACTGGACACCAGTAAAAGGGAGTAGCTTGCATGGCTCGTGTGTACGTTTCGTCAGTACGGCAGTTTTACTGCCCGGAGCGTAACTTAAAGAATGATTTTTAAGAAGCAAGACTTTTACTGTATCGTTTTGGTACAGTGAGAGTGCTTGCTTTTTTTGCACGGTAAAGTATAAATCAAAACGATATGAACAAACTAAGCGAAAGGAGATCATTTTATGAGCAAAAATTCATTTTCCGAATCCGCAAAAGGATTAACATCTGCCGAAGCGGCGAGACTTCTGGAAGAAAACGGTTATAATGAGCTGACCGGCGAGAAGAAGAAGAGCGTATTTATCGTTTTTCTTGAACAGTTTAAAGATTTTCTCGTTATTATTTTGATTATTTCAGCGATTATTTCCGCTGTTACGGATAATGTGGAAAGTGCGGTTGTTATTTTTGCCGTAATCGTTATGAATGCGATTCTCGGCACAGTTCAGCATGTAAAAGCTGAACATTCGCTGGAAAGTCTTAAAGCGCTATCAGCGCCGACAGCCAAAGTTATAAGAGATGGAGTAAAAGTAGAAATTCCGTCCAGAGAAGTTGTTGTCGGTGATTTATTAATTGTGGAGGCCGGCGACATGATCAGCGCCGACGGCGATATCATTGAGAACGCTGATTTAAAAGTCAATGAAAGTATTCTGACCGGTGAAAGTGAAGCCGTTGAAAAACGATGTGCCGCACCGGATGACAACAGCAGAGAGACAAAAGTCTGTTCAGGCTGCTTTGCGGTTTACGGCCGTGCGGTGGCAAAAATCACCGGCACAGGTATGAATACAGAGATGGGCAAGATTGCCGGTCTGATGCGCAGTACACAGGAAAAGAAAACGCCGCTTCAGGAGACGATGGATAATTTTGGCCAGAAGCTTTCCATCGGTATTTTGGCTATATGCGCGATTGTTTTTGGTCTGTCCGTATGGCGCGGCGAAGCAATCATGGATGCCTTTATGTTTGCTGTAGCGCTTGCTGTGGCAGCGATTCCGGAGGCGCTCAGTTCAATTGTTACGATTGTGCTGGCATTTGGCACACAAAAGCTTGCCAAAGAAAATGCAGTCATCAGAAAACTTCAGTCTGTGGAAGGTTTGGGCAGTGTTTCTGTCATTTGTTCCGATAAAACAGGTACGCTGACACAAAATAAAATGACAGTCATGGGCAGCTATGCCGGAGGCAAATCTGTCGATGCCGATGCATATAATGACAGTGATGAAGCTCAGAAACATCTGGCTGTTTATGGTATTCTCTGCAGCGATGCCGCTATCAGCAACGGACAGATGATCGGTGATCCGACGGAAATTGCACTTGTGGCATTTGGACAAAAACACGGTATGGAGCCGGAGGAAATCCGCGCCAAATATCCGAGAATTGCAGAAATACCTTTTGATTCTGACAGAAAACTGATGTCTACAGTCAATAATATTGACGGTGAGACTATTATGATTACAAAAGGCGCGCCGGATATTCTTTTGGAGAGAGTGAAACTGACTCCGGAGGAGAAGAAGGCAGTCGCTGATGCTTATATGAATTTTTCCAAAAAGGGCCTGCGTGTCCTTGCGTTTGCATATAAACCGCTCTGTACTCAGGGCGGAAGCTGCACAATCGGTGCAGAGGATGAAAATGAGATGCTGTTTGCCGGCTTAATTGCCATGATGGATCCGCCTAGGGAAACATCCAAACCTGCGGTTGAGGCATGCATCGGCGCCGGAATCCGTCCTGTGATGATTACAGGCGACCATAAGATTACGGCTGCAGCGATCGCGAAACAAGTCGGTATTCTCCGCGATGATCATCCTGAAGAATTGGCAGTCGACGGCAGTACCATTGACGGTATGAGCGATAAAGAGCTTGAAGACTATGTGGATAAGGTTTCGGTTTATGCAAGAGTAACACCGGAACACAAAATCCGGATTGTCCGTGCATGGCAGAATAAGGGCAAAATCGTTGCGATGACCGGTGACGGCGTAAACGACGCCCCTGCCTTAAAACAAGCGGATGTTGGTGTGGCTATGGGCCAGACCGGCAGCGAAGTGGCTAAAGACGCCGCTGCAATGGTACTGACCGATGACAATTTTGCGACAATTGTTAAAGCTGTAGAACACGGCAGAAATATTTACGGAAATATACGCAAAGCAATCCAGTTTTTGCTTTCAGGCAATACAGCCGGTATTCTTGTTGTATTATTTGCATCACTTGCGGCACTCCCGCTGCCGTTTGCGCCGGTACACCTGCTGTTTATTAATCTTTTGACAGACAGTCTTCCGGCAATCGCACTTGGACTTGAGCCGCATCAGGCAAGTGTAATGAAGCAGCCGCCGAGAGATAAGAAAGAAGGTATCCTTACAAAGAGCCTGCTTGCGAAGATCGGTCTTGAAGGCGCTGTGATTGCCATTGCATCTGCAGTCGGCTTTCTGTTCGGACTTCAGACGAGTCCGGAGGCGGGAAGTACGATGGCATTTGCCGTGCTGTGTATGTCCAGACTGTTCCATGGATTTAACTGTAAGGCAGACGAACCGGTTTTATTTAAGAAAGTAATGTTCAATAATGTGTATCTGATCGGTGCATTTATTATCGGTATGCTCCTGCTGAATGCCGTATTGTTTATTCCATGGCTGCATGGACTGTTCCAGATTGCGCCGCTGACAGGAACGATGATTCTTCAGATTTATGGCCTTGCAATCGCAAGTATGATAGTGATTCAGATTCTTAAAGCCATCAGAAAAGCTGTAAAGAAATAATTTCAATTTAAGGCTGGGTATGAACCCGGCCTTTTATTTTGCCGCAAAATGATGTACAATAGAAAAAATCTGATTTGTATTTCAAAAACAGCAGGGGAAAGGAAGATGAGGCGTGACCATACAGATACCGGAAAAAGTGGCATTTATTATCGGAGAGTTATATAAAAACGGCTATGAGGCGTTTGCGGTGGGCGGATGTGTCAGGGACAGTATTCTCGGAAGGACACCTCAGGACTGGGATATTACAACCTCTGCAAAGCCGCTGGAGGTCAAGAAAATTTTCGGGCGGACGATTGACACGGGGCTGAAGCACGGTACCGTAACAGTAATGCTGGATAAAGAAGGATTTGAAGTGACGACATACCGTGTTGACGGTGCTTATGAAGATAACAGACATCCTAAAGATGTGTCGTTTACATCTGACTTAGAAGAAGATTTAAAACGGCGGGATTTTACGATTAATGCAATGGCTTATAATGAGCAGGCAGGTTTGGTGGACATTTTCGGCGGATTAAAGGATATAAAAAGCCGGATGATCCGATGTGTAGGTAATGCGGGAGAGCGTTTTGACGAGGATGCGCTCCGCATATTAAGGGCTGTCAGATTCAGCGCCCAGCTGGGATTTGACATCGATGAACAGACTTGTGAGGCAATGACATCTAAGGCGGACCATTTGAAAAATATCAGCGCTGAGCGGATACAGACGGAACTTGTCAAGCTGCTCGTATCTGACCATCCCGAATATATTGACAAGGCATTTAAACTCGGACTGACCAATGTATTTTTGCCGGAGTATGACGCCATTGCCGGTCTGGAAACCCATTCGCCGAAACATATATATACAGTGGATGTGCATACGCAAAAAGCACTGCAGGCCGTGGAAGCAGTACCGGCGCTAAGATTGGCAATGCTGATGCATGACTTCGGAAAAAGCAAAACAAAAAAAACTGATAGTGACGGACGGACGACATTTAAAAATCACGCGCAGGTGAGCGCGGAGATGGCAAGGAGGATTCTGCGCCGTCTGAAATTTGACAACGATACGACGGATAAAGTCACCCGCCTGATCCGGTGGCACAGTATGAAATATAACCCGGAACCGGCATCTGCGCGCAGAGCGATTAACAGAGTCGGCAGAGATATTTTTGAAGATTTCCTGAAAGTACAGACAGCGGATCTTCTGGCAAAATCACCGGACATTATAGAAGATGGGCTGAAGCTGCTTAAAGAAAAAGAATTGCTGTACCGGCAGATTATAGATGAAGGACAGTGCTTTGAAATTAAGATGCTGGCAGTCAACGGCAGAGATCTGATTCAGGCAGGACTTAAAGAGGGGCCGATGCTTGGAAAAATACTGGAGCAGCTGACCGAAGCAGTGATCGATGATCAGGCATTGAATACAAAGGAGCAGCTCATCCAAAAAGCGCTGGATATGGAGGAAAAGATTAAAGATTAAACAGCAAAAGGCGGCAGATGGAAACATCTGCCGCCTTTTGCTGTTATATATGATAAAGAGTGAGCATCATTCGATTGTAATATATTTCTTCTGAGCTTCGACCCTTTCCGGCGTCATTTTAGGAAATACAAGTTTTAATGTGCCATTTTCAAAAGAAGCTTTAATATCTTCCTGAGTGATATGATCGCCTACATAAAAGCTTCTGGAATAGGAACCTGTGCGGCGCTCTCTGATAATGTATCTGCCCTTTGTATCTTTTGTATCATCAGATTCATTCTTCTTTGCCTGAATGGTCAAATAGCCGTCATGAAGCTGTGCGCGGACTTCGTCTTTAGTGTAGCCCGGCAGATCCATCTCAAGGACATAATCGCCGTCTTTTTCGGAAATATCTGTTTTCATCATCGATGTATAGCTATTACTTCCTGTGAAAACCGGATCATTAAACATATCATCAAACAAATCAAAACCGGATCTTCTTGGTACTAACATCATACATCATTCCTCCTGAATATATTTTAAATTATTATATGTATTCTATCTGTTACAAGTGTAATATAACACATTTTATTAGCACTGTAAAGAGGTGAGTGCTAATAAAATTGTGAATTTTTTGTGAATAATAGGATGGTTGTTAAGAGGTATCCATTGACAGCGGTAAAAATATGAATACAATATAAGTATTTCAGCACAGAGCATTTAAAAAATAAATAAAAGGAAGGTGATTTCCAGTGATTGAAGCTTTCATAAAATGTCCGCTGTTTCACGGTGTGAGTGAAGAAGAATTGACTGCAGTGCTTCCGTGTCTGAGGGCACGCAGAGTTTCTTATAAAAAAAATGAAACAATATTTTTAGAGGGACAGCCGGTTCAGGACATCGGTATTGTATTGTCCGGAGAAGTTCATGTGATCAAAGAAGATTATGAGGGGCGCAGGAGCGTCATTACTTCCGCACAGGCCGGCGAATTGTTTGGGGAAGCATTTGCCTGTGCCGGTGTACATCAGATTCCGGTCAGTGCGGTTGCCGCCGCTGACAGTGAAATTGCCTTTATATCTCTTGCGCATGTACTGACAATATGCAGTAATGTATGTCAGTTTCACAGCCGTATCATTCAGAACCTGCTGCGTATGATTGCAGAAAAAAATCTGCGCCTGAATCAGAAAATTGACTTCATGTCTCAGAAAACGACGAAAGAAAAACTGCTGTCCTATCTGTTTGCGCAGGCAAAGCAGACGGGCAGCAGCGATTTTTCCATACCTTTTGACCGACAGGCACTGGCCGATTATCTCGGTGTGGAGCGCAGTGCCATGTCAGCCGAATTGAGCAAGCTGCGCAAAGAAGGAAAAATTGACTATTACAAAAATCATTTCCGGATTCTTTAGCTAAGCAGCAGTTTCAAATCTTCTTCCGGTGTGGATACCGGACGGATCTGATATGTTTTTATTAGAAGGTCAAGGACATTCGGTGATATAAATGCCGGCAGCGTCGGGCCGATTAAAATATTTTTAATGCCGAGATGAAGTAGCGTCAGTAAAATACAGACGGCTTTCTGCTCATACCATGAAAGGACCATGGACAGCGGAAGTTCGTTGACAGAACAATGAAATGCTTCTGAAAGGGCAATGGCCACTTGGATTGCCCCGTAGGCATCATTGCACTGTCCCATATCCAGCAGTCTCGGAAGGCCGGCGACGGTGCCAAGATCCATATCATTGAAACGGAATTTGCCGCAGGCAAGTGTCAGGATCACCGTATCTTTCGGCGTCCGGCGGACAAACTCAGTGTAATAATTTCTTCCGGCACGCGCGCCGTCACATCCGCCGACGAGGAAGAAATGGCGGATATCTCCGGATTTTACGGCGGCGATAATATCATCGGCAGCATTGAGGATGGTGTTCATGCCAAATCCGGTGGTGACCTGATGACCGCCGTTAAGGCCGGTAAAATACTGTGCTTTGCTGTATCCGCCCAGTGCCAGCGCCTTTTCGATGACCGGGGTAAAATCTTTGCCGGCACCGATGTGTGTGACTTCCGGAAAGGATACAACATCAGATGTGAAGATGCGGTCTTTGTAGCTTGCCTTAGGCGGCATGAGGCAGTTGGTCGTAAAAAGCACAGCGCCCGGGAGCTGGTTAAATTCTTTCTGCTGGTTTTGCCATGCTGTGCCAAAATGTCCTTTCAGATGTGGATATTTTTTCAGTTCGGGATAAGCATGGGCAGGAAGCATTTCTCCGTGGGTGTAAATATTGATGCCTTTATCTTTTGTCTGTTCCAAAAGCTGTTTCAGGTCATAGAGGTCGTGTCCCGTAATGACGATGAATGGGCCTTTTTCGACGGTCAGCGGCACTGTGACCGGCTGAGGAATGCCGAAAGTTTCCGTATTGGCACGGTTTAAAAGTGCCATACATTTTAAATTGACAGCACCGGTCTCAAGGACGATCGGCAGCAGTGCATCCATATCAGACGATTCGCCGATGGCGCGCAGGGCTTTATAGAAAAACTGTTTGACTTCTTTGTCGTGATAGCCAAGGACAGCGGCATGGTAAGCGTAGGCTGCCATACCGCGGATGCCGAATAAGATCAGCGATTTGAGAGAACGGATATCTTCATCAGCTTGCCAAAGCTGTGTCATATCATAATCATGATGCGGCGCATTCGGTAATAATGCCGCAGTTGTTTCATGAACACGGTCGATTAAAATGCCAATGGTGTCATTATTAAAGTTGACATTTGTGACGGTTGTAAATAATGCTTCAAGGACGAGCATATCCGTATGGCTGTCATCAAAGCCGGGCTCTGCGGCGCATGCAAGTCTGATCAAAGCGCCGGTCAGCGTATCCTGAAGTACGGCTGTGTCCGATGATTTGCCGCATACGCCGGCTTTGCCGGTACATCCGCTGCAGCCTGCGGTTTGTTCACACTGAAAACAAAACATGGATTGATTCATGGTTTCCTCCTTCTGACGCATTTGCAGCGCCATCAAAGTTGATTTCGTTATTGACGAGATAAGCATACAGGATTGCTGTCAAAAAGTATGTTGTAATTCCAACAAATTTAATTAATTTCTGCCCTTGACTTCCGTAAAAAGTCATACTATAATTAGTCAAAAATAGACAATTACCGCCGGGTAGTACCTTGTATCATTCCGTAGGCCGTTGAAGGGATGACGCATAGGTGCTTTTTTTGTTTAAATAGGCCTGTCGGCAGGATAAAGATTCAGGAGGTATAGGATGTCCAGAAAAATGGGAAGCAGTAAACTTTTGCGTACATTTTTAAAATACATATCACTGAATGTGATGGGAATGATCGGTCTGTCATGTTATATTTTGGCCGATACGTTTTTTGTATCCAAAGGGCTTGGCGCCAACGGATTGGCGGCGCTGAATCTTGCCATTCCGGTCTATAGCTTTATCCATGGCAGCGGTCTGATGATCGGCATGGGTGCCGGAACAAAATATTCTATTTTAAAAAGTCAGCGTAAAAACGAGAGCGCGGATCATGTATTTACAAGCGCGTTCATACTGACGCTGGCGCTGGCAGCAGTCTATGTGCTGCTCGGCGTTTTTACATCTGCACAAATTGCGCGGCTGCTGGGCGCTAATGAAGCCGTATTTGAGATGAGCAAAACGTATCTGCAAGTCATTTTGCTATTTGCGCCGATGTTTATGCTTAATGACCTGCTGCTGTGCTTTGTCCGCAATGACGGCGCACCGCAGCTGTCCATGGCAGGCATGATCGGCGGCAGCCTGTCCAACATTGTTTTGGATTATATATTTATATTTCCGTGCGGTATGGGCATTTTCGGCGCTGTGCTTGCTACAGGGCTGGCGCCGGTTATCAGTATAATGATTATATCACCGTTTTTTTTCAAAAAGAAAAATACATTTCATTTTCGAAAATGCCGGATTTCTGCACAGCGTTTGGCAGGTATTTTATCCAGCGGGCTGCCGTCGCTTATTACAGAAGTGGCTTCCGGTATTGTTATGATTGTGTTTAATATGATTATTTTGAAGCTGGAAGGCAATGTAGGTGTTGCGGCCTACGGAGTCATCGCCAACCTGTCACTTGTTGTTACAGCGATTTATACGGGCATTGCTCAAGGTATCCAACCGCTGATGAGCACGAGTTACGGCGCCGGCAGCCGCAGACAGATTAATGCGTTTTTACGCTATGGTCTTGGCGCAGTGCTGATTGTGTCGGTTATTGTCTATGGTACGCTTTTCGCAGGCGCTGACAGTGTGGCGGCCATATTTAACAGTGAAAATAATGGGATGCTGCAGCAAATTGCTGTAGTCGGGCTGAAGATTTATTTCCTCGGCTGCATATTTGCGGGATTTAATATTGTTATTTCTATTTATTTTACATCAACAGAATTTGCGCTGCCGGCACATATCATTTCTCTCGGACGGGGATTTATCGTTATTATTCCGGCAGCATTTGCCCTTGGTGCAGCGGCGGGTATGACAGGTGTCTGGTGCGCTTACCCTGTCTCAGAACTGATTGTGAGCCTGATCGGTGCCGGGCTGTTTGCGGCATCACAAAAAAGAATCCATAAGCCGACCTGATCCGGCAGATTTCCTCGATATCTATGCATATGAAATACTGCGGTGAAATTATAGAAAATATCTATAATTATATTGCGATTATGAATTTGACAGCGCATCTGCGGACGACTAGACTGAATTTTAAATGATAAGAATTCAGATGAATGGAATTGGAGGAGACTTTAATGAAGAGAAAGCAGGAAATGGGTCAATCAGAGAAAGGATGCGTATGGAGGGGGGAACTGGCCCTGGCCGCCGCTGTGATCATCAACAGCTTCGGAGTCGTGCTGATGCTGTATTCTAATTCTGGCATCTCTGCGATTTCCAGTGTGCCCTATGCATTTTCACTTGTGCTGCCGCAGCTGTCTTTAGGAACATGGACATATATTTTTCAGGGGCTGCTTATTTTGAGTCTGATGATTCTTCAAAAGAAATTTGTATGGCAGTATTTGTTCAGCTTTGTTGTGGGTTTTATTTTTTCAGAACTGCTGGATGTACATGAAAGCTGGATCGGTATACTTCCAAACTCAATGCCGTGGCACATCGTATATTTTATAATCAGTTATCTGCTGATCAGTTTGGGTATTGCCCTGTCTAACCGATGCCGCCTTCCGATTATTCCTACAGATTTATTTCCAAGGGAATTGGCGCAGATTACCGGCGTCGGATATCCGAAGATCAAAATTAGTTTTGATGTCATCTGTCTGGTTGTAACAGCATGTATGACATGGTTTTGCCTCGGACATCTGGACGGTCTCGGCATCGGCACTATTCTGGCAGCTTTTACGATGGGCAAGGCCATCGGCATCATAGGGAAAATCATAGACCGTAAAGTGCGGTTTGTATCCTTTATGATGCCCAAGAAGGCGCAAGCATAGTTTGATCGGCGGCTTTTTGATAAATAGCTGCCGCATTTTCAGCCTGCCCTGTCATTGTATAGCCGTTTTGGAGCAGCAGCTGTACAAGATTGTCATAACCGGAAGCATTTTCCGTTTCAAAATTTTTATAACTGGACGATCCGGTCAAGTCTAAAACGACATAGTCCGAACTGAGAATATGCTCCACAGAAGCATATCGGATGGTATATAAGACATCCCGGTCAGAGAGGGGCACTACATAAAAAGCGGCCGCAGATACAGATGCATCCTTTGGAATGGTGTCAAGCAGACGGTCAATATTTTCGTAATATGCTTTATTTTGAATATAGCGTTTTGGGTACCGGCTTGCTGTCGGTACGATAAAAATGATAAAGCACAGTGCGGCAATCGCTGCAGACAGAACCAGCGGCGTATGCTTTATGAGCAGCCGGCGCAGATGCACAGCAATATCTTCATAGTTAATTACGGCAAGATAAAACAAAAATGCTGTTGATCCATATGTGTATTGGAAAAATATATCATGCTGGTATGTATAGTCAGACATGAGATTGACAAGTATATACGGAATAAGTAAAATATAGCGTTCGTATTTTCTCGTAAACAGCGGCAGTGCGGCAAAAGGCAGCAGTGTCTGAGCGATAAATTTCAGTTTTTCCGGTTCCGAACATTCATAGAGCACTTTGATCGGAAGCATAATGACGGCTTTAATAACAGAAAAAAGCGATGAAGAGCCGTCATAGATAAAATTGCTGTAGCGATAGGTCATAACGCCGGTACCGTAGACAGAAAGCCATGCGGTTACAGCGCCAAACCATAAGACGGCGCCGATCAGCAGGCAGATGCCGGCACATGTGTCAAAACGGGTCCGCTTACTGCGCCGAAGCAGTGCGCGCAGTAAAAGCCACAGTCCGGCCACGGCCACATAGACAGCGGCGTCCTCTTTGACAGTCAGCGTCAGGACGCCGAAAACTGCGATAAGAGGAATATTTTGACGGTCGATGCCGTAAAACAGCCAGAGCAGCAGCGGTGTGAGAAATGCATTTTCATGCAGGTCGTAACTGGCGCCTCCGGCATAAGCGGGATAAAGCAGCAGTATCAGACAAAAGAGCGCTGCGGCAAAAGGGCGGCAGCCATGGCGGCGTGCCAGTTTCCATGCGGGAATAGCAGCAGATGCCAGTACGGCCGCCTGAAGAATCTGCAGTGTTTCCGGAAATGGAAAAATACAGTAAAACGGCAGCATTAAATAATAAATCGGCGATACATGAACACAAAAATGGGACAGCAGCCCATCCCGCTCGACCGTTGTATTTGGCAGGCCGGTTGTTCTCATATGATGAAACATCTGAGAAAAAATGCCGAAATCATAAGCCGGCGCGCTGAATGTCCACACCCTGCATACAGTCCATACGCTGACAAATATGAAAAACAACAGGGCGATTACAATTACGGCCGCCGCGGCAGGTCTGCTGCCCGGTTTCGGGCGCTTTATGGCTGTCTCTTCATCCTGCCAGCCATAAATGGCATAAATGCACAAAATGGTCAGAATGAGTACGCAGGCCAGTAAATAGGATATGGAAAATGATGCGGTCAGTGTCAAAATACTCAGCAGCAAAAAGACGCCGGCAATGGCAAAACGTTCACCTTTGGCCGTTTGATAGGAAAAGACGCAGGATAATACAAAAATAATAATAAAAGCATCGGCAGTAAGCATCAGGATGACCGGCAGCGACAAGGCCGTGAAACAGTCCGTGACGGCTATATTTTTTAAATTTTGGGGTACCATGGCATAGGCGATGGTTACAGCAGTAAGCCATGACAGAATAAGCCGCCGGATAACATCCGGCAGATAAAACCATTGTTTAATATTCATACGCAGCTCCATAAATTGTATATATTTTTATTTTCCGGCTGATGCCGGGAACTGTAATTTATTATAAACAATAATAAACACTGCGGCAACTGCCTGACGGCCTTTTTACACAAAAACAGCGGGATAACCCCTATGGGGTTCCCGCTGTTTTATACGCTGATAAAATTATTCAGCTGTTTCTTCAGCTTCTTCTTCATCAGCCTTTGCATAATCTGCGATATGGAAAATCAGTGCGTCCTCCGGAGTCGTCAGATGAATGTTCCTGCCTTCAGTCAGTTTTAAATCTTTGACATAAAAATCTCTCGTTTCCTGAGGAAGTTTTGAGAAGTCAATCACAACTGTGTCCAGTAAATTGGCCGGGTCTGCTTTATAGTGAATTTCAGAAAGTTCCTGTTCAACGATGCCCTGAACACCTTCCGTATTTTCAAAAATAATCTGAACAGATGCGGAGACAACTTCACCGGCGACAAGTGCCTGAAAATCCAGGGCATTGATCTGCTTTTTCAGCGGATCAAAATCGACATTTTTAACAAGGGCATTGGTCTGTTCACCGCCAATATTTAAGAGGACCTGAGTCCCTTCTTTGTTGGATTTAATAAAGCGCATTGCGTCTGCTTCCACAAATTGAAGCGGCATAGTTTCTTTCATATCTCTTCCGTATAAAACACCTGTAACAAAACCTTCACGTCTTAATTTTTTAGCCTTTGTCTGCGGATCTCTTTTTGAAGCCTGTAGTGTAACCATATTAAATACCTCCTAAGTGAATTTACAAAATAATGGTTATATCCTCCAAATGTTAAAAAAGCCCCGACAGTGTAGTCGGAGCTTTGTTGGAGTTCTTTATGCACAAATCTATTATAGCACAAATATAACAGGATGGAACCCCATTTTTTATTTTTTCTTCGAATTTTTTGTGTTCTTAGTGTTTTTGGTATTTGCGGTTTGTGTTTTCCCCCGAAGTTCATTGGCTTTGTCTGCCATCTTTTCACGGAATTTTTTCTTCTTCGGATGGACTAACGCAGGACCACGCAAACTGCGGACCTTTGTAATATAGATGCCGCTGACGGTAGCTTTGATCTCCTGCTTGATCGGTATCATATCAAAGATTTTGCTGTCAGAAATCAAAACCATGACTTTTGGACCGACTTTAGCTTTGACGACCGGAATCTTAGCAAGTCTTGCATACCAAGGCGTCGAATCGACGATCATTTTCGGCAGGCCGGCTTTGCTGAACCGCATCTTTTTCTTATCAATGACAAGCATCGTTACTGTTTGTGCTGCGGCAGCAATCTGTTCTTCGGTTTCGTCCATCTTTTTCTGCTGTTTTTTACCCCAAATCGCAAGAAAAATTATCAGACCGATCGTAATAACGGCGACAATAATCAGAACGATTGTCAGGGGGCTCAGTGAAAATAATACAACTGGTGATATAGTCACATCAGACCCTCCTTATTTTTCCTCTGGCGCATATCTGAAGATTTGCTGAAATGCGCATAATGCTAAAGAAGATTTTAACATTTTTTGAAAAAAAAGAAAATATAAAATTGCAAAAAATTATAATTCTACTGGATCATCGTCGGATGAGATTTGCGCATCTCAATGATAATGTCACGCACATGATTGGCCAGATGACGTTTTGTCGTCTTATCAATATGGTCCAGATAGATTGGAGTGCCGAATTCAATGACAACTGAAGCTTTTTTTATACGTGGCAGATGATTTTCGAATACAGATTCAGTATTTGTGATGGCTACCGGAATGATCGGGCATTTACTTTTTTCGGCAATTTTTAAACTGCCTTCCTTAAATGGCAGCAGATCTTCAGTTTTGGAACGGGTTCCTTCAGGAAAAATGACAATGGACGATCCTTTTTTTATAAGATTGATGCCTTCCAGAATTGTCTGGAGTCCCTTTTTGATATCGGTGCGGTTTAAAAACAATGAATTTGTGAACCACATCCACCATCCGACAATCGGTGTGTATTTTAATGATTCCTTGGCAACAAATCCGGTATTATTTTTTAAATAAGGATACAGCGTTAAAATATCAAAAATACTGCGGTGATTGCCCACATAAAGTACAGGTGTATCTGCAGGGACATTCTCGAAACCGCGGACAATAACCCGGGTGCCGGCAATAAATGTCAGTCCCTTGGCTGCCCAGACAACAAAACGCTGTCCGATCTGCGCGCTTTTCTGCCGATTTTTACGCCGGATAATTGCCAGAACCGCATACTGGGGAAGACTGAGGATTAACACAAAAATCAAGAAAATGACACAAAGAATGGAACGTATCAAAAAATACCCCTCCTGTCTCAAAAAATAATCAGGCATACCCTGAAAATGCCTATTCATATCATACACGATTTTGGCGGTAATGTATAGAGGGAAAATTTGTACAGGAGGCACCATTTGCGAGAAAACGCATAATATGGGAAGTAAAGACGCACAGGCAGGTAGATTTATGGATCAGACGATGCAAATGCCATGGATGAAGGAGTATATTGAGGATTATGATGCAAAAAGATACAAAGACGATCGAATGTACCTCAAAAGCATGTATCCGCCAATGAGTCAGGAAATTCTCGGATATGTGACCGAGGAATGTGACAAACTGGAGTATGAGGGAAGTTTTATGTTTGACGAATATCCTGACAGGCGGGCACTTTTGGATCTGGCGGACAGGATCAAAAGCAGAGCGGGATATATGGAAAAAATGTTCCGGCCTGTTCTCGAAGAGGATGAAAACATGGAATATGACGGAAGCTGTGTCAGCTGCCGGGGAACACAAAGCTGGCTGGATAACCTTATATGGGTCATATTAAGCGGCGAGATCCACTACCGCAGACGGCGTTACTTTCATATCCGCCGGCGGTAGCCAAAAGTTTAATGATATTAAACTTTTCAGTGAAAATCGGTTGACTTTTAAAAATGTATGAGTATAATAAATGTGTTTAATAACAAAGAACTTTTTGTTTACAAACAATCAGAAAAGATTTATTTTACAGGCAAAAGGCCGGTACAGTACCGTAATAGGGAGTGTGAAAAACATGCAGATCGGAGAAAAAATCAAACAGCTCAGGATCAAAAATCAGCTGACACTTGAAGAACTGGCCAACCGCAGTGAGCTGACAAAAGGATTTTTATCGCAGGTGGAACGAAATCTGACATCACCGTCAATCGCCACATTGGAAGATATTTTGGAGGCGCTGGGGACCTCTCTGGGAGAATTTTTCTCAGAGGAAAAGGATGAACAGATTGTGTTCACGGCCAACGATTTTTTTGAGAATTTTCAGCAAGACTACAATATTTACTATGTGGTGCCCAATGCTCAGAAAAACCGGATGGAACCGATTCTTATTCATTTAAAAAAAGGCGGACGTTCAGAAGAAATTCCACCGAGCGAATCAGAGGAGTTTGGCTATGTGCTTGCCGGCAAAGTCCGGCTTCATTATGGAGATAAAGAATTGATTGTAAAAAGGGGACAAACTTTTTATATGAAAAGTGACCGTGCCCATTATTTGAGCAACGACTGGGAGACAGAGGCAAAAGTTCTGTGGATATCTACGCCGCCTTCATTTTAAAGAAGATGCGTTGACAAATATTTGAAAATGAGGTACGCTTATGCCATAAGCTGTATGACTGGCGGAAACAGGAGAGTACCTGATGGGAGTACAGCGTATTGACAGCCGACCGCCTGGGCAGCCTTATAGGGGGCAGACCGGGCAGCCGGCTTCTTTGTTCTTTAAGACTGACTGTGAGTCTGCCTTACAACAAGTATATGTAAAAAGGAGAAATGGATGATGGAAAAACGCTCAATCGCCAATGAACTTGCTTCTAATGCCTATCCGGGCAGAGGGATTATTATCGGAAAGACACCTGACGGCACGAAAGCTGTAACGGCTTATTTTATTATGGGAAGAAGCGAAAACAGCAGAAACCGTATTTTCGTGGAGGATGGCAGCGGCATCCGCACACAGGCATTTGATGAATCTAAAGTGGTTGATCCGAGTCTGATTATTTATGCGCCGGTGCGCGTATTGGGAAACAAAACGATTGTGACCAATGGAGACCAGACAGACACGATTTATGAATTGATGGACAAGCAGCAGACGTTTGAGCAGGCGCTTAGAACCCGTGAGTTTGAGCCGGACGCGCCAAATTATACACCGCGTATTTCAGGTATTATGCATCTGGAAAACGGCAGTTACAATTACGCAATGTCTATTTTAAAGAGCAATAACGGAGATCCGTCCGCATGCAACCGCTATACGTTCGCATATACAAATCCGGCAAACGGCGAAGCTCATTTCATTCATACTTATATGGGTGACGGCAATCCGCTGCCAAGTTTTGAAGGCGAGCCGAAACTGGTGGATGTTGTGGATGATATCGATGTTTATACACAGCTTCTGTGGACAAGTTTAAACGAAGACAATAAAGTTTCATTATTCGTTCGTTATATCGATATTGTCACAGGTCAGTATGAATCAAGAATTGTCAATAAGAATCAGTAAGCAGGAGGACGACAAGATGAAAGAATTTCAGTTAAAATACGGATGTAATCCAAATCAGAAACCGTCCCGTATTTATATGAACGACGGCAGTGAACTTCCGGTCACAGTATTAAACGGCAGACCGGGATATATTAATTTCCTCGATGCATTTAACGGCTGGCAGCTTGTCCGGGAATTAAAAGAAGCGACAGGGCTCCCGGCAGCAACATCATTTAAGCATGTTTCACCGGCAGGCGCAGCAGTAGGCCTTCCGCTGACAGATGTGGAAAGAAAGATTTACTGGGTTGATGATATGGGTGAACTTTCACCGCTGGCAAGCGCTTATGCGAGAGCGAGAGGCGCCGACAGAATGTCATCTTTCGGTGATTTTATTTCATTATCCGATGTCTGTGATGTTTCTACAGCAAAAATTGTTAAACGAGAAGTTTCCGACGGTATTATTGCTCCGGGCTACGAGCCGGAAGCGCTGGAAATTTTAAAAGCCAAAAAGAAAGGCAATTATAATATTATCCAGATCGACGCAGATTATCGTCCGAATCCGATTGAACATAAAGAAGTGTTCGGTATTACTTTTGAACAGGGCAGAAATGAACTGAAAATTGATAATGAACTGCTTTCAAATGTGGTAACAGAGAATAAAGAAATTCCTGATTCGGCAAAGATTGACCTGATTATTTCTCTGATCACGCTGAAATATACACAGTCTAATTCCGTATGCTATGCCAAGGGCGGACAGGCCATCGGCATCGGTGCAGGCCAGCAGTCAAGAATCCACTGTACACGCCTTGCAGGTCAAAAAGCAGACAACTGGTTCCTGCGCCAGTGTCCGAAAGTTTTGGAACTTCAGTTTGTAGATAAAATCGGACGTGCAGACAGAGATAATGCTATAGACCTTTATATCGGCGATGATTATATGGATGTACTTGCTGATGGTGCATGGGAGAAAATTTTCAAAGTGAAGCCGGAAGTGTTTACAAAAGAAGAAAAGCGTGCATGGCTGGACAATATGCAGGATGTGGCCCTTGGATCAGATGCATTCTTCCCGTTTGGAGACAACATTGAGCGTGCCCATAAGAGCGGCGTTAAATATGTGGCACAGCCGGGCGGTTCTATCAGAGATGACAATGTCATCGAGACATGCAATAAGTACAACATGGCAATGTGCTTTACAGGCATCAGACTGTTTCATCATTAATTGCTTATGCCGGCGGACAGCAGTTTTGTCTGCCGGCATTTGAACTGGGGTATCATTTATGGAAAATCTGATTTTCAGTCTCAATGCAACGATACCGGTATTTTTGCTGATGGTTCTCGGTATGATTTTCCGTCGGCTGCACTGGATAGATGATGTCTTTGCATCGAAGATGAATAAATTTGTATTCACCGTGTCGCTTCCGGTACTGTTATTTGAGGATTTGGCAACGGTGGATTTTTTTCAGATGTGGGATACAGTATTTGTTCTGTTTTGTTTTGGAGCCACGGCCGCAGGTATTATGATCGCTGCGGCTGTTTCTCTGTGTTTTCGAAAAGATGTGCGGGGAGAGTTTATTCAGGCGGCCTACCGCAGCAGTGCGGCGCTGCTTGGGATTGCCTTTATACAGAATATTTACGGATCGGCAAGTATTGCTCCGCTGATGATCATCGGCAGTGTTCCGCTGTACAATGTGACGGCGGTGCTGGTACTGACACTTTTTAAGCCGGGGCAGCGCGGCATGGACAAAAAGGTGATAGTTAAAACACTTAAAGGTATTGCTGCCAATCCGATTATTATCGGCATTGTTGTCGGCCTGATCTGGTCTCTGCTGAGGATGCCGCTCCCTCAAATTGCGGCAAAAACCGTGGACAGCATAGGAGCGACGGCAACCCCGATGGGACTGATCGCCATGGGCGCTTCCTTTGACTTTAAAAAGGCGATTGGTCATGTGCGTCCGACAGTGACGGCGGCAATGATCAAGCTGATCGGCCTGTGCGCCGTATTTCTTCCGGCTGCGGCCGCTTTCGGTTTTAGAGATGAAAAGATTGTAGCTATTTTAATTATGCTCGGCTCTGCGACCACCGTCAGCAGTTATGTGATGGCAAAAAATATGGGACATGAGGGGACTCTGTCTTCAAGTGTTGTGATGCTGACAACACTGCTCAGCGCGTTTACAGTAACGATGTGGCTTTATGTATTGAGAAGCATGGCGCTGATTTGAATGATGCAGCTTGGAGGAAAGATTTGTGGAAGAGACATTATCAATGAAAGCGCATATGCTGAAAAAAGCAGCGGCGGCGGCATTCCCGTATACGCTGCCTATTTTTGCGGGATTTACTTTTCTTGGTTTAACTTATGGCATTTATATGAATGTGTCTGGCTTCAGCTTTTGGTATCCGATGATCATGAGTGTGACTATTTTTGCCGGATCGGCGGAATTCGTAGCGGCGAATATGCTGCTTGGCGCATTTAACCCCATTCAGGCGCTGACAATGACACTGATGATCAATGCCCGGCATCTTTTTTACGGAATTTCCATGCTGGATAAATTCCGCGGGACCGGCTTAAAGAAAGTTTATCTGATTTTCGGTATGTGTGATGAAACATTTTCGATCAACTGTACAGCCCGGCTGCCGGACAGTGTGGACCGGGGCTGGTTTATGTTTTTTGTAACCCTGTATAATCATTTGTATTGGTTTTTTGGTGCGACGCTGGGCGGCATTTTTGGTTCATATATCCATTTTAATACGGAGGGACTTGATTTTGTAATGACAGCTATGTTTGTCGTTATTTTTATGGAACAGTGGCTGAAAGAGAAAAGGCATTTCAGTTCGCTGATGGGACTTGGCTTGTCGCTGCTTTGCCTGATCGCTTTCGGCTCAGATCATTTTATTATTCCGTCAATGCTGGCAATTCTTGGTGTGCTGACGCTGATGCGGGGCACGGTTGAGAAGGAGGGGGCTGACGAATGAATTTGACAGAACAGATTATTACTATAGGCATGGTCGTTCTCGGAACGGCTATTACCCGATTTCTGCCGTTTTTAATTTTTCCGGCAGGGAAAGAGACGCCGAAATATATACGGTATCTTGGCAATGTACTGCCGCCGGCAGTATTTGGCATGCTGGTCATCTACTGTCTGAAAGATGTCAGCATTTTTGCGGGAAGCCGGGGAGTCCCCGAACTGCTTGCCATTGCACTGGTGATCGGTCTTCATCTGTGGAAACGGCAGATGCTGCTGTCTATTGCAGGAGGGACGATATTTTATATGGCGCTTGTACAGTTTATTTTCTGAATTGGGAGGATGTTATGACACGCAATTTCAAACATACAATTTATGCCAGTTACATCGGATATATCGTTCAGGCAATCGTAAATAATCTGGCGCCGCTTTTGTTTTTGACATTTCAGCGGCAGTATGACATATCTATTGAAAAAATAGGGCTTTTAATTACAATTAATTTTGGCGTTCAGCTGGCTGTAGATATGCTGTCTGCAAAATATGTAGATAAAATCGGATATAAAAAGGCAATTATGGCGGCGCACCTGTTTGCGGCTGCCGGACTGATCGGACTTGGCATACTGCCGGAAGTGCTTCCGAATGCATACATTGGTCTTGTGGCGGCAATCTGTCTTTATGCAGTTGGCGGCGGATTGATCGAAGTGCTCATCAGTCCGATCGTTGAGGCCTGCCCGACAGAAGACAAAGTGGGAAATATGAGCCTGCTGCATTCTTTTTATTGCTGGGGACTTGTGGGCGTTATTCTTTTATCCACGCTTTTCTTTAAAATCGTCGGTATCGGACACTGGAGGATTCTTCCGGTGCTTTGGGCTCTTGTTCCTGTGTTTAACTTTTTTTATTTTTCACGAGTGCCGATTAATCAGCTTGTGGAAAAAGATGAGGCAGAGACGGCAGGGAAAATGATGCGGACAAAAATATTTTGGATATTTATTGTGATGATGATATGCGCAGGCGCCTCAGAACAGGCGATGAGTCAGTGGGCATCAGCATTTGCCGAAATGGGGCTTCATGTGGACAAAACGACAGGAGATCTGCTTGGCCCGTGTATGTTTGCGGTGCTCATGGGCGTTGCCAGAACTTTTTATGGCAAAGTCAGCGGAAAAATTCGCCTGACAGTATTTATGTCAGCAAGCGCAGTTTTGTGTGTATTCAGCTATCTGCTGGCGGTATTTTCTCCGATACCGGTGCTTTCGCTGGCGGGATGTGCGCTGACAGGTCTTTCTGTCGGTATTATGTGGCCGGGAACATTCAGTTTGGCTGCAGAGCGATGTCCTAAGGGCGGAACGGTGATGTTTGCTTTTTTTGCCTTGGCGGGAGATCTTGGCTGCGCCGGCGGGCCGGGGCTGGTCGGCCTTTTGTCCGGCACAGGCAGCGGAGGGCTCAAAAGCGGACTGCTGTTTGCGGTAATCTTCCCAATAGTGCTGTTAGGAAGTGTTCGGGCGCTGAGACAGATGGAAGAGGGAGAAGCGAAAGAGAAAGTTTTTCTTTGAAAAATGTGAAACATGGGAAATAGGACAGTTTTGCGAAATCCAAATATTTTTCAAGATTTGAATTTTCACAGAACTGTCCTATTTTATTTGCTTATTGAAAACTATTTTCCACAACACCCGGCAGTAATTCATAAATCGAGCAGTGAATTTTCTCTTCGAACAATTCTTTGATTTCCAGCGTTTTTTTCCAGCGTTTTGTAATGAACGGCGGCGTCCCGTAGCGAAGCGCCACATCGACAAAGCGTTTTTCCAAAAGGCAGAATCCCGTCGGGAGTGCCAATGAATCACAAAGCTGTACAAGCCGGTCATAGTCGTCATAAACAGCATGTTTTACAAAGTCCTCCATAAACAGATAGTCTTCATGGGAGACATCAAAAGTGCCTATGGAGGTTTTGATATCCTGTATCATAAATGCATGGGAAATACATATTTGCGCGGGTTTTTCCCAACCGCGCTCCATACAGAAACGATAGCCGTCAATCAGATGTTTTTCCGAAGTGATACCGGCATATCGGCCGATATCATGCAACAGTCCATAGCAATAGGCGTCATCGGCAGACAGGCCGCTGCAGCGCGCAGCGATATTTTGGCAGGCAAGGGCAGCATAACGTGAATGATCCGCCCATTTTCCGGGATTTAGTGAATGGGCGCGTTCTAATTCAATTTCAGCAATTTTTCGGTTCAGTTCCATTGCAGATTTCCTTTCTTTAAATTAACCCAAAAATCTATGTTTATATGGGTATTGTATCAAATCGCTGGCGCGGCGGCCAGTGCAAGGCACATATTTTTATTTATTAATTACATTCTCACAGGGAAATACCTATGCAAAGGATTCCTTCTGAAACTGTCATTCATATCGATGCAATTAATGTTCACAGAAAGTTCACAATTTTATTAGCACTCAGGGGTTGACAGTGCTAATAATAAGTGTTATATTACATATAGAACAAAGGAAAAGGGAATAAAAAGAAAAGTTCCTCTTCCAAAAACAACATTTTCAGGACATCATTCAAAGATGTTCTGAAGATGATCACATACAGCAAACATAACAATTAAGAAACTGCATTAAAGCAGCAGAATATATGGAAGGAGATATGACTTATGTTACTGCCTAGCATTTTTGGAGAAAACTTATTTGATGATGATTGGATGAACTTCCCATTTGACAGAGATTTCTGGGGAACAAGGAATGCGCTTTACGGTAAACACGCAAAGAACATGATGAAGACCGATGTTCGCGAAACAGATACAAGTTACGAAGTAGATATCGATCTTCCGGGATTTAAGAAAGAAGAGATCAGCGCCCAGCTTGAGAACGGATATTTGACGGTATCTGCATCGAAGGGACTGGATAAGGACGAGAAAGATAAAGAAGGCAAATATATCCGTCAGGAGCGTTACGCGGGAGCGATGAGCAGAAGCTTCTATGTAGGCGATGAAGTAAAACAGGAAGATGTGAAGGCAAAATACGAAGACGGTATTTTGAAACTGACGATTCCGAAGAAAGACGCCAAACCTGAAGTTGAGACAAAGAAACATATTTCCATTGAGGGCTGACGGGATTTCCCCGAAGCCCGGGGAATGGCATGTAGATAAATGAAATAATCAAAAGTTGACATGAAAGACAAAGGTCGATTGTTGAATGAAGGAGGAATGACCTATGTTGTTACCTAGCATTTTTGGAGAAAACTTATTTGATGATTTCTTTGATGATTTTCCATGGTTTGATGATGCCGACGCGAAGAAAGCAGAGAAGAAGCTGTATGGACGCAAGGCTAAAAACATGATGAAGACAGATATTAAGGAACATGATGATCATTATGACGTTATGCTTGATCTTCCGGGATTTAAAAAAGATGACATTCATGTATCTCTTGAGAATGGTTATTTGACGATCAGTGCCGCAAAGGGGCTGGATAAGGACGAAAAGGATAAAGAGACCGGACGTTATATCCGCCGTGAACGTTATGCGGGCGCCTGTGAGAGAAGCTTCTATGTGGGCGACCAGCTGACCGAGGAAGATATTAAGGCTGAATATAAACACGGCGTCCTGAAGCTGACAGTACCTAAAAAAGAAGTTAAGCCGGCTGTGGAAGAAAAGAAGTATATTTCCATTGAGGGCTGATATAAAAAACATAAGTTGTGCTGAATCAATAGAGGATGTGCCGTTCGGTGCGAAAATGCCGGGCGGCGCTTCTTTTTTTATGTTTTTATGTCATTTTCGGGAGATATCGTGTATAATATATAAAAAGATATGGGTGGGTTGCATAAAAACTCACATACAGGAGGTGCAGGGTCATGAAAATGATTATGGCGATTTTACATAAGGACGATGAGCTGGATACGATTGAAGAATTGAACCGAAATAAGTTTTTTGTTACAAAGCTTTCGACGACCGGCGGATTCTTAAAAAACAAGAACACGACCATTATGATCGTTACCGAGGATAAGGATGTTGACAGGGCGCTGGAAATTATTAAAGAAAATTCCGGCGAGCGAAAAACATTGACCTATACGAATCCGGGTTTAATTTCCGGCAAAGGTTCTATCCATACAGTGACTTCTGTACCGGTGAATGTGCAGATTGGCGGCAGTACAGTATTTGTATTGAATGTAGAGCAATTTGAAAAATTTTAAAGGATGTTAAGAGGGCGGCTTGCTTTGAGACTGAGCAGGCTGCCCTCTTTTATGAGCGATACACCCGGAAAACAGGGCAGGGAATCTCCATTTATCTGATTGATTCAAGTTTGGCCAAGCAGCTGAATGAAGTCAGGGCAAAGCTTATGCGGGTATGCTGCTCATATGTTTACAGATAAACCGATGCACCCGAAGTTCATATCCCTTTTGGTCTGTATAGTAGCTGCGGGCATGGGCTGCGCCATGGACGATCCAAAGTTCTTTGTCTTGTGAAGTACATGCGTCATACAGCGCATAGGCCATCGGTGTCGGCACGAAATCATCCGCATCGCCGTGGATAAATAAAATCGGGACACGGCTGTGGACAACCTGTTCAATCGGGCTGTATTCTTTTGTGCTGTAGCCGGCTTTTGCACGGCATATGCGGTCAAACAGATTCAGCAGCGGAAAAGAAGGCAGATGATAAGTCTTTTTTAATATGTATTTCAGTTCATCCCAGCCTCTGGAAAATCCGCAGTCGGCAATAATGCCTTTGATTTGAGGCAAAAGGGCGGGATCTCCCGATGCGGCTAAAACCGTGGAGGCGCCCATGGAAACGCCGTGAAGAAAAATACGACAGTCATTTCCGAAAGTCTTTGTGATATACCGGCACCATGCAAGGCAGTCTTTGCGGTCCAGACATCCGAAGCCGATATATTTTCCTTCGCTGCGGCCGTGAGCCCGGTCATCGGGAATCAACAGATTAAAGTTCATATCATTATGATAAAATGGCGAAAATATGGCGTATTCTTCCCGGCCATTGCAGCGGTATCCGTGGATGGCGAGCAAAAAATTTTTTGTTGGCTTGGGCGCTGGAATATAATAAGCAGACAGTTTCAGACTATCCTCAGAAACGATATGAACCGTTTGAGGATGCTGACTGTCGAACCATTTCAGATGCTCTTCCTGAAAAAAGTCTTCGGCGGCCTGTTTTGGGGAAAGATTTTCATGCGCTTTGTTCTGCGCTGCCTTATAGCCCGGATTGGTGCGCACAAGACAGTAATTAAAAAAATAGCCGGCCAGTTTATAAAGTCCGGCAGCAGCGCCGGCCGCAGAAATGACAGGAAGGGCTGTGCATAAAATTTTTGCAGTTTTTCTCATGAAGTTCACCTCTTTAAATTGACAGTGGCAGATAGTTTTGTATATGATGATTATATCAATAATTACCAATGGAGAAAAGAGAGAGATGAACAATCAGCGAAAGCTATATAAAAACTATGAAAAAATTCTTGCGAAAGAACTTGTACCGGCTATGGGATGTACCGAGCCGATTGCCTTGGCCTATTGTGCGGCTGTAGCGCGCAAAGAACTTGGAGCGCTTCCGAAAAAGGTTACTGTTGAAGCCAGCGGAAATATTATTAAAAATGTAAAAAGTGTGATTGTACCGAACACAGACGGCGCCAGAGGCATTGAGGCGGCTGCGGCTATCGGTATTGTGGCGGGACGTGAAGATCTGGCGCTGGAAGTGCTTTCAAAAGTGACGGAAGAGCAAAAGGAAAAATTCAGGCAATATCTTACCGATACAGATTTTCAGGTCAGACAGGCGCAGGGAGGACCGACCTTGGATATGACAGTGACCGTCTGGGATGAGGCCAACGAAGTTTCTGTGCGTATTGCCGGAAAGCATACGAACATTGTCATGATAAAGAAAAACGGACGTATTTTGCTGGAGCATCCTATATGCCCGGACGGGGAATATACAGCAGCGCCATGTCCGGAAGATGACTTATATGCTTCTTTGAATATTGAAGATATATGCCGTTTTGCGGCTGAAACGGATTTGGAAGCGGCGGCGCCGGTGTTGGAACAGCAGATCCGATACAACAGCGCTATCTCGGAGGAAGGTTTAAAACACAGTTACGGCGCTAATATAGGAACGGTCATTTTAAAATGCAGCGGTCATGATGTGCGCAGCAGGGCCAAAGCCGCCGCCGCAGCCGGTTCTGACGCGCGTATGAATGGCTGTGAATTGCCGGTTGTGATTAATTCGGGCAGCGGCAATCAGGGACTGACTGTGTCAATGCCTGTAATTGAATATGCCAAAGAGATCGGCGCCGATCGGGATGCGCTGTATCGTGCGCTCATTGTATCCAATTTGACTGCCATTCATTTAAAAAGCGGTATTGGAGAACTTTCTGCCTACTGCGGCGCTGTCAGTGCGGGCGCGGCAGCCGGCGCCGGAATTGCATGGCTTAAAGGCGGAGATTTTAAAACAATCGCACATACGATTGTCAATGCGCTGGCCATCACATCAGGGATTATCTGTGACGGCGCCAAAGCATCATGCGCGGCAAAAATCGCCATGTCTGTGGAGGCAGGTATTTTGGGCTATGAAATGTATATGAACGGCCAGCAGTTTTACGCCGGTGAAGGTGTTGTCTCCAAAGGTGTGGAAAATACCATCCGCAACATATGTATGTTGGGCCGGGATGGTATGAAAGAGACGGACAGAGAGATTTTGCATATTATGACATGCGTGGATTAAATAAAAATTTAAAGCTGTAATCCCATAAAAATTATTTTTGTACAGTTTATTTTTACGAGATTACAGCTTTTTATTAAAAAGATTTTTATTTTATCTGTCCCATTTCTGACATAATGCAAGCAGTTCTTTTGTAAAAGCCCGCAGGTCTTTGTTTGCGCCGCCTTCATTGTGATCGATAACGGTTTTAAGCAGATCGCCGGCCTGAATCAGTTCCCTGTAAACCGGATTCATGCTGCGTCCGGAAGCATCGAAAGTCTTCTTCGGAATTTTTACCATATTGCCCTGTTCAAGACACTGGCCGGTCATCAGATCGTAGACTGCGCCATTATACGGCGCGGTCGCGCGTATGCCCAGTTCATTTCTCAGACGTCCTGCAAAAATTTCACAGACATTGTCTTCGCCGTGATTGACAAATACTTGTGCCGGTTTCGGGCTGAAATGGCTGATCCAGGTCATCAGTCCCTGATTATCCGCATGGCCGCTGATGCCGGCCAGCTGGCAGATTTCAGCTTTGATCTGAATTGTTTCTTCAAAAAGGCGGACGGATTTGGCGCCTTCAGCGATGGCGCGGCCGAGAGTGCCGTTGGCCTGATAACCGACAAATAATATCGTGCATTCTTCACGCCAGAGATTATGTTTGAGGTGGTGGCGTATTCGGCCGGCCTCGCACATGCCGCTGGCGGAGATAATAACTTTCGGAACAGTGTCTGCATTAATGGTTTTTGAATCATCACTTGTGATGGCGACTTTTAAATCCTCGAAATTAATGGGATTGATGCCTTTGTTTAAAAGCGCCAGCGCTTCGTCGTCAAAATATTCATTCATACTCTGAGAGAAGATCATCGTCGATTCCACAGCCAACGGACTGTCCACATAGACAGGGAAATGGTCATGTCCCCGGATCAGATTCTGCTCTTTGATCTGGCGGATGAAGTATAAAAGTTCCTGCGTTCTGCCGACAGCAAAAGAAGGGATAACCACATTGCCGCCCCGGTCAAATGTCCGCTGAAAAATAGGCACAAGCTGAGATATATAATCAATCCGTTTATCGTGGCTTCTGTCGCCGTAAGTAGATTCCATAATCACATAATCAGCTTTCTTCAGATATTGCGGATCTCTGATCAGCGGCTGGTCTGTGTTGCCGATGTCGCCTGAGAATACAATTGTTTTTGTAATTCCATCTTCAGTCACAGTAATTTCAATGCTGGAAGAGCCGAGCAAATGCCCGGCGTCTACAAAACGGATAGAGACATCCGGGAAAATATGATATGTTTTATCATAGACGCAAGGGACAAATAAATCCGCAGCATGAAGCGCATCCTCTACGGTATATAAAGGAACATAAGCTTCACGTCCGGCACGTCGGTTCTTTCGGTTGCGCCACTGGGCTTCAAATTCCTGAATGTGGGCCGAATCCTGAAGCATGATCCTGCAGAGGCGGCTTGTAGCCCCCGTCGCATAAATGCTGCCTTCAAATCCCTGCGCTGCAAGCAGAGGCAGCCTGCCGGAATGATCGATATGGGCGTGAGTGAGAAAAACACAGTCGACATCAGATGGCGCCAGCGGGAAATCACAATTTTCATAAGTGTCCGGCCCCTGCTCCATGCCGTAGTCAATCAAAATTTTATGACTGCCTACTGTGAGCAGAGAACAGCTGCCGGTGACTTCATGAGCGGCACCTAAAAACATAAGCTTCATATACAGCCCCCCCTTTCTTATTCAGCGCTGACGGAATGGCCTCCTTCTTTGGCAGCTTCAATGACGGACATGGCTGCCATCGAAGTTTTTTCATAAATTTCCGGCGCATCATGGTCTTTAACCATATGAGCAAAAGCTTTTGCTTCATAAATCATATTGTTGATCGGTTCGGATTTATAAATAGTTTCACTATGTTTGTCATTATAGTGAATGATCACGTCCGTCGGTTCGGAAATTTTATTAATAGTCATATAGCCGTTTTCACCTTCGATGCGGCTTGGTACAAAAGAATTGGTGATCTTTGAATAACTGATGTCTGCAATAAAGTTTTTGTAGGCTGCGGAAATTTCTCCCATGCCGTCAATGCCGTTGTTCAGCCGGATATCCATGCAGCGGACATATTCCGGCTGCCCGAAAAGAAATGCCAGCATATATACCGGATAAATGCCGATATCAAGCAGGGCGCCGCCGCCCATTTTCGGATTAAATACGTTGGCGATAATCCCTTTTTTGAAGTTGTCATATCGAGATGAATACTGACAGAAAGAAAAGGATACTCTCCGGATCGTGCCCAGCTTATGAAGATGTTCGCGTACAGCCATGAAAGCAGGATCAAAAGCCGGACGCATCGCTTCCAGAAGAATGACGTTATTTTCACGGGCTGTGTGAAAAAGCTGGCGGCATTCGCCGATGGTCACGCAAACCGGCTTTTCGCAAATAACATGTTTTTTATGCGTAAGCATGAGCAGTGCCTGTGAAAAATGCAGACTGTTGGGTGAAGCGATATATACAGCGTCAACTTCCGGATCGCAGGCAAGCTCATTTAAATCTGTATATATTTTTTTAAAAGGATACTCGGCGCAAAATGCTTTGGCTGTGTCCTCTTTTCTTGAATAAATCGCTGCAAATTCATAAGCTTTACTGTCTTTGACGGCATCGGCAAACTGTGCGGCAATTTTGCTTGTGCCGATCATTCCAAGTTGAATCATTGTCAAAACCCCCATTTCATAATTTTAGAAATCCTGTATATACATATTATGGCATTTTCCTGTGGGAAGTACAAGTTTAAAACAGAAGAAGGACACAAAAAAATCACGAATTGAACCAACTTTTTTCACATATTGAACCGTAAATGTTCACATATTCTGCTTACAATATGAATGAAATATATATGATCTGAAAGTCATTGAAGGAGGTAACATTTGTGATTGAGGTAAATCATCTTGTCAAACGATATGGCAATCACAAGGCGGTAGATGATCTGAGCTTTAAAGTTGAAAAAGGCCAGATTTACGGTTTCCTTGGGCCAAACGGTGCGGGAAAATCTACGACAATGAATATTATGACCGGCTATATCGGTGCAACATCGGGCGAAGTGCTCATTAACGGACACGATATTTTAAAAGAGCCGGAAGAGGCTAAAAAATGTATTGGCTATTTGCCGGAAATACCGCCGTTGTATATGGATATGACGGTCAGTGAATATTTGGAGTTTGTCGCTGAACTGAAAAAGATACCAAATAAGGACAGAAAAGGTCAGATTCAGCGTGTGGCGGCATTGACAAAACTGGAAGATATGATGCCGCGCCTGATAAAAAATCTTTCTAAAGGTTATAAGCAAAGAGTTGGTCTGGCCCAGGCGATTTTGGGATTTCCGCCGATTATTATCTTGGATGAGCCGACGGTCGGTCTTGACCCGAAACAGATTATAGAGATTCGGGATCTGATCAAACAGCTTGCCAAAGAACATACGATTATTTTGAGCTCGCATATTCTTCAGGAAGTCAGCGCAGTATGTGATCATATAATGATTATTTCTCACGGGCGGCTTGTGGCAAGTGACACGCCGGAGAATCTGGAGCAGATGATGCATCAGGACAACACACTGGAAATGGAAGTGAAGGGTACACAGGCGGAAATCAGAGATGTTGTTTTAAGTGTACGGTCGGATGCTGTAATCGATAATGTTTCATCAGAAGCAGGGGTTGTACGTTTTACGATCAGACAAAGCGATGTGGCGCAGATGCGTGAACCGCTGTTTTATGCGTTTGCCGAACGCCATTGTCCGATTTTGACAATGATGATGAACAACGTTTCTCTTGAGAAAATTTTCCTTGAATTGACAGAGGCCGATGACCAGAAGCAATCGGATGATACAGATTATAATGGCCAGCTGGATGATGATTCGGACAGTTCGCCAATTGGTATTTTATCCGATGATATGCAGACGTATATGATTTCGGATGAAGAAGATATGCAGACAGTCAATAAGGATGAGGAACAGGAGGCATCGGGCGATGAAGGCGATTTATAAAAGGGAATTGAAATCTTACTTTAATTCGATGATCGGCTATATTTTTATTGCTTTTTTTGTGGCATTTATGGGTTTTTACTTTATGGCCTATAATCTGTATAATGGTTATCCGTACTTTTCATATACATTGAGTGCGACGATTACCATAATGCTGATCGCAGTACCTATACTGACAATGAAAAGTTTTGCCGAAGACAGAAAGACAAAGACGGACCAGCTGCTTTTGACGGCGCCGGTCAGTGTGACGCAGATTGTTTTGGGTAAGTATTTAGCGATGGTTACAGTGTTTTTGATACCGATGCTGATTTCATGTATTTGCCCGCTGATTATTAAGGCTAACGGGCAGGCATATCTGCTGACAGACTATTCGACGATACTGGCATTTTTTCTGATGGGTTGTATTTTTATTGCTATCGGCATGTTTATTTCGGCGCTGACAGAAAGTCAGATTATAGCAGCAGTCGGAACGTTTGGTATTTTGTTTGTCCTTTGTCTGTGGAGCGACCTGATTACATTCCTGCCGTCGTCCTCCGGCGGCACAGTAGCCGGTATTTTGATTTTTATCACGGCGCTGGCGCTCATTATATGGGGCATGACGAAAAACTGGTTTATGGCTGCGATTGTGGAGGCGGTCGGGTGCGCGGTATTTTTACTGCTTTATATCATTGATGATTCCATATTTCAAAATGGTTTAAGCGCCATACTTTCAAGAATAGATATCAGAAATGCTTTTAATAATTTTGCAAGTAATAACATTTTCGATATTACCGGCCTGATTTTTTATCTGTCGATGAGCTTTATTTTCGTATTTCTGACAGTACAGGTGCTGTTAAAGAGAAGATGGAGCTAGGAGGGCAAAGCAATGAATAAAATTAAAAAGCTATTTACAGATAAATATTTTAAACATGGCAGCTATAGCCTTGCAGTTTCTGCGATTGTGATCGGAATTGTCATTGTTGTCAATCTGATTTTAAATCAGTTGCCGGCCGATGTGCGGAATCTGGATATGTCATCGACGAATATCTATGAAATCGGCGATACTTCCAGAGAAGTCATTCAGAATCTTGACAAGGATGTAAACATTGTTATTGTAGCCCAGGAAGCCAATATCGATGAGCGTATATCGCGATTTATTGAAAGATATGCTGACTTGTCAAACCATATATCGGTGGAAACCATTGATCCGGTACTCCATCCGTCTGCATTAGAGACATATGACACGACAGAAAACAGTATTGTCGTGTCCTGTGAGGAAACAGGGAAACAGACATCATTTGCATTCAGTGATGTCATCGGCTATGATCAGATGTCCTATTATTATTACGGGCAGTATCAGGAGACAGAATTTGACGGTGAAGGGCAGCTGACGAGCGCCATTGATTATGTTACCAATGAAGCGAATAAAAAAGTATATACTACAGAAGGCCATGGAGAGGCATCATTGTCGTCCGCTGTTTCAGATTTGATTGAAAAACAAAACTTCGGATCCGAAACAGTCAATCTGCTGACTGAAGGCAGTGTGCCGGAGGACTGCGACCTTTTGATCATTGACGGGCCGACAAGTGATCTTGCCGATGATGAGAAAGATATGCTGACAGAGTATATGGCGCAGGGCGGTCATATGATGATTCTTTTGACGGCTTCGGATACGCAAATGCCAAACTTGGAAGAGTTTATGGGAAATTACGGTATTTCCGTTTTAGATGGTTATATTGCGGATATGCAGAATTTCTATCAGAACAATCCATATACAATATTTCCGACAGTGTCCGGCGGCAGTGAAATTACAGAGGGCATCGGTTCGGATGAACTGGCATTGATTATGAATTCCAAAGGCTTATCACTGGGAGATCCGACAGAGGATACAGTGACAGTGGAAGATATTATGACAACCTCTGACAGTGGCGTTCAAGTGACGGAAGATGCGCAGACAGAAGGTAATTATGTGCTTGCAGCTGTGGCTACAGACGAGATTGATGATGAAACGACAGCAAAATTGACAGTTTTCGGAAGCAATTCTCTGATTGACGAATCAATTACGAGTGCTTTTTCCAATTTAAGTAATCTGACAATTTTCATGAATGCCGTAACTTCAAACTTCAGCGACGTGACGAATATTTCGATAGAGCCAAAGAGCCTGGAAATTACCTATAATACAGTGCCGGCGGCGGGTATGTATACGGTAATGTTTGTAATAGTAATCCCTCTGGCGGTTCTTATTTTCGGATTCGTTGTTTGGATGCGCAGAAGAAAGGCGTGATGGGAGGCAGACGACAATGGACAAAAAGAGTATGAGAAATCTTGCGGTTTTAGCCGCTGTGCTTGTTGCTGCATGTCTTGTGTATGTGATTATTATCCGCGTTTCGGCGGCTTCCGAGGCGCGTGAAGCCTCAGAATCCGAGGCGGCTTCCGAGGCGGCAAGAATTTTTGTTACGGATATGACAGATGCAGATCATCTGGAAATAAATACCGGAGAAGAGACTTTAAGTTTTACTAAAACAGACGATACATGGTATTATGACGAAGATGAAAATTTCCCTGTGAATCAGGATGATATTCAGACGGTGGCAGATGCCGCATCAAAACTTGAAGCAACCAGAGAACTGACCGGCGGTGATGCCCTTGAGGATTACGGTTTTACAGAAGATAATGAGATTTCATTAACGGTATCCAATGCCGACGGCGACAGTGTTACACTGCAGTACGGCAGTGATGTTAATGAGGAATATTATTTAAAGACTGCAGATTCAGATACAGTTTATACCGTCGATACATCTTTATATAATGCGATTTCCGGCATGACACTGTATGATTTTGTTCAGATGGAAACCCTGCCTACAAGTACAGTCGACGGCATTGAGCGTGTAGAAGTGACGTTAGACGGTGAGACATACAGCTTTGAAAAGCCTGAAGAAGAGGAAACTGAGGCTGAAACGGAAAGCGAAACGGCAGCAGAGGAAAGCAGCGAAGATGCGGCAGAAACGGAAGAAGAAACAGAGACTGAAACCGAATCACCGGAAGAAGAAGCTTTCAGCAATCTGTCCGCGGCTATTCCGGGCATGAGCATTGAGGCGTGCATCAACTACTATGTAACTGATGACGAACTTGCGGACTACGGTTTGGATAATCCGTATATGACACTGGAATATACGTTTACAAACAGTGATGATGAAACACAGACACAGGTACTTTATATCGGCGATAAGTTTACCGGCGATGATGATTCAGAATATTATTATATTCAATTAGACGGATCGAATGCAGTGAACAGTATCAGCGCAGGCTCTGTCGACGGGCTGATCGGTTATGTGGAAGAATCAATTGAATAAATAAGAAAATGAAAAAATCCTTGATCTATCGGCATTTTGCTGTAAAATCAAGGATTTTTTTGTGATGATTTATTGAAAAAAATTACATAGTTTTTACATTCCCTTAACGCAAAAAATACAATAAGGCATATTGCACAATTAATATAATAGTAATATAATGTATTGCATAACCTGTAAATTTTCTGCGGGGACTTCGGATTCGGATGTCCGCTGGCAGGACACAAAAGAAAAGGAGAAGCAATATGTTACTGAAGAAAAGGAAATGGCTGACATTACTCATGGCTTGTGTCTGTGGTGTTTCTATACTTGCAGGATGCGGAAATACGGCGCAGCCATCAGAAAGTACGGGCACAAATCAAACAGATGCGGCATCACAGGAAGGCGATAGTACGAACTCGGATAACGGTTCAGAAATTAAAGTTGTGATGGCAAGAAGTATCGATTCATCGACGCTTGACCCGGCCATGGCATCAAAAAACCAAGATATTTGGATGATGAATTTTGCTCTGGAAGGGCTTGTTCGCAGTTCTGAGGATGGAAAAGAAATCGAACCTGCGGTTGCAGACAAATGGGAAATCAGCGATGACTCACTGACATATACATTTCATTTGCGGGATGGCGTGAAATTTTCTACAGGGGAAGAAGTGACGCCGGAAGATTGTGTTTACAGCATCAATCGTTCAAAAAATATGGAAGGAAGTCCGTGGTCCGGCATGCTTAGCGTCATTGCTGATGTTAAGGCTGAAGGGGAAGATTCTGTCGTAATCACAGTTTCGCAGCCGACGCCGGCATTGCTTTCTTTGCTGGCAATGTTTCCTTGCAGTATTATGCCGCAGTCTTACTGTGAGGAAGTAGGCGATGAAGGTATAGCGAATTCACCGGTCGGCACAGGACCGTTTATTTTGGAATCATGGGAAAAGAATAATAGAATGGTTTTTAAAAAGAATCCGTATTATTGGCAGGAAGGACTTCCTAAAATTGATGAATTTGATATGAATGTAGTTTCTGATGATAATACGAGAATGATGCAGCTGAAATCCGGACAGATTGACATGGCAGAACCGCCTCTGAGCCAGATGGCTGAACTGCAGAATACAAGCGGTATTGTTGTGGATGAATTTGCTTCAACATCGGTAGATTATATTATTTTAAATTGTCAGAATGAAAAGTTAAGTGATCCTCGTGTCAGACAGGCACTTGAACTGGCAACAGATAAGGAAGCGATTATTAAAGCAGTAAGCTTTGGATACGGTACACCGGCTGATAGTTTTATTTCTCCGTCGGCGCCGCATTACAATACAAATCTTCCTGAAGTTACAAGAGATGTAGAAAAGGCAAAAGAACTGATGAAAGAGGCAGGTTACGAAAATGGTATGGATTTAACCGTTCAGATCGGTTCTGGTTCAACAAGTTCTCTTCAGGAAGCGACTTTACTGAAACAACAATGGTCAGACATAGGGGTTAATCTTAATATTGAACAGATTGACAGTGCGACTGCCAGTGCAAATTGGAGTGCTTTAAACTATGAAGTTTATTTTAGCTATTTGACAAGTGATATGACAGATACTTCTGAACTGGCTGAACTGTGGTGTGTCTATGACAGTACACAGTGCTGGGGCAGCGGCTGGAATGATGACAGACAAAAAGAGGCCGAAGAACTTGTACAGAAGGCAGCTACTGAAATGGATGAAGAGAAACGTATGGAATATTACTGCCAAATGCAGGAAATCGTAGCGGAAGAGGTGCCGAATATTCCTCTGTATAATAGCTCTTTTTATATTGCGCATACAGATAAAATCAGCAATCTTGTACAGACACCGCTTGGCAACTATCGTTTTGAAACATTGACAAAAGCACAGTAAATATTAATATAAGGAGCAGGTATGAAAGAATTTAGTTATATTATTAAGAGAATTCTTCAGATGATTCCTGTACTTCTGATAATCACCGTAATTATATTTTTCGGGATGCGCCTGATCCCGGGCGATCCCGCGGTGACAATGCTCGGCGATCATGCAACGCCGCAGGCTTTGGAGGAAATGCGCCATAAGCTGGGGTTGGATCAGTCGGTCATTATCCAGTATTTTCTGTTTTTAAAACAAGTTATCACGTTGGATTTCGGGAATTCAATTACATTAAATGCTCCGGTGTGGCAGCTGTTTACTCAAAAAGCAGCTGTCACTTTGACATTAACAATTGTTACCGGTGTATTTACACTGATTATCAGTTTTGTTTTCGGATATATCGGAGGCATAAGCAAAAACAAAGTGGTTACTAAAACAGTAGATACTGTGGCGCTTATTTTTATTTCTGTACCGGAATTTTGGATAGGTATTCTTCTGATGATGATTTTAGGATTAAATCTCGGACTTTTTCCAGTCGGCGGCTGGGGAACAACATGGCCGGAACATCTTCGGTCGATGATTCTTCCGGGAATTTCGGGGGCGCTTGGAACATCTGCTCTAATGATTAGAAATATCGAAGAAGAAATTTTAAAAATACGGCGTCAGGATTACGTGGATTTTGCGTACAGTAAAGGGCTGAAGAAAAATATTGTCAGAAACAGATATATTTTAAAAAATGTAATGGTATCAACGATCACTCTTTTTTCTATGAGAATCGTTTATATGTTTGCGGGAAGCGTTGTTATAGAAACTGTTTTTGCGCTTCCGGGTCTGGGTTCGATGCTCATGCAGGGAATTCTTGCAAGAGATTATGCGCTTGTTCAGGGACTTGTGTATATTTTTGCGGTTATTGTACTCGTATTGAATCTGCTGACGGATATTTCGTACTCATTTATTAATCCGCGCATTCGCTTAGAGTAGGAGGGCAGTCGATGAAAAAATTACTAAAAGGTATGCCCGTCTCTTTTTATGTCGGTGCGTTTATTTTATTTATTATTTTACTTATGACTTTTTTTCCGGGGCTTTTCACGCGTCAGGATCCATATTATCAGGATATGAATGTGCTGCATCAGCCGCCTTCAGCTGAGCATTGGTTTGGTACGGATGACCTTGGGAGAGATGTTTTTTCGCGTGTTGTTTATGGTACAAGAATTGATTTGGCCATCGGTATTTTTGCAATGATTGTACCTGCGGTTACCGGAACACTGATCGGTCTTTGCTCGGGCTATTATGGGAAAAAGGTGGATGCGGTTTTAATGAGGATTCTTGATGTGATTACAGCATTTCCGTTTATTATTTTAGTTATTGCCATTGTAGCTATTATCGGATCGGGTATCCGCAATATGTTTATTGCCATATGGTGTGTAGGCTGGAAAGATTATGCAAAACTTGTCCGAAGTGAAGTACTGGCTGAAAAAAATATGGAGTATGTATCTGCGGCTAAAACACTCGGATTCTCAAATAAGCGGATTATGCTGCGCCATATTCTTCCAAATGTTATCGACGGAGCCTTTGTCTATGCTATTTCCGATATTATGATGTGTATGATGGTTGGCGCTTCTTTAAGTTTTCTCGGACTTGGCGTATCGGCGCCGACACCGGAATGGGGAGCGATGATTACAGGAGGCCGTCCGTTTTTGACAACCGCATGGTGGATTTCTGTTTTTCCGGGTATTGTACTGGCTGTGACCGGCGTAGCCATCAGCTTTGTGGGTAAAGGCGTTGCGGAAAAAGTGAAATCAAAGTAGGAGCGGTGATCATGGAATATATTTTAAGTGTTAAAAATTTAAAGACAGATTTTGTCGACGGCAGTCAAATTGTCCATGCGGTCAATGATGTCAGTTTTGACATTCGGGAAGGAGAAACATTTGGACTGATTGGCGAGAGCGGATGCGGCAAAAGCGCTACATGCCGCTCGATTATCGGATTGCTGAAGGAAAACGGCAAGATTGCGGGGGGTCAAGTGCTGTATCGAGGCCGAGATATCACACACTTGAGATTTAAAGAAATGCAGAAAATTCGCGGCCATGAGATTGGAATGATTTTTCAGGAGCCGATGACTACGCTGAATCCGGTTGTAAAGATCGGTGTTCAGCTGACAGAATCTCTCTCCGGGGATATGAGTAAAGAGGATAAGAAAAAGAGGGCGGCCGAACTTTTGAAACTTGTGGGGATTTCTGATGCAAAGCAGCGTCTTGAAGCTTATCCCCATCAGCTGAGCGGCGGTATGCGTCAGCGTGTGATGATTGCCATTGCGCTGGCGGCAGGACCGAAGCTTCTGCTTGCGGACGAGCCTACAACTGCCCTTGATGTTACAATACAGGATCAGGTACTGAAACTTTTAATGAAGCTGAAACAGGAACTGAAAATGAGTATGATTTTGGTCACTCATGATCTTGGGGTTGCAGCACAGACGTGTGATCATATTGCAGTCATGTATGCCGGTCAAATTGTTGAAAAGGCGCCGGTAAAGACGATTTTTAAAAGCCCGCGTAATCCGTATACCTATGGCTTAATGTGCTCTTTGCCATCTTCGGTAAAAAAAGGCAGCAAGCTTCTTCAGATTGAGGGGACGCCGCCGAATTTAAAAGCAATGCCCGAAGGCTGCCCGTTTGCGCCAAGGTGCAGATATTGTGAAGACATTTGCCATAAGAAGATGCCGGAACTTGAAGAAATCAGCCCGGAGCATCTGACGCGGTGCCATTTTTGGAAAAAGCTTGAAAATGTACAAAGCGTTGTAGAAGGGGATAGTTAATTATGGCACACAATCAAGAATTACTTTTAAGTATTCAAAATTTATCCACAGTATTTCCGATTAAGCAGACGCTTTTTGAGAAGATACAAAGAAAACCTGAAAAACTAATTAAGGCTGTTTCGAATGTGAGTCTGGATATTGCAAAAGGGGAAACAGTCGGTCTTGTGGGGGAGAGCGGATGCGGAAAGAGTACTTTGGCAAAAACAATTATACGATTAAATGATCCGAGGCATGGAATCATTGACTTTGCAGATATCGGAAATCTGGCAAATGCAAAGAAAAAGGATTTGAAAAAGATGCACCGTAAAATTCAAATGATTTTTCAGGACCCTTATTCGTCATTAAATCCGAGAATGACAATCCGGTCCATGTTCTATGAAATTCTTTCGGTTTATCATTTGTGTGAGCGGAGTGAATATGAATCAAAGACAAAAGAAATGCTGGCGCTCGTCGGAATGCCTGAAGATGTACTTGATCGCAGGCCGTCAGCGTTTTCCGGGGGACAGCGTCAGCGTATTGGTATTGCGAGAGCGCTTATTATGAATCCTGAGTTGTTGATTGCGGATGAACCGGTTTCTGCTTTGGACATGTCAATTCAGGCGCAGATTATCAACCTTCTGACAGAACTGAAATCGAAGCTGCATTTAACTATGTTGTTCATTTCACATGATTTGAGGGTTGTGCGATATATTTCCGATAGAGTAGTCGTTATGTATCTTGGGAAAATCGTAGAAGAAAGCCCGACAGAAAACTTATTTAATGCGCCAAAACATCCATATACGGATATTTTGATCAATGCAGCGCCAAAGATGAATCCTGATAATAGAGAACGTACTTATGCTATTGAAGGAGAAACGCCAAGTCCGATTGATATTCCGTCGGGCTGCTGTTTCCATCCGAGATGTCCTTATGCGACAGAGCGATGCCGAAGAGAAGAACCGGCGCTCAGCGTATTTTTTGATGATGATGGCAGCGAGAGAAAGGTGGCTTGCCATTATCCGGTGAAAGGAAGAATTCATGGAGATATCTGAAAAAATATTTTCAAAGATTGCGGCAGAGGCTATGACAGAATATCATATTCCGGGATTGGCGTTTGCGGTAACAGATCAAAATAAGACTTTATTTGAATATACGGACGGTGTATGTGATTTAGTCAGCAGGAAACCGATTACAAGACATACGCATTTTGCAATGGCTTCATGTACAAAATCTGTGACTGCTGCGTTAATTGGGATGCTAGTTGATGAAGGGGTATTGGATTATGATGTACCTGTTAAATATTATTTGAATGATTTCCAAATGTATGATCCGTTTGCGGCTGAGAGTCTGACACTCAGAGATATTTTGTGTCACAGAAGCGGAATCGGAGGACATGAAGGCATGTGGCCTTCAGAGATGAGCCATAAAGAATTTCTTGAAAAATTGCGGTATCTGGAACCTAATGTTCCGTTTCGCTATTGTTCTCAATACAGCAGTGTTATGTATACAGCAGCAGGCTATATTGCGGAGCTTGCGGCGGGCAAGCCATGGGAAGCGCTGGTCAGAGAAAAACTGATAAAGCCGCTTGGTATGACTGAAAGCGGCTTTTCGGCTGAAGAGATGGTTCGGACCGGGGACTATGCTTCAGGACATTATTTGTATGAGAACAGACTGGAAAAAATGCCTGTATGGGAGATGCGCGGGGCAGAACCTGCGGCATCATTATATTCCAATTTGGAAGATATGGAAAAATGGGTACGGTTTCAGCTGGCAGAAGGACTGTTTGAGCAGCGCCGGCTTATTTCAAAGAAAAATATGCAGCAGATGCATCAATCTCAGATGGCTCGCTCTTTTAAACCGTGGGTATTTGATGAATGTCCGGATGTCGGCGGATTTGGCATGGGGTGGATGATCCGTGTTTACCGCGGACTGAAGATGATTTTCCATCATGGCGAAATAGAAGGTTACTGCAGTCTGCAGGTTTTAGTACCTCAGCTGAATCGGGCATTTGTAATGATGGCTAACAGGCACAGCAGCTGCCATGGCTTTTTTTACACTCTTTTGTTTACGGCTTTGGATATGATCCTCGGAATAGAAATACCGGATTGGGGGAGGCGGTTGAGTGAAAAAGCAGGGACAGCTTCAGATGCAGAGTTGGTTATTTCTGCAGATGCTGTCCTCGGATTTGAACCGTGCGGAGATCAACGGCTCAGCGGCAGCCTGTGTTCGGGAGTGTATTATCATCCGGCTTATGGCACGGTGGTTGTGCATGAAGACGGGGATAATATGATCATGGAATTTCGTCAGCAGCGGCTGCCTCTTCATCATTTGGAGGGAAATATTTATCAAGTAATGCGATTAAAAGAGGATACACTGTTTATGACACTGCCTGTTCAGTTTCGGACAACCGGAAGTAAGGTCAATGCTCTGGCTGTGCCGTTGGAACCGTCGGTCGCTGCGATTGTGTTTAAAAAGCAGACGGAACGCGGAGGACAATAACGTCTTGACAGAAGCAGCCGAAGCGGTTATACTAAATAAGCATATTTAATTGTCATAAAGCTTCCGCACAGCCGGGGAGATAGCGGTGCCCTGTACCTGCAATCCGCTACAGCAGGGGTGATATTCTGGCTGAGGGAAATTTTCTGTGAAGCTGCCCTTTATAAGTGGCGTTGATGCTTGGGTCTTACGCAACAGAAACCTGTGAACCGTGTCAGGTCAGGAATGGAGCAGCACTAAGCAGGAGCTTTTGTGTGCCGTGAGGGTGCCTGAGTTGAGTTAACTGTAGAGGTAACGTTCATGGAGGTTTCTCGAAGCAGAATGTGCGGATTAATAATATTATGAGTGATAACCCGACGGTCATTATGACTGCCGGGTTTACTTATGTCAGGAAAATCAACTTGAATTCGAAACGTATTTACTATATGATATATAAAGAGTGTGGTGCGTATGTGCCGCATACAGCAATACTACCAAGGAGAGGAAATAAAAACTGTAATTACGAAAGGCGGTCTTTAAAATGAAAAGAATAGGTATGTTAACCAGCGGCGGCGATTGTCAGGCATTAAACGCGACGATGCGCGGCGTTGCAAAGACACTTTACAGTAAATTGGATGATGTGCAGATCTTCGGATTTGAAGAAGGCTACAGAGGCTTGATGTACAACGATTATGTATTGATGAAACCGTCGGATTTTTCAGGGATTTTGACCATTGGCGGAACGATTTTAGGTTCCTCCAGACAGCCGTTCAAACTGATGAGAGTACCGGGAGAGAACGGATTTAATAAAGTAGAGGCGATGAAAGCGACTTATAAAAACCTGAAGTTGGACTGCCTTGTTATTCTTGGAGGCAACGGCACACAAAAGACAGCCAATCTGCTTCGTGAAGAAGGCCTGAATATTGTTTCACTGCCAAAGACGATTGATAACGATATATATGGAACGGATATGACGTTCGGTTTTCAGAGCGCTGTGGATATTGCAACAAGCGCCATTGACTGTATCCACACGACAGCAGCTTCCCACGGACGTGTATTTATTGTGGAACTGATGGGACATAAAGTAGGCTGGCTGACGCTACATGCCGGTATTGCCGGAGGCGCGGATATTATCCTGATCCCGGAAATCCCATATGATATTAACCATGTGATTTCTGCAATTAAGAAGAGAACAAAAGCCGGCAAAAAGTTTTCTATTTTGGCTGTTGCAGAAGGTGCTGTTTCCAAAGAAGATGCGCGCCTGAGCAAAAAAGAATTAGCTAAGAAACGTGCGGAGAGTCCGTTCCCGTCGATTTCATATGAAATCGGAAAGAAAATCGGAGATGTTCTCGGACAGGAAATTCGTATTGTAGTTCCGGGGCATACGCAAAGAGGCGGAAGCCCGGATTCTTATGACCGTGTTGTTGCTACAAGGCTGGGTGCGGCTGCGGCAAGACTGATTATCGATGAAAAATATGGCTTCATGGTGGGATTTAAAGGCAATGATATTATTCCGATACCGCTTCAGGAAGTTGCGGGAAAATTAAAATATGTAGATCCGAACGCATCTATTGTTCAGGAGGCAAAGGATCTTGGCATCAGCTTTGGCGACTGATCATTATTGGAAAAATAAAGGCAGGAATGAATTATGTCATATCAGGCATTATACCGCAAATGGCGGCCAACAGAATTTGAAGACGTTAAAGGTCAGGATCATATTGTTACCACATTAAAAAACCAGATCAAACTGGACAGAATCGGCCATGCCTATTTGTTTTGCGGCACACGGGGCACCGGTAAGACGACGGTTGCCAAGATCTTTGCAAAGGCGGTCAACTGCCTCCATCCGGTAGACGGCAGCCCGTGCAATGAGTGCGCTATGTGCCGGGCGATTAATGCCGGGACATCGATGAATGTCATTGAAATTGACGCCGCTTCCAATAACGGTGTGGATAATATCCGTGAGATCCGTGAAGAAGTCGGCTATTCTCCGACAGAAGGGCGGTATAAGGTTTATATTATCGACGAGGTGCATATGCTTTCCATAGGAGCTTTTAATGCACTGCTGAAGACATTGGAAGAACCGCCGTCATATGTTATTTTTATTTTGGCAACCACAGAGGCGCATAAGATTCCGATCACGATTTTATCCAGATGCCAGCGCTATGATTTTAAGCGGATTACGATTGATACGATTGCAGCGCGGCTTCACGAACTTATCGAGAAGGAACAGCTTGATGTGGAAGAGCGGGCGGTCCGTTATATTGCGAAGGCTGCGGATGGTTCCATGCGTGATGCATTAAGTCTGTTGGATCAGTGTATTGCCTTTTATATCGGCAGCAGGCTGACTTATGATAATGTTTTGGAAGTTCTGGGCGCTGTGGATACGAGCGTATTCAGTAAATTACTGCGCTGTATCGCAGGGCGGCAGATGGTGGAAGCAATTTACCTTTTGGAAGATGTGGTGATTCAGGGCAGGGAACTTGGACAGTTTGTCAATGATTTTACATGGTATTTGAGGAATCTTCTCCTTGCACAGAATTCAGACAATCTTGAGGATATTTTGGATATTTCATCTGAAAATTTGGCGGCATTAAAAGAAGAGGCTGCGATGGTGGAACCTGCAGTGCTGATGCGCTATATCCGTATTTTTTCAGAATTATCCGGGCAGATGCGCTATTCAAGCCAGAAGCGAGTGCTTTTGGAAGTGGCAATAGTTAAATTATGCAAACCATCTATGGAGAGAAATCTTGACTCCATTTTGAACCGGCTGTCAAATATAGAAAAGCAGTTGGAGGAAGGCGTGATCGCAGCTCCTCAAAAAGCGCAGCGTCAAAATATTCAGGAGCAGCAGGCATCGGACAGTGACCCGGTTTCTGCGGATGTCCGTCCGCAGGCAGCTTCTGAAGATGTGATGCGTATTGTGGCACAGTGGGGAAAGATTATTTCAGATTTGCCAATGTCTATGGCAGCGATGATTAAAAATGTCCGTGTCAGCCAGGGGGACGACGCGTCGCTTCTTTTGGCGTGCGAGAATGAGATGCAGAAAGATTATTTCGATCAGGAGTCCCATCAGAGCGAACTGTCAGAGATTATTGCAGATAAAATTCAAAAACAGGTAAAAATCAAAGCAGTATTTTTATCCGATGAAACGCCGGAAAGGCAGGAGATGTTTATCGACCCCCGAAAAATCAATTTAGAGGGCGTTGATGTCATATATGAAGATGATTAATTAAAACAGGAGGATATAGTTATGGCAAGACGTGGAGGATTTCCGGGAGGCATGCCGGGAAATATGAATAATCTGATGAAGCAGGCACAGAAAATGCAGCGTCAGATGGAAGAAGCACAGAAGGAACTTGAGGAGAAACAGGTTGAAGCAACTGCAGGCGGCGGCGCTGTGACAGTGACCATGTCCGGAAAAAAAGAAGTGATTTCCGTAAAATTATCTGAAGAAGTGGTGGATCCGGACGATATTGAGATGCTTGAGGATTTAATTGTCGCTGCGACGAACGAAGCGCTCCGCAAAGTTGATGAACTTTCCCAGTCATCGATGTCTAAACTGACCGGTGGATTGGGCGGATTCGGAGGACTTGGTCTCTGATGAATTTGTACAGTAATCAGATCAATCAGCTGATTGAAGAGTTGTCCAAACTTCCGGGCATTGGTTCAAAATCAGCGCAGCGGCTGGCATTCCACATTATGAATATGCCTAAGGAGCAGGTGGAACAACTGGCCTCGGCGATGACTTCGGCAAGGGCGAACATTAAATACTGCAAATGTTGCTGTAATCTGACAGATATGGAAATTTGCCCGATCTGTGCAGATGAAAAGCGTGATCATAAGCAAATTATGGTCGTTGAAGGGCCGAGAGATTTGGCGGCCTATGAAAAGACCGGGAAATATAACGGCGTTTATCATGTGCTGCATGGAGCTATATCGCCGATGCTTGGTATCGGGCCAAATGATATCCGGTTAAAAGAATTAATGCTCAGACTGCAGCAGGATGTGGATGAAGTTATCATTGCAACAAACTCCAGTCTTGAAGGAGAGACAACTGCCATGTACATCAGCAAACTGATCAAACCGACAGGCATAAAAGTTACAAGAATCGCCAGCGGCGTACCGGTAGGCGGCGACTTGGAATACATCGACGAAGTCACCCTCCTGCGTGCGCTGGAAGGCAGAACAGAATTGTAAAACCCCATCGCTATGGCGATGGGGTTTTGCCCACACTATCCTTTGGATAGTGTGGAACCCGTATTTGCCCCCCGCCATCCGAAAGATGACGGGGAATAGTCTTTGCTCGAAGAAGAAATGAATACGGTGCAGCCCATTTTACTGAGTTACACCGTGACCTGCATAAATGCTTCCTTATCCGACTGCCTGATGTGCTTTAAATTCTTCGCCCCATTGGAGCATTGCGTCTAAAATAGGTTTCAGACTTTTTCCCAAATCTGTCAGCGAGTATTCAACCCGCGGCGGAACTTCTGCATATACGGTGCGTGTCAGCAGACCGTTATTTTCCATATCCCGCAGCTGCGCTGTCAGCACTTTCTGTGAGACATTGCCGATGGATTTTTTCAGTTCGCCGAATCTTTTAGTGCCGGGCATCAGATCGCGCAGTATTAATACTTTCCATTTATTACCGATCAATGTTAATGTCGTTTCTACCGGGCAGGCCGGCCATTGGTTTTTTTCTGTCTGTTTGGTCATTTTTCACCCTCCATAATAAATACACAATAGTTTCTTTTGGGTTACTATGCCACAAAATTGTGCGTACTTTGCGATTTCCTTTGCCGGCGCTATGATAAAGAACAGGAAGTACATAAGGAGGTACATCAAAATGACTTCAGCAGAAATTTTAAAATATTTGCAGGAAGAAATTCATACGACTGTTGCGGCGTCGGCCGATCGGGAGGGACTGCCTGTTACTTGTGCGATAGATATTATGGATGCAGATGAGGAGGGTATATATTTCCTGACTGCAAAAGGCAAAGGATTTTATCAGCGGCTAAAAGCCAATGGATATATAGCGATGACAGGTATGAAAGGCAAAGATACAATGTCTTGTACGGCAGTATCGGTCCGCGGCAAAGTCAGAGAGCTGGGCGGCGGACGGCTGCCGGGCCTGCGGTACAGTTTGCCCGCAAAATTGTATTGATTTTACTTCCATGCCGGTGATGATCCGGCAGGAACATTGTCTGCACTGCGGAAATTGTTTGGATATTTGCCCGCAGCATGCGGTGATTCGGGAGGAATGAAAAATGACACAGACGCAGAGACGATTATATTTGATCAGACAGCTGCAAAAAGAGCAGCCGGAGTATATGGATATTAAAATCCCTTTAGATGAACAGGGACAAAAAAATCTGCTCCGTGCACTGTTTAATCTTCGGATGCCTAAGAATGCCGGACAGGAATTTCTCGACGTACAGGATGCCTATCTTCAGGAAGAAGTACGGCGCCGGGGAATCACCGATCTTGCAGATCTGAATCCGGTTCAGGAAGGAATTTACCTTTGGCAGGGGGATATTACAACGCTGCGTTGTGACGCTATTGTCAATGCGGCAAACAGGCCAGATGCTTGGCTGCTTTGTGCCGTGCCACGGCTGCATTGACAATGCGATTCACACATTTGCCGGTGTTCAGTTAAGGATGGCATGCAGTCAGATCATGGCGCAGCAAGGCCGCGCTGAGAAGACCGGCAGTGCGAAAATCACGCCGGCATTCAATCTGCCGTGCCGGTATGTGCTGCATACAGTCGGACCGATTGTCCATGGGCGGCTGGCGGAAAGAGATAAACAGCTGCTGGCTTCATGCTATCGTTCCTGTTTGACGCTGGCTGACCAAAATGGCGTTCAAAGTATTGCGTTTTGCTGCATCTCAACAGGAGAATTCCATTTTCCCAATGAGAGGGCAGCTCAGATTGCGGTTGAAACAGTGAAAGCATACAAAGAACAAACAGGCAGTAAGATGGAGGTGATATTCAATGTTTTTAAGGAAATCGATGCCGACATTTACCGAAAATTACTCGGCGGCCGTTGAACGGTTAAAACAGGAAATAGAAACTGCAGATGCTATTGTTATCGGCGCGGGTGCGGGACTATCCACATCTGCGAGGATGTCTTACGGCGGTGAACGATTTGAAAAATATTTTTCCGACTTCAGAAAAAAATATGGTATACAAGACATGTATTCCGGTGGATTTTATCCTTATGAGACATTGGAGGAGTATTGGGCATGGTGGAGCCGGCATATTATGGTGAATCGGTATGAAGCCGGCATTGGAAAGCCGTACTGCGATCTGCTGGCTATTGTCCGGGACAAAGATTATTTTGTACTCACAACCAATGTGGATCATCAGTTTCAGCTGGCAGGTTTTGATAAAAAGCGGCTGTTTTACACACAGGGAGACTATGGATTGTGGCAGTGCTCAAAACCGTGCCATCAAAAGACTTATGACAATGAAGCTGCTGTCCGTCAGATGGCGGCACAGCAGAAAGATATGAAAATTCCGGAGGAACTTATTCCGAAGTGCCCGGTGTGCGGGGCGCCGATGACAATGAATCTGCGCTGTGACATGACATTTGTTCAAGATGACGGCTGGTATGCTGCAGCCGGACGCTATGATGATTTTATCCGCCGCCATCGCGGACTGCATGTGTTGTTTTTAGAGATTGGTGTGGGAGCGAATACCCCGGCTATTATTAAATATCCTTTTTGGCAGATGACGGCCAAAAATCGAAAGGCGATATATGCCTGCGTGAATTTTGGGGAAGCTTTTGTGCCGGGCGAGATCGCGGACCGGTCAATTTGCATCAACAAAGATGTGGGGGAAGTGCTGGAACAAGTAAAAAGTTAAAGAAAAGGGAAAGTCCATGCAGTATGGGGATACCGCATGGACTAGAGAGGGGTTATGAATGTGTATGAAAAAATTCCTACAATCATTAGTATAAATATGAACTGTGAATATTTTGTGTACAAAACATGTCAAAAAAGTGAATTCATAATAAAATCTTCGATGCCGTCTGAGATAATACGGCTTAAATTCTTTGAAAGGTGCCACGAGGCATCTTTTTCTATATTTTCAAAAATACCGGTAATTTCTATATTCCCTATAGGTGGTATTCTTTTTCCCAGACCGCTGCCGGGTTTGAGTGCGCCGTTTCTCAGAGTAATGAAGCCTTCCTGAGATTTGCTGCCTATGGCGGCGTCAATAGCAATGATTGCAGGTCTGTGATAAACGGCTTTAATAACTTTTCGGTAAAATTCGATGTTTTCAGCATGTACCGGATTTTCCATAGTTCCAAACACATTGGGGATGCCTTTTTTGACAAGCCGGCTTCCGGTCTGCGGCCCAAGGGTATCGCCTGCGATCAGAGGCGTGCCGATACATAAAAAAACAAGCGGCGACGCTGCTGTAATAATCTTTTTAGTTAATACTTCTGAAAAATATTCGCAGAATGATTGATGTGCCTGCGATTCTTTGGAATTGACCCAGTAATATCGGCGCTGCTGCAATAATCCAGTCATATATCTAACTCCCAAAATAGTTTCTTTTAAAGTATATCCGTTCCAACAGGAAATAAACATTAAAAATAAATTCAGAAAAAGCGCATGAAAACCCGAAAAAACCGGAACGATTTAAAGTTTGCAGTGACATGTTTTGATAAATAAATTTGAACTTATATGATATGCTGACACCGGAAGGTGAGGCTATGGTAGAAATTAAATATGATGAAAGCAAAAGCCGCCTGAAGCTGCCAAAAAATATTCGGCAGGTGGGCAGGCCGGACAGTCAGATTAAAATTTATGTAGAGGACTATGTAGTGACTTACATCAACCAAATTGCACAGGAATCACCTCTTGAAGAACGTCTTGCCATATTGCTGGGCGATATGGTGCTCGATGAAGAAAGCGCAGTCGTTTTTATTCATGGCGCGATTGCTGTAGAGCAGGTCAATATACAGGATGAGCATATCGGATTTACGAGCAGTATATGGTCAAAAATATATGATGATATTAAAAAATATTTTGGAGAAGCAAAGGTTGTGGGCTGGTTTTTAACAAGGCCGGGGAAATCATTGAGGATAACTGAAAAAATTACAAAGATTCATGTGGATAATTTTCCGGGAGAAGGCAAAACTCTGTTTGTTTCAGACCCTGTCGACGATGATGAGGCATTTTATATCTATCGCCGCGGGGAGCTTGTGCGTCAGGACGGGTATTACATTTACTATGACCGCAATGAAGCTATGCAGAATTATATGATTGAATCGAAGCAGGTATCTTTGCAGGAGGACAGACCTGACGGGACGGATAAAAGGGAAAAGGATGTGAATGCAGATATTTCTTCGGCATCAAAAAACCAAAAAACTCAGGAAACACGAAAAAGGTCCCGGATGACAATGAATAAGATGACGAAATATGCATCGATGGCGGTCTTTCTTGTCATTGTGGCAGCAGGGGCGCTTGTGGTACAGCGCGAAAATCAAAAGATCAGGGAGACACCGGTCAATGCCGGGGCATTGGAAGGGACAATTCCTGTAGAGACTGCGCAGGATGACGCAGGAGAAGCTGAAAGTACAGATGGGGAGACACGGAAAGAAGAGGCGTCTGATTCCGAGGAAACATCAGAAGCATCTGAGTCTGAAAGCGACGCGCAAAATGAGGCGGATTCGGATAGCGCTCAGTCGACAATGCAGCCGACAGCGATTGCCGGGACAAGCTATACAGTAGCTGACGGAGACACTCTGGCGGGAATCAGCCGCAGATTTTACAATAGTCTTGCATATGTCAATGAGATTTGCAGGATAAACGGCATTGAAGATGCCGATATGATTTATCCGGGAATGACGATTACGTTGCCGTAATCAGAGACTTTTGTGCTTGTGCGCGGAGAGATGAAGAAAACTTAATAAATTTTATAGTGCCATATCGGATAAAATGCGTTATAATAGAAACGACATTGCAAAAGACGATAAAAATACAGAAAGAGACGTGCGCATGCTGAATAAATTAAAATTAAGATGGTCTAATTTTATAGAGAATGTTCAGGCAGGTGATAAAAAGGCGCGAAAGTGGCTGATTATATACTGCGGCATTATTTTATTTGTGATTTTGGGTGTCATTGCTGTAGTAAGAATGAACCTGGGATATCACAATTACAGAGTTTTAGAAGTGATTGATCAAAATGATGATGCTTCTATTAATTATCAGGTAATTGGCAACAGTCTGTTGAGATACAGTAAAGATGGCGCTTCATATACAGACGGCAGCGGAGAGACAATTTGGGATCAGACATTTGAAATGTCCAATGCACAGATTGCATCATGCGGCGAGTATATGGCTATTGCGGATATCGGTTCCAATCAAATCCGTGTATTTAATCATGCAGGACAGATTTCTGTCATTGATGCAACGTATCCGATCAGCAATGTGGATATATCGGAGCAGGGTGTTGTGGCGGTTATTTTATCCGCATCGGATGTGAATTACATTAATATGTATGATACTCAGGGCAACCGGCTTGTGGATATCCGTGTTTCTATTTCACAGACAGGTTATCCTATGGATTTTGCCTTATCTGAAGATGGTACAAAACTTGCTGTCAGCTATATGGTTGTCAATAATGGAGAGATTTCCACACGGCTTGTCTTTTATAAATTTGGAAATGCTGTCCAGAGTGCACAGGGCAATGTGGCCGGAAGTTTTGATTCGGATATGGTTATTCCGAAAATAGATTTTATTAATAATAATACGATGGTGACTTTCGGCGACAGCGGATTCAAGATTTATTCTATGGAAGATGATACACCGGCTGAAGTATTTTCTCAAACATTTGATGAAGAAATCAGAAGTGTTTTTTACAATGAGCAGTATATAGGATTTGTATTTAGAAATACAGATTCGCAGCAGGCAGAAACACAGGATCAGGAGACTGAAAGCGGGCAGACATCGGAAAGTGCCGCCGACGAAATTGCGCTGCAGACATCTGAGACGGGAGATGACAGCGATACAAGTCTGTATACCATGAGAGTGTATACCAGCGGCGGAGCGCTTTATTTGGAACAGGATTTTGATTTTGAATATCACGAAATTACCTGCTCTGCAGATGAGATTATTATGTATAATGATTACGACTGCCTGATAATGACTTATCGGGGTAAAGAAAAGTTCAGATATACATTTGACAGACGTATTTATAATATTCTTCCGAAGGAAGCAAGAAATGAATATATTCTGATCGATGAATCTGAAATTCAGGAAATACGGTTAACTTACTAAAATACTATTTGAAGGAAGGCAGTTTATGAATATTGTTTTTATTATAGTCATTTGTTTACTTATATTTGCAATGCTTAACGGATTAAGAAAGGGCTTAATAAGAACGGTGTTTTCAACATTTATTATTTTTGCCGCACTGGCAGTTGCCGCATTTGGCTCCTCCTATGCGGCAAATTTCTTACAGACAACACCGTTATATAATGCGGTAAATCAGCAGGTAGAGCGTGTGATCAGCAGTGAAATACCGGATGAAACAGCACAGGTTACAGAGCAGATTGATGCTATTAATAATCTGCCGCTGCCTGACGGCATTAAAGAGACGCTGATTGAAAATAATAACAGCAAAATCTACGAGGCCATGGGCATAGATGACTTCGCGGCTTACATCAGTGATTACATAAGTATGATGATTCTCAAAGCAATAGCGTTTGTGGGAATTTTTATTCTGGCATTTATTATTTTGAAAATTATCGAATGGTGTTTGGAAGCTGCGGCATCGCTTCCTGTGCTTCATAGTTTAAATCGTCTCGGCGGTTTGCTGTTTGGTGCAGTGAATGGTCTGATGACAATATGGTTCTTTTTCATCATCGTCACTATTTTTGCATCGACTCAATGGGGCGTTGAAATATTCAGGCAGATTAATGAAAGTATTATATTGAGTTTTATTTATAATAATAATTATTTGTTGGTAATTATTATGAACATAACGAAGATGATTTTCGGGTAAGCAAAGAGGGGCGGTCGCACTAAAGTGGACGGCCCCTTTTGAACGATACACCCGACAAGCAGCCGTCGGACCGATTCCGTAATCCGCATGGTTATAGGGAAGTTATTGATTTGAATATAGAAAATTTATGCCTCAAAAATTTATTAAAAAAATTTGAAAAAACTGTTGACAACTGTTTGAAGGTATGATATTCTATCAAAGCTGTCGGCGAGAACGACAGAAAAGATTGACAAATGCTTATAAATGTGATAAATTAGATAAGCTGAGTCAAAAAAATAAAATAAAAAAGTTGTTGACAAACGCTCGAAGATGTGATAAACTAAGTGAGTTGTCGCTGATAAGAGAAAAGACAACAACACAACATTGATAACTGAATAATAAGATAATCCCGAAAATTTTCGCGAAGACAATTTTGGCAGCACGCAGAGCGTGCGGAGTGGTTTGAACAAACGGACGGCATCAAGCTTGCTTGGTGATGGAAGTTTGTGAAAAGCACGAAATGCGCCGCAAGGCGTATTGACAAAATGTCCGCGACCGGCAGATCGAAGATCTGGCGGCTTTAAGTAGAATTTTTAAGAACAAAAACCAAAGTAAAACGGGAATGATAACGAAAGCTAG